>NZ_QQAY01000001.1:0-672425 GCF_003350505.1 Falsibacillus pallidus
CAGACAATGCACTACCTGTCAGCTAGACACTTCCGCCACTGCGGTGTGTCAGGGACTTTCACCCATTAGTCCGATGCGCTGCCAAGCGCACAAAAAACAAGGGCTGCATCAACAGCCCTTGTAACATCTATATATCATCATAAAATTTATTTCTGAAGTAATGCTTTTACACGTGCAACTACGTTCTCAACAGAGAAGCCAAATTCTTTCAATACAACATCTCCAGGAGCTGAAGCACCGAAGTGGTCAATGCCTAATACTTCCCCTTCGTCTCCTGTATAGCGTTCCCAGCCGAATGGAGCGGCCATTTCGATTGCCAAACGCTTTTTCACGTCTTTAGGAAGAACAGATTCTTTATATGCAGCATCTTGTTTTTCGAAACGATCCCATGAAGGCATGCTGATGACAGAAACATTGATTCCTTCTGACGCTAATGCAGTTTGTGCATCCACAGCAAGGCTTACTTCAGAACCCGTTGCAAGAAGTAGCGCATCTGGAGAACCTTTTCCTGCAGGCGAGACGACATATGCTCCTTTTTCTACACCTTGCTGAGCTTTTTCAGCAGAATTCTTTAATGTAGGAAGTCCCTGTCTTGTAAGCACCAAAGCAGTAGGGTTTTCTTTAGATGTCACAGCAATTCTCCATGCTGCAGCGGCTTCATTTCCGTCAGCAGGACGGATAACGGACAAGTTTGGCATTGTACGCAATGAAGGAAGCTGTTCAATCGGTTCATGAGTAGGTCCATCTTCACCAACAGCCACACTATCATGTGTGAAGACATATGTTACCGGTAGTCCCATAAGGGCTGCCAATCGGATTGCAGGACGAAGATAATCCGAGAATACGAAGAATGTACCTCCGAATACGTTCACTCCTCCATGCAGCGCCATTCCATTCATAGCTGCTCCCATAGCGAATTCACGAACACCAAACCAGATATTGCGTCCTTCAAATGTCTCAGGAGTAAAATCTTTTTCCCCTTTGATCATTGTATTGTTAGAACCCGCAAGATCAGCAGATCCGCCGATTAATGTAGGAAGGTTTTTAGCAATTCCATTCATTACCTCTCCACTGGAAGCACGGCTTGCTAATTTTGAACCTTCTTCATAAACCGGGATATCTTTATCCCATCCATCAGGAAGTTTTCCTGAAATAGCTGCTTTTAGTTGTGCGCCAAGTTCAGGATATTCTTTTGAATAGCTCTCAAAAAGATTTTCCCATTCAGCCTGTACTTTCTCCCCTTTTGATACAACTTCTTCTTTAAAGCGGCTGTATACTTCATCAGGAACATAGAAGTCTTCTTCAAACGTCCATTTGTAAGCTTCTTTCGTTAACTTTCTTTCGTCGGCGCCAAGTGGAGCACCATGAACAGCTGATTTTCCGGATTTATTCGGAGCCCCATATCCGATGACTGTTTTTACTTCGATCAATGTCGGACGGTTCTCATCAGCTTTTGCTTCTTCCAATACTTTCGCAATAGCTTCCAGGTCGTTTCCATCTTCCACTCTTAGGTATTGCCAGCCATAAGCTTTAAAGCGGCCTTCAACACTTTCAGAGAATGAACGGTCCAGATCACCGTCAAGAGAAATATCATTTGAATCATAAAGAACAACAAGGCGGCCTAATTTCAAATGTGCTGCCAGGGATGCTGCTTCAGCAGACACACCCTCCATCAAGTCTCCATCACCACAAATGCTGTATGTATGATGGTTGATCACTTCATATTGACCCTTATTATAGACACCTGCAAGATGACGTTCTGCCATTGCCATTCCGACAGCCATCGCAATTCCTTGACCGAGCGGGCCAGTAGTGGCCTCAACACCAGCAGTATGTTTATATTCAGGATGCCCCGGAGTCTTGCTTCCCCATTGGCGGAAGTTCTTGATTTCATCCATGCTTAAATCATACCCGGAAAGGTGAAGCAGGCTGTATAAGAGCATTGATCCATGTCCTGCTGAAAGAACAAAACGATCCCGGTTAAACCATTGTGGATCTTTTGGATTGTGATTCATGAAACGCGTCCAAAGGGTATAAGCCATTGGAGCAGCCCCCATAGGCATTCCAGGGTGGCCTGAATTAGCTTTTTCAATTGCATCGATTGATAGCGTTCTTATTGTATTGACTGATAGTTGATCCATTTTATCAAACATGAAAATACATCCTCTCATTAAGGGAATTCATTCCCTACTATATTAAAACTCTTTTTTCGTTTTCTCAACTAAAACGTCTGACCTCTCAAATATACCAATAATTAGTATTTCTGATCTCATTAATTTTATGTATGGTGAAATACATGTTTTTAATGCACTTATTCCAAAAATGCAAAAAGCCGAGGTCTCCCTCAGCATACGCGTTAATTTAAATTATTTTTATCTTGAATATCGCGGATTTTCTTTGGTGTGACATCTTCTCCATTTGGATCAATCACTCGAACATTTTCAATAGTATTTTTCATGGAAGAACGGAAGGTTTCAAGATATTCCCGGCGCAAACGAGATTGCTCCTTTGCTTCTTCATTTGAAAGACCTATCCCTTTGGATTTCTTCGAAAGTTCATTGATGCGGGCAATCTTTTCCTTTGAAAGCATAGAAAAAGCTCCTTTTCAGTAATTTGGAATACCGACATGTTACTAAAAAAGGGCTCACTTTACAAGCGATTCGTTTGATTCATCATCTTCTATAGATTCAATATATTCTTTATACCTTCTATGGACGGTTGCTTTAGACACATCATAGCCGAACCCTCTCATCGTAGCGGCAATCTCAGCAAAAGTAAGTTTACTTCTCCTTAGGCGGACAATTTCCGAGACGGGAATCTCCTTCTTCTCTCTACCTTCTTCATTTCCTCTATTTTTAAGATTTTTTTGAGGCTTATACCCATTTTCAACTGCCCTTTTCATTCCCCGTTTTATTTTAAGGTTATGAATTTTTCGCTGATATTCCTCTACCATACTTACAATCTGCAGTACCATAGAATCTGACTCTGAGAGCTGAAGTTCACCATTCTGTGCAAGGCAGAAGACTTTCACATCGTCCTTCATTATACAATGCAGCAAAGCGATTTTTGCATTCCCTCTCCCCAGCCTTGTTTCATCCTGAATGAAAATGGCATGAACTTCTTCTTCCTTTATTAGATCTAGCAGCTCTAATATTCCGGGGCGCTCAAGATGATAGCCGCTTTCCTGCTCCTTAATTATACGCAGTACGTTGTAATTCCATTTATTCGCAGCATTTACAAGCTCTTCTTCCTGCCTGGCCAGAGATGTCTCTTGAGTTTCTTTTGTTGTACTGACCCTGCAGTAAATAATCGCATTCATAGAAATCTCCTTTAATTATTTCCGTCCATGGCGATTTCCTTTATTTTAATGGAGTCGCTGACGGGGTTGATTTTCTTTGCTGGTATAACAATCTTATCCCCTGCGTTGATTACGTATGATTTTAACCCATTTTCTTTTTGAACCCAAGAAATAAACTGCGGGACGCTCATATTCTGTTCATCTGCATAATCTTCGGCAATTGTCCATAATGAATCTCCATCATTGATGACAATTTCTTTTCGAATAGTATCTTCATTCCCGGAAAATAGCACAAGGCAGGTCATTCCGAAAAATATCGTCAATCCACATAGAATAATTGTATAAGAGTATTTTTTCCAAATTAATTGAAACATAACTAAATTACCTCCAAGCGAATATATGTTCGTTTAATTACTTTGATTATAGAACGCCTGTTCGATGATGTCAACAATTATTCGAACTTATGTTTGTATTTCCAGGAAGAACATGCTATAGTTGAATTAATAAAATGGATTAAAGCGAGGTGCAGCAATTGACGAAACTATCAAAAAGACAGCATGACATCCTTTCTTTCATTAAAGATGAGGTTCGTGCAAAAGGTTATCCACCTTCTGTCAGGGAGATCGGAGAGGCGGTAGGGTTGGCATCCAGTTCAACTGTCCATGGACACCTTGCAAGATTGGAAGCCAAAGGCCTGATTCGCCGGGATCCGACTAAACCGCGTGCAATTGAAGTATTAGAGCTTGAAGAGAATTCGATTCCAAAGCCTAATGTGGTTACGGTTCCATTAATAGGTAAAGTCACTGCCGGAAATCCTATCACTGCCATCGAAAATGTAGAAGAATATTTCCCTTTGCCAGAACGTTTGGCACCTGCAGATGAACCGGTCTTCATGCTCGAAATTATGGGAGACAGTATGATTGACGCGGGTATCTTAGATGGAGATTTAGTTATCGTGCGCCAGCAAAAAACGGCAAGGAATGGTGAAATCGTTGTTGCAATGACCGACGAAGATGAAGCAACTGTTAAACGCTTCTTCAAGGAAAAAGACTTCGTCAGATTGCAGCCTGAAAATCCTTCAATGGAGCCAATCATATTAAACAATGTCTCTATTCTCGGAAAAGTCATTGGTGTTTATCGCCACATTCACTAAAAAAAGGATGAAATCATTAATGATTTCATCCTTTTTATTTGAAATAAACAATTATTGATCCAACAATCCGAGTCTATCCAAGATCACCGCCAATTGCCCCCTGGTCACTGGCTCATTCGGACCCCATGTCCCGTCAGTATGCCCTTTCATGATTCCGGCCTTTATTGCTTTTTCAATAGACTCCTGTGCCCAATGTCCTTCATAGTCCTTTTTTTGATCGGCCACCGCTTTCAACCCCTTTCCATCATCCAAGTCTACATTTCCTTGGATGCCATTAACTGAGCCCTTCTCAGAATACTGCCAGCAAGTAAATTCTTTCCATCTGGAAAAGGAAGGCTCACTTACATCATAATGTGCAATCCATAGGGGATATTTCGTCAGCGGCTCCAATAAATATTTTTTTTGAAAATAGGAATATGAATATATCATTACCTTCCCCAATGACAATCGGACAGTTTCAAGCCACAAACCGGCAAGCTTTGTCAGCTGCTCCGCTTTCAATCCTGCCCCTGTTGTCTCGATATCGTATACATACGGCAAATCAGCAGGCATGTCCCTCACAGTATTGATGAAATGCCTTGCTTCACTTAGAGTATTTGCTTCGTCTATCGGTCTGGCAAAGTGATAGAACCCTACTCTCAATCCTGCTTTTTTTGCTCCCATATAATATTCTTCTAATTTTGGATCTACATATGAACTACCCTCTGTCGCTTTCAAGTAGACAAATTCGATTCCATCTGATTTTACTTGATTCCAATCATTCACTTGATTCCAATGGGAGACATCAATGCCTTTCATGCCATCTCCTCCATTCAACCTTTTCGCTATATAAGCTTGTATTATAATATGGTTAAACAAGCACTTTAAATCAGGTAACAGTCTATTCCGATAAAAAAAGGCTCCCGGGGAAACCGGGAGCCTTTTCTTTCATTAAAACATTTGCATATATTGTTCTCTTTCCCACGGATGAACTTGAGTGCGGAACATATCCCATTCGATCTCTTTCGCTTCAACGAAGTGTTCAAGGATGTGACTACCAAGCGCAGCTGTCATCACTTCATCTGATTTCAATTGTTCCAGTGCTTGATAAAGAGTAGCCGGCAAGTCTTCAATTCCAGCTTCTACTCTTTCCTCTTTATTCATTACATAGATATTGCGGTCGATTGGTGCCGGAGCAGCCAATTTATTCTTAATGCCGTCAAGACCTGCTTTTAATAAAACAGCCATTGCTAAATATGGATTTGCTGCAGGGTCTACAGATCTCACTTCTACGCGAGTGCTCAATCCTCTTGATGCAGGAATACGGATCAATGGACTGCGGTTTCTTGCGGACCAGGCAACATAGCATGGTGCTTCATATCCTGGCACAAGACGTTTATAAGAGTTTACTGTAGGATTTGTCACAGCTGTAAAGCTTTTCGCATGTTTAATTACCCCTGCAATAAAGTGATAAGCCGTTTCACTCAACTCCAATTTCCCTTCAGTATCATAGAAGGCATTCACTCCCTCTGTGAATAAAGAAAGGTTGCAGTGCATACCGGAACCATTTACGCCAAATAGCGGTTTTGGCATGAAAGTGGCATGAAGGCCATGCTTGCGGGCAATCGTTTTAACGACCAATTTAAAAGTTTGAATATCATCGCATGCTTCAAGTGCATTCGCATATTTGAAGTCTATTTCATGTTGGCCTGGTGCTACTTCATGGTGGGAAGCTTCAATTTCAAAGCCCATTTCTTCCAGTTCAAGTACGATATCGCGGCGGCAGTTTTCGCCAAGGTCTGTAGGAGCCAAGTCAAAATATCCACCGTTATCATTTAATTCGAGAGTCGGTTCACCCTTCTCATCCAGCTTGAACAGGAAAAATTCCGGCTCTGGCCCAAGGTTGAAGTTTGTGAATCCGAGTTCTTCCATTTCTTTCAATATTCTTTTTAAGTTATTTCGAGGATCTCCTTCAAATGGCGTTCCATCTGGATTGTAAATATCGCAGATTAAGCGGGCAACTTTACCTTTTTCCGCTGTCCAAGGGAATACAACCCATGTATCCAAGTCAGGGAAAAGATACATATCGGATTCTTCGATGCGTACAAATCCTTCAATGGATGACCCATCAAACATCATTTTGTTGTCAAGGGCTTTCCCTAGTTGACTTACAGGGATTTCAACATTTTTGATAGTTCCCAAAATATCTGTGAATTGCAGACGAATAAATTTTACATTTTCTTCTTTTGCTAATCTTTGAATGTCTTCCGTAGTGAATTTAGCCATTGAAGATTGCCTCCTTAGAGTTGTCAATTAATTTATTAGTGAAAAAAGCGCGACATGTCACCCTGCCTGAGAGAAGAACGGTTGAATCTTCCTGCATGCTGCAATTCTGATCTCAACAGTTTCCTCAATTCCTCATCAGATAAATCACGTCTTGCTTTTTCAGCATCCTTTTTAGTATGAATCGCTGAATCGGCTGCCGACTTCACTTCAAAGATTTTCTTGATTCCTGCCATATTGATTCCATTGTCTAAAAAATCTTTGATTTCAAGCAGCTTATCAATGTCATTTAAGGAAAAGAGGCGGCGATTGCCTTCAGTCCTGGCAGGGAAAATCAGCTCATGCTCTTCATAATAACGAATTTGCCTTGCAGTCAAATCCGTCAGCTGCATGACAATCCCAATCGGAAATAAAGGCATTGTACGGCGAATATTACTATTGTTCATAGCCCATTGACCCCTTTCTAATCCTTAACTCATGACTTATTATATGCCGTGTTAGATTTGTTGTCAATGGTATGTTAGGTTTTCTTACATAAAAAAAACAAAAAGAAAGGATAGCTTAAAATGGCTATCCTTTTGTCCTTATTATAATTACCTTTTATAAAGCAATTAAACCTTTTTCAACTAATCTGTCCACTGCTGAGCTAACTGCGATTTTCACATGAGAATAAGTAATCCCTCCTTGTACATATGCAACATAAGGAGGTCTGATCGGGCCATCTGCAGTCAATTCTATGCTTGCCCCTTGGATAAACGTTCCTGCAGCCATGATGACATCGTCTTCATAGCCAGGCATATAATTCGGATATGGCGTCACATGTGAATTGACGGGTGAAGCGTATTGGATTGCCTGACAAAACTGGATCATCTTTTCGGCATTATCAAATTGGACAGATTGTATAAGATCCGTCCTTGTGCTATTCCATTTCGGATAAGTGTCCATCCCAAGGCGCTCTAGGAGCGCGGAAGTAAAGACAGCTCCTTTTAAGGCTTCACCCACTACGTGAGGAGCAAGGAAAAATCCTTGATACATTTCTTGCAGGCTGTATAGTGAAGGGCCTGCTTCCGCCCCGATTCCTGGAGACGTCATCCTATAGGAACAGGCTTCAATCAAACCTGCCTTGCCTACAAGATACCCCCCTGTTTTTGCAAGGCCGCCACCTGGGTTTTTAATCAATGATCCTGCCATCAAGTCAGCTCCTACATGGCAAGGTTCCTTATCTTCGACAAATTCCCCATAGCAGTTATCAACGAATACCACAGCATCAGGCTTGATTTCTTTTACAAAACGGATCATTTCCTCAAGCTCTTTTATTGTAAATGAAGGACGCGTTGCATATCCTTTTGAACGTTGGATTCCTATCATTTTTATAGAAGGGGATATCGCCTTCTCCACTGCTTCGTAATCCACTTTTCCATCTTCTGCAAGGGGCACACTGCTGTAGCCGATGCCAAATTCTTTTAATGAACCGACTCCACTTCCCCGGATGCCTACAATTTCTTCAAGTGTATCGTAAGGTTTACCTGTAATATACAACAAGTCGTCCCCTGGTCTTAATATCCCGAATAACGCGATTGAGATCGCATGTGTTCCCGAAATGATCTGCGGACGGACCAATCCTGCTTCTCCACCAAAAACGTCCCCGTATATTTTTTCAAGAGTATCGCGGCCAATATCGTCATATCCGTATCCTGTTGTAGGGATGAAGTGGGAATCACTTACCCGCTTATCTTGAAATGAAGACAGTACACGGAATTGGTTTTCTTCCGCTCTGCGATTGATTTCTTGATGAATCGGCTGAATTTGTTTTTCTATTTCTTCTATGATTGGCTTCAATTTTTCTCCGTGTGTTAAAAATTCAAACATGATGTTCTCCTTCTATCGCTTGTATCGTTTGATTGCACCTGTTATCGGGTGATCCACTAAAGAATACCCCTTTGTAAAATATCTTTGCTCCTCTTCTTGAAAAGACAGCTCCCTCAATATCGTTTCACCTTTTAATTGTGAAAGCAGCTTTCCTTCTGTGGATGGAATCCATGCTTCATATTCTTCCATTAGGCTTATCGCCATCTCTTCCACTTTTATGAGAAGGGCATGGCGGTCATTTTCATCATAAGCACTAATCTTAATTTGCTTTGATTGAGATGAAGGAATGAACCCTTCATGAATTTGATCGATTTTATTATAAACAGTCAACTGCGGCAAATGATCCATATCCAATTCTTTCAGAAGACCATTCACCGTGCTTTGGTGATTTTCATAATCAGGATTGGAACTATCTACAACATGAAGCAAGAGGTCCGCTTCTTTCACTTCCTCTAGGGTGGACCTGAAAGCTGCAATAAGCGTAGTAGGCAAATCCTGGATGAATCCTACGGTATCCGTAAGTAATGCAGTATATCCGCTTGGCATGATCATTTTTCGCGTCATTGGATCCAACGTGGCAAATAATTGATTTTCTTCATAGGAATCAGCTGCGGAAAGTCGATTGAATAAGGTTGATTTCCCGGCATTCGTGTAGCCCACCAATGCAATCTGAAAAGTTTTATTCTTTTTCCTGCGCTCCCTGTACCGATCCCGGTGCTGAA
Organism: Falsibacillus pallidus; assembly: GCF_003350505.1. Taxonomy (NCBI): domain Bacteria; kingdom Bacillati; phylum Bacillota; class Bacilli; order Caryophanales; family Bacillaceae; genus Falsibacillus; species Falsibacillus pallidus. Next base: position 9,305 of record NZ_QQAY01000001.1, read on the forward strand.
CGATTACCTTCAATTGATTTTTTATTTCATCAACTTTCCGGCGAATATGCCTGCGGTCAGATTCCAATTTTGTTTCACCTGGGCCGCGGGTCCCGATTCCTCCACCAAGGCGCGACAGTTCAATCCCTTTCCCGCCAAGGCGAGGCAGCATGTATTGAAGCTGAGCAAGTTCAACTTGGAGCTTACCTTCTTTGGAGCGGGCCCTCTTCGCAAAAATATCCAGTATCAACTGTGTACGGTCAATCACTCTGCAATTTAATTCTTTTGATAAATTCCTCATTTGGCTGGGGGAAAGTTCATCATTAAAAATGATCAGATCAGGCTCCAACTCCTCTTCGAGTATGGACAGTTCTTCCAGCTTTCCTTTGCCAATGTATGTAGAAGGGTGGATACGATCCCTTTTTTGGGAAATGGAAGCAACGACTTCCCCATCAGCTGTTTTCGTCAACGAAGCGAGCTCTTCCATCGAATAGCTGAACCGCTCATCACTCTCGTTCAACTGGCATCCAGCAAGAATGACTCTTTCATGAATTTTATCTTCCAATTAGCATCCTTCTTTCCTGCGATTTACTATTCTTCATCTTATCAAAAACAGGGTAAAAAAACGAATCTTTCTTTTCTTGCTAAAGGTTTCAAAAAAATGGTTGAATTCTTCTAAACACGTGGTAAAATCAGATTTGGCAATCGATAGACATATTTACCTTAGATATTTTGTAAAGAGTAGGAGAAACGCCATGACATGGGAAGTATTAAGCATCATTGGGACCATTGCTTTTGCGGTTTCAGGGGCATTCATCGCTATGGAAGAAGAATATGATATATTAGGAGTTTACATATTAGGGATCGTTACAGCTTTCGGCGGAGGGGCGATAAGGAACTTGCTCATTGGGGTGCCGGTTTCCGCCCTCTGGGAACAAGGGATGCTATTCCAGATTGCAATGCTTTCAATCACAGCTGTTTTCCTTTTTCCAAATGATCTTTTGAAGCATTGGAAAAGATGGGGAAACTTCTTTGACGCAATCGGATTATCTGCATTTGCCATCCAAGGTGCATTGTATGCAACCGAAATGCACCATCCATTAAGTGCAGTAATTGTAGCAGCTGTATTGACAGGGAGCGGCGGCGGAATCATCAGGGACCTGCTCGCAGGAAGGAAGCCGATTGTCCTTCGTTCAGAAATTTACGCTGTTTGGGCTATCCTTTGCGGAGTAGCAGTAGGACTGAAGATGATCGATTCTCCTTTGGAACTATATGGACTATTTTTAATCACAACTGTGCTTCGTGTCCTATCATACACCTACAAATGGAAGCTTCCTAATAGACCTTTCAGAATGAACCACCCTTTATAAATAAAATCATAGCAAAACGCGGCTTCAATCGAAGCCGCGCTTTTATTCGTTATCAGGGAAAATCAAGTCGTTGCTTCTCAGTGTAATAAGTTCATGCCGATCAAAACCATTCTGCATTAATAAACGCATTGCCTGTGCCCGAATGGATTTTTCAATGATATTTCTCACGTAGCGTCCATTGGAAAAACTGGCAGGCGAATAAGAATTCTTGACCTCAAAAAGATGTTCTCTAAGTCTTCTCTCTGCATCATGGCTCAGAACATATTCCTTTTCACTCATCATCCGCTTGCCAATCTCCATTAGTTCCTCAACCGAATAATCCGGAAAGCTAAAAACCAGCGGAAAGCGGGAATGGAGACCGGGATTCAAACTGAGGAAATATTCCATTTCCCTTGAGTAGCCAGCCAGAATTAAAATGAACTCGTGCTGCTTATCTTCCATATGTTTAACTAGGGTATCAATGGCTTCCTTTCCAAAATCCTTTTCTCCTCCACGGCCCAATGAATAAGCTTCATCGATGAATAAAATGCCTCCGAGGGATTTTTTGATTAAATCCCTCGTTTTTTGAGCGGTGTGGCCTATATATTCACCGACCAGATCCGCTCTCTCTGCCTCTATTAAATGACCTTTGGACAGCACATTCATTTTTAAGAACAGTTTTCCGATTAGTCTTGCTATTGTTGTCTTACCTGTTCCCGGATTCCCTTTAAACATCATATGGAGCGCTTGTTTTCCGGCTTTCAAGCCCATTGCTTCTCTTTTTTTATTAATGTAAATCCAGGCATAAACTTCTTTTATCATTTGTTTCATATCTTCCATACCGACAAGTTCGCTTAATTCCAATTCAATTTCACGCAGTGCCGCATGTTCTTGAGAAAGAGATTTTGGCATTAACTCTTTTTTATCAAGAGATTTTACTGCAGTCGTTTTTTGAGAGTTCAATACGATACTGATTTGCCCGTTATTTTTCATACGGATTGGCTGATCCAAAGCATTCACCTCACATTCCAAACATTATACGTCTAAAGTGGGCGATGGGTGACACCCGCCCATAATCTCATTACCTAATTACATATAAAAACGTTAAATTGAAAATGAGTTTTTTGTCATTATGTGCGCTTTCCCAAGAAATATGGACATACTTAAATACGCTGATTTTTAAAGTTCCTTCATTATCCTATTCTGCAAATTTATCATTCATGCTTTTTTCACTTTGACTCATGGTTTACATTTCCCAGTAATATAAAAAAGGCCAAGTCATATTCGACCGGCCCTGTATCGCTGTATTATTTATTGCTGTTCATCAAAATTCAGTTGGACATTGCGCTGTGGAGCAAATGTAGAGATTGCGTGTTTGAACACAAGCTGCTGTTTGCCCTCGCATTCGAATAGTACTGTAAAACTGTCAAAGCCTTTTACTAGTCCACGAAGTTGGAAACCATTCAACAAGAATACGGTCACTAGTGTACCGTCTTTTCGTAATTGATTCAAAAATTGATCTTGAATATTGATAGCTTGTTTCATGTAAAGTCCTCCTCTTCTATCTCTAATATTATCTATTCGATTTTAAAGCAATCTTTCCTGCAATAAAATCAGATATTTTACGGAAATTTTTCTGTGAATCTTTTTGATTTGTAACATCAAACCATTGGACATCCATTTTATTGCGGAACCAGGTCAATTGCCTTTTGGCATATCGCCTGGAATTTTGCTTAAGATTTTCAAGCGCTTCATCAAACGATGAGTTCCCATCCAAATATTCATAAATTTCTTTATATCCAATTGCCTGGATGGACTGGACATCTCGGAGATTTTTCTCATGAAGTCTTTTGACTTCCTCCACGAGCCCCTCCTGAACCATCAGCTCTACACGATGGTTGATACGCTGGTAAAGCATTTCCCTGTCCATGGTCAATCCAACGAGTGCGGTATCATAGAGCATCTCGGAATCTTGACTTTCCTGATATTCAGACATGGTTTTCCCTGTGCACTGATAAATCTCCAACGCCCGGATGACCCTTCTTACATTATTAGGATGAATATTTTTGGCACTATGAGAGTCAATACCCTTTAGGTCTTCGTATAAACCAATATTTCCTTCTATTTGTGCTCTTTGCTCTAATTTCTTTCTGAAGATTTCATCTCCAGGGGTTTCTGTAAATTGATAGTCGTAAAGGACTGCTTGTATGTATAGCCCCGTTCCTCCAACAATCATCGGCATTTTGCCCCGAGAATGAATCTCATCAATTTTATTGCGGACAATCTGCTGGAATTCAGCAGCAGAAAAAGGTTCGCTCGGATCCTTAATATCAATTAAATGATGAGGAATCCCTTCCATCTCCTGCTCTGTAATTTTTGCTGTCCCTATATCCATTCCCCTATATACCTGCATGGAATCGCCGCTGATGATTTCACACCCAAATTCCTTGGCGAGTTCAATGCTCAGTGCTGTCTTGCCTACTGCTGTTGGTCCGATCAGTACGATCAGTTTCTTCTTTTCCAAAAAATTCACTGCCTTTGTTACGTTTTCACCATCGTACCATAGATTTGCCCATCAAAGAATACTTAACTATTATGATCCACTTTTTAAAAAGATAAACCTTCAAAAAGAGGGATATATACATGTCTGCACATCCCTCTTTCTTGATGGGAAAAACTTATGGTTTCAGCGTCAGATCGCGTCCATTCTTAACCTTTCCATCTGTTCTTGTCGTGTGATACTTCCCATTGATCCAATCATCTATTTGATCGTGGTACCATTCACTTTTAAAATGCCCAGACTGTCCGGGTCCGACAATATGGTAGGCCTTCGACATATCTGATGTATCAATGACAAACCTCCAGGATGCGCCATGGTCGACTACACCATCTTCTTCATAGCTGGCAGCTTGGACTGTGACTTGGCTGCCGCCAATAGGGGCCGGCTTTTCATGATTGAAGAAGTAAGCTAGTATACTGGATGCCTGTGAAACAGGATGTTCAAAATAGAGTTTGTGATAATCGCCCCAAGCCCATTTCTTGGGATTGTTTCCATAGTCAGCAGAAAGCTGATCCAAAACGTTTTTCAAGGAATTGGCTAAAAGGTTTTCTATGCCTCCGCGTTCTTTCACCCAGGAACTATCTTCTCCTTTCAACGCTTTCCTTAATATTTCATCGGTTACAGACTGGCTTCCATCAAATAAGTCATACATGTCTACAGGAATTTCTTTCCCGTAAAGTACTTTCGGTATTTCCTTCATCCACAGATTGAAAATAAGGGGAGCGGATGCATCTTTATCATCAACGAAATCCCAGTCCCCAAGGATTTCCACCGCCTGTTCAGCAGTTTTAGATAATTTCACGTCTTTCAAAGCTTCCAAAAACTGAGGGATGAATTCCCTGGCATATAAATTTGTTTTATCCATCTGCAAAGCTTCCATATCTTTAACACTGATTTTATCCTTGCTTTTCAGCACCTCCTGGATTCTCATCTGACGGTATGGCTGTGCCCAAGTATTGCTGATATGGTATGGATAATCGTCGGAAACCACCTTATTGTTAGCAGAAGAAATAAATCCTTCCTCTGGATTTACGGTTTTCGGTAGTTCATCATACGGGATGAATCCTGTCCATTCATATTCATCCGTCCAACCAGGGACTGGAAGAAGCCCATCCCCTTTTTTTCTGATTGGGATTTTCCCATTTGCTTTATAAGCGATCGTTCCATCATCAGAAGCAAACACAAAGTTTTGGGTCGGTGTTTCAAATTTTTTCAATGCTTCTTCGAACTCTGGCCAATCACTTGCTTTATTCATATTTAAAATGGCTTCAAGTTCAGATGAAGGATCGAGAGCTGTCCATCTCAAAGAAAACGCGTTTTCTCCATCAGGCTGATAAGCAAATTCCGAAATAATAGGGCCATGCCTTGTTATGGTGACTTTATATGGAATGGTTTCTTCTCCATTGATGCGGATTGGCTCATCTATTACTTTTGCTTTTTCCCATTGTCCGTTGTATAAGAATTCATTTTTATTTTCCGGATTGCGTTTTTCCATATATAAATCCTGTACATCCGGGCCAGTATTCGTGACACCCCAAGCGATATGGTCATTGTGGCCAAGAATTATACCCGGAACTCCTGCAAAAATGACCCCGCTTACATTCATCTCCTCTGTCTGAAGCTGCATTTGGTACCAGATAGCCGGCGTTGCCAAAGATAAATGTGGATCATCTGCAAGGAGCGGCTTGCCGGATTCACTCTTTTCACCGCCGACTACCCAGTTATTGCTCCCATTGAATTCAGGTGGAATGACACTTGCAGCAAAACTATTTTTGACATCCAAATTCGTGCCTTTTATTGCAGATATGATAGTGGGGGCATCATTTGGATAGGATGGAAATAATTCTTTTGCTTTGTTTTCAGGCAGATTCTTTAGCGCCCAATAACGGAATGCCTGCCCCTGCCAGTGGCCACCTAAATCAAATGCCATATATTTTCCGATTGTTAGGGAATCAACCGGGGTCCATTTTTCTGGTTTATAGCCCAGCAAAGTAAATTCAACCGGCAGCTTCTTATCTGCTGAAGCTTCTTTTATATATGCATTTACACCTGCCGCAAATGCTTCCATGACAGACTTTGCATTGGACGAATAGTTAGGGTAAGATGCCTCTGCAGCTCTTCTAAGACCTAAAGTCCGAAAAAATTTATCACGATCGATTGTCGCTTTGCCGATTACTTCACTTAATCTCCCTGAAGCCTGCCTTCTGCTTAAATCCATCTGAAAGAGTCGATCCTGTGCTTGTACATATCCTTGAGCCATAAATAAATCATGTTCATTATCCGCTTTCAAATGAGGAACTCCATTTTCATCCCGAATCACTTGTACAGCAGCATTTAATCCTTTGATATGGATTGTGCCGGATATTACAGGAAGAGACCGGGATGTGTAAACGTTCACAAAAACAATTGCACTCATTCCAATCAAAAATATGATTGCTGCGGCCCATATTCCAATATTCCTTAACGCCCTTTTTCTTTTCTTCTGTATGACTGCCTCCATACTCTGCTTATTCCCCCTTCTTTTCTATTTAATTTATTTGCTATGGAAATGGAAAATCCTTCTTCTTAGAGACTTCATCAGCAAAAAAGAAACCCCGACCTAAGTCAGGGCTTCTTCATGATTATTGAATATCAACCGGCTCTACGGCATCCTTTAATTCTTTTTCTAACTCGGCTGTATATTGTGCAAACTCTTCCTTTTTCCATCCTAATGATTTTCCCATATGATCAATGACTGGTTTCTTCCATTCATTCACCCAGCTGCGATCAAAGAACAGCGCGCCTGTCCGGCGAATAAAGAAATCTACAGGCTTGTAAACCATTTCATGATCAATGGCATACTGCAGTTCTGCATATATTTTTGAAGGAAGATTCGTTTTATTGGTTTTAACATATTTTAAAATGATTTCGGCGTTTGTTCCATATTTTTGTGCAATTTCCCTTCCTACCTCTGCTGGCAATCCGACCGCTGCTGCTTTGGATTCAAAAGATTCAACGTACCTTTCCATTTGTGCTGAACCTCCAAAATCTCCTCCGGATATTGGAAGGTGCTTAGTTTGGCATCCTTTATAACGCGGGCTGCCAGATTCAGTAATTCTTTCAGCTACCAGATTGACTACTGTTTCTGCCATTTTCCTGTAGCCTGTAAGCTTTCCGCCTGCAATTGTGATGAGTCCGCTTTCTGCTTCCCATACTTCATCTTTCCGTGAAATTTCAGAAGGATCTTTGCCTTCTTCATATATAAGCGGCCTTACGCCAGCCCAGCTTGATTCCACATCCTCTTTTGCTACTTTCACTTCAGGGAACATAAAATGAATCGCCTTTAGGATATAATCGCGATCCTCTTTTGTCATTTTAGGATTCGCTTTGTCCCCGTCAAAGAAAGTATCAGTTGTACCGACATACGTTTTGCCATCCCTCGGAATGGCAAAGACCATCCTCTTGTCCGGGGTATCAAAATAGATCGCTTGCTTCAACGGGAACTTTTCTTGGCTTATGACAAGATGTACTCCCTTTGTAAGGCGAAGCTCCTTATTATTTTTAGCATAGTCATTACCCCTAACTTGATCGACCCATGGCCCAGCGGCATTCACAACCTTTTTCGCCTTGACAGGGAATGCTTCTCCGCTAAGAAGATCTCCAATATGGACTCCGATGATTTGTTTATTTTGATAAATAAATTGATTTGCTTTGGCATAATTCAATACATGCGCCCCTCTTTGGACCGCTTCCTTCATGACTTCTATGGTAAGTCGGGCGTCATCTGTACGATACTCGACATAATAGCCTCCCCCTTGCAGCCCGTCTTTTTTGACTAACGGTTCTTTTTGAAGTGCAGCTTCACGGCTCAGCATCTTTCTTTTTTCGGATTTTTTGACCCCTGCAAGAAAATCATATACTCGAAGCCCTACTGAGGTACTGAATTTACCAAATGTTCCTCCTTTATGGATTGGAAGAAGCATCCATTCGGGAGTCGTAACATGTGGTCCGTTTTCATAAACAATGGCCCGTTCCTTTCCGACCTCCGCGACCATTTTCACTTCAAATTGCTTTAAATACCTGAGTCCTCCATGAACAAGTTTCGTGGAACGGCTGGAAGTTCCTGCTGCAAAGTCCTGCATTTCGACCAGCGCGACTTTCATCCCCCTTGTCACTGCATCCAAGGCAATCCCTGCACCAGTGATCCCTCCTCCTATGACAAGCAAATCGTAAGCATCCGTTTTCATTTTTCGCACTGTTTCACTGCGATTTATATTAGAAAATGTTTGTTTGTTCATTTACCTAACCTCCTAGTTGTCTTTACGGCAAACAAAAAGAGACCACTAACTGACATTATGGAATGGGTGCCATAATGCAGTGTGGTCTCTCCTGTTCTCCAACCGAATTATTAACTTGATATTATTGTAGCATATATTTTATTTAAATGCCATAGCTGCATGCACAGCTTTTTTCCATCCGTTATATAAACCTTCTCTTTCATCTGCTGCCATGTCTGGCTTGAAAGATTTATCTAAATTCCAGTTTGATGTGATTTCATCCTTGCTGTCCCAATAGCCTACTGCTAGACCAGCTAAATAAGCTGCACCGAGAGCAGTGGTTTCATTGACCTCCGGACGTTCAACGGGAACATCCAGCAAATCACTTTGGAATTTCATTAAGAAATTATTCTTTACTGCTCCACCGTCTACTCTCAAGGTTTTTAAAGCAATTCCGGAATCTGCCTCCATCGCTGTCAATACATCTTTAGTTTGATAAGCCAGCGATTCAAGAGTTGCACGGACAAAATGCTCCTTCGATGTTCCCCTTGTCAAACCAAAAATTGCTCCGCGGACATCGCTGTCCCAATATGGCGTACCTAATCCTACAAATGCCGGAACAACATACACACCGTCTGTGGACTCGACCTTTTCAGCATACCCTTCGCTATCCTTTGCATCCTTCAGCATTCTTAATCCATCCCTGAGCCATTGGATGGCAGAGCCGGCGACAAAGATACTTCCTTCTAATGCATATTCCACTTTCCCATCAATGCCCCAAGCGATGGTTGTCAATAGCCCATTTTCAGATTTAACAGCATTTTCGCCAGTATTCATCAGCATAAAACAGCCTGTACCGTAAGTGTTTTTTGCCATCCCTTTCTCAAAGCACGCCTGACCGAACAATGCCGCCTGCTGATCACCCGCAGCTCCAGCAATCGGGATTTCCTTGCCGAAGAAATGATGTGTAACTGTTTTTCCGTATATTTCAGAAGATGGCTTCACTTCAGGAAGCATGGATTTTGGGACTGAAAGGATTTCCAAAAGTTCGTCATCCCATTTCAGCTCATGGATATTGTACATTAATGTCCTTGACGCATTTGAATAATCCGTCACATGCGCCTCGCCTCCTGAAAGCTTCCAGATCAGCCAAGTATCAATGGTTCCGAAAAGGAGTTGTCCATCCTCTGCTTTCTGACGCGCTCCATCTACATGATCTAGTATCCATTTAACCTTTGTACCGGAGAAATAGGCGTCAATCAAAAGACCCGTCTTCTCACGGAATGTATCGCTGTATCCTTTCTCTTTCAACTCATCACAAATCTCAGACGTTTGGCGGGACTGCCAAACGATTGCATTGTATACAGGATTTCCGGTCTCTTTATCCCATACTACTGCGGTTTCCCGCTGATTGGTGATTCCGATTCCAGCTATTTGTTCAGGTTTCACTTCAGATTCAGATAAAACGGTTGCAATGACTGCCAGCACAGAGCCCCAAATCTCATTTGCATTATGCTCCACCCAGCCTGGTTTCGGGAAGTATTGCTTGAATTCCTTTTGAGCAACATGGACAACCTCCCCTTTTTTATTGAAAAGAATCGCTCTTGAACTTGTAGTGCCTTGATCTAATGAAAGAATGTATTTTTCCATGATAAAATCCTCCTCAATTTATGCAGTCAATCTTTTTTCTTTAATACTTTCTTTTTCACCTTTATCTAAAAGAAGAGATACTGCCAATACTACCAGTATTACAGCTAATATCCACCAAAGTGCCTGTGTCATCTTTCCTTCGAATACCGCTTTGTAGAATACCCCTCCAAAGGATCCCCCGAGCGCCGGTCCGACAACAGGAATCCAAGCATATCCCCAATTGGAAGATCCTTTCCCATGAATCGGTAAAAGGAAATGTGCTATTCTTGGCCCAAGATCCCTCGCTGGGTTGATCGCATATCCTGTCGTCCCGCCAAGAGATAATCCAATACTGACAATTAAAAATCCTACAATAAATGGATTTAGGCCATCAGTAAACTTATTCGCTCCGATTGATAAAATTCCTACCACAAGAACAAAAGTACCAATCATTTCACTAAGTAAATTAGAAAAATAATGCGGGATTGCTGGTCCAGTTGCAAATACACCAAGTTTGACTCCCGGGTCATTTGTGGCCTTCCAGTGAGGCAGATAATGCAGATAGACAATTGCTGAACCAATCATAGCTCCAAGGAATTGCGCCAGGATATAGCTTGGTACATCCTTCCAAGGAAAATCTCCTTTAAATGCCAACCCCAGGGTTACAGCAGGATTTAAATGAGCACCGCTATATTGACCGACTGCATATACTCCTACGGCAACGGCGAGCCCCCATCCCATCGTAATGACAATCCATCCTGAGTTTTGTGCAAATGATTTTTTCAAATTCACGCCAGCGCAGACTCCTGCACCCAATATGATTAAAATGGCTGTTCCAACCAATTCTGCTAAAAATGGCGACATACTAATCCCCTCCAATAAGTAATACGAGCTGCTTGATAAATTTGATTGCTTGTCCGTTAAAAGGCAATAAAAAAGAGAGAAACACACAGCTTGCCCACTAGTAAGGCAATGTGTGATTCTCTCAATTCTCTATCACGGACTATTAACTTGCTTTTATGGTACATCAGAATGAAAACGTTGTCAATTCATTAATTAAAGGTTTTATTCACAAAAATTAACAGCGTGACTTAGGTACCGCTGAATTTGTCCCAAAGTAGTCGATTAGATGTCGTAACGGCTGAAGCTCCTGCTGCTATTGCCTGTTCGACTTCATCAACGTGATCGATCAGTCCCCCGGCGAATATTGGTTTGCCGGTCCGCTCGTGGATTTCTTTAATTACTTTAGGGATTACACCAGGAAGCACTTCGACATAATCAGGGTCTGTCTTCGCTATTAGCTTGATGCTTCTTTCCAATGCATGAGTATCGAGAATGAATGCCCTTTGCGTGGCATACACTCCTTTTTGCCTTGCTTTTGTTATGACGCTTCCTTTAGTTGAAATCAACCCATATGGCTTAAGTTCCTGGCAGATATATTCAGCGGCAGCTTCATCACTGCTTAATCCATGAATCAAATCGACATGGCAGAACATTTTCTTATTATGTTTTTTCGCATGGCTGTATACGCTCTTCAGCATTCCGACATGCAAATCCAAAAAGACTCCATATGTATATGGCGAGTCGATCATTTTTTCAAAATCTTTCATTGACCGGATGGCAGGAATTATTTTTTGTCCGTGAAAACTCATATCTATCACCCTAACATTATTGAATTTTCTACACCTCATCATACATACATCGGTCCGGAATATCAATTTTTTCATCAGCTGGATGCAATAAAAATAAGGATGCATTTTTTCATGCATCCTTACTTTCTGTAAGTACTTTTTATGAGTTGTCATATGTATGTTTTTGCATTTTGCTTGCCAGCCAGTAAAGAAAATCAATTTCTTTCGCATATAATGGCCTTTTGAGTTCTGATTCCATTTCTTTTTTCATTAAGAAGAAATCAACCTTTTTTTGAATCACATACCCACCCCGCATGATTGCTTTCTACTAATTAATTTACTATAACATTTGTATGTTTTCCATAATTTTCTGAATTAATTTAGAAAAGCGGAGCTGATTAGCCAGCTCCGCTTTTATTTTTTTGCAATTTACATTATTCTTTTAAACATTTTCTCCATTTCATATACGGAATAATGGATGATGATCGGTCTTCCGTGCGGGCATGTGAATGGATCTGAGGATTTTCTAAGTGTATCGAGGAGTGCTTGGATTTCATCATTCCGTAGATGATGGTTGGCTTTGATGGAAGCTTTGCAGCTCATCATGATGGCTGCCTCTTCCCTCAGCTTTTTGACATCCACTTTTTTCATGGATAACAGCTGTTCAATCATTTCCTCAATGATTGCTTGTTCTATTCCCTTTGGGAACCATTGAGGATGGGAGCGTACGATATAGCTGTTTTGACCGAATGATTCAAGAAAGACGCCTACTTTCTCCAGCTCCTCTTTAAACTCCTCTATTTTCATGCATTCATTCAATGAATATTCAAAGGTTAAAGGTACAAGCATCTCCTGAAGTTCGTTTTCCACCTGTCCTACCTTATCACGAAAGTATTCATATTTAATCCGTTCCTGCGCCGCGTGCTGATCAATGATATATAACCCCTTATCATTTTGAGCCATGATGTAGGTTCCGTGCATCTGTCCAATTGGATACATGGGCGGGACCCTTGATGATTCAGCATGTTCCTCACTTTGCTCCGGGGAGGGTACATGATCATATTCTGCTTCAGGGATCTCTTCTTCCGTCAAATCTTCATTGAGGTAATCATACTCAGAATGAACCGTTTCTTGTACAACCCCTTCATTGATAAGAGGCTTCTCAGGATCTCTCGTAATATCATTTCCTGAAATAGGATGGATTTGGGTGTGTTCCTTTACCTGTTCCTTGCCACCATCTTCTGGATCTGCCCATTGCAAAACAGACTGGTTTTTCTGTACTGGCTTCACATTCTCTAAATGATCCAGCTCCAAATAAGTCTGCTCGCTTTTTGGTTTTTCTTTTTTCGATTGAATCAATCCGCTTGGAATGAGCGCCTGTTTTTTGAAACCTTTTTTTATGGTTTCTGAAATCAGGGTATTCAGCTCCAGCTCTTTACTCAGCCTTACTTCCATTTTAGATGGATGGACATTAACATCTACAAGTATAGGGTCCATTTCGATATTCAAAACGACGAGTGGATATCGGCCGATTGGAAGAAGGGTATGATACCCTTCCTGGATAGCCTTGACAAGCGGATAATTCTTAATGAATCTCCCATTGATCATAGTAGAAATATAATTCCTTGAAGCTCTTGTAACCTCTGGAAGGGAAATAAATCCCTTCACTTTGAAGTCCAATGATTCTGCTTCGATGGGAATCATTTTCTTCGCCATATTCAATCCATAGATCGCCGCAAGCACCTGCCGCATATCTCCATTTCCATTTGTTTGAAGGAGCTGACGTCCATTATGTCTCAACCTCAAGGATACCTCAGGGTGGGCCAAAGCAAGGCGATTGACCAAATCCGTGATGTTCCCCAGTTCCGTATGAATGGATTTCATGTATTTTAATCGGGCAGGCGTGTTAAAGAACAAGTCTGAGACAGTAATATCAGTCCCTTTCCTGGCTGGTGCTTTCTCATGTACTTTCAAACGGCCGCCTTCGAGATGGATTCTTGTCCCCGATTCGTCCCCTGTACTCGTAATCATCTCAAAAGAAGAAACAGATGCTATACTCGGAAGGGCTTCGCCGCGGAAACCGAGGGTCCTGATACGGAATAGATCATTTTCATCTTTGATTTTGCTTGTGGCATGACGTCTGAAGGCTGTGAGTACATCATCTTCCTGAATGCCGTCGCCATTATCAATGATCCGGATTTTACTAAGACCGGCTTCCTCGATATCGATTTCCACCACTTTACTATTGGCATCGATGGCATTTTCAACAAGCTCCTTTACGACTGAGGCAGGACGTTCCACTACTTCTCCTGCAGCAATCTTGTTGGATAATGCATCATCCAATTGAATGATCTTCCCCATATTTCCACCTCCAATAAACAGTCGTCTGCTATTTTATTTCAACTTTTTCTGCAATTCAAACAATGCATTCATTGCTTGCAAAGGATTCATTTCTAAAAGGTTTAATTTCATTAGTTCATCAGCAATTTTCTTTTCTTTTGATGCTGCTTTTGATTCAACGGGTGGAGAAAAGAAGGAAAGCTGATCATTTTCCTGAATATATTCCTCCCGCACTGTCATTTTAGCCTTAGGAGCAGGTTTTCCTTCATCGCTTTGATTTTCCAGCTGCATCAAAATATCATTTGCTCTATTGATCAATTCTTTCGGCAGCTCTGCCAATTCTGCCACGTGAATTCCATAACTCTTATCTGCCGCACCATCCTTGATTTTGTGAAGGAACACCACTTTGCCGCTTTGCTCTACCGCACTGACATGGACATTTTTTAATTGAGGCAAGTCCTCATCAAGGATCGTTAACTCATGGTAATGGGTGGAGAATAATGTCTTAGCCCCGATTCTATGATGAATATATTCAATTATTGCTTGTGCGAGGGCCATTCCATCATAGGTGGAAGTTCCCCTTCCGATTTCATCGAAAAGAATGAGGCTGTCCTTAGTGGCATTCGTGATGGCATTCTTTGCTTCGAGCATTTCCACCATGAATGTACTCTGCCCGGAAATCAAGTCGTCTGCTGCCCCGATCCTAGTGAATACTTGATCAAAAATCGGAAGAATCGCTTCCGATGCCGGTACGTAGCATCCAATTTGAGCAAGAATGGACGTCAGGGCAACTTGTCTCATATAGGTGCTCTTACCCGACATATTAGGACCTGTGATGAGAAGCATTTCTTTTTCTGCATCCATATAACAGTCATTTGGAACGTATTCCTGTGCATTCATCACTTTTTCAACGACAGGATGGCGGCCATCACGAATGATGAGCTTTCGTTCGCTAGTGAATGATGGTTTCGTATAATGCCTCTGTTCGCTGATGGTGGCAAAACATTGAAGTACATCAAGTTCACTTACCGTCTGAGCGAGTTTTTGCAGCCTTGGGATATAGGACTTCACTTTTTCCCTGATCTGCAGGAAAAGGTCATATTCAAGCTCGGTGCTCTTTTCGGTGGCTTGAAGAATCAATGCTTCTTTTTCCTTCAATTCCGGTGTGATAAAGCGCTCGGCATTTGTCAACGTCTGCTTCCGCTCATATCGGTCCCTATCATCATTCAATAAATGAAGATTGGCACGAGTAACCTCAATATAATAGCCAAACACGCGATTATAGCCTATTTTCAAGGATTTGATGCCTGTTCGTGCCCTTTCCTGCTGCTCCAGCTGAGCAATCCAATTCTTTCCGTTGCGGCTGGCATCTCTATATTCATCCAGATCTTTGTGATACCCATCTTGGATGATTCCACCCTCCTTGATTGATAATGGAGGATTCTCAATGATCGCATGATTAAGGAGCTCTGTCAGGTCTTCAATAGCATCCAGTCTTTTTGCCATTTGCTGTGCTTCTGGATAAGCCAGCATCTGAACAGTGGATTGGATAGAAGGAATTTTCTCAAGGGATTTTCTTAGCTGAACGAGATCTCTCCCATTCACATTCCCGAAAGCAACCCTTCCGGCAAGTCTTTCGAGATCGTATACTTCCTTAAGATTCTCCCGAAGTTCCTGTCGTTCAAAATATTGTTCCAGCAGGACTTCAACCATATTCAATCTGGAGGAAATTTCAGCTTCGCTTATAAGGGGACGGTCTATCCATTGCTTTAAAAGCCGGCCACCCATCGCTGTCATCGTTTCATCCAGAAGCCAAAGCAATGAGCCTTTTTTCCCTTTTGCCCTAATCGTTTCAGTCAACTCTAGATTTCTTTTAGAGTAATAATCTATTTTCATGAAATTTGGCAGCTGGTATGTCTTTACAGGCTGAAGATGGTCCAAGCTGCGCTTTTGTGTCCTCTTTAAATAATTAAAAAGCCGGGCAGTTGTTTTTTTCAGCGCTTCTTCAACTTCTTCTTGGAATAGCTCGTGAAAATCAATGGGCAAATCCGTATCATCTTCAAGAGAAAATGTGACAGGCATCCTCTCCATTATTTTCTTTTCGATTCCTTTATCAAAATTGGCGCCGACAATGATTTCTTTGGCACCTGTTAAAGATACTTCATTTAAAAGCGCCTCTTCACCATTTATTATTAGGGTCGCTTTTGTTTCTCCTGTGGACAAATCGTTATATACAAATCCATAGATTCCTCCATCAAATGCTGTTATGGAGGATATGTAGTTATTCTCCTTCTCAATTAATCCTTTACCTTCCATCAACGTCCCAGGCGTGATCAATTGAACTACTTCTCTCCTAACTACTCCCTTTGCCTGCTTAGGATCTTCGGTCTGTTCACAGATAGCCACTTTGTAGCCCTTTTCAACCAGCTGTTCAATATAAGCTGGCGCAGAATGATAAGGAACCCCACACATCGGGATGCGTTCCTCACCCCCGCCATCCCTGCTTGTAAGAGTGATTTCAAGCTCTTTTGAGGCCTTTAAGGCATCTTCAAAAAACATTTCATAGAAATCGCCTAACCGGAAAAATAAAAAGGCATCTTGATAATCTTCCTTTATTTGCAAATATTGCTGAACCATTGGAGTAACTTTAGCCATGAGTAATCTAATTCCTTTCCGAACATTCTACTGAACTTACATTATATCATATCTGCCTCCTTATTTTGAAAGGAAGGTACTGCATGTTTTCTGCCAAAAAGGAATTATAGGGAAAAGGTCGAATAAATCTTTATGGTGCTAGAATTTCTTTTTGGTTACTAGAATTAATGTAAAAGGAGAATGGTGGCATGGGGCATTTTTTTACCTTCAAGTTGAATGAGGAGCAAGTAGAGGATCTGTACAATCTTTACCAGCAGGCATGGTGGTCTGGCAATCGGAAGATGGAAGACATCCGTACGATGCTCGGACATACAGAAATGCTTTTTGGAGTGTGTGATTCAAATTCCGGGAAATTGATCGGTTTTGCCAGGGTCTTGACCGATTTTGTTTATAAGGCACTCCTCCTTGATGTAATCATTGATGAAGCATTCCAAGAAAAAGGAATCGGCAGATCCTTGCTCAACCATATCACTTCCCATCCTAAATTAAGCCACGTTGAGCATCTCGAACTATATTGCCAAGCTGATAAAAAAGAGTACTACGAAAAATGGGGATTCAAAGAAATCATGACAGATCTTACATTCATGAGGAAAACAACCACATCCGTTCCACCACTTCATTAATAAAAAACGAGGACGTTTATATGAACGTCCTCGCTTTTAAGCCACAATGGTTTAAAGCATTTCCAAAAATTCAATTTTGTTGCCGAAAGGATCATTGATCGAAAAGCGAATCCTGCCTTCAATAGGCTCGTCCTCTTTAATCACCACTCCTCCAACTTCCAAACGCTTTCTTAATCCCAGTAATCCTTTAACCAAAATTCCAGGATGCGCTTTTTTGGCAGGGAGAAAATCTTCTTGCACCCCAATATGTATTTCTTGATACCCGCATTGGAACCAGCAGCCGCCACTTGCCCGCAAATTCTCCGGTTTTGGAATTTCAACCATTCCTAATAGTTCACCATAAAAATGTCTCGCTTCCTCTTCACAGCCTTTAGGACCCGCAATTTGAATATGATCGATGCCGCTATATGAAAATGACATATCTCCACTTCCCTTTCTTACATTCTTATCCTCAGTTTACCTCTTTTTCATAAGTATTTCCCTAATGAAATTTGAATCACTACTCATAAGTAAAGCTTTAACAGCAGAAAGGCCCGGAAGTTAACCCGGGCACATTTCAAGAAAAAAACTAGGAAGCATAACTTCCTAGTGGTTATTCCTCTTCGCTTCCGACTAAAAAGTCCGGGCTGAGATCTTCAAATTCTTCATCATCCAAGTCATGGCCCCATTCATCATCACAATCGCAGCCTTCTGGATGGATTGCGACACAGACCTTTGTCTCCCCGATTACTTCTACAAGGAACTCTCTTTCAACATGGACAATGATTTTATTGCCATTTGGCGAAATCACTGCTTCACAGCAATTTGGCTGCTGCAGGACGCGAACGCAAATTTCTTTATCATCCAAGCAATCTGGATCACGGTATTTCAGTTTGATTACGTCTGTATATTCTACTCTCTCTGTCACAACGGATGTTTTGGAATTATCATTGTGGGAATACCAAACGTTAATTTCATAAAAACCGCGAACTTCCACTGTTTTACCAACCTTATGGGCTTTATACGTATGGTTGATAATCCAGCAGCCTAAGATGCTCGATGGATGGTGCGGTGGGCTGATCGTATGATTGGACTGTGTGAATTTACGTCCCTTCGCTACGACCGCCTTCGTGATAATCTCTCTGTATTCTGCCATTCGAGCGAACCCTCCTCATTCATTTTCACTTCATCCTATGCTTACCAATAGACTAGTGTGCCAATATTTTTATGAAGAATTTTAGGTATTTGTGTAGTAATAATTCAGTTTATGCCACGAATGACGTAATGTTACGAAGGAAATTCTCTTTTGCCTTTCTGAAGATTGAAACGCTTTATTAAAATCGGATTTCTCATCAGGATTCTAAGAAAAAAGGCACCAATCAATCCACCTGTGACAGAACTTAAAAGAAATGAAGGAATAAATCCAAACAAGGCAGCTTGCTTTCCCAAAAGCCAAATAGAAATAGGGCAGCAAACAATAGCACCTAAAATTCCGGTTCCTGCTGCTTCACCCAAAAGAGCGTATGTGATTTTTCCACTCTTCTTAAAGAGAAGTCCCGCTAATAAGGCTCCGAACATGCTTCCTGGAAAGGCAAAAATAGTTCCTGTCCCCATCATGTTCCTTAAGAAGGATACGATAAAAGCTTGTGCAAGAGCATACCACGGTCCAAGGAGAACACCAGTTAATACATTGAGCAGATGCTGGATAGGGAAGGCTTTTGCGGCACCTAAAGGAATGTAGAATACATTTCCGGTTAATGCGCCAAAAGCTGCCGTCATCCCTGTTAACGCAATTTTGGTTGTTTTATTCATTTATAATTCCTCCTTCAAATTATTCGATCACCGAAGAAGCCAAAGGTTTTAAGGCAGAAAAAAAAGACCCCAAGCAGGAGTCTAGAAATGTTTGTACAATCACAAAATACCTTGAACGTTGGAAACATCTGTGGTGAATTCACCACATTCATTAGCATTCCAAACGTCATGAGTATTTTTCAATGTCATAACATCTATTCCCACTTCCCTACGCTGGTTCTAGCCAGATCAGGTTATAAGGGTCAAGGACATCAAGAGTCCACTCTCAGCCGGCTGCTTCCGGCTCCCCCAGTGATCCAATTCTATTCAATTCAAATAAACTATAGCATATTTATCTCATAACCTGAATCAAATATTTCGATTTAAATCACAATAAAATCAGCATATTTTTAAAAGAATTTCAAACAATAACCTGAATACATATAAGGAGGAAAAAGAATGGACCAGAATCGTGTAAAGCAAATACTTTCTTCATCTGCAGATATCGTTGTGAAATACAATGGAACATCCGTTTGGATCGACAACCTGCACGAAGACGGCAGGACGGCTACTGTGCACCTGCGGGGGCCGTTAGAAGAACGTTCTGATGTGGACATTAACGAATTGACCGAAGAATAAATCAAAAAAAGCCAGGAAGAAATATTCCCCTGGCTTTCTTTGTCTTTATTTTATTAGCAGCTGCCAGGTGCAGTATTTTTCACCTGTGAACCTGTTTGACCATAAAGAAGATCTCCGCCAGTCGATTCAATGATTTCATTCGTCACTGTATTCGAAATGGCTGATGACACCATCTGAAGCAATTCATTAACTTCCGTTTGAGACTCTTTAAATTCCTGTACAATCGGAATCTCATCGATTTCCTTTTCAATAGCTTCAATTTTTGCTTCTACCATTTTCAGAGCATTGGTCTTGCCGTAATGCTGAAAATTAACCGCTTGCTTCTGAAGACTCTTGATGCTTGCGATCATTTCCCTTACTTTTTGATTTTCATTGATTTGCGCCTCGGCACGCTTGAAGAAATCAACTTCTTCTGTTTCTGCAATCATTTTTGCTAATTCCGTTGCACGGTTTACAATATCGCCTTTTGTATATTTCGCCATCCTATTTCACCTCTGCCGTTTCTAATTCTTCAATCATTTCCCCATTTAAGGACCATGTTTTCACATCTGTGATTTTCACTTTGACAATTTTGCCAATTGCCGTTTTAGGGGCTTTAAAGTTTACAAGTTTACTTCTGCGAGTATATCCGGCTAATACATCCGGATTATTTTTACTCTCACCTTCAACCAACACTTCGACAACGCGGTCTTTGTATTTTTTCAAAGCTTCTGCTGACATCTCGTTTACGACAGTATTCAAGCGCTGCAGCCTTTCCTTTTTCACTTCCATTGGAACATTATCATTCATTTTCGCTGCCGGTGTTCCCTCGCGTGGAGAATAAATGAATGTGTAGGCAGCTTCGAATCCTACTTCACGATATAAAGACAGCGTTTCTTCAAACTGCTCTTCTGTTTCATTTGGATACCCGACAATGATATCGGTCGTCAATGCTACATCAGGGATTGCTGCTTTGATCTTGCGGACGAGTTCAAGGAATTGCTCTCTTGTATACTTGCGAGCCATGATTTTCAGCACATCTGTAGAGCCGGATTGAACCGGCAAATGGATATGCTCCACTAAATTCCCTTTATTCGCCAGAACTTCAATCAAGTGATCGTCAAAATCACGTGGATGGCTTGTTGTGAAACGGATTCGCGGAATATCAATCTTACGCAGCTCGTCCATTAGATCTCCAAGACCATAGTTTATGTCATCGAAATCTTTACCGTAAGCATTTACATTTTGTCCTAGCAAAGTAATTTCCTGATACCCATGGGCTGCGAGCATCCTGACCTCTTGAATGATTTCATCCGGTCTGCGGCTGCGTTCTTTACCGCGGGTATATGGAACAATGCAGTAAGTGCAGAACTTATCGCATCCATACATGATGTTAACCCACGCTTTGATATTGCCTCTGCGGACCTTCGGAAGGTTTTCGATGACATCGCCTTCCTTGGACCATACTTCCACAACCATCGCTTTAGACATATAAGCTTCTTTTAAGATTTGAGGCAGCCTATGAATATTGTGTGTACCAAAAATCATATCAACATGCTGATGCTTGCTGAGGATACGGTTGACGACGGACTCTTCTTGAGACATGCATCCGCACACGCCGACTAATAGATCCGGGCGCTCCTGTTTCAAAGATTTTAAATGGCCTATTTCGCCGAAAACCTTATTCTCTGCATTTTCACGAATAGCACATGTATTCAAAAGGATGACATCTGAATCTTCAGTCGTTTCACTCGGCTCGTATCCCAATGCCATGAAAATCCCTGCCATAACTTCCGTATCATGTTCATTCATTTGGCAGCCATAGGTCCTGATATAAAATTTCTTCCCATTTCCCATTCCCATATATTCTTCTGGGATATTAAAGTCTTTGAAATATTTAATCTCTTCTTTTCCACGCTTTTTTGCATCTTTTAAGGAAGGTGCAACATAAACAGATTGGAAGTACTTGCTGTAGTCCTTTTCGGATTTTTTGTCCGAAGGAGTAGTGTCCTTCACTTGCTGACCTTGTAAACGCTGTTCTTCATTCATGTAAATAATACTCCTTTCCATCAAGACAAAGCATCTATTCACCATTCATTGTGAGATTCGCCTTACATACATTATAAAAATCTTACAATCAAAAAAACAAGTATACACGCACATTACATAAGTATACGTGTTTTCCTCGCAATTAACAATAAAAGAAAAGGCCCGGCAATCCATAAAATTCCTTTCGGAACAGGCTGCCGGGCTGCTTATTTCTTACATGAATTCTTTTAACAGTTCATTGAAGTGGCCTTCACCGAGCATAAGGTCAGCTTTAGTTAAAGCATCCTCGCTGTATCCGGATACAAGCTCCTGATAAGAAGGCTGGCTGGTGTTTTGATAGATCAAACCTGTTACAAGACCATCATGCTTCATCAATGTGGTCATTGCAAGTTCACGGTTCGCCGTATCATACCCTTCCACATCGCTGAGTTTTGTCAGGTTTTCTTTGAACCAGTCATATGTGTTGACTTTGTTATAGGTCACACAAGGACTGAAGACATTGATAAGAGAAAAACCTTTATGATTGATGCCTGCTTCAATCAGGGCAGTCAATTCTTTCAAATCTGTCGAAAAGCTTTGGGCCACAAATGTAGCTCCGGCAGTCAAGGCCATTTCCATCGGTGCTAGTGCATGTTCAATGGCACCCTCTGGAGTGGACTTAGTCTTAAATCCGGCTGCAGACCTCGGGGAAGTCTGCCCTTTCGTCAATCCATAGATTTGATTGTCCATAACGATATAAGTAATATCGACATTTCTGCGGATGGCATGGATGGTATGTCCCATTCCAATGGCAAAGCCGTCTCCGTCTCCTCCAGAGGCAATGACAGTCAAATCCTTATTCGCCATTTTAACCCCTTGTGCGATAGGAAGGGAACGCCCGTGAATTCCGTGGAGGCCATAAGAGTTAATGTAGCCGGAGATGCGGCCGGAACATCCGATTCCGGAAATTACGGCCAATTGCTCCGGTTCCAACCCTACATTGGCTGCTGCCCGCTGAATGGCAGCTTGCACTGAGAAATCCCCGCATCCGGGACACCAGTTGGGTTTCACATTGTTTCGAAAATCTTTAAACGAAGACATCTAGAACAACTCCTTGCATTCAGTGTGGATTTCATGCGGCAGGAATGGGTTTCCATCATATTTCACAATACTGCGGATCTTATTGTGATTGCCTGCATTCATCTTGATGATATTAGCAAGCTGGCCTGTCGCATTATTTTCAATCACTGCCACTTTTTTGGCGGATTGAATCAATGGCATCAATTCATCTGCAGGGAAAGGCTGAATCAATCGAATTTGTGCATGATTGACTTTCAACCCATCCTTCTCGAGACGGCCTTTTGCCTCTTCAATGGCACCACGCGTAGAGTTGAAACCAATGACTAGCAGATCAGCTTCCTCATGTTTGGCATCTGTATAAATCGGGTTATCAAATTGGATGTTTTCAATCTTCCTCATGCGTTTATCCATTTGATGCTTCCTATTTGAAGCCGCTTCTGATGGCTTCCCGGTTTCATCATGTTCCACACCTGTTACATGGTGAATGCCATTTTTCATTCCCGGGATGACGCGCGGAGATACTCCATCTTCCGTCACTTCATAGCGTTTGAAATAGGTTTTATCGTTCAGTTCTGCAAGATCTGCTTCATTTTGAATTAATTTCCCCCGTCTGATTTCAACTTTACTGAAATCAAGAGGCTCTACTGTCTGCTTACCCAATGAAAGCTGCAAGTCAGACAGGACGATTACAGGGCATTGATACTGTTCAGCAAGGTTGAAAGCTTCAACTGTATCATAGAATGCCTCTTGTACGGTACTTGGTGCTATCACAATCTTAGGGATTTCACCGTGGGTCCCATAAAGCATTGCCATCAAGTCCGATTGCTCCTGTTTCGTCGGCAGTCCTGTAGATGGTCCGCCTCTCTGTGTATCCACAATCACCAATGGCGTTTCTGTCATGCCTGCCAATCCAATCGATTCCATCATCAGGGAAAGTCCAGGTCCGGCAGATGCGGTGAATGCCCGCACACCCGCATAGTTTGATCCGATAGCCATCGTCGCAGCAGCAATTTCATCCTCTGTCTGAATGACCGTGCCTCCGACTGAAGGCAATTTTTTAATCAAGTATTCCATGATTTCAGATGCCGGTGTAATCGGATAGGCTGCCATCAGTCGCACGCCCCCTGCCAATGCACCTAAAGCAATCGCATCATTTCCGATCATGAACATGCGCTTTTGACCGTCCGCTTTTTCAAGCTCCATGATGCCAGTCTGTTCGCCAAGCTTTTCTTTCATGACTTCTGCGCCTTGTTTGATCGCTTCCATATTTTTCGCAACAACCGCTTCACCCTTGCGCCCAAAGATTTCTTCTACCACTTCTTTGAAAAGGGAGATATCAAGATTTAAAATGGTGCATGTCGCTCCGATAGCCACCATGTTTTTCATTAATGAAGTACCCAATTCAGATGCTATTTCTGTAAATGGAACTGCAAACATCTGTGCTTCTGTATCCTCAGGTTTTTGCGGATCAAATTTTGCATCTGCAATAATGATACCTTTGCTGTGCAGCTCTTTATAATTGACATCGATTGTTTCTTGGTCGAAAGCAACTAAAATATCCAAATCATCTGCAATGGCACGTACTTGCTTCGTACTTACGCGGATTTTATTATTGGTATGGCCGCCTTTGATTCTGGATGAAAAATGGCGATACCCGTATAGATAGTAGCCAAGACGATTTAAAGCAATGGAGAAAATTTCACCTGTACTCTCAATACCCTCACCCTGCTGACCGCCTACTTTCCAGGAAAGCTGTTGAATCATCTATATAACACCCCTCTTAATATCAATCGGTTCATATTTACTACCGTATTAGTGTATCATTTTTCTTTTTAAATCACTAGGATATACCACCAGCTCCCCTACCGTTTGTCCCATTTTTCTCCCCGGCTTATTGCGGAAACCTCTCCGCAAAATTATAAAACAGGAACCCTTCGACTTCTTCTGAGGTAAAATGTTTTTCCAATTCATTAACCAATGAAGCATAGTCCTTATAAGAAGACAGTCCTTTGATAGTTTTGTCGATTCCGTCAAAATCCGAGCCGAATCCGATGTTCTTCACACCGCCGAGACTGCAAATATAATCTACGAGTTTTAAAATATCATTAATTTTTGCATTTCCATCCTGAACCACAAATTCCGGAACAAAAGTTACACCTATTACACTATTTCTTTCAATCAAAGCCTTGATTTGATGATCCCTCAGATTTCTTGGATGGGGACAAAGTGTATAAGGGTTCGAATGAGAAGCAATCGGAAACTCCGCTAACTGGAGTACATCCCAGAAGGCTTTCTCAGATAAATGGGAAACGTCTGTCCATATCCCTAATTGATTCAACCGTTCCACGGTCTGCCTGCCAAATTGGGTAAGCCCACCGCCTCTAGACTCCATTGCGCCATCTGCAGCAGCATTGGCGAAATTCCAAGTCAATCCGACAGAACGGACACCGAGGCGGTAAAGTGTGTTCAATTTAATCAAATCTTCTTGAATTGCCTCACATCCTTCAACTGTAAGCACGGCGCCGATTTCATTCTCCTTTAGTGAAAATATATCCTCCCTATTGAGGATTAGTTTCATCTCTGAATTGGGAGCAAGAATTTTCTCATAAAAAATATCAATCATTTCAATCGCAGCTTGAAAACGCATCATCGGATGAATGCATGGAGAAATAAAAATGGCAAAGCACTGCACCTTGCTTCCTGTTTTCAAAAGCTGTTCATATGTAATGTGCAGGGTGCTGCCAGTTTGAAAAGAAATACCTGGATACTTCAACATTTGTGATAAAACGTCGCAATGTGCATCAAAGATTTTCATTTTAGATTCCTTTCTCTTAATAGACTGTTACTTCCATGATAAAGAAAATCCTCCAGAAAATCTTGTACAACTTGGCAATATATCAAAAAAGAGCCTGCTTGCTCCTTCTGCAAACAGGCCTTTCCTATCGTTTGAGAAGGAATTTTCGTCTATCTGGGTTCCACGATTAACTTGATAGCCGTTCGTTCTTCTCCATCAATTAAGATGTCTGTAAAAGCAGGGATGCAAATTAAATCGACCCCGCTTGGGGCTACAAACCCTCTTGCAATCGCTACCGCTTTTACAGCCTGATTCAGAGCACCGGCACCAATCGCCTGAATCTCTGCTGCACCTCTTTCCCGAAGAACACCTGCCAACGCCCCTGCTACAGAATTAGGATTAGATTTTGCTGAAACTTTTAATATTTCCATTTCATAGTTCCTCCTTGTCATTTCCCCATCTCGAATGTTCATTCAGTGAACATCTGAATATAAAAGATTCCAATGCTACTATATTCAAGAAAAAAGAAAACTATTCCAGCTTGGACAAAGAAAAGCGGAGCCGGCTTGTTCAAAGGCGTAGAGACTGGAGCGCAGCACCACGAGATAAAGGAATCACGATGAGCCCCTGCGAATCGATGTTGACTTATCGTAAGCGCGCTGAGGGAAACCTCCCAACCTCTAGCCGCTGGAGCTGGATCGGGAAAAGCGCAAGCGCCCCGATAGCCCCGACCAGCATAAGACGGAACTCGAAGGAAAAAATACAAAAGGCCGCCCTGAAAAAAAGGCAGCCTTTTGTACACGTATTATGAAAAAAACGGATGATCTTCGTTGATCAGTATTCTTTCTATTTTGCTTGCTTTCCCGGTAGCATCGTCCAAATCAATGATGCAGGCGCTCAATTGCTTTCTGCCCTCTTTCGGTACTTCAAAACGAACCGGCATACTTGTAAGAAATCTTTTTAAAACAGATTCTTTTGTCATCCCTAAAATTTCGTCATAAGGACCAGTCATGCCGACATCGGATAAATACGCTGTACCCTCAGGCAGCACCCTGTTATCAGCCGTCTGGACATGTGTATGAGTTCCGACCACCGCCGTCACCTTGCCATCAAGGAACCAACCCATCGCTTGCTTTTCACTGGTTGCTTCTGCATGGAAATCAACAAAGATGATATTCGTCCTCTTTTTGGCTTCTTCTACTAATTCTTCCGCTTTTAAAAATGGGCAATCAATTGCAGGCAAAAATGTTCTTCCCTGCAGGCTGATAACAGCAATTTCATGCTGGTTGAATTTAGAGTACACGATGCCTTGCCCAGGGTTCCCTTTTGGGAAATTGGCAGGCCTCACCATGTTTTTCGCTTTATCGATGAATTCAAAGATCTCCCGGTTATCCCATGTGTGATTACCTAATGTCACAACATTGGCTCCGGATTCTAGAATCTGGCGATAGATTTTCTCAGTAATCCCCTTGCCTCCTGCGGCGTTTTCTCCATTCACAATCGTAAACTGTGGACGGAATTTTTCTTTCAACCTCGGCAAATACTCTTTAATCATGTCGCGGCCGGGAGAACCGACAACGTCTCCTACGAATAATAATCTCATTTTACTGCCCTTTCTAAACTAAATTTCTATTCCATTATTGTATCACAAGAAGTCGATCATTAGTCTCTCGTGCATTTATGTACATTCAGCCAAAAACAAAAAAAGCGGTGAAAATCACCGCTTTATTTCGCATATTCAACTGCTCTTGTTTCACGGATCACAGTTACTTTAATGTGACCTGGATAATCAAGTTCTTCTTCTATCCGTTTCCGGATATCACGCGCTAATCGATGGGCTTCTAGATCATCGATTTGTTCTGGCCTTACCATAATGCGAACCTCGCGCCCTGCTTGAATAGCAAATGACTTTTCTACACCCTCGTAGGATTCTGAAATTTCTTCCAGCTTCTCTAAACGGCGGATATAGTTTTCAAGCGTTTCACTTCTTGCTCCTGGACGGGCTGCTGATAGAGCATCAGCTGCTGCCACTAGAACGGCAATGATAGACGTCGGTTCTGTATCACCATGATGGGATGCAATGGAATTGATTACAACTGGGTGTTCTTTATACTTCGTTGCCAATTCCACTCCGATTTCTACATGGCTTCCTTCAACTTCATGGTCAACTGCTTTACCAATATCATGCAGCAATCCTGCACGACGGGCAAGGGTTTCATCCTCACCAAGTTCAGCTGCCAATAGCCCTGAAAGAAATGCCACTTCCATCGAATGCTTTAAGACGTTCTGGCCATAGCTTGTACGATATTTCAATCGTCCAAGAATCTTGATTAAATCAGGATGAAGTCCATGAACTCCAACTTCAAATGTTGTTTGTTCACCGATTTCACGGATATGTTCATCAACCTCGCGTCTGGCTTTATCAACCATTTCTTCAATACGCGCTGGATGGATGCGTCCGTCCTGAACCAGTTTCTCAAGTGCGATTCGGGCAGTTTCACGACGGATAGGATCAAATCCTGAAAGAATAACTGCTTCAGGAGTATCATCAATAATTAAATCGATTCCGGTCAAAGTTTCAAGTGTACGAATATTCCGGCCTTCTCTACCAATGATACGGCCTTTCATTTCGTCATTTGGAAGGGTAACGACAGATACAGTCGTTTCTGCCACGTGCTCTGCAGCACATCTTTGGATAGCTAGTGAAAGTACTTCTTTCGCTTTCTTATCAGCATCCTCTTTCGCCCTGTTCTCACTTTCCTTCACCATAATGGCGATATCGTGAGCCAATTCATTTTCCACTCGATCAATAATAATCGATTTAGCTTCGTCGCGAGTCAGACCCGAG
Organism: Falsibacillus pallidus; assembly: GCF_003350505.1. Lineage (NCBI taxonomy): Bacteria > Bacillati > Bacillota > Bacilli > Caryophanales > Bacillaceae > Falsibacillus > Falsibacillus pallidus. The sequence goes on from NZ_QQAY01000001.1 coordinate 37,465, forward strand.
ATACGCTCAAGTTCAGCTTTCTGTGATCGTACCATATCGTCCACTTTGCTTTCCATCTCTTCAATATGTTGTTGTCTTTGCCCTAAAGAGTCCTCTTTCTTCTCAAGCATCAATTCTCTCTTATCGAGTGATTCATCCTTGCGGTCAAGGTTTTCCTCTTTTTGCAATAAACGGTTTTCTTGCTTCTGCAATTCATTTCTTCGTTCACGAAGTTCTCTTTCAGTTTCTGTACGAAGTTTGTGATTTTCATCCTTTGCTTCCAGAAGGGCTTCTTTTTTCAAAGATTCAGCTTCACGCTTAGCGTCTTCTACAATTTGCTCTGCGGCATTCTTTGCCCCTGAGATCTTTGCTTCAGCAATGGACTTGCGAATTAAATAGCCAACAACTACACCGACGATTAGGCCAAGCAAAATGGAGATGATTGTAATAGGTTCCAACTCTTTCACCTCCTCTTGCTATGAACTTTTGTCATCATTCAAAAAATGTCGGCTGCTACATTGTTACAAAGGTTTCAACATACAGCGTCAGGCTTTCAAATTTTCATTCGAAAAAGTTAAAAAATATACATTATTAATTTTAAAGGTGCTAAAAATTATTGTCAAGGCTTGGGAGAAAAAAGAGAAGCTTGAAATACCAAGCTTTATCAATATTGCAAACGTTTACTGCCCACTCTTGAAGTATACGCGCTTCTCCATAAAGAAAAAGCGGTCGAAAAAATGACCGCTTTTATCTCTATTATTCGTCAAGAAGTGCAAACTCTTCTTGGTCTTCATCCGCAGATGCTGTTTTTACTTCATCCAGATTATAATGATCGCGAATCTTCATCATTAATTCGTGGCGAAGTTCAGGATTCTCTTTTAGGAATTGTTTCGCATTTTCACGGCCTTGTCCTAAACGCTCTTCATTATAGGAATACCAGGAACCGCTCTTTTGAACGATATCCAATTCAGAACCCATATCTATGATTTCGCCTTCTCTTGAAATCCCTTCACCATACATGATATCTACTTCAGCTGTACGGAATGGAGGGGCCACTTTATTTTTTACTACTTTTACTCTTGTTTTGTTCCCAACCATATCGTTTCCTTGCTTCAGTGTTTCTGCACGACGCACTTCAAGGCGTACGGAGGAGTAGAATTTCAACGCTCGTCCACCTGGAGTCGTCTCAGGATTTCCGAACATAACGCCGACTTTTTCACGGATTTGGTTAATGAAGATTGCTATGGTTTTAGATTTATTGATTGCTCCAGAAAGTTTACGGAGTGCCTGTGACATCAAACGTGCTTGAAGGCCGACGTGTGAATCACCCATCTCCCCTTCAATCTCTGCTTTTGGAACCAACGCTGCAACAGAGTCAATAACCAGGATGTCGACTGCACCGCTTCGTACAAGTGCTTCTGCAATCTCAAGAGCCTGCTCGCCTGTATCCGGCTGTGATAAAAGAAGTTCATCGATATTAACGCCTAATTTTTGGGCGTAGACAGGATCGAGGGCATGCTCTGCATCGATGAATGCAGCTTGTCCACCTTTAGCCTGGACCTCTGCTATTGCGTGGAGTGCTACAGTTGTTTTACCTGAACTTTCAGGTCCATAGATTTCAACGATTCTTCCTCTAGGATATCCGCCGACTCCCAAAGCGACATCAAGTGCCAGAGATCCACTAGGCATAGTAGAGATCCTTCGGTCTGTCTGTTCACCCAACTTCATGATAGAACCTTTACCAAATTGCTTTTCTATTTGTTTTAACGCCATTTCAAGTGCTGCTTGACGATCATTAGCCACTAGATTTCCTCCTTTATATTTACAGGTATCCAGCACGTTTGCTGAATAACGTTTATCTCAATTAACCTATCTTTACTATAAACGTTTTGGTTCAGTTTTACAAGCAAAAAATCGAACATTCATTCGCTTTTTTTAGGGTAGTAAAATGCGATTATAATTTCTTGATTAATAGAATTTCAATGGTTGACTGAAAACTAGGCGACTATTTACGTATGAAAATAATAAAAAGAGGGAAATCCCTCTTTTTATTTATCCGCCAATTCCCTCAGCAGGAAATGGCATCCATATTTAACTGTCCTCATTATGATATTATTCCTTGACCCTTGCAGCTGCACCTTGAAGGCCCGTGGCGCGGCACCTGCAAAGGACACGCCGATCCAGACAGTCCCTGGAGGGTTCCCTTCGAGCGGTTCGGGGCCGGCTGCACCGGTAAAGGAAATGCCGATATCCGTATTGAATTTCTTTTGGATTCCGACAGCAAGTTCGACTGCACACTCTTCGCTTACCGCTCCATACTGATTGATGGTGGATTCAGCAACGCCGACCTGCTCAATTTTCGCCTGATTGGAATAGCATATGACTCCCCCATTAAAAACAGAGCTGGCGCCATCTATAGAAGTGAGTTCTGATTGAAATAACCCACCTGTCAAACTCTCTGCACAGGCGATTGTATAATTCTTCTTTTTCATTAAAGCCGAGAGCTCTATCATCAAGGAAGATTGGCCATAGCCATAAAAAAATTCGCCTGTCCTTGCTAAGATTTGCTGCTCCACTTCATCCAGCAATTGCTGCGCCTTTTCACCGGAAGGGTCTTTTGCCGTCAAACGAAGAGTAACTTCTCCGTCAGCTGCAAGCGGAGCGATTGTCGGGTTGGACTGCCCATCGATCAAGTCCATGATTTCTGTTTCAAGTTGAGCTTCTCCAATCCCAAAGAACCGAAGAACTCTGGACTCGATTTTCACCATTTCCTCTAACTGCTCAGCAAGCTTTGGCATGCCGAACTCCCTGAACATCGGTTCCATTTCTTTCGGCGGACCAGGAAGGAGCATATAGCGATGAGTGTCTGTTTTGTAAAACATCCCCGGTGCCATTCCATTCAAATTCGGAAGAACATCTGCCCCATTCAGAACCAGTGCCTGCTTTTTATTATTTTCAGTCATGATTCGATTTGTTTTCTTAAAATATTCCACTATCGAGTCTAATGCTTCTTCATCAGACACGAGTGATGTATTAAGATGGGAAGCAATGGCCTCTTTAGTCAAATCATCTTTTGTAGGACCGAGGCCGCCTGTGAAGATGATCAAGTCAGCCCTTTTCTCCGCTGTTTCTATCGCTTTCGTCAACCTCATCGGATTATCGCCGACGACAGTATGATAATAAACGTTTATCCCAAGTTCGGCTAAGCGTTCGGAAATAAACTTTGCATTTGTATTTACGATTTGACCCAGTAATAACTCAGATCCAACGGCAATGATTTCAGCATTCATTTCAAGAACCTCCTACTTGGAGTTAATTAGCACTCGTCTGTTTTTGTAAAAATAATCCCATCCGGACCATACCGTGAATATTAAGGCCACCCAAAGTGCAAATAAATCGAAACGGAATGAAACTGCTTCAAAAATTACGTTATGAAGAAGCAATGCTGAAATTGCAATAATTTGCGCCCAAGTTTTGACTTTTCCAAGCATATTTGCTGCAACAACTTCCCCCTCGCCCGCTAAAATTAAACGCAGGCCGGTTACTGCAAATTCACGGCTGATAATGATAATGACAATCCAAGAAGCTGCTGCATGTAATTCAACCAATACAATCAGCGCCGCGGAAACCAACAATTTATCTGCCAACGGGTCCAAAAACTTCCCTAGATTGGTCACTAAATTCAATTTCCTAGCATAGTAGCCATCAATCCAATCAGTAGTTGAGGCAATGATGAAAATCAGCCCCCCTACTAAATGGGTGACAGGCATTTGCGCACCTAAGAAATGAACTTCACCCCACGAAAATGGTACAAGCATGATGATCATAAACAAAGGAATCAATAAAATCCTTGATACTGTTATTTTATTTGGTAAATTCACAATAAATCCTCCATCTCACTAATCGTATTGATACTTGAAAAAAAATAGTCATCAAATGATGACTTTTTCAGAACGATGATCGTCATACTTCTGAATAAAAGAGAAGAATCTCTTATCATTGTTATTTCCTTCACCCTTTTTTTCCATTCATAACAGGAACACAGCACCGGCTTTATTGACCAGGTGCTGCATGTTGAAGGGTAATGTTCTGTGTGATTTGATCCGTTGGCGGCACAGCAAATTCAACTTTTTCATCATTGACGTAAATTTCCGTACCTGTTGAATCCCCAACACGGATGACAACCGTTTGCTCATTGGACAAATCAAGCTCTTTGCTTTGTGCATTACTCAATAGTCCTTGGAATAACGCTGCTCCACTGGCATTTTTCACGCTTACCCAAGTCTTTCCGTTCGCTGTCGCAGCTACTTTCAACTTGAATTGCTCAGCATTTTCCACTTTATAGGTCGTATTGCTTCCGGAAGCATTCACTACGGAGATTTTTTGCTGAGTGTCCTCTGTCTTCTGCTGATTTTCCTTGTCATTTGAAGTGCTGTCTTTTTTCTCATCATCAGAAGTTGAAGCACTCTTATTACCGGAATCTTTCTTATCATTTTTACTGTTATCTTCTTTTTTTACATCATCATTTAATTTTGACACTACGGTTTTATCGGACTTGCTGCCGGCATTCTCATTATCAGTGCTCACATAATGCTGTACAACGAACCAGATCAATGCGACAACACCCACTGCGAAAACAGCTGCCAAAATCTTTGGAATAAAATCCAGGAACTTTGAGCTTGTGCCCGAAGATACTGTCTTACGGGTCTGCACTCTGGAAATATGCCCGGGAAGCTCGCTGCTTTGAACGGAAGGGATATCGCTCGCATACTCTTCGAACAGCGCATCCGGCTCAAGACCAACTGCTTCTGCATATTGTTTGATGAAAGCACGGACGTAAAACTTGCCCGGCATCATATCATAATTACCTTCTTCAATTCCTACCAGATACCTTTTCTGTATCTTTGTCAACGTCTGCAAATCATCCAGGCTAAGGCCTTTGGATTCCCTTGCTCCTTTTAATCTCAATCCTAATTCTGTCAATACAAACACCCGCCATTACTAAAAATCGAATCCTCCAAATTCGGATTCCTGAAAGAAGTTGCTTTTTTGCACTAAATCATATGTAATTTCTTCATCCGGATCGTTTCTCAGTTCAATGATATAATCAAAATCTTCAATTGAGTATTCTGAATTCTGAACAAAAATGTCCGGATGCTCGATAACCTTGACAGCCGGAAGCCGCATAATTTCCCTTACAAGCTGCCAATGTTGTTCGTTTGCCCTTTTTGTTGAAACGATGCCATCCAGGATAAAAATGTTATCTGAGCTGTATTCATCTTCAATCAACTTATTACGAATTGTCTGCTTCAATAATGTAGAAGAAACGAATAGCCATTTCTTGTTAGCACATACACTTGAGGCCACTACAGATTCGGTTTTGCCCACCCTTGGCATGCCGCGGATCCCTACTAATTTATGTCCTTCCTGCTTAAACAATTCAGCCATGAAATCGACTAGGAGCCCAAGCTCATCACGAATGAAACGGAATGTTTTTTTATCATCCGCATCCCTTTGGATATACCTTCCATGGCGCACTGCTAGACGATCACGTAATTTTGGCTCTCGAAGCTTGGTGACATTTATGGTCTCCATGGTTTGCAGGATGGACTCAAGACGTTCAATCTGCTGTTCACTCTGGGCAAGTAGCAAAAGGCCGCGCCTTCCTTCGTCCACGCCATTGATTGTGACAATATTAATTGAAAGCATTCCAAGCAATGAAGATATGTCCCCTAATAAACCAGGACGGTTGATTTGGATTTCATATTCCAAGTACCACTCTTTACGGTCCATTTAAACCCTCCCAAAACAAAAGCACAGGCTCAATAAAAAATGAAAGCTTTGTGCACTCTAAGCATTACATGAAGCATTTAAAAGACGATGAAATCAAAAAATAAAATTCGACAATATCTATAGTGTCTATAATATATGATTTTCTAATAAGATGAAAGAAAAACCTAGGGGCATTTCCGATTTCTAACTGATTGAATCCCCAATAGGCATCATATCCTGAATCTAGACACAAAAAAAGAGAGGATAGTCCTCTCTTTGGGTTATGGATTAGCGTGTTCCGTTATTTTGGACAAGCTTTACCATCATGCTTGCGATAGCATGCTGTTCTTCAGGAGTTGCTACTGACCAAAGATCTGCCAATACTTTCTCCTGATCATTCTTCGGATCCACTTCTTTTGCCAGGTAATCCCCGATTTGGTAAGCCAAATCTGTCACCGCTTCATTATGCATCCCTTTATCTTCAGCCTGATGCAAACGGTCTCCCAAAAAGTTCTTCCAACTATCCCAGCTATTTAAAACAGACATGGTTATGAACCTCCTTTAGATATGTTCAAAAGTTATTTTGCTACCGGAAGTTCAAAATATGCATCCATGTAAAAATAAATTAAGTATACCAGCCCCCATTGATTGAGAGCACTTGGCCAGTGATGTAGGAAGAACGGGGAGACAAAAGGAAAGACACTGCATCCGCCACTTCTTCCGGCTTCCCGAGCCTCCCGGCAGGTATTTCCTCTTTTAGCTGCTCTATATCCTCATCAGTGAATCCCTTCATCATATTTGTATCAATTGCACCGGGAGCTATGGCATTGACCCTCATTCCATTCATCGCAACCTCTTTGCTGAGGGCTTTCACGAAAGAAATTTGAGCTCCCTTTACGGTCGAATAGAGAACTTCGCATGCAGCTCCTGTCTGCCCCCAAATCGAACTAATCACAACGATGGAAGATTGTTCATTCCTCATTAATTTAGGCAGACACATTTGTATGAGCTTCATTGGACTTTTAATATGAATTTGAATCAAATCATCCATTTCCTTTGGTGTTGTATCCATAAAGAGACCGTAATGTGAAGTACCGCTCGCATACACAATGGCATCGAGCTGGAATAAACTCTCGACTAAACGATCGACGCCTTCAGGACTCTCCAGATCAGCTGAAATTGGAATCGCTTCAATTAAATAGGGTTCCAACTCCTTCATTAACTCGATGCATGCTTCTTTGTTTCTGTTATAGTGCAAATATAAATTCCAGCCGTCTTCTGCCAATCGGTGAGCAGCCTTCCTGCCCATTCCTCCGCTCGCACCTGTTATGAGAGCAAATCTTTTCATTCATTTTCCCACTTTCTTTTTTCTTTAGTATAACTTAACAAAAACAACCACGGGATAGGTTGACCCGCGGTTGTTTTTCAAAATTATTTCGGCACTACCTGACATACCGTCAATCGTTCCTTGTCAATAAAACGCTGGGCTTCTCTTTTTACATCTTCGAACGTAATGGATTCTAAGGTTGGAACTACATCGAAAAGATCCATTTCATTGAAAGCATACCTGGTAAATTGATTAGCGATATATTCAGGGGAATTGATTGCCCGCAGGAAAGCCCCCGCCTTCTTTTTCTTGGACCTTTCCAATGCTTCTTCGGAAAGAAATTCTCCTTCTTTCGCTTTTAATAATATATCTTCAATTCTTTCTGCCAGCTGGTCTGGTTTTTCAGTATCTCCGCCGATCATCGCAAAACCAAAGCCGGTTTCCTGCGTATAGTCATAATAGAACGTCTCATCAATTAGACCTTCATTATAAAGATCGAAGTAATTTTTGGCGCTTTTTCCAAAAAGCATGTCTAAAAATACATTGATGGTCAATTCATTTTTTAACATTTCTTTTCCTTTTTGGTTAACATCAAGGGCTTTAATGCCCACCAAACATTTGGAAGACTGTACGTTCATTTTCAGGACTTGCTTCTTTTCAGCTACAGTAGAAGGCTCATCTTCAAACTTCCTTTGAATTTCCTTTGGTTCTTTGAAATCCTTCTTATTCTGATTATCCCTGATCATGTTCATCGTATTTTCCGCATCCACAGGTCCGACAACAAATAGAAGCATATTGCTTGGGTGATAGAACGTATTGTAGCAAAGATATAATAAATCTTTGGTAATTGGAGCAATTGACTCAATGGTTCCGGCTATGTCGATTTTGACCGGATGATTATGGTACATGTTCTGAATCAGTCCAAAGTAAAGCCTCCAGTCAGGATTATCATCATACATGGTGATCTCCTGGCCTATGATTCCTTTTTCCTTTTCAACCGTTTTTTCTGTAAAATAAGGATCCTGAACAAAATCAATAAGGGTAACCAAGTTCTTTTCTACATCTGAAGTGCTTGAAAACAAATAGGCTGTACGGGTAAAAGAAGTAAAAGCATTAGATGATGCCCCTTGCTTGCTGAACTGCTGAAAGACATCCCCGTCTTCCTTCTCAAATAGCTTATGCTCAAGGAAATGGGCAATTCCGTCGGGTACTTTTTCAAAGTCATCCCCATCCAGCGGAACGAAATGGTTGTCTACAGAACCGTAGTTGGTCGTAAAAGTACAGAAAGTTTTATTGAATCCGTTTTTCGGCAGAATGTAGACATCCAGTCCATTATCCATCTTTTCGTAGTATAAGGACTCCTGCAGCTGATCAAAGTCTATTTTCTTCATTGCGCATCCTCCTCATTTCCGGTAAGGAAGTAAATGGTGTCAAGTTCAATTTTCTTCGCAGCGTTCACGATTTCATCTTTCGTTGTTTTATCCACTTGCTTCAGCCAATCATCAATTGTGATACTCTCTTTTGAAATTACATTGTGATAAAGTACTTCGACAGATCCTCTAGCTGTATCAATGGTTTCTAGGAGCTGATTTCGGATCACAGCTTTAGTTTGAGTGATCTCATCCTCAGTAAAATCACCATTTTTCATCGCGTCCATTTGCTCATGGATGATTTTCACCGCTTGATCGTAATTTTTGTTATCAATTCCGGACATAACCATTAACAGTCCCTTATGACTCTCAACCAAACTAGCCGCATAATAGGCAAGACTTGCCTTTTCCCGTACATTGATGAATAGCTTGGAATGAGAAAAGCCGCCAAAGATGCCATTAAAAACAGTAAGAGGAAAATAATCTTCATCACCGAAGGTAATATTTGTCCTGTAGCCGATATTAAGCTTCCCTTGTTTTACATCTTGATTTTCCTTAATTTCCTTAGGCTCCCCATGTTTCTCAGAATCCCTGGATTTCTCAACCGTTAGTGGTGTACGGCCTTCAAACGGAAACAGTTTCTGGCAAATAGTTTCCACGTTCGTTGCATCAACATCGCCAATCACATAAAAATCCAATTCATCTTCTTTAAGGGCTTTGTTGTAGTATTGAAAAAGTTGTTCAGATGTAATTCCATCTACATCTTCCTTTTCACCATTTGCATGAAGTGCAAATGCTTCTCCTTTGCACATTTCCTCTACGAGTCTTGCGTTTGAGTAGCGCATCTTATCGTCATAAACCGATTGTATCCGCTGTTTTAAATTTCTTTTTTCTTTCTCAACCGTTTCATTATGGAAGGATTGATTCTCCACGTTAGGATTGAGGATGACCGATGCCAAAAACTCCATTCCCTTCTCCATTAAAGGGGAGGAATCCTTCAGAAACTTTTCATTTGCCACTTCCAATGTGAAGCTGATGATGTGGTATTCCCCTTTCTTGGCGAGATCCACATAAAAGCTCGCGCCATATAATTCATCCAAATAGGCCCGCAATTCCGTCGTTGTCTGATAATCTTTAGTACTGCTTTGAAGGACCTGAGGAAGGAGCGCACGTTTTGTCACATCGTCCTTCGTCAATGGTGCCTTCCATTTCCATACGAATGTATTTGTTTTATATTTATCCGTCTTGATTACATGCAGCCGATATCCTTTTTTATCTTTGATCGATTCATTGATTATTGTCATCCATGATCCTCCTTTATCCTACATACGTTTAGGCATTGATTAGTTTGCTGTTCATTTATTCTTACTATACATGTTTACGAATCTCCCTTTCAACTTTTGCCAATTGAGGCAAAATAAGCAGAAAAAAAAGAACCCGGAGATAAACCGGGTTCTTACTTGTATTATCTTTTCCCTTTTACATATGGAGTTCCGAGCGCTTTTGGTGCATCCGCTCTTCCGATGAATCCTGCCAGTGCTAAAATAGTAAGCACATATGGAGCAATCAGAAGATATACACTTGGAATGTTCTCTAACAGAGGAAGACTCTTTCCGACAATGCTCAAAGACTGGGCAAAACCGAAAAACAGTGCCGCTCCCATTGCTCCAAGTGGATTCCATTTACCAAATATCAAAGCTGCAAGAGCCATAAACCCTTGACCGTTGATCGTTGCATGTCCAAAATCGGATGAAATTGATTCGGCGTATACACCACCGCCGATGCCTGCTAAAGCTCCGGAAATCATTACACCGATATAGCGCATTTTCGTTACATTGATTCCCATCGTATCTGCTGCCATTGGATGTTCCCCCACTGAACGGAGTCTAAGTCCGAATGGTGTTTTAAAGATGATGAACCATACAATGAATGCGACGATAATTGCAAAAAAGGATGTATAGTACGTGTTCGCAAAGAAAATCTTCCCTATAACAGGTATGTCTGACAGAACCGGAATATCCACTTTTCTGAAAGCATTTTGGATCATATCCGTTTGCCCTTTTCCATAGATAAGTTTAACAAGGAAAAGTGTCAATCCGACAGCAAGCAGGTTAATGGCAACACCTGATACAACCTGATCGGCTCTGAAACTGATAGAAGCAACTGCATGAAGCAAAGCGAATATGCATGCAACAATCATGGCAGCTAAAAGGGCAAACCACTTGACTGAGCCGCCGAGCTGGTCAGAAAACGTAAGGTTGAAAACGATCGATGTAAATGCACCGATGACCATCAATCCTTCAAGTCCGATGTTGACGACACCGGAACGTTCTGAAAATGCTCCCCCTAAAGCCGTAAAAATAAGCGGAGCCGCGAATAGTAGCGCAGAAGGGACAATAATTGATAGTATTTGAATAAAATCCACTTATTTCCCCTCCTTTTTGCTGATGCGCTCAATAAACCAGCGGATCATATAACTTGAAGCAACGAAGAATATAATTAAAGCAATGACAATATCAACAAGTTCAGTCGGAACACCTGATTCCATTGGCATATTGAGAGCCCCTACTTTTAAGGCACCGAATAGCAATGCACCGAAAATGACACCTACTGCAGTGTTTCCGCCGAGCAGCGCAACCGCGATTCCATCGAATCCGATTCCTGTGAATCCAGATTTGATTGACGCGTATCCAAAAGTCCCTAACCCTTCCATTGAGCCTGCAAGACCTGCAAATGCTCCGGAAATGACCATTGATAGAATGATATTTTTATTAACGCTCATACCTGCATACTCAGAGGCATGCTGGTTGAAGCCTACAGATCGCAGCTCATAGCCTTTAGTAGTCTTCTCCAAGAGGAACCACATGATAAAGACACATGCAAGTGCAATCAGAATTCCCCAGTGAAGACGGGAATAATCAGTCATCTGCTGCATTGCATCAGAGAATGCTAATGATGCAGAATCGTGGATTTTGTCGGTTTTATCGCTGTGATCTGAAAGGACAGTACGAATGAAATAGTTCGTCACATGAAGTGCGATATAGTTCATCATGATTGTGACAATAACTTCATGCACTCTGAATTTTGCTTTTAAAAATCCAGGGATGAAGCCCCAAAGCCCGCCTGCAAGGGCAGCGGCAATAACAGCAAGAGGCAAATGGATGAATTTAGGTGCATCAAATGCCACCCCTACCCAAACTGATGCCAGCCAGCCGACAATCAGTTGTCCTTCAACCCCGATATTGAATAAACCGGTTCTGAAAGCAAACGCTACAGCCAAACCTGCCAGAATGTATGGGGTGATCTGTCTGATTGTTTCACCGGTGTAATAAAGTTCTCCGAATGCACCATTCCATAGTGATGCATATCCATCTACCGGACTGTATCCACTTACAAGCATAATGATTGCGCCAGCAATTACTCCCAGCAGAACGGCAATCAGTGGTATCAATATATTCATATATCGCTTAGCCATTCGTTTGTTCACCTGCTTTCACGCGCTTAGAACCAGCCATTAATAATCCTAATTCCTGCTCTGTAGTAGTCTTTGGATCTACGATTTCAATGATCTTGCCTTCATAAATAACGGCAATTCGATCACTGACATTCATGATTTCGTCTAACTCAAAAGAAATTAGCAGAACGGCTTTTCCGTTATCGCGCTGCTCAATCAATCTTTTATGAATAAATTCAATGGCACCTACATCCAATCCGCGAGTAGGCTGTGCAGCAATAAGCAATTCAGGGTCGCGGTCGACTTCACGTCCGATAATGGCTTTTTGCTGATTTCCCCCTGATAATGCACGTGCAGGTGTGAATTCACTCGGCGTACGCACATCAAATTCCTGGATCAATGTCTTGGCCTTTTGATAAATGGCTTTGTAATTCAATACGCCATTTTTTGAAAATGGTTTCTGATAATACGTCTGGAGAACCATATTTTCACCAATTGGAAAATCAAGTACAAGTCCATGTTTATGGCGGTCCTGCGGAATGTGTCCAATCCCGGACTCTGTAATTTTTCTTGGCTTCATATTCAGAATATCTTTCCCAGCGAGTTTGATTGATCCGCTTTCAGCCTTCATTAATCCTGTGATGGCTTCAATTAATTCTGATTGTCCATTGCCATCAACCCCTGCAATTCCGACAATTTCTCCAGCTCTTACATCCAGGTTCAAATTATTGACTACGGAGACGCCGCGCGAATCCTTTACAGTCAAATCCTTGATTTCAAGTACATTCTCTTTAGGAACAGCATCTATTTTGTCCGTTTTGAATGTGACTTCACGTCCAACCATCAAACTTGCCAATTCGATTGGATTCGTTTCAGACACATCCAGCGTCCCGATCCCTTTCCCTTTTCGGATAACAGTTACACGGTCGCAAACTTCCATAATTTCTTTCAATTTATGTGTAATCAAAATGATCGACTTGCCTTCATTGATCAAATTCTTCATGATTTGAATCAATTCTTTGATTTCTTGAGGAGTAAGTACAGCTGTCGGCTCATCGAAAATCAAAATCTCAGCCCCGCGGTATAAGGTTTTAAGAATTTCAACCCTTTGCTGCATCCCTACAGAAATTTCAGAAATCTTCGCTTGAGGATCTACGGAAAGTCCATATTTCTCTGAGATCTCCCTCACGTCTTTTTCTGCCTTCTTTATATCAATTCGTCCTAGGGCTTTAGGCTCTTTACCTAAGACAATATTTTCCGTTACGGTAAATGTATCGACAAGCATAAAATGCTGGTGGACCATTCCGATTCCAAGATCATTTGCAATATTCGGATTCGTAATCTTGACAGGATTTCCTTTTACTTTAATTTCTCCTTTTTCTGGCTGATAAAGGCCGAAAAGGACATTCATCAAGGTTGATTTACCGGCTCCATTTTCTCCTAGTAAAGCGTGAATTTCTCCCTTTTTCACTTGGAGGGTGATGTTATCATTAGCAACGATGCCCGGAAATTCCTTGCGAATATTAAGCATTTCAATTACGTGTTCCACCCTGGTCACTCCCTTATTTAGAGCTGTATATTTTTAAGAAGATCAAGTAGTTAGAGGTCAGACTTCTTAAAAAAAAATAGGAAAAAGGAAATCGAGTATCCTTTTTAAAATCCTAAATAGAAATAGGAACGGATCTCTCTTTCAAATCTCTATTTAGCATTCTACAATCATATTCCATAGGTAGAATACAGGCGGGCAGATGCCCAGCCCGTTTATCCTACAGTTTATTTCGAAAGATTGGCAGATTACTTGCCAGCGTCAAATTTAGCAAACTCATCAGGAGTAGCTGGAACTTTCACTTCTCCATTGATGATTTTGTCTTTCCACTCTTTTACTGCCTTAAGAACATCTTCAGAAAGATTATCTTGTGTTGGAGCAATTCCTACACCGTCTTTATCCAAACCATACTCGATAACTTCTCCACCAGGGAAGTTCCCAGCTTTTGTTTTTGTAGCTAAGTCTTTAACCGCAACGTCTACACGTTTAACCATTGAAGTCAATGTTACGCTCTTTTGCTCACCGTTCACTTCTACTTTACCTTCATCAGCTTGGTCTTTATCTACGCCGATAATCCAGAAATCTTTGTTAGGCTCTTTTGTTTTGCGGTCTTTAGCTTCTTTGAATGCACCGTTTCCAGTTGCACCGGAAGCATGGAAGATTACATCGACATTAGAAGAAAACATTTTGGAAGCGATTTGCTGTCCAACGTCAGCTTTATCAAATGCACCAGCATACTGAACATCTACAGTTGCATCCGGGTTAACAGATTTAACACCTGCTCTGAATCCAGATTCGAACTTCTCGATCAACGGCATTTGAACTCCGCCCAAGAAACCGATTTTATTTGTTTTTGTAGTCAAACCAGCTACAACCCCAACAAGGAAAGAACCTTCTTGCTCTTTGAAGTTGATGCTTGCTACGTTTGGTGCATCTACAACAGAGTCAACAATTGCGAATTGAGAATCCTTGCGTTGTTCAGCGATTTCTTTCACTGCATCAGCCATCAAGAAACCGATACCGATTACTAGATCGAATTTTTTACGCACTAATGTGTTTAAGTTAGTGGAATAATCAGAATCAGAAGAAGATTGAAGATAGTCATATCCGTTTGTGCCTTTTTCCATTCCGTTTTCTTTACCGAATTCTTGAAGGCCTTCCCATGCTGATTGGTTGAATGACTTATCGTCTACTCCGCCGACATCAGTAACCATTGCTACAGTAAATTGATCTTTTCCTTCTTTGCCGCTTTTTCCTTCTTTATCGCTTGATCCACAAGCACCAAGAAGTGTTCCAGCCGCTAAAACTAGTGATAATGCAAGTCCTAACTTACGCTTTTTCACTAAGATTCCCCCCTAATAATGGTTGATGATTTAGTAAGAAATGTGATGAGCAGGGCGTTTGGGTTCTAATTGATGCGCTTACGCACAACATGGAAACTGAACTTGTCCGCTTTGAAATAGTTCACAGAATAGAGAATGGGCTCGTCGTTTTGATCATAATGAAGCTGTTTCAAAACAAGAAGCGCTGTTTCCGGATCACATTCCAGTATAGGAGAAATTTTATCATGGTATCCTATTGGTTCAATCTGAGCGACTGCATGGGTAATTTTTCGGTTAGCCTCTTTTTCAAAAAAAGTGAAAATAGACCCATCCTCATGCGTGAAGTCATGAGGGAAAACGCTTCCAAGCACCTTATCAGTGCAATAAACCACTGGTTCCCCATTTGCTGTCCGGACCCTTTCGATCACGACCATTTCCTCATCCATACTGCATGAAAATCGCCGAATATCATCCTCTGTTGGTCCTTGTGATGTAGAGCTTAAGAAGATGGTTCCGGGTTCCATCCCAGCCTGTTTGATCATGTTGGTCACACTATTCAGCTGTTCGATTCCCGATGTAAACAGTGGCTTCGCATTTACAAAAGTTCCCACACCGTGCCGCCTTATAATCACATTTTCTTCTTCTAAGATTCTAAGGGCTTCTCGAAGTGTTGCTCTGCTAACACCTAATTGCTTAGCAAGATCGAATTCAGAAGGAAGTTTTTCTTTTTCTCTATACACTCCTGCTGAGATATCGTTTTTAATTCGATCGATAACTTGCAAATACAAATGTCTACTGTCAGATTTAATCGTCATTGGATCCCCCACCATATTTTCTCAAGACATCAGACCTCTGATGTATTTCATTCCTACTAATCGAAAATACTATAACACTTTTTCAACTATAAATAAATAGGAGAGTAAGATTTTGTCGAAAAAACTTGTCCTAATTCCACTAGACTGAATCTTCACTGCGAAGGTTTGGAAAATACAGTAATATAAAGCCTTTTCATTTAGGTCTTACATCAAAAATTACCTCTCAAATGTCGATATTAAAAGAATTTTCAGATAAAAAATATATTTAAGAAAACGATTACAATAGTATGTCACATTCCAAAATTAGACGATAGATGTCTGACCTCTTACAACTAAATCTTCTCTCATTTCACCAAAAACTAAAAAAAGTACAGGAGTTTATTCCTGTACTTCTCTCAATGTGTCATGTTAATAAGACTACGTATTTTTATGATGTATGTTCTTCGGAGGATTTGGCAATCAATACCGTCCTTGGTTTACTGCCCTCATAAGGTCCTACAACACCTCTTAATTCCATTGCATCAATCAGCCTGGCTGCCCTGGTATAGCCGATGCGGAATCTTCTCTGAAGCATTGAGACACTCGCTGTCTGCATATCTGCAATCAGTTGAACTGCTTCATCATACAATTCATCATCTACTTCCTCTGACGTCTCTGGGATGTCATCAGGAATCATTTCCTCCTGGTACTGAGCTTTCTGCTGGGAGATGACAAAATCAACTACTTCCTCCACTTCGTCATCTGACAAGAAAGCACCTTGTATCCGAACGGGCTTGGAAGCTCCGACTGGAAGGAAAAGCATATCTCCCCTCCCAAGAAGTTTCTCAGCCCCTCCCATATCCAGTATGGTCCTGGAGTCTGTCATCGAAGAAACAGCAAAGGCGATGCGGGATGGGATATTTGCTTTAATGACACCTGTGATGACGTCAACTGATGGACGCTGGGTTGCTATGATGAGATGGATGCCGGCTGCACGGGCCATCTGCGCCAAGCGCGTGATAGCATCTTCGACATCGCTGGATGCAACCATCATTAAATCTGCAAGCTCGTCTACAATTACTACAATGTATGGGAGCATCGGCTGCTTTTCCCCGGATTCTGCATTATGCCTTTTTACATATTCATTGTATCCTTCAATATTCCTCGTCCCCGTATGGGAGAAGAGTTCATACCTCCGCTCCATCTCGTTAACTACTTTTTTCAATGCCTGCGAAGCCTTCTTAGCATCTGTCACGACTGGAGCTAATAAATGAGGAATGCCGTTGTAAACATTTAATTCTACCATTTTCGGATCGATCATCATCAATTTCACTTCATGTGGTTTTGCTCTCATTAATATACTGGTGATGATTCCGTTAATACACACACTTTTTCCGCTTCCTGTTGCACCTGCAACAAGTAGATGGGGCATTTTATTTAATTCAGCCAAGACTGCTTCACCCGTAATATCTCTTCCTAATCCGATTTGCAGTTTTGCTTCCGGCTTATTATTTTCTTTTGAATCCAACACTTCCCTCAGGGAAACCATTGCAACTTCAGAATTAGGGACCTCGATTCCAACGGCAGATTTACCTGGTATCGGAGCTTCAATCCGTATATCTTTTGCAGCAAGCGCCAATGCCAAGTCATCATTCAGGCTGACTATTTTACTTACCTTTACACCGACATCCGGATGCACTTCATATTTTGTGACCGCCGGACCAAGATGTACTTGGGTTACTTTTGCCTTTACACCGAAACTTTGGAAGGTTCTTTCCAATTTGGCTGCATTGGAATGGATCAATTCATATTCATTGGATTGATCAGTTGCCCTCGGCATCTTCAATAATGCTAAGGAAGGCAATTGGTAATCCAGGTTCTCGACCTCCGTAAACGTAATGGGAGGTGCGCTTGCATCTTCATCGGAGCCCTTTGCTGCAGGTGGGTTATCGTTTTGATTTGAAGGCTCTTCTTTAGGTGATGCCCCGTAAGCCTTGTCAGCAAAACTGGAAATAAGAGGCTCTGATTTCTCTGTAATAGGACTTGGAGATTGTAATTCGTTTTCAACTGAATTCTCCGCCGCTGGTTCTTCCTTCTTCTTCTTCTTGGTCTTTTCTTTATCGTTTGTTTGTTTTTTTACTTTTCGTTCATCAGACCATTCCTTCATGTCCTCAATGAATACATCCCATTGATTCTTCATGAATTCTCCGATCATTTTTGCGGTTTTTCCGGTAAGGTCCCCGATTGACTTGCCTGTAATCAGAATCAAGCCAATCAAAATCAATACTATGGCAACAAATTTTGTTCCCTGCGAGTCAAAAAGGAAATGAGAAGCCGCAAACAGAACAGCGCCTATCATCCCTCCTCCAAGATCTGCGGAGCTCGATTCCCCTCTTACTTCCATCCAGAAAAGCTCCCACGTATTCGTAATGACGCTTGGATTCTTAAAGGGGCCTGATTTTGCCAAAAGCCCAAACAGTTTGAGATGGCTTAACAGCAGCATGCTTGCTTGAAGAGTATAAATGCCCACGAGCCTCCGTTTAAAGAAATAAGGCCATTCTCTCTTCACCATGAAGTAGAAGGCTAATCCCATGATACCGATCAGGGCTGACATATACCATTCCCCTAAAAACAGTCGAAAAAATAAAACAACCGCTTTCCCCACTGCTCCAAGTTTGATGATTGAAATTACACTGAGTGCAATCAAAAGGATTCCAATCAATTCATATTGGAGGGTCTTTTTTACCTCGGTTCTTCTTTTCGTTTTCGTTCTCTTTTTCTTTTTTGCCATTTCAAAACCACCCAATATTCCCATAATATGTATATAGGCCCGCTCCCTTACTAATAAAAAGACGCAAGGCTGACCCATCAATTCCTTTCACCCTTGCGATCCTGGTGTCCGGTTAAATCGAAGGTCAGCCCCATGTATGTTAAACAGCGCCTAAGAGGCGAAGCCTTTTTCTGTTCATTAATCCACTTATATTATAGCATATTGTTTCCAGTGCAGGAAATGGTTCTATCATACGGAATTATTGGTTATTGATGTATTGCCCTGGTTCACATTCAGGAGTCAGGTAATGCGAAGGGTCGCTGCTCATGATCCTCATGACACGGTACCCTTGGTCACATTTCTGCACCATCAGGGGGATGCCATTCCATGTAATCATCTTAGTGGAATCGAATGTGTTTTCACCCGGTGGAAAAATTAATTCCTGCGGCATAGAAGTGTACAGAATCATTGAATCATCCCTTCTTCCTTGTCACCGCTTTTTAAATCTATTAATTCATTCAATTTTTTCATTGCTTTCCCGATGCCCCCGACCTCATCAATCAGGCCATATTCCACTGCATCAGCCCCTACTACATTTGTTCCGATATCCCTTGTCAGATTCCCTTTAGCAAACATGAGGTCTTTGAACTTCTCTTCTGAAATCTTGGAGTGTTTGGTGACAAAGTTCACTACGCGGTCCTGCATTTTGTCCAAGTATTCAAACGTTGCAGGGACACCTATGACGAGACCTGTCAATCGTACTGGATGGATGGTCATCGTCGCTGTTTCCGCAATGAACGAATAGTTGCATGAAACGGCTATCGGTACACCAATGGAGTGGCCGCCTCCCAGCACAATGGATACAGAAGGTTTTGAGAGGGATGCAATCATTTCAGAAATGGCAAGACCTGCTTCAACATCCCCTCCAACTGTATTTAGAAGCACTAATATGCCTTCAATTTTAGGGTTTTGTTCAATCGCCACCAACTGGGGAATAACATGTTCATATTTGGTCGTCTTATTTTGTGGAGGCAGCTGCATATGGCCTTCAATCTGACCAACTATTGTCAAACAATGGATTTTGGAATCCTGTGAAAGCTGAGGCACATTGGTTTGGCCAAGCTGCTGAATTTTTTCCATTAAACCCGAAGGCTTATCTTTTTGATCCTGATCCTTCTGAGGCTCTGATTCATTCATTTTGAATTCCATAAATTTTAGCTCCTTTGGACATATGATATTGTTAGTATCCTCCCACACCCTGATTTCATTCTTTGAGCTATAAAGTTAAAGAACAAAAAAAGATGCCGCGTGGGCATCTTTTTAACCGTCGTCCAGCTCCATCGCCTAGCCCCTCGAGGTCATAAGCCGTACCTCTACGGAAATCAGGATTTCCTTCGAGTTCCGTCTTATGCAGGTCGGGGCTGACCAAGGCGATTCCGCTTTTGTTCTTTAAACTTCCATAATAATCGGAAGGATCATTGGTCTGCGCTTTGTCTTTTCAAATAGGAGGTAGTTCAACTGATCGCGGATATCCTGTTTGATGTTGGACCATTCATATGCATCCCTTGATAAATAGGATTCCACAATCTCTCTTACAAGTTTAGTCGATTGTTCCATCAGCTTTTCTGATTCTCTTACATATACGAATCCCCTGGAAATGATCTCAGGACCAGATGCGATCGTTTTCTCTTTTTTGCTCAATGTGACAACAACGGTAAAAATCCCATCCTGGGAAAGAAGTCTTCTGTCGCGAAGAACAATATTCCCGACATCTCCGACACCGATTCCATCTATCAAGACATTCCCAGCAGGAACCCTGCCTGAGATTTTCATTTTTTCATTCTTATATTCAATAACTTCACCTTTATCAGGGATGATCACTTGATTCTCTTTCATGCCCATAGAATAGGCCAATTTAGCATGAGCAACCAGCATCCGGTATTCGCCCTGAATTGGGATCAAATACTTTGGCTTCATCAAGTTCAGCATCAACTTCAATTCTTCCTGGCTTCCATGTCCGGAAACATGCACTTTTTTATAGCCGGAAAAAACGGAAGCTCCAGCACGGAAAAGCATGTCGATGGTTTTATACATCAAGATTTCAATGCCTGGAGTTGGTGTCGCTGCTATGAAAACGGTATCTCCCTTTTGAATATTAATCAGCTTATGCGCCTGCTTGGCCATTTTCTGAAGAGCCTCGATTGGTTCTCCTTGGATGCCGGTTGCTAAGATGACTACTTCTTTATCTTGATGCTTCTTTACATCCCCGATAGGAATGATTTGGTCCGGATCTACATTTAAATACCCAAGGGATACTGCCACATCCAGAACTCGTTGTATACTCTTTCCAACGACCGCTACTTTTCTTCCGTTTTCTTTTGCAGCATTAAAAACTTGCTGTATTCTAATAAGATTGGATGCAAAGCAAGCTATGATGATTCTGCCTGAAGCTTCGTGGAAGGCATCTGACATCTGGCGGGCAACCAACTCTTCTGATGTGGAATAGCCCGGACGTTCAGCTTCGGTGCTGTCTGACAAAAGGCAAAGAACTCCTTCATCTCCGATTGTCGCCATCTTTCCCATCTCAGGCTTGTACATTTCCGGTGCAGTGTGATCAAACTTAAAATCGCCGGTATGTACAATATTTCCTTCTGAAGTGTGTATGCAAATGCCAACTGAATCAGGTATTGTGTGAGTTGTTTTAAAGAAAGAAATGTCAGCGGTTTCGAATGAAAGCCTTGAATCAGAATGTATGGTGACAAACTTTGCCTTCCCTCTGAAATCATGTTCCTTCAGCTTTTCATTTGCAAGTGCTACTGTAAGCTTTGTTCCGTATACAGGCACGTTGATTTTTTTTAATACATACGGCAGGCTTCCAATTGCATCCTCATGACCATGTGTCAAGAATATACCTTGAATTCGGTCTTTATTCTCTACAAGATAAGTGATGTCTGGAATGACAATATCAATGCCAAGCATTTCGTTTTCAGGAAACATCAATCCTGCATCAATGACGAACATATCCTGATCTACTTCGATTACATACATGTTTTTCCCGGTTTCTCCAACACCGCCAAGTGCGGCAACTTTAATATTCTGCGTCTCTCTATTTAACAATTTCGTATCCTCCCATGTTGATTTTCCCGATCATTAATCAGTTATTTTCATTATACTTGATGATAAATTGGCATTACAACAAAATTCAACCAGTCAATCCATATTAAAAGGCTGGATCGTTTTGATCCAGCCTCATTTTTATCATGATATTGATTTTAGTAATTCCGCAACTTTTGAACGTTCCTGTTCAGTGAGAGGGATTAATGGAAGCCTCACAGAACCTACATCCAGGCCTTTCAGCTGCAATGCTGTCTTGACTGGTGTAGGGCTCGGTGCTGCAAAAAGCCCTCTCATCAATGGCAGTAATTTTTGGTGCAGAAGCGCCGCTTCTTTTAGTTCACCGTTAAAGAAAGCGTTAATCATTTCTTGCATCTCATTGCCCGCAACATGTGATGCCACTGAAACAATTCCAGTTCCCCCAACTGATAGCACCGGCAATGTTAATCCATCATCACCGCTGTAAAGGGCAAAATCATCGGCAGTATTGGCAATGATTTCAGTCATAGCATCTAAATCGCCGCTTGCTTCTTTCACCGCTACAATATTCGGGATTTTAGATAGCTTGACCACCGTATCTGGACTGATGCCAACTGCTGTCCGGCCAGGCACATTATATGCCATGATAGGCAGGTTGGTGGAATCTGCAATCGCCTTAAAATGCTGGTAAATTCCTTCCTGGCTCGGTTTATTGTAATAAGGGGCTACAATCATTACTGCATCTACACCAGCAGCCTCAGCCTTTTTCGTCAGCTCAATGGAAGCATGGGTGTTATTACTCCCTGTACCTGCAATAACAGGCACCCTTCCGTCTACCACCTTAACAACATGCTTAAACAGAGCAACCTTTTCTTCACTTGAGAGTGTCGGAGATTCACCGGTTGTTCCTGCGACCACTAGTGAATCCGTCCCATTGTCAATTAAGTAATTGACAAGAGAAGCCGTCTTTTCAAAATCTACATTCCCTTTACTGTCAAATGGTGTGACCATTGCTGTAGAAATCCGTCCAAAGTTAATCATTAGAAAACCCTCCATGTACAAAAAAATTAAAAATCCGTTGCTTCATATTCAAAAATGTCTTTTTGGAGTTCAAATGCATCATGAAGTGCATTTACTGCCTTAACCAAGTCGGCTTCTTTCACGAGGACCCAGATGGTTGTATGGCTGTCGGCAGATTGAAGGATCCTAATGCCTTCATCAGACAACGCAGTGACGATTTTGGATGTCACTCCTGGAACACCCGTGATCCCTGCTCCGACGACCGAAACTTTGGCACAGCCTTCTTCAACCTGAGGTTCATACCCAAGATTCTTTAATACTACGATTGCGCGCTCAAGTACATCCTGGGATACCGTATAAACTACGCCTGTTGGAGAAATATTGATGAAATCAACACTGATCTGTTCCCTGGCCATTGCACTGAATACTTCAGACTGCAAATTATACTGGTCTTTCTTAGCAAAGACCTTTATCTGGGCAACGTTGCCTACATGGGCGATTCCTGTAACCAGCCTCTCCCTAATATCAGATCCCTTATTCTGTTTGTTGACAGAAGTGACCAATGTCCCCAATCCATCTGAATAGGTTGAGCGGATTCTAATCGGGACCTTTGAGCCCATTGCAATTTCAACGGCCCTCGGATGAATGACTTTGGCACCTTGATAAGCCATATTGCAAACTTCGTTATATGTTACCACTTCGAGTGGACGCGCTTTTTCGGCTATGCGTGGATCTGCAGTCATGATCCCTTCAACGTCCGTAAAAATATCAATCCATTCAGCATTCAATGCAGCTCCTAAGGCAGCAGCTGAAGTATCGCTTCCTCCACGCCCAATGGTCGTGATATCCCCATTTTTAGCTGCACCTTGAAATCCTGCAACAACTACCACATCATGATGCTGGAGTTCACGAAGGATCCTGTCGCATTTCATTTCCATAATCTTAGCGTTTGTATGATCACTGTTGGTCCTAAAGCCAGCCTGCGCTCCTGTCAAAGCAGTAGCATTGATTCCAGATTCAAGCAGCATATTAGTAAAGACAACGCTGGAGATAATCTCTCCACAAGACAATAGAAGGTCTTGTTCTCTTTTTGAAATGGAAGAAGAAATGCCTCCTGCAAGTGAAAGCAGAGTATCCGTAGCGTATGGATCCCCTTTTCTGCCCATCGCAGAGACTACCACTACGACTTTATATCCTTCATTTAATCCTTTTTCTATCTGTCTTTTTGCCTGCTTGCGGCTTTCTTGATCCTTCACAGACGTACCGCCGAATTTCTGCACGATCAACTTCATTTGTTACACCTCTAAAATGATCTGGACCTGGATAGTCGCAGATTGATTGTTGTTAAATTCTTCGCTGTTTGTAAATCAGGCTGTTGAAATACTCCCAAAAATATACGGGAGGTGCCGGATGGCGCCCTGCTTTTATCGTATATTTACAGGGTATTCAATCAGCCTGGGATGTTTATCATACGTTAGTATATGTTATTTTACGATTTCGAGTTTCACTAGGCTCTCGGCAATCTGAACTGAGTTCCATGCTGCTCCCTTAAGGAGATTATCAGAGACAATCCACATATGGAAGCCTTTTTCTTCATCGAGATCTTTTCGAATCCTTCCGACAAATACCTCGTTCTTTCCAACTGCATAGGCAGGCATAGGATATACCTGTTCTTCCGGACTGTCTTGAAGGACTACTCCCGGAGCCTGCGCCATTAAGTCCTTGATGTCTGCAGCTGAAACTCCTTCTTTTTCCACTTCGATGTATACAGATTCTGAATGCCCGGTTTCCACAGGCAGGCGCACGCAAGTGGCAGCTACTTTTAAGTCAGGCATATGCATGATTTTCTTTGTTTCATTGATCATCTTCATTTCTTCGTATGTGTATCCATTTTCTTCGAATTTATCAATTTGAGGGATTGCATTGAAGGCAATTTGATAATGTTTTTCATCCGATTTTACCGGAAGGATAGTCGGATTTGCTTCTTTGCCATCCAATAGTTCCTGAGATTGCGTCCGCAGTTCATCGATTGCCGCTGCACCCGCACCTGAAACGGCCTGATATGTTGATACAACCACTTTGCTCAAACCACAATTTTGGCGAATAGGTTCAAGAGCCGCTACCATTTGAATGGTAGAACAGTTTGGATTCGCAATGATGCCTTTTTGCAGATGAAGATCCTGTTCATTTACTTCAGGAACCACAAGAGGCACTTCAGGATCCATTCTGAATGCACTTGTATTATCTACCACAATCGCACCTCTTTTAACCGCTTCTGGTGCAAATTCCTTTGAAACGCTGCCGCCTGCACTGAATAGAGCGATGTCCACTCCTTCAAAGCTCTCCGGTTTTGCTTCTTGGACAATGATATCTTGCCCTTTATATTTAACAGTAGTTCCTGCTGAACGAGCAGAAGATAATAATGTAAGTTTCTGTATAGGAAAATCGCGTTTTTCTAAAGTTTGTACCATTTGTTGTCCGACGGCGCCGGTTGCACCGACTACCGCAACATGAAAACCTCTTGATGACATGAGATATTCCCCTTCCGATTCTTTCGAAATTTAGTGTATTAATAAGTAATATCGTATATTTTAACACATTACGAATAGTTGCCCTATTATTTTATTAAGAATCCGGAAAAAGTTGAAGGGGAATTATTCCCCATCTAAAAATCGTTCTACAATAACCGGCTGGATCTGCTTTCCTTCCAATGCTGCCAGTATCGTTGGCTGAAGCATACTCATTCGTGCCACCATTGATTTTGGCTTCTTTTCAGGATCATCCTGGCCAAAAGGAATGAAGAAAATATCTTTGGCTCCCATTAGGGTCATTAGATTCACGCCATTCAGCCCCAGTGCATCATTTGTTGAGATGCCAAGGACCACTGGCCGATGATTTCTTATTGTGGCTTTAGCAGCCATTAAGACAGGACTGTCGGTAAGCGCATTTGCGAACTTGCTCATGGAATTGCCTGTCAACGGGGCTATGACCATGCAATCCAATGGATATTTGGGGCCGAGGGGTTCTGCCTTTACGATGGAATCGATAGCCTTATTTCCTGTCACCTCTTCTATCCTTTGAATCCAATCCTCACCTGCTCCAAATCGTGTTTCCGTATTTTGAACAGTAAAGGTAACGACCGGTACGACTTCTGCTCCTGCTTCAACCAGCTTTTTAATTTCAGGGAACACAGCATCGTAAGTACAATGGGAACCTGTTAATCCGAATCCAATTCTTTTTCCAGCTAAACTCATGTTTCAGGGCTCCTTCCTTTTTAAGAAATCCTCTTCCAGTAATTGAGCCAGTACTCCCGCTAATATCTGGCCAGCTGTTTTAGGGGCTACTATCCCAGGCAGTCCTGGTGCAAGCAGTGCTTTGATTCCCCGTTTTTCCGCATACCGAAAATCTGTGCCGCCAGGTTTGGAAGCCAAATCTATGATGAGTGTCTGCGAAGGCATCTTAGAAATGACATTTGCTGTGACGATCGGATATGGGATGGTATTGATGCAGATATCGACATCTGACACTTCCTTCGGCAAATCATTTAAATGGAATGGAGTCAATCCCATTTCTGTGATTCTCGCAATATGTTCTGATTTCCTTGCACCTACTTTGACTTTTGCTCCAAGGTGGGCGAACGCCCGGGCTACACTCATTCCGACCCTTCCAAGACCGAGTACGGCAACTTTAGATCCATGGATTGTAAAGTCCGTATGCTGAATCGCCATCATCATGGTACCTTCTACCGTTGGGATGGAGTTATAGATAGCGACATCATCACGCTCAAATAATTGCACCAAGCGCCGGTTTGTTTTCGTTGTAATGCCATCTAAATATGGATTACTTATTCCTGAATACACTGTACAGTGAGCGGGAGTCTTCATAAGGATATCTTCAGTAAGCAATACATTTTCATTTGAGAAGATGGTTTCTACCTTGCCCTCTCCGTTGGTCCCAGGCACTGGGAGGATGATGGCATCCATCACCGAGAAATCCACTTCATCGAGCTTTTCTTTCACTGCTCCTGTAAATGCATGGTCCAGCTGTTCAAATCCGATGAGCGAAATTTTCGCATCCAGTTCTGTCAGCCTTCGAATGATTTCCAGTTGACGAGCATCTCCGCCGATCACTGTGATCTGCATTCCGGTCAACATCAATGCATTCACCTTCTTTGTCCTTTATCATCTATCACATATAACCATTAATTCGTATTCACTTCCTCAGTTTATGAGTCATCGTTTCAATCGGTGAGTCATCCAACTAAAAAAGACTGCCGCAGGTAATCTGCAGCAGCCGATATTATTTATGGACAATTACTCTGGTACTTCTAAAATCATCATATCACTGCCAATGGTCCTGATATGATTCCAAGGAACCCTTATCTCCGCTCCACGCCCTCTGCTTCCAAACCATTTGCCTGTAGGGATGATAAGGGAAGATATCTCACCTGTCCGGACATCGATTTCCAAATCAGTATGCCCCAATATACCCAGTCTTTCCGCTTTCCGATAATCCACAATTTCTTTTCCGCTCAATTCACTCAGCCTCATTAGATCACCTCTGCATAATACCTATTACTACAATGTATAAGGAGTTGGCCCATTTTAGAAGCAAGTATTTAGTTTATAGGAATAAAAAAAAGGACCAGCAGCTTTTTTTCTGCAGGTCCCTTTCCTATTCATTATTGGCTAGGAAGATCATCATTCGGTCCGATCAAAGCAACCGAATATTCATCCTTAAAGATTTTATTGGCGAGTTCATTCACTCCTGAAATCGTTACACTGTCGACTTCATCGACAATTTCATCAAGGGTGCGATGCCTGCCCAAGAGCAATTCATTCTTCCCGTTGCGGCTCATGCGGCTATTAGTACTTTCAAGACTGAGCATCAAGTTTCCTTTTAATTGCTCCTTGCTGTTGTTCAGCTCTTTTTCTGTAATCCCTGTTTTCTTAAGCGCCGCCAGCGTCTCTTGAATGGTTTCAAATAGCTGATTCATTTGCTTGGAGCCTGTTCCACCATAAACTGTAACCATTCCACTATCTTTATAGGACGTATGATAAGAAAAAACAGAGTAGGCTAAACCGCGCTGTTCACGCACCTCTTGAAACAGTCTTGATGACATGCTTCCGCCCAGAATATTATTGAGAGTTATCAGGCTGTATACATCTTCATGTCCGATAGGAAGACCTTCGTAGCCAAGACATAAATGAGCCTGCTCCGTATCCTTTTTACGTGTTAATCGATTAGTGTGGAATGAAGGTTTTGTCTCCTCATTGCTTCTTTTTCCACCTTCATATGTACCGAAGCGTTCCTCAATTTTTTTAATGAATGATTCTTTAATATTTCCTGCAATCGAAATGACTACTTTATCAGGTGTGTACATATTATGCATGTACTCTTTTAATGTATTTTGATTGAAGGTTGAAAGTGTTTCCTCTGTACCCAGGATAGGATATCCAAGAGAATGTGTTTCATAAGCAGCTTTACTTAGCAGGTCATGGACAATATCATCGGGAGTATCTTCATACATCTTGATTTCTTCATAAACCACGTTTTTCTCTTTTTTCAGTTCTTCTTCGTCAAAAGTAGAGTTGAAAAACATATCCGCTAAAATGTCCAGAGCCATTTCAGAATGGGTATCAAGAACCTTTGCATAATAGCATGTGTACTCTTTTGATGTAAACGCGTTTACCTGTCCGCCTATGGAATCGAATGCTTCTGCAATTTCACGGGCTCCCCTGTTTTCTGTCCCTTTAAAGAACATGTGCTCTAGAAAATGTGAGATGCCGTTGTTCACGGGAGTCTCATCTCTCGAACCAGTTCCGATCCAGACGCCCAGAGCAACGGATCTGACTGTCGGTATTTCTTCTAGTACAATTCGTACACCGTTTTGGCAAGTATATTTCTTTATCAATTGTGTTCCTCCTGTTCTAGATGATCAAACCTAGTTTGTTTTTATTGTTTTTCGGAAAGTGGTGACGGCAGCTTAATGATCCGTTCTTCATTTACTAAATCAGAAACGGTCCCGAAACGCAATTGCTTCTTTTTGATTTCTTTAATCAAGGCATCAAGTGCTTGTGAAGAAGATTCAGTCGGGTGCATTAATATCATGGCACCAGGATGGACTTTTGATGTAACCCTCTGTAATAAAACCTGTGGAGATGGCTTTTGCCAATCTATCGTATCGACACTCCACATTATGGTGCCAAGATGTAGTCCAGATGCGATATTTACGACTTCTTCCCTGTAGCTGCCGCTTGGCGGTGCAAACCACTTTACTTTTTCCCCAGTTGTTGCCTCAATGACATCGTTGGTCTTTTGCAGTTCTTCCGTTATACGTCCGTTCGTCAATTTTTTCATATCAGGATGTGAATAGGAGTGATTCCCAACTTCATTTCCTGCTTCGACGATCATCTTTGCAAGGTTGGGGTTTTCTTTTACCCATCGCCCTTCAAGGAAAAACGTTGCCTTTACATCATTTTTCTTCAGGGTCGCAAGCATATCCGGCAAGTATTCATTTCCCCATGCGACATTTATCAGTAATGAAACCATAGGTTTGTCCGGATTGCCCTTATAAATGGGAGAAGGCGGCAAATCCTTCAAATGGACGGAAGGAGGTATTTGTTTAAAAATTAATTTTTGTTCATTGAATTTTTTTGATTTCTTCATTTTTTCATAAGAAGCCTTGATATCAACTTCCAGCCCATTATAACCCGGTATGGTTTTCCACACTTTATCAATTTTAGCATTTTGCGGCGGAATTGAAAATTGTTGAGCTGCTTTTTCTATATCTGAATAAAGCTGATTTTGAGAAACAGCCACCTCAAGCGCAGCATCCTTAAGCCCATATACATACTGTGATGACAAAGGATTCTGAATAACCGCTGCAGCGATCACCACAATCAGTCCAACCTCAACCAAACGTCTCTTATCCACGTCCATTCCTCCTTCAATAAAAAATATGAGAAAAAGGGACAAGGTAGAACGAAAAGCGGAAGCGGCTTGAAAGCCCCGACCAGCATAAGACGGAGCTCGAAGGAAATCCTGATTTCCGTAGAGGTACGGCTTATGACTCGAGGGGCTAGCCGCTGGAGCTGGACAATCGAAAAGCTCCACTGGCTGCCCAGAGGCGCCGAGGTTGGACTGAAGCGCTGCGAGATAAAGGAATCACGATGAGCTTTAGCGAATCGATGATGACTTATCGTAAGTGTGCTGAGCGAAGTCTCCCAGCCTCTAGGAGGCGGAGCTGGATTGAGAAAAGCGGAAGCGGCTTGAAAGCCCCGACCTGCATAAGACGGAAAACTTGGTGAGCAAAATAGGATTTCTTGATAAAAAAAGGCTGACTCCAAAAAAGCCGGCCTCTCTTCAAAATAGAAGAGAGAAATTGCTTTTTTCTTATGAGTCAGCCCTCTCGATTATTTCTGTTCTTGCTGTTCCTCTTTTTCGCGTTGTTCTTTAAGAACCACTTTTCTTGAAAGATTTACGCGGCCTTGATTGTCAATATCGATGACTTTCACCAATACTTCATCACCAAGCGCCAATACATCTTCCACTTTGCGAACACGTTCTTCAGCCAATTCAGAAATATGGACAAGTCCATCTTTACCGCTGAAGATTTCAACAAATGCACCGAATTTTTCAATGCGTTTGACTTTACCAAGGTAAATTTGTCCAACTTCTACTTCACGGACAATATCTTCAATGATTTTCTTGGCCTTTTTATTCATTTCCTCATCTATAGAAGAAATGAATACTGTACCATCTTGTTCAATATCAATCTTAACACCGGTTTCTTCAATGATTTTATTGATTTGTTTTCCGCTCGGTCCAATAACATCACGGATTTTATCAGGATTGATCGTCATTGTCAAAATCTTAGGCGCGTATTGAGACAGCGACTCACGCGGCTCGGAAATAGTGGAAAGCATGCTGTCCAATATCTGCATGCGGCCTTTTTTAGCCTGCTGCAATGCTTCTTCAAGGATTTCACGGGACAACCCATCAATCTTGATATCCATTTGAAGAGCAGTGACGCCTTTATCAGTACCTGCCACTTTAAAGTCCATGTCTCCAAGATGATCTTCCATGCCTTGGATATCGGTCAAAATCGTGTAATGTTCACCTGATTTAACAAGTCCCATTGCAATTCCCGCTACAGGTGCTTTGATTGGCACCCCGGCATCCATCATTGCAAGTGTGCTAGCGCAGATGCTTGCTTGTGATGTAGACCCATTTGATTCAAGCACCTCGGAAACAAGGCGAATCGTATATGGGAAATCCTTTTCGTTCGGGATGATTGGCTCAAGGGCACGTTCACCAAGTGCTCCATGACCGATTTCACGGCGGCCAGGACCACGCATTGGACCAGTTTCCCCTACACTGAATAATGGGAAATTATAATGATGCATGAAGCGTTTTGATTCTTCAAGTCCAAGACCATCAAGGATTTGAACATCTCCAAGAGCTCCTAGTGTACATACGCTCAATGCTTGAGTTTGTCCACGTGTAAATAAACCTGAACCATGGGTCCTTGCAAGAATTCCGACCATTGAAGAAAGCGGACGGATCTCAGCTACTCCACGCCCGTCAGGACGTACTTTATCCTCTGTAATTAAGCGGCGGACTTCACCTTTGACAAGCTTATCCAACACTTTTTTCACTTGTTTGATTGTCTCATCAGTAATGTCTTCACGCTCTTCGTAAGATGCCAGAACCTCATCTTTTACTTCCTTAATGGCAGCTTCACGTGCATGTTTTTCCTGCACTTGGATAGCTGGAATCAATTTGGATTCACACATAGCGCGGACTTCTGCTTCAATATCTGAATCAACGACAGAAAGCTCAACCGTCATCTTTTCTTTGCCGACCTTTGCTACAATCTCTTCTTGGAAAGCAATCAGTTTTTTGATTTCTTCATGCCCGAACATAATTGCTTCAAGCATAGTTTCTTCCGGAATTTCCTCAGCTCCGGCTTCAACCATGTTGATTGCATCTTTTGTACCTGCAACGGTTAAATGCATTTTGCTCTTCTCCAATTGTTCAACAGTCGGATTAATGACAAATTGATCATCAACCAATCCAACGATGACACCGGCAATCGGGCCATCAAAAGGAATGTCCGATACAGAAAGAGCCAAAGAAGAACCAAACATTGCTGCCATTTCTGATGGGCAGTCTTGATCCACACTCATGACCATACTGATTACTTGTACTTCGTTGCGGAAACCATCCGCAAATAATGGCCTGATCGGTCTGTCAATCAAACGGCTTGTCAAAACGGCTTTTTCGCTTGGTCGGCCTTCACGTTTGATGAATCCACCCGGGATTTTCCCAACTGCATAAAGACGTTCTTCGTAGTTTACAGTCAATGGGAAAAAGTCCAGATTTTTTGGTTCCTTTGATGCAGTTGATGTACTTAATACTGCAGTATCACCATAGCGGATAAGAACCGCTCCATTTGCTTGTTTTGCTAATTGTCCAACTTCTACTGTCAAATTACGGCCAGCCCAGTCGGTGGAAAAGATCTGTTTATCTTGTTCCATATGTTAACCCCTCTCTGATTAAAACTTTTCAATGTATATTGTTTCATTTTATCATAAAGCACATAGTGCTGATATAATCATTAAGTATAGACATTATGTATTTTAGTCAATATTCTCATTAGTAAGTCATAATTCTTAAAAGTTTTTTAAGCTAATAAAAAAGCGGGAAAAATCCCGCTTCTTTTACATGACTTATCGACGTAAACCAAGTTTGTTGATCAATTCACGGTAACGCTGAACGTCACTGTTACGCAAATAAGTTAACAAGTTACGACGTTTACCTACCATTTTAAGAAGACCGCGACGAGAGTGGTGGTCTTTCTTATGAGTACGCAAGTGATCATTCAAATTGTTGATTGATTCCGTAAGGACAGCAATTTGAACTTCTGGAGATCCAGTATCTGTGTCATGGATTTTATACTCATTGATAAGTTCATTTTTACGCTCTTGAGTGATAGCCATCCTGTTCACCTCCTATGTTAAATTAAAAGGAAATAAATCCTTTTTAATCCCCTGTTACTGAGCAAGCGTCGGAGACTCGACTTGCCAAGCAAAGGTTCATTTCACCTTTATTAGGATACTACTATCAGATTGAAATTGCAAGTCTAAAAAAGATCTTTCGCAAAGTATTCCTTTGCGGTCTCTTTATCTTTCGCAATCTGCTCGATCAATTGATCGATTCCACTGAATTTCATTTCATCCCGGATTCTTTTATGCCATTCTACCAAAACTTCCTCACCGTAGATAGAACGATCGAAATCTAATATATGGACTTCTATTGACATGGAATATTCATCGGGATTTTTAAATGTCGGCTTAAATCCAATGTTGCAAACACCATCATGCCATGTATTGTTTACATGGAGCCTGACAGCATAAACACCTTTTAAAGGTACAAGGAAATCATCATTGAATTCAATATTGGCTGTAGGAAAGCCGATCTTGCGGCCGCGTTTATCTCCATGAATGACAGTCCCTGCGGTCGTGTACCAGCGTCCAAGTAAACTAGGAATCTGTTCAACCTTCCCCGTATTAATCTTTTCACGGATCAATGTAGAACTTACTTTTTCTCCAAATTCATTAACCAGCTTTTCCACTGTAGTTTGAGAAAATAAATCACGGGAATGGAATGGCATCGTTTCCATTTTTCCTTCACCAAGTTTTCCATAGCTGTAGTCAAATCCGGCTACAACATGCTTTACATTCAGCCCAATCACATACTGATCAATGAACTCCTGAGGTGAAAGGCTTGCGAATGCAGAAGTGAAGCGGACTACAAAAACGTAGTCTATCCCTATTTCTTCAATCTGTTTCACTTTTTCCTTTAAAGGTGTAATGTATTGCAGATGTTTATGCTTATGTCCCAAAACCACTGACGGATGTGGATCAAATGTCATTACGGCACTCTTTATCCCTTTTTCCCTGGCAATTTCAAGGGCTGTATTCATGACTTTTTTGTGTCCAAGATGTACTCCATCAAAATAGCCAAGGGCCATAACTAGAGGAGGAAAGTCCTCGTTATTATAAGAATGTGGATGATGGATCATTATTTTCTTCAAGATTCCTCACCTATTTTCTCTATTCGATGCGGAGAACTTTCACCGGCTTGATCATGCCAGCCTTTGTAGGATGGGGTTGATAGATAGCCAATGCTTGGCCATGTTCTGTAAACACCCACTCATGTGCATCCGGTAAATCAGCCGTGCTTTCTAATACTGCTCCGTTTTTCACTTTCTCTGCTAATGTATCACTAATTTCCCTTATCGGCAAATGAGAAATACCTCTTTCCAAAGGGTATATTGCTTCTTCCACTATCCCTTTTTCAGTCATTTCTTTAAGCTGTTCAAGAGTAATACAATCTTCTTCTGTAAATGACCCCGAAGAGGTTCTCATTAAGTCAGACATGTGCGCGGGATAACCCAGCAGTTCTCCGATTGTCACCGCCAAGGTCCTTATGTATGTCCCTTTACTGCATGAAACGTTAAAGCGGAAACGGACAGTTTCCTCTTCCTGTTGAATCGGACCTATTAATTCAAGGCTGTATACATGAACGGTCCTGGTCGGACGCTCCACCTCGATGCCTGCCCGAGCATATTCATATAATTTTTTCCCATTTACCTTTACGGCAGAATACATAGGGGGTGTCTGTTGGATTTCCCCAGTCAGCTGCGATAGAACCCCTAGGACGGATTCCTTGGAAATTTTTTCATTAACAGTTCTTGAATCAACGATTTCTCCGGAGGCATCTTCCGTTGTTGTTGAGAATCCAAGGGTAACTTCGCCCTCATATGTTTTTCCTGCATTCATGATATAGTCAGAAAGCTTCGTCGCCCGTCCAAGGCAGATCGGGAGTACTCCGGTCACATCTGGATCCAAAGTGCCCGTATGGCCAACTTTTTTCATTCCAAGAATTTTCCTCACCTTAAATACACAATCGTGGGAGGTCATCCCTTTAGTCTTCCATAACGGTAAAATACCATCCATAATCTGTTCACCCTTTATCATCCAAGCAGCCATTCATTATTACCCAGAAGAGCCGGCCGCCCATGGTTTTGTCCATAAAAAAGGGATAGACATATTCGTCTATCCTATCCACTTATTCATTATCCCCATTGGTATCTTCTTGTATTCCTCTTAAAAGGTTCTCAATCCGATTACCATAGTCGATTGATTCGTCAAATTCAAAAATCAATTCAGGCGTTTTGCGGAGGCGGATTCTTTGTCCGATTTCAGAACGAATGAACCCCTTTGCTTTGGCTAAACCTTTAAGCGTATTCTCTTTCTGCTCTTCATCTCCAAGAACAGTAATGAATACTTTCGCCTGCTGCAGATCACCGGAGACTTCAACATCCGTAACGGTTACAAAACCGATGCGGGGATCTTTGATTTTCTTCCCGATGATATCGCCTAATTCTTTCTTCATTTGTTCGCCTACACGATTCATACGGTGGGCCATGATGATTCACCCCTTTTACAACCACTCAAAAGTTGTCTGTCCTCTTTCCCATTCTGGGAAGGAGTCCATGAATTTTAATGCACGCTCCAATTCCCTTTCAGAAGCTTCTTTAGATGAAGATACTGTGACAATTGCAATCTTAGTGCGCTGCCACATATCCTGATAATCCACTTCAGAGACCGAGACGTTATATTTTTGTTTGAGCCGCGTCAACACACGTTGAAGCACGGCTCTTTTTTCTTTAAGTGAATGGGCATCAAATATAAAACACTCACATTCAGCATAACCGATCATTAGCGAGCGATTTCCTCCATGATGTATGCTTCAATGATGTCTCCTTCTTTTAAATCGTTGAAGTTTTTGATTGTAATACCGCATTCATAACCACGGTTTACTTCTTTTGCATCATCTTTAAAGCGCTTCAATACATCGACTTCGCCTTCAAAGATGACTACTCCGTCACGAATCAAGCGGATTCCGCTGTCACGGGTAATCTTTCCTTCGGTAACGAAGCTTCCGGCAATTGTACCGACTTTTGAAACTTTAAATGTCTGGCGCACTTCTGCCTGGCCGATGATTTTTTCTTGGAATTCAGGATCAAGCATCCCTTTCATTCCAGCCTCGATTTCCTCGATTACCTTATAGATGATTCTGTGTAATCGGATGTCGACGCCTTCTGCGTCAGCAGCGCGCTTCGCATTGACATCTGGACGCACATTGAATCCGATGACAATAGCATTTGATGCTGCAGCAAGAGTAATGTCAGATTCATTAAGGGCACCGACGCCAGTATGAATGATTTTAACATTTACACCCTCAACTTCAATTTTTTGAAGGGCAGCTGCAACTGCTTCAACAGATCCTTGAACATCTGCTTTCAGGACGATATTCAAGTCTTTCATCTCGCCTTGTTTCATTTGTTCGAATAATGTATCCAGGGTAACCCTGCTCTTTTCTCCTCGGGAGGCCTGCAAAGCTTGCTGTGCTCTGTTTTCTCCAATTTGACGAGCAGTTTTCTCATCTTCAAAGACAACAAAACGGTCACCTGCATGCGGCACATCACTTAAACCAGTGATTTCAACCGGAGTTGAAGGGCCTGCTTCTTTGACACGGCGTCCAAGGTCGTTGACCATTGCACGTACGCGTCCAAAAGTATTACCAACAACGATTGGATCACCGATGCGGAGAGTACCATTTTGTACTAGTAATGTAGCAACTGATCCACGCCCTTTATCCAATTGGGCTTCAATAACAGTACCAATAGCATTTCTCTTCGGATTGGCTTTATACTCTTCAACTTCACCAACTAACAGAATCATTTCAAGCAAGTTGTCGATGCCTTCACCAGAAAGAGCAGATAGTGGAACAAAGATTGTGTCTCCACCCCATGCTTCAGAAACCAATCCATGTTCTGTCAATTCCTGCATGACGCGGTCAGGATTTGCTGCCTCTTTATCCATTTTGTTTACTGCAACGATGATTGGCACTTCTGCAGCTTTAGCATGGTTGATTGCTTCAACTGTTTGAGGCATTACACCATCATCTGCTGCTACCACTAGAATGGTAATATCCGTAACTTGAGCTCCTCGTGCACGCATTGTCGTAAATGCAGCATGTCCCGGTGTATCAAGGAACGTGATTTTCTTATCATTTACTTTAACTTGATAAGCTCCGATGTGCTGAGTGATTCCTCCAGCTTCTCCGGCGGTAACCTTTGTATTGCGGATAGAGTCAAGCAAAGTTGTTTTACCATGGTCGACGTGGCCCATGATTGTAACAACGGAAGGACGTTCAACCATATCTTCATCAGAATCTTCTGTGAAGTATACTTCAAGATCTGTAGTATCGATTTTGATTTCTTCTTCCACTTCTACACCGTATTCGTCTGCAATCAATTCAATGGCATCTTTATCAAGTTCCTGGTTGATTGTAGCCATGATGCCGAGCATGAACAGCTTTTTGATGATTTCAGAAGGCTCACGATGGAGTTTTTTACCTAATTCAGCTACAGTAAGGGACTCAGTGAACGTGATTTTCGCCGGCAGTTCTCTTTCCTTCTTCTTTTGAGGAGGAGCTTGATGAGACTGCTGTCTGCCTTTTGATTGATTTTGGTTCCTATTTCTATTGCCGCCCTTTTTATTGTTGCTGTTGAAGACTTTATTTTCTTTTTGCTGGTACTGCTGGTCGTGCTTTTTGCCTTCTTGGCTTTTAGGAGCGGATTTTACTTTAACCTTTGTTGGAGAATCCTCTCCATCATCAGTTTTTCTTGGTGCTGGCTTAGAAGGATTGCTCTTCGGCTGGTTTTTTGCATTTGATTGCGCCGGTTTGGAATCTCCCTTGCCGCTGTCCTGTTTAACATTAAAGATAGAATTCAATTTCACCAACACATCGTCATCAATTGTTGTCATATGGTTGGAAACTTCAACATTCATATCTTTTAATTTTGAAATGATATCCTTACTGGAAACATTATGTTTTTTTGCATATTCGTAAATTCGCATTTTACTCATATGTTCACCCCCATTGAGATTCATCGAGCAATAATGCAAGCTTTTTTGCAAAGCCTTCATCTAATAGAGCCACCACAACCCGGGCATCCTTGCCAATCGCTTGACCTAGGATTTCCCTGTTTTCAACCCTTTTTACGGGTACATTATAGTAATGGCACTTATCAAGTATTTTTTTCGAAGTATTATGCGATGCATCCTCCGAAAGCAACACAAGCTTTGCTCGACCGTTTTTAACATCTTTGACTACAAGCTCTTCGCCTGAAATCGTTTTTCTAGCTCTGTTGGCAAGTCCTAATAATGACATCCATTTTTTTTGATTCATCATTATATTATAAATTGCCTTTTTCTATTAATTGAAGAAGTTCTTCGTAGATGGAATCTTCAATTTTTGAACCTAGATGGTTTGCTAGTGTGTTTTTCTTTTTTGCCAGCAGTACTGCTTCTTTATTAAGTGAGAGATACGCACCCCTGCCTGATTTCTTGCCGGTAGGATCGATGGATACTTCGCCCTCTTTAGAACGAACGATCCTGATCATTTCCTTTTTCGGCTTCATTTCACCAGTGGCAACACATTTTCTCATAGGTATCTTCTTTTGAGATGCCATTTTCATTCACCTCTTACCCTATTGCCTATTATTCATAGTCCTCATCGGAAAAGTCATAGGCGTCTTCATCAATATTTTCTTCGAATGCAGGTGCATTGTCCCTAGGATAAATGCCTAGCTCCCTTGCATCCGTTTCACTCTTGATATCAATCTTCCAGCCAGTCAGTTTGGCTGCTAAACGAGCATTTTGGCCCCTCTTACCGATGGCAAGCGATAGCTGATAATCAGGAACAACCACTGTTGTAGCTTTTCCTTCTTCATCTACTTGTACATCCAATACTTTAGATGGGCTCAATGCATTTGCAACAAATACAACTGGATCTTCGGACCATTCGACAATATCAATCTTTTCGCCTTTCAGCTCGTTGACGATTGCCTGAACACGTGATCCTTTTGGCCCTACACATGCCCCTACTGCATCAACTTCTGAGTTCGAAGCAAAAACTGAAATTTTGGAGCGGTCCCCTGCTTCACGTGCGACAGATTTGATTTCCACTGTTCCATCATAAATTTCTGGAACTTCGATTTCAAATAATCGCTTCAAAAGACCTGGGTGAGTTCGGGATACAAAGATCTGTGGCCCTTTTGTAGTCTTCTCTACTTTTGTAATGAACACCTTCACCCTGTCATGCGGTTTATAAGTTTCATTTGGCATCTGCTCGCTTGGGGGAAGAAGCGCCTCTATCTTACCAAGGCTTACATAAATAAAACGCGGATCCTGACGCTGCACGATCCCTGTCATAATATCTTCTTCACGGTCCACATACTCGGAATAAATGATCCCGCGTTCAGCTTCACGTACTCTCTGAGTAACCACCTGCTTCGCTGTCTGTGCAGCAATGCGTCCAAAATCTTTAGGGGTTACTTCGATTTCCACTACATCCCCTACTTCATAGGCAGGGTTGATGGAGCCTGCTTCTTCAAGGGAGATTTCCAGGCGGGAATCAAATACTTCATCTACTACTTCTTTTCTGGCGAAGACCCTCATAGTCCCGGAACCCAGATTTAAGTCAATGCGCACATTTTGTGCCTGGTTAAAATTGCGTCGATAAGCAGAAATAAGCGCTGCTTCAATAGCTTCAATTAATACATCTCTCGAAATTCCTTTTTCTTTTTCGAGAATATTGAGAGCATCCAATAATTCTGTGCTCATGTTATTCATCCCCCTTCAATTAACAAAACGATACTTATTAAAAAGAGACGGCCAAACGTGCTATTGCCACTTTATCCATCGGCAAAACAACAGTCCTGGTCCTAGTCTTGATTCTGATTTCCATAGTTAAAGTATCGCCATTATATTCACGCAGCGTTCCTTCGAAGGTTTTTTCCCCGTCAATCGGTTCGTATGTCTTTACATTAATATATTTCCCGATGGCTTTTTCAAAATCCTTCTCTTTTTTCAAAGGACGCTCTGCTCCCGGTGAAGAAACTTCAAGGAAGTAATTGTGAGGTATTGGATCAAGTGCATCCAGTTTTTCACTAAGACGTTCACTGACAATTCCACAATCCTCAATATCAATTCCATTGTCCTTATCAATAAATACGCGAAGGAACCAGTTTTTCCCTTCTTTTACAAACTCGACTTCAACTAATTCGAGCTGCATTTCATCTAGAATAGGTGTAACGAGCTCCTCGATCATGTCCGTTACTTTACTCATAAATACCTCCTGGTCGTCTCGCAAATTCACTCAAAAATCCCTATAACAACACGAAAGAGCGGGTGCGACCCCACTCTTTGACTTGAGTTATCTTAGTATTTCCAATAAAAATATACCATAATCAGCAGTTTAATGCAAATTAGTAAAGCGGAAACGCCTTGCTCAGCCCCGACCAGCATAAGACGAAACTCGAAGGAAATCCTGATTTCCGTAGAGGTACGGCTTATGACTCGAGGGGCTAGGCGCTGGAGCTGGATCAAGTAAAGCGGAAGCGCCTTGCTCAGCCCCGACCAGCTTAGAACAGTGACAATTGGTTCTGTTCCGGCATAGATCCAAGGCAGCCATGGTTATCAAGGTATTCCATGATTGTCTTGGAGACCTTCCCGCGCTGCTGAAGATCTTCTTTAGATAAGAACTCCCCGTCTTTTCTTGAATTTACAATATTCATTGCAGCATTGGTCCCGAGACCAGGTATCGCATTGAAAGGCGGGATGAGTGTATCTCCTTCGATGATGAATTCATCTGCACTCGATTTATATAAATCGACCCTTTGGAATTTGAATCCCCTCTCGCACATTTCAAGCGACAACTCGAGTACAGTCAATAAGTTTTTCTCCTTTGTTGACATGTCGAGGCCCTTGGCATTTATTTCGTCTATTTTTGCCTTAATGGATTGAGAGCCCTTTACCATGGCATCCACATCGAAGTCCTCTGCTCTTACAGTAAAATATGCAGCATAGTAGAGGAGAGGAAGGTGGACTTTAAAATACGCAATCCGTACTGCCATCAATACATATGCGGCAGCATGGGCTTTCGGGAACATATACTTAATCTTCTTACATGAGTCGATATACCATTCCGGTACTTCCTTATCTCTCATCTCTGCTTCCATTTCTTCTGAAAGGCCCTTTCCTTTACGGACAGATTCCATGATTTTAAAAGCAAAGGCCGGATCCAGCCCCTGATAAATAAGGTAGACCATAATATCATCACGGCACCCAATAACTTCACTTAGTGTACAGATGCTATTATGAATCAATTCCTGTGCATTCCCGAGCCATACATCCGTTCCATGGGAAAGGCCGGAAATCTGTACTAGCTCAGAGAAGGTTGTTGGCTTCGTATCTTCGAGCATCTGCCTTACGAAGCGAGTCCCGAATTCAGGAATCCCGAGTGTTCCTGTTTTACACATGATTTGTTCTTGCGTGACCCCAAGGGACTCGGTGCCGCTAAAGATTTTCATGACTTCAGGGTCATCTGTCGGAATGGTCTTAGGATCAATCCCGCTTAAATCCTGCAGCATCCGAATCATGGTCGGATCATCGTGCCCAAGAATATCCAGCTTGAGCAGGTTGTCATGAATGGAGTGGAAATCAAAGTGTGTTGTTTTCCATCCTGATTTGCTGTCGTCTGCCGGGTATTGGATTGGAGAAAAATCAAAGATATCCATATAATCCGGTACAACAATGATTCCGCCGGGATGCTGCCCGGTAGTTCGTTTTACGCCTGTACACCCTTGGGCAAGACGCTCGATTTCCGCCCCGCGAAGCGTGAGATTGTTGTCTTGGGAATATCCTTTTACATATCCAAATGCCGTTTTATCCGCCACTGTACCGATTGTCCCTGCACGGTAGACATTGTCCTCACCAAAAAGGACTTTTGTGTAATTATGGGCATGCGGCTGATACTCACCTGAGAAGTTCAAATCGATATCGGGTACTTTATCCCCTTTAAATCCAAGGAACGTTTCAAACGGAATATCGTGTCCGTCTTTTTTATAGGTTGCCCCACAGTTTGGACATTGTTTATCAGGCAAATCGAATCCCGATCCGACAGAACCATCGTTAAAGAATTCAGAGTGCTTGCATTTAGAGCAGACATAATGCGGAGGCAATGGATTTACTTCAGTTATTTCCGTCATCGTTGCTACAAATGAGGAACCGACTGATCCACGTGATCCTACAAGATATCCATCATCGAGCGATTTTTTAACCAGCTTATGTGAAATCAGATAGATTACCGCAAAACCGTGGCCTATGATACTCTTTAATTCTTTTTCCAGACGTGCTTCTACGATTTCAGGAAGGTCTTCTCCATATATCCTTCTTGCCATACCATAGCTCATACTGCGCATTTCTTCATCTGCCCCTTCAATTTTAGGGGTGAAAAGATCATCCTTGATGACTTTGATGGAATCTATCATATCTGCAATTTTGTTGGAGTTTTCAACAACAATTTCTTTAGCCTTGTCTTTTCCTAAAAATGCAAATGCATCAAGCATTTCATTCGTTGTCCTAAAGTGAACATCCGGTAATTCATGTCTGTTGAGCGGATTGGCACCACCCTGTGAATTGACCAGGATTTTCCTATAAATTTTATCATTTGGATTTAGATAATGAACGTTGCCTGTTGCAACGACAGGAATATTTAATTCATCACCAAGTTTTACAATATTCCCTATGATTTCTTCCAATGCTCTTTCATCTTGAATCAGTTCCATTTCAATAAGGGGCGTATAAATGTCTTTTGGCATTACCTCAAGATAATCGTAGAAGGAAGCAATTTCCTTTACTTCTTCAGGAGCCTTCTGCATCATGCCTTCAAATACTTCCCCTTTATCACAGCCTGAACCTATCAATATCCCGTCCCGGTGTTTTTGAAGCAGCGATCTTGGAATTCTCGGAACACGAAAGAAATAATTCAAATGCGAAATAGACACAAGCTTGAATAGATTTTTTAACCCTTCCTCTGACTGTGCCAGCAGGGTGCAATGAGAAGGACGGGCCCTCTTATATGCATCGCCTTTTCCCATATAGTCATTGAATTGTTCGTGATATTCGATTCCTTTTTCAGATGCATCCTTCAGTAATTTGATTAAAATGTATCCTGTCGCTTCAGCATCATAAATGGCTCTATGGTGCTGGGTCAATTCCACATCGAATTTCTTAGCCAGTGTATTTAATCGGTGATTTTTGAATTCCGGATAGAGGAATCTGGCTAATTCCAATGTATCGATAACTGGATTAACGGCCTTCCCAATACCTATTTTCTTGTAGACAACATTTAAGAAGCCCATGTCAAATGACGCATTGTGAGCCACCAAGATCGAATCTCCTGCCCATTGGTGGAATTCTTCCACAACGACTTCTGGATCAGGTGCATTTTCGACAAGGTCATCTGTAATCCCCGTCAAATTGATTGTAGTAGCAGACAGCTTGTGATGCGGATTGGCAAAGCGCTCGAACTTGTCCACTATTTCACCATTATGGATTTTTACAGCCGCAAGCTCGATGATTGTATTGTATACAGCCGAAAGACCTGTTGTTTCCACGTCGAATACCACATAAGTATCCTCTTCCAGGAGGCGCTTCGCTTCGTTATACACAATCGGCACGCCATCATCAATCAAGTTTGCTTCAAGGCCATACAATACTTTAATGTCATTTTTTTTGCTTGCATTGAAGGCTTCGGGAAAAGATTGGACACCTACATGATCTGTGATGGCGATGGCTTTGTGCCCCCATTTTTTTGCTTGGCTTACTAAATCG
Source organism: Falsibacillus pallidus (assembly GCF_003350505.1). NCBI lineage: Bacteria > Bacillati > Bacillota > Bacilli > Caryophanales > Bacillaceae > Falsibacillus > Falsibacillus pallidus. The sequence continues at coordinate 80,731 of NZ_QQAY01000001.1, forward strand.
GCAACTGAAGAAATGGCATCCATTTGGCTCATCGGTGTATGAAGGTGAAGCTCGACACGCTTTTCATCTTCAGGAGCGGTGTCTTTTCTGGTAATCGGTCTAATTTCATTGACATCATTCGCAATCATCACGAGGTCGCGGACAAACGTATCATTTTGTATGCTCCCGCGCACCCTTGCCCACATTCCTTTTTTCACGCGGTTGAACATAGCTGCATCCTCTTTATCTCGTGAGAACATTTTAACGAGCATTGAACTTGTGTAATCGGTAATTTTAAATGTGAGGAGTGTTCTGCCGCTGCGAAGCTCTTTTGTCTCAGCATCGAAAATATAGCCTTCGATGGCGATTCTGCGCTCTTCATCATGAATGTCAATAAGATTTCTGAAATCCGAGTCCTCTTTTATCATCAAGCCGATTTGGAGAGGTCCTGAATCCTGGGCAGCGTTATCTTTTTCAGAATCACGCTTTTGCATGTCAATGACAGCCTGTTTAGCGCGTTCTTCGTCTTCTTTCTTCTTTTGTTCCAAAAATTGCTGATACTCTTCCGTTGGTCCTTCTGCTTTTATTTCCGCATCTAAAACAAGCTTGGGAAAACCGAAGTTTTGATAAATCGAAGAAATCCATTCTCCATATTTCCTTTTCAGCGTTATTCCTTCAAGTTCATTTCCCGCTTTAATAATGATTTTATTGCCTTTCACCATTGGTTTTTGGCTATTTAATAGAGCTAAAAGCGGTGGTGATATCCCATCGATTTCTTTTATGCAGCTTTGCCAATAATCCAAGATCAGCTCTTCTGAAATGATTGGCTCCTCTGTTTCAATCGTAAAAGATACAGAAGCAATATGGGAAAAAGTCCTCTCGAGCTGCTGAGAAAAAAGAGAGAAAAGTTCACATGGAATGATTGATTTAAAACGGAAAGAAAAGTTCCATTTTTTTGCGGATCTGTCAGCTGTCAGCTTCGCAATTTCCGCCCCTTCGAAATGAGGCATATATTTATCATCCGTCAATTTTAATTGATCCAATAATAATCGAAAGCGTTCGCGCTTTTCGGATGGATTTCCATTCATTTAATCTCGCCCCCATCCTCGTTTCTTCTATTTGTTTATTTTATCATGTTCCGATATGTTGTTGTGCAATTAGAATCATTTTCTAAAGAAAGAAATCCAAGCATAAAAAAGCGCCTTTTTTATAGGCGCTTTTTATCAAATATTTTTAAGCAAGGATCGATTGGAGCTTTTCCAATAATTCAGCCTTAGTGTACTCAAATACTTCCCCGGTTTCCCTTAGCTTCACTTCGACAATTCCATCTGCAGCTTTTTTGCCCACAGTGATGCGGACAGGCAAACCGATCAAGTCAGAATCAGCGAATTTGACGCCCGGGCGCTCCTGGCGGTCATCGTGAAGAACTTCATATCGATGTTGAAGCAATGAAGCATAAAGTTCATCTGCCAGTTTCGTTTGTGCTTCATCCTTTACATTGACAGGGATCAAGTGGATATCATATGGTGTGATATTTTTCGGCCATACAAACCCTTTTTCATCATTAAACTGTTCGGCAACGGCCGCTAAAGTCCTTGATACGCCAATTCCGTAGCAGCCCATGATCATAGGCTGTGAACGTCCGTTTTCATCAAGATATGCAGCATTCATCGCTTCGCTGTAGCGGGTGCCTAGCTTAAAGACATGTCCCACTTCAATTCCTTTAGCGAACTGGATGATTCCCTTGCCATCCGGTGAAGGGTCACCCTCCTGAATGAAGCGAAGATCTGCATAATCCGCGTTGAAATCACGTCCTGGATTTACATTGATAAAATGTACACCTTCTTCATTTGCTCCGCACACACCATTCACAATGAACTCTACAGCAGTATCAGCAAGGATTTTCATATCTTCAATGCCAATCGGACCAAGAGAACCAACCGGACAATCCATTTTCTCTTTTGTTTCTTCCGGTGCAGCCAGCTCGACAGAAACAGCCCCTAACGCATTCTTTACTTTGATGTCATTTATTTCATGGTCTCCTCTGGCGAGAACAGCCACATATTCATTATCTACTTTAAAAATCATTGTTTTGATGCACTCTTCAGGTTTCTTGTTTAAAAATCCTGATACTTGATCGATTGATTTTTGATCCGGAGTATCGACTTTTTTCAGGCTGTCAGGCGCATCGCTGCTTTTTTCATATTTTACGTCTACCGGAGCCATTTCGATATTTGCAGCGAAATCTGATTCAGTTGAATAAGCAATCGTATCTTCTCCGATTTCAGAAAGCACCATGAATTCATGTGTATCTTTTCCGCCCATCGCACCTGAATCTGCTATGACAGCACGATAGTTCAAGCCGCAGCGTTCAAAGATATTAGAGTAAGCTTTGTACATTTTTTGATAAACGTCATCCAGGCTTTCCTGAGATGAATGGAATGAGTATGCATCTTTCATGATGAATTCCCTTCCCCGAAGCAGACCAAAGCGTGGACGTTTTTCATCACGGAATTTTGTTTGGATCTGGTAAAGCGTCAAAGGAAGCTTCTTATAAGATTTAACTTCATCTTTGATCAGACTTGTGATGACTTCTTCATGTGTAGCCCCAAGTGCAAATTCCCTATCATGGCGGTCTTTGAGCCTCATGAGTTCAGGACCGTAGGAGTACCAGCGGCCTGATTCCTGCCAAAGTTCAGCCTGCTGCAGTGCCGGCATCAATACTTCTACTGCCCCTGCAGCCATCATTTCTTCTCTTACGATTTGTTCAATATTTTGGAGTACTTTTTTTCCAAGAGGCAAAAAGCTGTAGATCCCGCTTGCATTTTGCCTGATGAATCCCGCTCTCAAAAGCAGCTGATGGCTCTTTACATCTGCATCTGCAGGAATTTCACGCATTGTTGGAATAAGTGTCATGCTTTGTTTCATACTGTGCACCTCAATCAATTATTTAAACTGTTCCTCAGTTATTGCAAAAAGAATCGTTGGATGTCATTCCATGTGACAATCAGCATCAATACCATCAGTAAGGCAAAGCCAATGAAATGGACAATCCCTTCCTTGTGGCGGTCAATTGGTTTACCGCGAAGAGCTTCAGCAGCAAAGAACATAAGTCTTCCCCCATCCAGTGCAGGAATTGGAAGGAGATTCATAATTCCAAGGTTTATGCTTAAGATGGCTCCCCATTTCATTAAATAGAAAATTCCTGATTTAGCTACTGTTTCCGTTGAAACATAGATGCCTACAGGGCCAGATAATGCATTAATCGAAAATTGGCCAGTGACCAGTTTTCCAAGCATGTGGAAAATCTCAACCGTCCATCCATATGTTTCTTTCGCGCCGTATGTTATGGATTTCAATGGGGATTTCTCAATCGGACTCATGACGCCGATCAAACCAATTTTTTTACCTTCTGCGTCTGTCGCCTTCGGTGTTACGGGAATATCCAAGGTTTTCTGATTGCGTTCAACAGTGAACATTACTTCAGTCCCCGGATGTTTCCTGACCACATCAACAACATCAGACCAGCTGTTAATCTCAGACCCTTCAATACTAAGTACTTCATCTCCTGCTTTCAGGCCAGCTTTTTGAGCTGCACCATCAGGAGAAATTTCACCTAATACAGGGTCATTCACCGGAATCCCCTGCATAAGTGCGATTAAAACAAAAACGACAAATGCAAGGATGAAGTTCATCATAGGGCCTGCAAAAATAGCCATCGCCCTCTGACCAAGCGTTTTAGATGCAAACTGGCGGTCCCAGGGGGCAATCTGCGTCTCCACTTTGTCCTCGACCATTACCGCCTTGCGTGACAATTTATAAGTTTTTAACACTTCATCATCGTCGTCTTCGAATCCTCTAATGATTAATTCCTTTTCCAAGTCGGCATATTCCACTTCGACGACCAATAAGTCTGCATATTTATCCCGGTTATTCAAAATGATTTTTTCAATCAATCCCTCTTCATTTTGAATAAGACCTACACGATGTCCTGGCTTCAGTTCAACCATTTCAGGGTCTTCACCAGCCATCCTCACAAAGCCTCCAATAGGCAAAAGGCGGATTGTGTAAATGGTTTCGCCTCGTTTTGCAGAAAACACTTTTGGTCCAAATCCAATTGCAAATTCACGGCAGAGAATCCCCGCCCTTTTCGCAAATACAAAGTGTCCAAGTTCATGGAAAAAGACTAATGCACCAAAAATGACGATAAAGGCTAATACTGTTTCCAATAATAAAACCACCTTTTAATAAAGTGACTCATCGAACATCCAATCATGATAAATCTGATTTTGTTCCTCCAAGTCCAATTGCATAGATGGGTATCTTTCATCTTGTATTAATTACGTATGGCAAGGTTTAAGATAGAAGTTCATGAATATAACTTCTAGTCTCTTTGTCAACTTCACGGATTGTCTCTAAATCAGGCTGATCGATTTTTTGATGCCTGTTTAGAGCTCTCTCAATGTACTCTTCTATTTCTAAGAAGCTGATCTTTCCTTTTAGAAAAGCTTCTACAGCCTCTTCATTTGCAGCATTTAAAACAGTTGGAGTGGTACCGCCAACAATTCCAGCCTGGTAGGCGAGTTTCAAGCAATAGAATCGATCCATGTCCATTTTTTCAAAGTGCAGCTTTCCAATTTCAGCAAGATTCAATCTGCTGGCACCCGGAAACGGCAATCGATCCGGATAGGTCAGAGCATATTGGATCGGTACACGCATATCTGGTGTCCCCAGTTGAGCAATGATGCTGCTGTCATGAAATTCTACCATAGAATGTATGATGCTCTCGCGATGCAGAAGGACATCTATACGATCATACGGCATTTGGAAAAGCCAGTGGGCTTCAATCACTTCAAGGCCTTTATTCATCATGGTAGCTGAATCAATCGTGATCTTTGCTCCCATTGACCAATTAGGATGATTGAGCGCATCTTTGACTGTAACGCCTTGTAATTCATCCCTGGTACGGTCACGGAAACTCCCGCCTGAAGCAGTCAGAATCAATTTTTCGATATTCTTTTCCTTTTCGCCTTGAAGAGCTTGGAATATTGCTGAATGTTCACTGTCAACCGGCAGGAGCAGCACTCCATTTTCTTTCGCTGCTTCCATAACCAGGTGTCCCGCAGTGACCAATGTTTCTTTATTAGCGATAGCAATGATTTTCTTTTCTTTGATGGCCTGCAATGTTGGGAATAACCCTACACTTCCCAATACTGCATTAACTAATATATCGGATTTGTGATAAACCGCTGTTTCTACCAATCCTTCTTCACCGTGGTAAAAAGAAGTGGAAGAACTGAATTCGCTCTTTAGTGCGAAACAATCATCTTTATCACTTACAGAGACCAGCTCGGGTTTGAACTCATCAATGATTTTTCTGGTTAATTCCATATTTTTGCCGGCACTGAATGCGGCAAGTCTATATTCTTCAGGATTTCTGCGGATCACATCAAGGGTTTGTGTTCCAATGGATCCCGTTGCGCCTAGAAGACTTATGTATTTCATATCTATCACTCCCCCGATGTCCTTGTCTTTATATTTAAGCTAGATTAAATGAATAAAATGCAGGATTGGAAGTACAACCAGCAGACTATCGAATCTGTCGAGTATTCCGCCATGTCCAGGAAGTATGCTGCCTGAGTCTTTTACATCAAAATGCCTTTTAAGCGCTGATTCAACAAGGTCGCCAATTTGTCCAAAAATAGAAAGGACAACCCCGGCAATTAGTAATTTCATCAACCCTGCAGGTATATCCGAAATCAATGCAAACAGCAAAGCCACTACCAGTGCACAAACCACTCCCCCTACAAAGCCTTCAACGGTTTTATTCGGGCTGATTTCTGGCCACAGCTTTCTTTTCCCCATCGCTTTACCAATAAAATAGGCTCCAGAATCTGTTGCCCAAATGATGAATAAAGCATAGAACAAATAGGTCAATCCACTGTCCGCACTTCGCGTTTCATTCATGTAGAAGAATCCTATTCCTACATATAGAACGGATAGAATCGAATAGGATGCATCCTCAAACGTAAATCTATTCTTTGACGCCACAGTAAAGGTCAGCATCAATAAGATCCCGATCATCATAAATTCGATTTTGGTATAGTGAAATTGTTGAATTATATTATTATATTGGCTCGGGACTAAAAAAATCCATAAAAGGACAATGGAAATGAAGCCCGGTATAGAAAAAATCGATTGCTTTTTCATCCTTAAAGCTTCATAAAGCCCAATCGTCGCCAGTAAATAGGTCAGAAGCAAAAAAGGCATGCCTCCGTAAAAAATAATAGGGAGAACAATCGCGATCCCTATAACTGCTGTAATTATCCTTTGCTTCATACACTATGACTCCTCACTATTAATGCCACCGTATCTTCTGGAGCGTTTCTGGAATACTTCAACCGCCTGAATCAGATGTTCTTCATCAAAATCAGGCCAGAGTACATCCGTAAACCAAAATTCCGAGTAAGCCAGCTGCCACAGCATAAAATTACTTAATCGTATTTCACCGCTGGTTCTTATCAACAAGTCAGGATCCTCTAATTCGGAGGTCATTAAATATTGTGCAAAACTAGTTTCATTAATATCATTAGGATCCATTATACCACTTTTTACATCTATTAAGACATCGCGCACCGCCTCAATGATTTCAGCCCTGCTGCCATAGTTCAAAGCAAAGTTCAATACGAGGCCAGTATTATGCTTCGTGGCCTCCATCGCTTTTTCAATAGCTGCACGTGTATGTTTGGGCAAATGTTCCTTATGACCCACCATCGTTACCCTTACGTTTTCTTCAATCAATTCAGGAAGGAAAGTGCCTAGGAATTCTTCTGGCAGTTTCATTAAGAATTCTACTTCCAGTTTAGGCCTTTTCCAATTCTCTGTAGAGAATGCATAAAGCGTCAGTGCCCCAACCCCTAAATGATTGGCTAACCTTGTAATTTTCCTAACGACCTTCATTCCTTCGTGGTGCCCTGCTACACGAGGAAGGGAACGTTTTTTTGCCCATCTCCCGTTTCCATCCATGATGATGGCAATATGCTTAGGCATCTTTTGTCTTTTTACAGACTCTATTCGTACTTCAAGATTTTCATTCGTTTTCCCGTTCTTCCATAACTTCTTTATATTCAACATGAACAAGTCCCCCACTTGATTGAACTTATTGGCATTTAGATTGTATTATCAGCAACTTCTATCATACCAAAAATATAAAAAGATATCTTGTTTATCCACAAATATGTATAAAAAATAAGCTTCAATAACAGTGAAGGGTACATCTTAAAGGTACCAGATCCAAAAATAAATGCCGGGCTTCCATCCCATTTTCCCCATAAATCATCATTGATAATGGGTATGGAAGGATGCCAGGCATTCATGAGCAAGCCGTATTTCATTTAAGTAATATGGCTGTTATGTCAAACTTCAAGAATTTCTTTCTCTTTTTCTTTCGCTACTTGATCGACTTTTACAATATGGTTGTCGGTTAATTTTTGAACGTCATCAGAGTACCCGCGTAAGTCATCCTCAGTCAATTCGCCGTTCTTCTCTAGTTTTTTTAGATCATCATTAATATCGCGCCGGATATTACGGATGGCAACTTTTGCTTCTTCAGCTTCTTTCTTCACGAGCTTCACTAGTTCTTTACGTCGCTCTTCTGTCAAAGCAGGAATGGCAATACGGATGATTGAACCATCATTGCTTGGCGTGATGCCTAAATCAGACTTCAAAATCGCTTTTTCGATTTCGCCAAGTACAGATTTATCATAAGGCTGGATAACCAATAGACGAGCTTCAGGTACAGAAACAGATGCCAGCTGATTTACCGGTGTCGGTGCACCATAATAATCCACTACGATTTTATCCAGTAATGATGCATTTGCACGGCCGGCACGGATTGAAGCCAACTCACGAGAAAACGCACTTACAGCTTTGGTCATTTTATCTTTTGCAGTATCCATTACTTGTTTTGTCATTATGCTTTCCCCCTAACAATTGTTCCGATTGTTTCACCTAAGACTACGCGCTTGATGTTTCCTTTTTCCATGACGGAGAAAACAATAAGCGGGATATCGTTATCCATGCAAAGCGATGAAGCAGTAGAATCCATGACCTGCAATCCTTCTTTGATAACATCCAAATAGGATAATTCATCGTACTTGACAGCATTTTCATCCAGCTTAGGATCTGCAGTATAAACACCATCGACATTGTTTTTAGCCATGAGGATCACTTCTGCATCAATTTCTGCTGCTCGAAGCGCTGCAGTTGTATCTGTAGAGAAATAAGGGTTCCCTGTTCCTGCAGCGAAAATAACTACGCGTTTTTTCTCAAGATGCCTCATTGCTCTGCGTCGGATATACGGTTCAGCTACCTGCCGCATATCGATTGATGTTTGTACACGTGAATCGATTCCTATATTTTCGAGGCTATCCTGCAATGCCAATGAATTCATGACAGTTGCAAGCATTCCCATATAATCAGCAGATGCTCTGTCCATTCCCATTTCGCTGCCGATCTTCCCGCGCCAGATATTCCCTCCGCCAACTACAACAGCAACTTCTATGCCCAGTTCAGCGACTTCCTTTACCTGCTCAGCGATTGATTTGATGACAGATGGGTTGATTCCAAAGCCCTGATCTCCTGCTAATGCTTCTCCACTTAATTTCAATACGACTCGTTTATACTTCGGAATGCTCATGTGAACCTCCATTATGTAAAGTTCTATTTTCTTCTTATTTTTTACCATGTTTTTACCCGTTAAGGCAAGCCTGGGCTTCGGTTTTCTTTTTCCAATTTCGGTTTTCTTTTTTGTCCAGCTTCGCTTTTCTTTGTCCAGCTTCAGCGCGCTTACGATAAGTCAACATCGAATCGCTTCGCTCTTCGTGTTTCCTTTATCTCGCAGCACTTCAGTCCAACCTCGGCGCCTCTGAACAGCCGGCTTCGCTTTTCTTATAAAATAGGGAACACTATGTGCTCCCTATTTTGGTTTTTGCTATTATTTTTTGTTAACTTGGCTCATTACTTCTTCAGCAAAGTTATCTTGGCGCTTCTCGATTCCTTCACCAACTTCATAGCGTACAAGCTCAACGATTGTTGCGCCTTTTGCAGCTACTACTTTACCTACTTTTTGATCTGGATCTTTTACGAACGGCTGATCAACGATGCAGATATCTTCGAAGAACTTGCTTAGGCGTCCTTCAACCATTTTTGCAACGATGTTTTCCGGCTTTCCTTCGTTAAGAGCTTGTTGTGTTAATACTTCGCGCTCACGATCAACTTCTTCTTGGGAAACTTGATCACGGGAGATGTATTTAGGGTTCAAAGCTGCAGCATGCATTGCAACATCTTTTGCAAGTCCAGCGTCAGTTGTTCCATCAAGGACAGTCAACACACCAATGCGTCCGCCCATGTGCAGGTACTCACCGAATGCAGCGTTGTCGCCTTTAGTCTTGATTTCAAAACGGCGAAGAGAAAGTTTTTCTCCGATTTTTGCAATTGATTCGTTGATGAAAGCTTCAACAGTTTTTCCGTTTTCCATAGTTTGAGCATTTGCTTCTTCAACAGAAGCTGGCTTGTTGCTCAATAGGTGAGCAGCCAATTCTTTAACCAGGTTTTGGAATCCTTCGTTTTTCGCAACGAAGTCTGTTTCAGAGTTCACTTCAAGGATTACTGCTTCATTGCCTGCGCTTTGAATGAAAGTAGTACCTTCAGCAGCAATGCGGTCAGCTTTTTTCGCAGCTTTCGCAATACCTTTTTCACGTAGGAAATCAATTGCTTTGTCCATATCGCCATTTGTTTCAGTCAACGCTTTTTTACAATCCATCATGCCGGCGCCAGTTTTTTCACGAAGTTCTTTTACCATTTGAGCTGTAATTGCCATAATGAATAATTCCTCCTTAGTCTATGTAGCCATATATATTCTTAGCGGCTTGAGCAGCCAAAATTCCAACCTTTAAAAAAAGGTGATAAGGGTGCTTCCCACTTATCACCTTTCAGTTCAAGGATTACTCAGCAGCTACAGCTGCTTCTTCACCTTGCTTAGTTTCAAGGATAGCATCCGCCATTTTACCAGTTAACAATTTAACTGCACGGATTGCATCATCGTTTGCAGGGATAACATAATCGATTTCATCCGGATCACAGTTAGTATCAACAATACCTACGATTGGGATGTTCAATTTGCGAGCTTCTGCAACAGCGATGCGCTCTTTGCGAGGATCGATGATGAATAGAGCGTCAGGAAGACCATTCATGTCTTTGATTCCGCCTAGGAATTTTACAAGACGTTCTTGTTCTTTTTTAAGCTGAACAACTTCTTTCTTAGGGAGTACTTCAAAAGTACCGTCTTCAGCCATTTTTTCGATATTTTTCAAACGTGTAATACGTTTTTGGATTGTTTCGAAGTTTGTTAGTGTACCACCCAACCAGCGTTGGTTGACAAAGTACATTCCAGAACGTTCTGCTTCTTCTTTAACAGACTCTTGAGCTTGCTTTTTAGTTCCGACGAAAAGGATTTTTCCGCCGTTTCCAGCTACTTCTCTTACAAAGTTATAAGCTTCTTCAACTTTGCGGACTGTTTTTTGAAGATCGATGATGTAGATGCCGTTTCTTTCAGTGAAGATATATTTCTTCATTTTTGGGTTCCAACGGCGAGTTTGGTGACCGAAATGTACACCAGCCTCAAGTAATTGTTTCATAGAAATTACTGACATGTGTGTTTCCTCCTAAATGGTTTTTATTTATCCTCCGCTTCAATCATCTTTAAACAGAAACTATTTTGCATAGCACCATCTGCTTTCATCCTGAAGCGTGTGTATTCACACCATGAATTAATATAGCACATTGAAAGAAGCCAATCAAGCTATTATTGATTTTTTTGACGAAATTTAAGTGAAAGCTCAATTTCTGTTTTACCTGTATTTAATTTTTCTGCTATTTCCTCCACGGTCATCCCTTGTTTCTTTAAAGAAATGACTTTCTCAGCAAAACTCACCTCGTGGTGTAAAGGTTCTTTTTCCTTTTTTGTTTTTGGCAGCTGAGGTTTTGCTTCGGCATTTTTTGCATATGCTTCCGCTGCTTTTTTTCGGCTGTAATGAAATTCTTGAACAACGGCTGACTCTTCATGCTCATGAGGGGGATTTGATTTGGCGGCATCTGCTGCAGGATTATCAGAATGTTGCTTCCTGCCGGAGGATTTCCTTCTTTCAATTTCAGAAATGAATTTTTCATTCTCCTCTTTCATTTCAATTAGGTAAGATGAGATGACATCTTCCATTTCCGCGATCATTTTCCTTTGTTTCTGCTCCATATCGACAAGTCTGTTCTGTCTCATGTAGAGAAGTACAATGGAAAAAAGGGCAATGATATTCATAATAAATAGAATGATGATAATAAAAGTAATCATGGCTGCTCCTTAACGGCTAAAGTCGATGGTATTTCCTTTATAAGGATGTTTTGCTTGATTCATTTCCTTTGGATTTTTATTCTCTCCTAAGGCTGCAGAATCTTTTTGTCCGGATAATTCATTACGATCAGATGTTTTATTGCTTTTAGCATTTTCTATCACTTGCCTGCTTTTTCTATCATACTCTTTTTCAAGTTCATTTGAAGCCTCATGGTTGATAACCGCTCCTTGCTTCAGCATATTTTCAGCTGCTTTGGAAGCATCTGCAGTCCTTGGAATGGCAACCTGCAATTCAACTAACTTAAGACTCATTTAAATCACCCCTGGGATCAAATACACTGCAAGTATCATTAGAGAGGTTCTGAATTGTCTGTTTTTCAATAGGAATTTGCTGTAAGGGTTTTTCTCAGTTTGAATAGTGCCTTTGAATGAATTTGAGATATCCTTGAAGTGGATAAATTTAAGATTTCACCGATTTCTGTAAGCGTAAGTTCCTCTTGATAGAAAAGACTGAGGACTAATTGTTCTTTTTCATTCAGTGTTAAAATGACCTTTGACAAATCCTCGATCCACTCTTCTTTTATCAGCTGTGCTTCGGGAGTCAATACCCTTTCATCTTTTATTGCATATGCTTGTCCATCTTTATCTTCATTCTCATATGTTTGCTCATCCATCGATAGGACGTTGGCAAAAAAATGCTCGCTCATGGTCTGAGTGACTTCCTCTTCCGGCATGTCAAGATAAAGCGATATTTCCTCAATTGAAGGTGTTTTCATATTTTTCTGTTCCAGATATTCAATGGTCTGTTCAATCTTCTTTGCTTTTTCCCTTGTGCTCCTTGGAAGCCAATCTTCTTTTCTTAGCCCATCCAGGATCGCGCCTCGTATTCTGAAAGAGGCATATGTATCAAATTTTAAATCCCTTGTTGGATCGAATTTATTCAATGCGTCCAGCAGTCCCATCATCCCAAGGCTTTTTAAATCTTCCTTTGAGACGCTGCGGGGAAGTCCGGCAGAAATTCTCTGTACATGAAAAGAAACGAGGGGCAAGTATTTTTTGACTAGAATATCACCGGCATCCGTGTCTCGATCATATATCCATGCATTCCAAAGTTTGTGTTCTTCTAAAGTAGATACATGTGTCATAGTAATCCTCCCCGCCCCTTTTTAAAATAATAAGAAAATTTAAAAATTTAGAGTCGATTTCTGTCCAGCTCCAGCGCCTAGCCCCTCGAGTCATAAGCCGCACCTCTACGGAAATCAGGATTTCCTTCGAGTTCCGTCTTATGCGGGTCGGGGCTGATCAAGGCGCTTGCGCTTTTCTTATTTCAACAACTCTTTAATAACATCTGCTGCCTTTTCAGCATCGAAATCATCTATTGAATTAAGGTCCATTCCTTTTTCATCATCTACAAATTTTGCATCTGCTGAATTATCTAAAGAATCAACGGGACCATCAGCAATCTCTCCAATTATAAATCGGAAAACAAATGCAATCAGTAAAAACAGAAGGGCTGAAATACTTGACCCGATCATTACATATGAAGGTGTATGGTGTGCTATTGATAATGCAAAAAAGAGCGTGAACCCTAATATGGCAGACCACAAGTTCCAGACGAAAGATCCGGCCATTATATTTCTGCAGCTCCTTTATTCACAGTACGCACATGCAAAATGAATGTTTCAGGGTCAAATTCAATAGTGCGTCCGCTGCTTCCACCAATATCCTCCGCAACGAGTGTTATATTAAATCTTTGCAGTTCACTCTTAACAGCCTCTGCATTCCTTGGTCCAATCCGCATGACATCACTTTGAGATGAAAAGTGGAACATTTGGGAGCCGCCTGCAATCTTCGCTTTTAAGCGATAAGAATCACAGCCGCACTTCAGCAGGCTCTCACGCAGATATTCGATTCCAGTATCTGCGAACTTCGCCTTATTGAGGTCAGCTCCACCTTTGCCTAAATGGGAATCTGGCAGCATGACATGTACCAACCCGGCAATCTTTTTGAATTCATCATAGATGACCACACCGACGCAAGAGCCGAGTCCCGATGTCCGGATTGTCTGCGGGGCAGCGGCTATTTTCATATCAGCAATTCCAACCTTCACGACTTCCATGACACTAACCATTTTGAGGAACTCCTAATGATCGAAAAATGGTTTCAAAAGAATCCGGATCAGGCAAAAGGAAAAAATGGCCATTGAAACCAAAATCAAATCCTGACTCAGCGTCTTTAAAAGAAGTGTCTATTACGATTGCATAATCGCTTTTCTGCGAAAGTTCAATCAGTCCATAGCTGACAATGGCTCCAGCCATATCAATGCTTAAAGCCGGTACAGACGGTGCAAGTGTCAAGTTTGTAAAATTGGCTAAAGAAGATAAATACGACCCTGAAAGTATATTCCCCACTTCCTGCATTGCAGATAGGCCCATTTCCGAGTATGGAGGTTCATCAAATGTAATGGTGTCATCCCCGGTCAATTGATGGACAAATGCAGCTGCTTGTTCAGTGGGCAATAAGAAGAACATATTCCCAGGCGCATCCCCTTCAATCCGAAGGAATACGCTGACGACAATATTCTCATCACCGCCTGCTAATTCCATCATTTCATCAAAAGATACAATCCTTACATCCGGAACCTTCATATCCACTTTACGATTCAACAGTTTGGAGAGAGCAGTTGCTGCATGTCCCGCGCCAATATTTCCTATTTCCCTCAATACATCCAGATGCATACTGGTGATGCTATTCGTATAGTTCATTTTCAACTTCCTTTAGCTAATAGGGTTCAGAACGTTTTCGAGCTTGATCAGAATCAATAATCTCTTATCAAGTTTCGCAACTCCGCTTAAGTATTCCGCTTCCAATGCTCCTACTACCTCAGGCTGAGGTTCAATTGAGTCTGCAGGCAAATCCAATACATCATTGGCAGCATCAACGATAAAGCCGACTTCCATTTCATCCATGGCTACAATGATGATTCTTGTACTCTCTGAATATTCCGTTTCACCAAGGTTAAACCTTTGATTTAGATCGATGATCGGCGTCACTACACCTCGGAGATTGATGACTCCCTTGACGAACCCCTTTGTTTTAGGAACACGTGTTATATGCTGCATCTTCTCAATGGATCGAACTTGGCCGACAGGAATGGCATATTCCTTATCAGCTAATTGAAAAACGATCACTTTTACTTGGGAAGGTGAATCAATTAGTATTTCACTCATCTCAATCATCCTCATTTCCTATTTAATTAAAGCATTGCAGTCAAGAATCAAAGCAACTTGTCCATCTCCAAGAATAGTAGCACCGGAAATGGCAAAAACATTCGTTAAATAGTTTCCTAGAGATTTGAGTACGACTTCCTGCTGGCCAATAAAGGAATCTACTACAAGAGCCGCCATTTTATCTCCTTTTCTAACGATGACGAGAGACATAAATTCACTTCCATCTTCTTCCCCTGGCACTTCAAATACTTCTTTTAATTGAACGACCGGCACTACACGTCCACGGAAATCGATGACTTTTTGATTATGAGCATTCATGATTTCAGACTTTCTGATGATAGCCGTTTCGATGATTGAAGAAAGCGGTATAGCATACTTTTCCATCCCCAGCTCTACAAGCATGACCGAAATGATTGATAGAGTGAGTGGCAGCTGAATTGAGAAAATAGATCCACTGCCTTGTGTCGAATCGATTGTGATGCTTCCTCCCAAAGATTCGATTGTCGACTTTACAACATCCAAACCAACTCCGCGTCCAGAGATATCAGAAATGATGTCCGCAGTCGAAAAACCAGAAGCAAAAATGAGTTCATAAACCTGTTTGTCTGTTAGTGTATGAGCAGTCTGTTCTGAAACAATCCCTTTAGATATCGCTTTTTCTAATACTTTGTCACGGCTGATTCCTGCACCGTCATCTTCAATTTCAATGAATACATGGTTGCCGCTATGATAGGCCTTTAATAGGACAGTACCTTCCTCCGGCTTTCCTTTTGCTTTTCGTATTTCCGGGGTTTCAATTCCGTGATCCATTGCATTTCGAAGCAGATGCACCAGCGGATCTCCTATTTCGTCAATAACTGTGCGGTCTAGTTCTGTCTCTGCACCGATGATTTCCAAATTAATTACTTTATTTAGGTCCCTCGCTAATTGCCTTACCATTCTAGGGAATCGATTGAATACCGTTTCAACCGGTACCATCCTCATATTCAAAATAATATTTTGCAAGTCTCCTGAAATACGGGACATTCTCTCAACTGTTTCATGTAATTCAGTATTGTCCAACTCTCGGGAAATCTGTTCGAGTCTCCCTCTGTCAATAACAAGTTCTTCAAAGAGGTTCATCAGACTGTCTAAGCGATCAATGCTGACACGGATTGTTTTATTCCCTGCTGCCTGTTTCGCAGAAGTCTGTTGAGTCGATTCTACAGGAGTCTGTTTTTTCTCCGTTAATCCTGGTTTTGTTTCAGGCTTTTTCTCTTCTTCTTTTACTTCCTCTAAAGGCTCATCAAATGTAAAAGCAGAAATTTCTACTTCATCCACTTCTGAGACTTTCATTATCTTGCTATGTAGGTCAGATACATTCTCTTTCGTTATCAGAGTTACTGTGAAATACTGGTCAAATTGTTCTTCTTCCAATTTCTCCACTGAAGGATTCGATTTAATGACTTCTCCGCATTTCTCAAGGACTTCGAATACCATGAATACCCTTGCAGCTTTTAAGAGGCAGTCAGGTCTTAAAGAAACGGTTATTTCAAAGCACTCAAACCCTTGATCTTTTGACTGCTTAATGACTGTCTGTTCAAACTGATCGTATTGAGTTTTCGGTCTATTTACTTCATATGGTTCAGCCACAGCAGCCGCAGCTTCGGCACTTGCCTGAGATTGGCTGATTGTTTTTCCATCTTCAATCATTTGGAGTTTCAGAGCTATCTCCTGTATATCTCTTTTTCCATCCCCGCCTGCAGCAATGGATTCAACCATGGATTCAAGGGCATCAATGGAGAGAAAAACAACATCAAACAATTCAGGTGTCACTTTGATTTTTTCATTGCGAATCGCATCCAGGACGTTTTCCATCACATGCGTCAAATGAGCGATATCTTCATAGCCCATTGTTGCAGACATCCCTTTTAATGTATGAGCAGAGCGGAAAATCTCATTCACAATTGAAAGATCATCAGGATTTTTTTCCAGTGCTAAAATATTTTCATTGCAGGACTGCAGATGCTCCCTGCTTTCTTCTATAAACACTTCTAAATATTGATTCATTTCCATCTTTCCCCACACCCCTCTATGGCATATACTTCATAACCGAATAAGCAATCTGGCCGAGATCTTCTACATCATCAACCAAGTTGGTTCCGATTGCGGCTTTTGGCATTCCAAATACGATGCAAGTATTTTGGGACTCTGCAATCGCTCTGGAATTACCATTTTCTTTTAATTTTACCAAACCTTTCGCTCCATCAGAACCCATTCCTGTCATAATGACACAAATTTTGTCGTAATCGGGAATTTCACTGACTGATTCGAGCATTACATCTACAGAAGGGCGATGTCCGCTGCGAGGCGGTTCTTCGCTTAAATGGACGGCAAGGCTTGTACCGACCCTTCTTGCGTTTAAATGGAATCCACCCGGGGCAATATACGCAACACCCTGTTTGATGATCTCTCCATCTTCAGCTTCTTTGACAGAAATATCACAGAGTTGATTCAGTCTTGCCGCCAATGATTTAGTAAATCCCGCCGGCATATGCTGGACAACCAATATCGGCGCCTTAATATCTGCCGGGAAGTGGGACAATACTTCCTGGAGCGCCCTTGGTCCCCCGGTGGATGTACCGATGCAGATTAATTTTGGACTATTAAGGTTCCATTTTGCCTGCTGTATATTGGATGCCTTTTTGTGTATAATCCGATGCGCTGAAGCAGGCATCTCTGCTTGAATTTCTATTTTCCTTTTTTCAACAGGTTTATATTTCAGTTTGGAAACAGGAACCCTGCTCGCTGAATGCACCTTTTGAAGCAGCTCATCCTTAATTTTGTGCAAATCAAGCGAAATCGTCCCGGAGGGCTTTGCAACAAAATCCACTGCACCGTTTTCCATAGCCTCCATGGTCTGATTTGTCCCATGTTCCGTCAGGCTTGAAAGCATGACAACAGGTGTAGGGATCTCATCCATGATACGCTTCAATGCATCAAGGCCATTTAAAATCGGCATTTCGACATCAAGAGTAATAACGTCCGGACGAAGCTTTTTGGCTTTTTGAAGAGCATCCTCACCGTTGCGGGCAAAACCTGCAACGGTAATGGCAGGGTCTTCATCTAAAAAATTTATGATTAATTTCCGCATAAAGGCCGAATCATCTACTACAAGAACACTGATCGTTTGATTCATAGATTTCCCTGCCTTTCAAACAATAGATGTTTTAGTTTTGATAGAAAGCCAGCTTTTTGCATTGTGTTTTGCCCGGCACCTTCCCCGGACAAATAATTCTGAACAATCACATTAAAAGATTGAGCAGCTTTAGAAAGAGGAAACTCAACTGTAAATGGCCTCTGATTAAGAACGCTTTTTTTGACAAGTGAATCTTCAGGCAGCATGCCCAAAGGACGTACATCCACTTTAAGGAACTTTTCAGCAGCCAGCCTCAATCTCTTAATAGTCTCCCGTCCTTCTGATTCTGTTTCCACACGATTGCAGATGATCGAAAAATGAAGCCCGGAATCTTTCTGAGTCATGAATTTGATCATGGAGTATGCATCCGTAACCGAAGTCGGCTCCGGGGTAGTCACAACAATGATGTCATCAACTGATAGAAGGAACTGGAGGGACATATTTGTTGCTCCTGCCCCCATATCAAAAAGAATGTAGTTATATTCCTTCTGAAGGAGTTCCATGGCCTTCAATAATTTACTTAATGCATTCTGATCCATTTCAAAAAAGCTGGACAATCCATTTCCTCCAGAAATACACGTGAAATTATCGGCAGCTCTGACTTTTACATCCTCAATATCAATGTCGTCAGACAGCATATAATCAACAATGCTTCGTTCTGAAGAAGTTCCAAGGAGCAGATGGATGTTTCCCATTCCTATATCCATATCCACCAGGAGGACTTTATGCCCCTGCTTGGCCAGCTTCAATCCGAAATTGACAGAAATGTTCGATTTCCCAACACCGCCCTTGCCGCTCACGATGGCAATGGTTTTGGCAGACTTCCCTGTCTCTTCTGTCTTCATCATTCTCTCTCTTAATCTTGCAGCTTGATCGTTCATGGCCGATTACCTTCTATCACATAATCAATAATCCTAATTGGATCTGCCTCAACGATATCATCCGGGACATCTTGCCCCATTGTTAAATAGGCCCCTCCGATTTCATATTTTTTAATCAAATTAATCATCATTCCATATGAGGAGGTTTCGTCAAGCTTCGTGAAAATGAATTTGTCTATTGGAATCGTCTTGAATTGATTGATCATATTTTCCAAGTCCCGTTGTTTAGCCGTCATCGTCAAGACTAGGAACGTTTCCATCTCTGAATCAAAGTCAATTACCTCGCGCAGTTCTTTCACATATTTTTCATCTTGATAATTTCTGCCTGCAGTATCAATAAAAATGAGATCATAATCCTTGAATTTTTCAACTGCCTGTTTAAAATCAGCAAGCTTATATACAACTTCAACAGGGACGTTCAGTAAATTTCCATACGTTTTTAGTTGTTCGATTGCCGCTATCCGGTACGTATCTGTCGTGATGAACGCAATCTTTTTTTTATTGTTCAAAACAGCGTTTGCGGCTATTTTGGCAAGAGTGGTTGTTTTTCCTACACCTGTCGGGCCAATGACATTAATGAATTTTTTCGTATAGCTGATCCCTCCAAACTCAACAGATGAGATCTCTTCCATCAATTTCACTTTTGTCCATTCAATTATCCGTTCCCTTGTGACCGCATCCTTTGTCTCCCGCCAGTTGTGAAGCAGGGAATCCCCTAATTTAGAAACAATTTCCCCTTCTATTTCCTGTGTATATAATTGGCTCAGGATGATTCTAATATCTTCCGGGTATTGATTTATTTCAGGCATGCTTTGACTGGAGAGCTTTAAGATCATATTCTTTAATTCTTCCATTTCCTTTTCCATGATACTTGTCTTTTCAGGAGTCGGCTGGATTGCCTGGTCTGCTTTCTTCGGTCGACGTTCAACCTTCTCTAATCTCCCTTTGGCTTCGATCGGAGTCGTTGCTGTATTAGGATCGACGGCAGCGATGACTTCAATATTCTTTTTTTTGAAGAGCCCCAGGAATCCACCGCTATAAACAAGCTTTGAATTTAAAATAACCGCTTCGTCGCCTAAATCCAAACGAACTTTGTTCATGGCTTCATTCATGGAAGGAGCAATATATTTTTTTACTTTCACTCAACATTCACCACCCCTACACTCTGTACTTCCACATTCGCTTCTAATTCATTATAGGATAGAATTGGAACTTGAGGAAAATATCTTTCAGTCATTTGTCGAACATACATCCTCACAGCCGGAGAACAAAGAATGATGGCGGACTGTTCCATAAGCGAAAGCTGTTCAATTTGATTCGCAATGGATTCAAGGATCCTTTGGGAGTCGTTGGGATCTAGGGATAAATAATTCCCATGCTCCGTCTGCTGGACCCCTTCTGCAATCATTTTCTCGATTCTTCCTGATAATGTAATCACTTTCAATTGGGATCCCTGATCAGCATATTGTGAAGTAATTTGCCTTGCGAGGGACTGCCTCACATATTCCGTTAATAGATCAGTGTCCGAACTCATTCTTCCGTAATCAGCCAGCGTCTCAAAAATGACTGGCAGATTACGAATCGATACATTTTCTTTAAGTAATTTCGCCAATACCTTTTGGACTTCTCCAATGGATAACGGAGATGGCGTCACTTCTTCCACAAGGATCGGATAGCTTTCCTTGAGGTGATCAATCAGCTGCTTTGTCTCCTGTCTTCCGAGCAGGTCATGAGCGTGTGAGCGGATTGTTTCCGTTATATGCGTGGATACAACTGAAGGAGGATCAACAACTGTGTAGCCGAATATCTCTGCCTGTTCCTTCGTTTCTTCTGTAATCCATTTTGCAGGGAGTCCAAAAGATGGTTCAAAAGTATCGATTCCTTCAATTGCATCATCATCCCCACCAGGGCTCATTGCTAGATAATGATCCAAAAGGAGCTCTCCTCTCGCCAGTTCGTTCCCTTTGATCTTTAAACGATATTCATTTGGCTGGAGTTGGATATTGTCCCTGATTCGCACCACAGGGATTACAAGTCCTAATTCAAGCGCCAGCTGCCTTCTGATCATTACGATTCGATCCAGTAGATCTCCGCCTTGATTTGCATCTGCCAATGGAATCAAACCATAGCCAAACTCAAATTCAATCGGATCGACATTCAATAGACTCACGACACTTTCAGGACTTTTCATCTCATCCTTTTCAATTTCTTCCTCATTGATCAGTTCTTCTGACGGATCAATTTTTGGTACTCTTGAGAGCATCAATCCACCGATGGCTAAACCCGCTGCAACCGGTATGGTCAAAATATCATTGATCGGCGTTGCGATTCCAAGTAAAAAGATTGTTCCTGCGGCAATATAAAGCATCTTCGGATAGGCCATGAGCTGTGAAACGATATCAGATCCTAAGTTCCCGTCTGAAGCCGCTCTTGTGACCACGATTCCAGTAGCCGTGGAAATCAGCAGTGCAGGGACTTGAGAAACAATCCCATCCCCTACAGTCATTAATGAATAATGGGTGGCTGCATCTGCAATCCCCAGTCCTTGCTGGGTCATTCCGATGATGATCCCGAATATGAGGTTTATGATAACAATGATGATTCCAGCAATGGCGTCACCTTTAACAAATTTGCTGGCACCATCCATTGCCCCATAAAAGTCAGCTTCTCTTCCGACTTTTTCCCTGCGCTGTCTTGCATCGTGCTCTGAAATCATCCCTGCATTCAAATCTGCATCAATGCTCATCTGCTTTCCTGGCATTGCATCAAGGGTAAAGCGTGCAGCAACCTCAGAGACACGCTCCGCCCCTTTTGTTATGACCACAAATTGAATGATGATCAAGATTAGGAATACAACTAGTCCGACTAGTACATTCCCTCCGACCACAAACGTTCCAAATGTTTCGACAACGCCGCCTGCTTCACCTTTACTTAGAATAGACCTCGTTGTCGAAACATTCAGCCCTAATCGAAAAAGGGTAAGAAGGAGCAGCAATGATGGAAAAATGGAGAACTGCAATGGCTCCTGCATATTCATGGAAGTAAGCAGCACAAGTAATGCGAGAGAAATATTGATAATGATTAAAACGCTCAACATCCACGTTGGCAGCGGGATAATTAACATGGCAACAATCAGGATGACACTGAGCAATACGGAAATATCTCTTGCTGACATTTATTTTCTCTCCTTACTTAAGAACAACTAGGTTGCTAGATTTTATTTTTGATTCTATATACATAGGCTAATATTTCTGCAACAGCTTTAAAGAAATCCTCCGGTACTGCCTGGCCGATTTCAGCCTGGTCGTATAGAGCTCTTGCAAGTGGACGATTTTCAACAGTGATCACTTCATTTTCTTTCGCGATCAATTTTATTTTCTGTGCCATGAAATCAACGCCTTTTGCAATAACATACGGTGCATCCATTTTTGATTCATCATATTTCAATGCAATGGCATAGTGCGTTGGGTTTGTGATGACGACATCTGCCTGCGGAACTTCCTGCATCATTCTTCTCATCGCCATTTCACGCTGCCGTTGTTTGATTTTTGATTTGATGAGGGGGTCGCCCTCGGAGTTTTTATGCTCGTCCTTGATATCCTGTTTCGACATCCTTATGCTTTTTTCAAAATCATATTTTTGATAGAGATAATCCAATATTGATAAAAAAAGCAGTGCAATGGAAGCTGCAATCCCCATCTGGATCGCTAATGAACCCATTGTTTTTGCGATGTCTCCTGTTGATTTAAAAGATAAACCAAGCACGACATCGATCTTTGACCATAAAACAAAAAAAGTCACTGCTCCTACAAATGATATCTTTAGGATGGATTTAAAAAGTTCAACGATTGCCCTTATTGAAAAGATCCTCTTGAATCCTTTAATCGGATCAAGTTTTTCCAATTTCGGCATGAGCGGTTCTGAAGTGAACATGATTCCAACTTGGGCATAATTGGCTGCAACGCCCGCCAATAATGCAACAAGCATCACCGGCCCCAGCAAGAACGCTGTTTCTTTTAGGACTTCAAGCATGACAACTTTAATATTGCTTTCCGTTAAATCCATCAGCATATATGTTTGAAAGGAATGGGTAAACAGATGATACACGTTCTTCGCAATGTAGGATGAACCAAACAGCAGAAATGAAAATACAGCAAGCATGATGACCGATGTACTGACATCTTGACTCTTTGCCGTTTGTCCTTTTTTCTTTGCATCTTCCCTTTTCTTCGGTGTAGCCTTTTCAGTCTTTTCACCTGAAAAGAATTGAAGGTCGAGCATCAATTGCTTCATTTTGAACCACCCACCAGTTCCATTACGTTTCTCATGGTATTCAACATCGTTCCGAACAGGCCTTCAACAACGGTCATCATGACTCCGAAGACTATGATCAGGACGATGAAGCTGACCCCGATTTTAATCGGAAAACCGACCACAAAAATATTCAGCTGCGGGACAGTCCTGGCCACGATGCCTAAGGCTGTATCTACAAGGAACAAACAGGCAACGATCGGAATGGACATTTGAAAGGCAATGACAAACATTGAACCAAAAGCACGGATCATATATTCGACCAAATGACTGCTCCCAAAATTAAGCCAAGGCTGATCAATCGGTATGAATTGGTAGCTGTAATAAATTCCGTCGAGAATCAGATGATGGCCATCAAGCGTCAGCAGCAGCAATAGTGAAAACGTATATAGATATTGTCCCATCAGTGGACTTTGCGCCCCTGTCTGTGGATCAATGACATTTGCGATTGCGAAGCCCATCTGAAAATCGATGAATCCCCCGGCAATCTGAATAGCAGCCATCATCATGTAGGCAGCAAACCCGATAAGCAAGCCGACCAATGCTTCCTTCATGATAAGCAGTATATAAAGCCCATTGATTTCAAGTGCCGGTGCATCGACGGTATAGTACATGATCCAGGCAAGAAAGAAAGCTAGTCCAATTCGATGCTGAGCAGGTATGGTCCTATAGGAAAACAGCGGCATTGTCACAAAAAAAGTCGAGACCCTGACGAATACTAGTAAAAAAACGGATATCTTAGGAAGCAATTGATCCATTCTGCTATCCTACGAATCTATTTAAATTAGTGAATATTTCTGTTGCATAGGATAAAAGATGGCTTAGCATCCAAGGGCCAAAAAAAACGACTCCTATGAGTACCGCAACGATCTTTGGAATAAACGCCAATGTCTGTTCCTGAATTTGTGTGGTGGCCTGAAATATACTGACAATCAGACCGACTGCCAATGCCAATAGAAGGAGTGGACCTGTAACGATCAGGGTAGTATAGATCCCTCTTTCTGCAATGGAAATGACCATTTCTTCATTCATGATGATTCACCCATTTCTCAAAAACTCTCTAACAGCGATTTAACGACTAAGTACCAGCCGTCGACTAAAACAAACAAAAGGATTTTAAACGGCAATGAAATCATGACCGGAGGAAGCATCATCATCCCCATCGACATGAGGACGCTTGCCACAACCATATCGATCACTAAAAATGGGATAAAAATCATGAAACCTATTTGGAACGCCGTTTTGATTTCACTGATGGCATATGCAGGAACCAATGTTGTCAATGGTATATCCTGAATGGTTTTCGGCTGTTTGGCATGTGAATAGTCAAGAAACAACTGAAGATCCTTTTGCCTTGTATGTTCGCTCATGAACTCTTTAAATGGCACAGAGGCTTTATCGTACGCTTCTTCCAGATTGATTTTCCCATCAAACAAAGGTGTCAATGCCTGCTCATTAACCTGGCTGAAGGTCGGAGCCATAATAAAAAAAGTCAGGAATAAGGCAAGCCCTACAAGCACCTGATTCGGCGGCATCTGCTGAGTGGCAAGGGACGTCCTGACAAAGGATAAAACGATGATGATCCTTGTAAAACAAGTCATCAAAATCAAAATGCTCGGAGCCAAAGAAAGAACAGTCAATACTAATAGTAGCTTGACAGCAGTTGAAACATCATCAGGTGCGCTGCTATTGAAATATTGCATGAAATCATTCATTTATTCCTGCTCCTTTTTATCCATTTCATCCAGAACTTTCTTTCGCCCTTTCCTTAACTCCATCATTTGCTCTTTCAGCATGAGCTGAAATGAAGAATTCGGCTGACTCTCTGATTCGTTCTTTTTTGTGAAAGTAGTAATCCATTTTGTAACGAAATCTACCGGCTGTGTTCTGCCTTCGCTTCTTTCATTGAAATGCGCCATCATTTCTTCAAATTCTTTTTTTGAATCAATATCCTTTAATAACTGGATATTCTCACCCACACCAAGGATTAAAATCCGGCCATTCACTTTCACCAATTGAACCGAACGATTCCCTCCGAGAGAAGTTCCCCCAAGGTTCTCTACCATCTTGGATTGCTGAAAATTCTTGCTTCGCTTATTGATAAACTTCAATAATCCATATAAAAGTGCAATGACAAACAATAATGCGAAAATCATTTTAATGAAATCCCAGATGGTAATCATCGGTGAAGAAGATTCAGAAGCCGGTTCTTCTTTTTTGGTCATGCTTTTCTCATCTTTTCCTGAGCTGCTTCCGCAATCTTTTCCAATACAATCTTTTACTGTTTGATGTGAAATTTCCGCAAATGCATATTGCTCACCTGCTTGAGCGGAAAATAGAAATATGAATAGAACAATTGCGATCTTTGCTATTTTCGCCAATGGTGCGACACCTTCTTTAATTCTGACTCTTTCGGTCTGCAGACAAAGCCAAATGGATTTAATTTAAATCTCATTCAGGACATTTGTCTGCATTCCTTTTTATTTATGCCAATGTTTTTTGAATTGCCTCGATGACTCTGTCTGCTTGGAAAGGCTTTACAATAAAATCCTTTGCCCCTGCCTGGATCGCGTCAATAACCATCGCCTGCTGGCCCATGGCTGAACACATGATAATTTTTGCATTTCCGTCGATTTTTTTGATTTCCTTCAAAGCAGTGATTCCATCCATTTCAGGCATAGTAATATCCATAGTGACTAAATCAGGTTTTAGCTCTTTGTATTTTTCAACTGCCTGTGAACCATCAGCTGCTTCAGCTACTACTTCAAAGCCATTCTTAGTCAAAATATCCTTTACCATCATTCTCATAAATGCTGCATCATCAACGATTAATATACGGTTACCCATCAAAAACTACCTCCATAGACTCTCTATTTTAATTTTTGTATACGATCTCTCTGGCTTACAATATCTGTAATTCTCACACCGAAGTTTTCATCAATTACAACGACTTCCCCTTTAGCAATGAGTCTGCTGTTGACAAGAATATCTACAGGTTCACCGGCCAGCTTATCAAGCTCGATGATCGAACCGGAAGTCAATTCCAAAATGTCTTTGACAGAACGGTTAGTTCTTCCCAATTCAACAGTCACCTGAAGAGGGATATCCATCAGCATGTTAAGGTTCTTAGGTTCCTGGGTACTGAATGGCGCTTGTTCAAAATTAGAAAACATCGCTGGCTGTACATTCGGCATCGCCTGCGCTCCTGAAGCGTATCCTCCAAAGTGCTGCGGCTGGCCGCTTGGCTGGTTATATTCTTGATAATTTTGATAGCCGGCAGGCGGCGCTTGCATATTCCCATGTTGAGATGGAGCTTGATAAGGAGGCTCTTGATAAGACTGATTGGATGTCTGCTGAACAGGCTCGCTTGAAGGCTGACTCATATGCATTTCCACAGCAGGTTCTGGAGCAGACGGTGCAGGATTCATCAATTCATCTACAAGGCTTTTGGCAAACTCCAGCGGCAGGAGCTGCATGATACTGGAATCTATTAAACTGCCAATTTTTAAACGGAACGAAATCTTTGTGAGCAATGCTTGTTCAGGCAGAGTATCTGTCCCCTGGCCGCTCTCGATATTTAATAAATCGATTGTCGGAGGAGAAATATCCACTTTCTTGCTGAAGACAGTGGACATGGAAGTAGCAGCTGAACCCATCATTTGATTCATGGCTTCCTGCACTGCGCTTAGTTGAATATCCCCCATTAACTCATCAGGACTTGTCCCATCTCCACCGAGCATTAAGTCAGCAATAATAGCAGCATCCGACTGTTTAATGACAAGAAGATTTGTACCAGAAAAACCTTCAGTATATTCCACTTCAATAGCAACATATGGATGCGGGAACTCTTCCGCCAGCCTGCTTTTCTCGATGACTGAAACGGTAGGTGTAGTGATTTCAACCTTTTGATTCAATAATGTTGATAAGGCAGTTGCTGAACTGCCAAATGAGATATTTCCAATTTCGCCTAAAGCATCTTTCTCCATGGAAGTAAGATAGTCTTCGTCGTTTAATGGTTTTTCTTCAGGTACTTCTTCTTCTGTATCTGCTGTCCCCCGAAGAAGCGCATCAATTTCATCTTGTGAAAGCATGTCATCACTCATCATCTTCTTCTCCCCCCTTCAAGGTGTCTAATATCTGTACAGCCAGTTTTTTATTCATTTTGCCAGGCTGGGCAGTGAATTTAGGGCTTGTTCCTATTTTGATCGTCAGAGGTTCATCGATTTTTTGCTGAAGCTCAATAATATCTCCAACACCAAGCATTAAAAAATCCTCTACTGTGATGCCTGCATCTCCGAGTTCCGCCACAACAGGTACAATTGCATCTTTCAGGCGATTTTCAATCCTCTCAACTTCCCCAGGCTTTCTTTCTTTCTTTTGATTCTGCATCCAATAATGAACAGAAAGCTTTGGAATGATGGGTTCAAGAACAACGTGCGGAATACAGATATTAATCATTCCACTGGTGTCGCCTATTGTGGTGTTCATGGAAATAACGACTACCGTTTCATTCGGGGAAACCATTTGCAAAAATTGAGGATTCACTTCAAATTCAGAAAGAATCGGATCAATTTGGGTGACATTTCCCCAAGCTTCCTGGTAATTTTCAAATGCTTTTTCGAATAGGTTGGTCATGATTTTTGTTTCAATCTCAGTAAGGTTTTCTACTTTATTGACGCTTCCTCCAGCACCGCCCATGACACGGTCGATCATCGCATAGGCTATGTTTGGATTCACTTCCATTAATATGTGTCCATCGAGTGGAGGAACATCAAAAACATTTAAAATGGTCATTTTCGGAATCGACCGGATAAATTCTTCATATGGAATCTGGTCTGTCGATGCAACGGTGATCTGCACGAAATTTCTTAACTGGGCTGAAAACATCGTGGTTAATAATCTAGCGAAATTTTCATGGATACGAGTTAAGCTTCGAATCTGATCTTTCGAAAAACGCAGAGCCCTTTTAAAATCATAGACTCTTACTTTTCTTTCTTCCTCTTCTTTTTTCAGTTCATCCGCATCCATTTCTCCAGTGGAAAGCGCAGATAACAGAGCATCAATTTCGTTCTGGGAGAGGACATCTCCTGCCATTCTGTTCACCTCCTTAATGTGTCAGTGGTATCATGCTGAAAAAATTATTGAATGATATAGGAGGTGATGTACACTTTTTGTATTTTGCCTTCCTGCATCAATGAGTTGGTTCGATTTCTTATCATTTCCTGAAGCTTTACTTTCCCTGTTTTTCCATCCAGATCTTTTGATTGCATTTCCGAAAGTTCCTCAATCAGAATGTTTTTGATTTGGAAATCCCTCTTTTGAAGTTCTTCCTTGGCTTTCTTGCTGTCAGTCTGCATTTTCAGAGAGATTTTCACATACTTATCATCTTTTAGATTGGTTGTAACTTCTGGTATATCCACTGACATTTCAATAATATCGTCAATGGTAGGCTCTTGGTTGGGATCATTGGCTGAAACCTTCCAAATGACCACTACAGCAACGGCTCCAACCAGCGTGATGGAAATCAATAGAACCAGCATAATGGTGAGTAATCTATTCTTCATCATTCATTCCCTCCAAATCATATTTTCCAAGGAGATTAATCGATTGATAAAACTGCAGGATGAACATTCTCACCTGTTCCACTGATTCTGTGACGACATATTTTTTGCCATTAGTCAGCGTGATTGTTGTGTCAGGAAAGGCTTCGACTGTTTCTATGTAAAGTGCATTCAAAACAAATGTTTTTCCATTGAGCCTGGATACGTTAATCAATTTATGTATCAGGACTGGACGTCATCCAGCCCTGTTTCCCCCCTTGCCATTATCGTTTAAGATTGACTAATTCCTGAAGGATTTCATCGGAAGTCGTAATAATGCGTGTATTTGCCTGGAATCCGCGCTGCGCAACAATCATCTCAGTGAACTCTTCAGATAAATCTACGTTTGACATTTCCAGCGACCCCGATGCAATGTTTCCTCTTCCTTCACCTGGAATATTGATATTCGCTGTACCTGAGTTGATGGACTCCTGGAACGTATTGTTTCCTGTTTTAGAAAGCCCTGAAGGATTGCTGAATTTTGCCAAGGCAAGGACTCCTAATGTTTTGACAAGTCCGTTAGAGTAGACCCCATTTATTTCGCCACCGGCACCGATATTGAAGCTTTCCAAGGAACCTTCGAGGTTGCCGTTAGGGTTCGCCATTGCTGCAATTGATTCGTTGTTTCCTTTTACTAAATTGGTCAAATTGAAACTGATATTATCATTTGCATCAGACAACCCTAGTGAGGTATTAAGGTCAAGAGTTCCAGAAGTGCTGTATTTATTTGTACTAGAATTATAATTGATTGTAATATCTTGAGACTTAGGTGCTGTGCCTTCGTTACTTGTAAAAGTTGCTTTCCAAGTAGATCCATTGGGCTCAAATTTAACATCTAATGTATGCTCTTTTCCTTTTGTATCTACTATCTTTATCTGCTGTACTGCTCCTGCAGTTCCTGAAGTGAATGGGAAACTAAGGTCTGGAAGACTTCCTTCAAGATCAATATTCTTGGTTGATACTGCCGGCAATGCAGCATTTACGTTTACAGTGATGTCTTTCAACACTCCATTGCTATATTGCTGTACTTTCAAACCATCCCCATTTACTAGGGTTCCATTGTCATCCAAATAGAGATTCCCTGCACGTGTGTAAAATTGTGCGTTTCCTTGTTTCACGACAAAGTAGCCGTCGCCATTGATGGCTAAATCAAGTGGCCGTCCTGTTGTCTGGAGACTGGCTTGTGTAGTGATTGTGTCTACTGAAGCCAATGTTCCTCCCAGACCTACCTGCATAGGGTTGATTCCCCCGCGGTTATTTTGGGCTGCGCTTGCCCCTGAGATTGTCTGGTTCATCGTGTCTTTGAATGTAACGCGTCCTTTTTTGAAGCCATACGTATTCACGTTGGCAATGTTATTCCCAATTACGTCAAGTTTTGTTTGGAAGTTTTTTAATCCACTGATTCCAGAATACATTGAACGAAGCATTATTCGTTTCCCCTTTCGTATTCAGCTGCTTCTATCATTCCGCAGCTATAGGCTTCCTTTTGAAGGTCCGGCCTATTTATCTATTAATATAGTTCCATTGATATTAGTGAAAATCTGCGATTGTGCTTCCTGTCTAGTCATGGCTGTAATAACTGTTTTATTTTTTGCACTGACAATCAGTGCTGCATTCGGCAGGATCACAAGTGAATCCGTGACGCCTTTTTGCTTTGCCTCCTGAACCTTTTGGTTGATTTCTCTCCATTGATTCGTTGGGATTTCGATGCCTCTCATCTGCAGCCTTTGTCCAGCATGCTTGCTGATGGTCAATTCGTTCTTATGTGAATCGATCATGGTTTGAAGCTGCTGTTTAAACATCCCATTTGAAGGCATCTGCTGTTTAGGCAGTCTGTTTACAGTTGACGTAATGGGCTGTGATGGAAGACCCTGAATGAACTTCCGGTCCATACAACCACTCCTTCATTATTCAATACTGGTAATATTCTTTGCTTCGATTAGCTTACCGTCCTGATCGGTGATCATCAATTTACCATCTTTAAGAGAAACGGCTTTGACGATGGTTGAAACCTGATTGTCTCCATCCATCCAACTTACTTTTTTCCCGATTAAATAGCTTGCCTGAATCAAAGGGTTTTCTTTTTCAGAAGGATCCACGACCTCTGAAATATTAGCAGGACTTAGAATGGTTCCATCGCTCAAAATGATATCCACCGTATCTTCTTTAAATTGAATGGACTTAACCAATCCTGTTCCCTCTGTAACAACCGGTTCTTGAGTTTGATCTTCTGGCTGTGAAACCTTGTGCCAATGAACTTCCCTTCCTACGAACTGATTAAAGGAGATCAATTGGTTTTGTTGTTCTGTCTTTACAAACTGTTCGATGGACTTATTCATATTGGTCATTTGTTCAAGACTGGAAAAAGTTGCCATTTGTGCAATGAAATCTTTATCCTGCATCGGGTTCATCGGATCTTGATTTTGCAGCTGTGTCATAAGGATCTTTAAGAAGTCGTCTTTCCCTAAAACACCGCTGGAATTCTTTCTGGGATCGTTTTGATTGTTTGTCAGAAATAAATTCGAATTGATTGAGTTTGTCATTTTGCCCACCTATATATTAGTGTTGAAAAGCAATTCCTGTAATTCTTCAGCAAATTCCAATCCACTCTCCGGCTTTTGCTGATCAGTTCCTGATTGATCTTCTCGCCTGTGCTGCTGATGCTGCTGTGGATTCTGTTGTTTATCGAATTTCTGCTGTTCGGTAGAATTCGTATAGATATCGATTTTATCCACTTGAATATGCTGTTGGCTGAAGGCATTTTTTAAACTGGAAAGGCTGCCTTCAAGAAGATCTTTAGCTGCATTGGTTGAAGCTAAAAGCTTTGCTGTGATGACTCCATCTTTCTGCAGTAATTCAATCCTCAATGACCCCAATTGTTCAGGGTAAAGTTTTATAAGCAATTTATTGCCATTTGGTAATGGACTTACCTGTGATTTAGCTAGAATGTCGCTGAATTGCTTCACAAAGGATTCAAAATTAGGCGCTTTAGCATCCTTGTTTGTAAAGATAGCGAATTGCTCTTGTATTGTCATATTCAACTGAACAGGATTAGCTTCAGCTGTTTCGGTGTGGGTCCCTTCCGAAATTGAACTTTGTGTTGACTGCGGTTTTTCACCCTTTGTCTGGCTCACTGCTAAAACTCGTGAAAATGCAGTAGTTATTATCTCTTTTTGTTTCAATTTCGGCATATCACTTTGCAAACCGTTAATTGTGTCTTTAATCTGTTTTAAACTGTCTTTCAGGTTGATGGCTTTTTTGATTCCCTGTGAATCTAAATCTGTTGCCATTAGTTGGGCTTCCAATGATTTCCCTGCCTTAAGGATCATTACGATATCATCTTTTGGAAGCTGTTTAAATGCTTCTTTGGATAACTGAGATAATTGGGAAATTAAATTCATGAGCATGTCCATCGGATCTTGCTTTTTCCCCTTATCAACCGGAGTTGAATTGCCTGGTGTTAATTCTTTTAATTTGTCTGAAATGCTCTTTAAAACATTTATCAGCTTATCTTTTGTTATACCAAGTATTTTTGCGATCCCTTGCAAGGTGATTCCCTCATTTTCCTGAACCGATGCGTGTGACAGATCATTTGATACATTCAATGGCAAAGTTGTGCTTTGGTTCAAAATTTCCAGCAACTCTTTTAAAGCATCCATCGTGTCCATCGCATCTTTATTATAGTCTTCACTCTTGGTGGCGGATGCATCCTTTCCCAAAGTACTTTGATATACCGCACCAAGCAGATTTTTAAAATTCCCTGAAGGGATTTCGGACTTCCTATTAACAGATGGGGAGCTCTTTCCTGCAGCACTCGATGGCATAGTTCCAGCCACGTTCATTTTTTCACCTCCTTTCAAAATGTAAGGTATCAATTTGTTTGAAGTGCTGAAAGCTTCTCCGTATACTTAGCTGCATTTGCAGGAGGCATTTGCTCCAATATCTGTGCCAAAGATTCATTGCTTATTTGCGATAGGATGTGAACAGCTTCATCATCTTTCATTTTCAAAATGATTGGAGCAGCGCTTTTTGGTGACATCGTTTCATATGTATGGACGATTTCTTTAAACGCTTTTTTATTATCATCTTGAATCTGCTTCAGTTCTCCAATTTCCTGCTGCAGCCTTTCCTGCTCCAGCAGAAGCTTGTCCTTTTCATCCGCCTGGGCTTCAATTTTATTGGAAAGCTGATCAATTTGACCTTCTTTATCCTTGATTACTGCCTCTAGACTTGTCATTTTACTCTCATATTCTTTTATCGCAGTATTTGAATCCTTATTCAGCATGCCACTGATGAAAGGAATGTGTTCACCAATCTGCTTGCCTTTTTCGAACACATTCACACCGGCAAATGTCAAAACGATAAGCGCAATGGTGATGGCAAATAGTACAGGGATGAAGATGACCATTACAAACCATTGAAATTTGTTGTTTTTTTCCCGTTTATCCTCTAATCCTTTTTCAAGAGTTTTGCTCATCCTCTTCACCTAGTTCCATTGCGAAAGGAAAATTGCATCGTGGAGATCTCATCCAATTGTTTGGATTCAGTGTGATTCATCCACTCCTTGTACTGGATAAGGTCCCTTTCGCGTATTTTTTCGTATTTTTTCACTTCTACATTTCGATCCTGCAGGAGCTGTTCATTCCAATTCATTCGATTCCTCGCATTAATAACAAGCTCTTGATAATAAGAGATGGTCTTCTCAATATTCGTGAGGAACTGCTGATTATGGCGGATCTCTTGGATAGATAATCCCCTTTCCAGCTGGTCTGATTGAAAAGTCTGCAAATCTTCCTTCTTTTTTAAAAGCTGATACAAATGATCCGCGACTTCCCTGAATTTTTTTACAGAATCCTGATAGACTGTCTGGGCTTCATCTTTTTCCCGTTCTTTTACAGTCAATAATTTAGAGAACTTAAATTGATAGCTCAAGTCCAGTCACCTTCTCTTGCCAGTCTAATCAATGATTGAATCGCTTGCTCTTTTGTAATAGAGTCATCCGTTTTTTGTTTCAGGAATGATATGATCCTAGGGTAATAGTCAATGGCTTCGTCAATCTCTTTTGAGGAACCCTTTTTGTAGGCTCCAATATTAATTAAATCCTCAGAGTTAAGATAAATGCTTAGGAGCTCCCTAATTCTTTCAGCTGCCTCTTTATGCTCTTGTCCTGCAAGATGATTCATCAGCCTGCTGACACTTTTCAAAATATTAATGGCTGGAAACTGTCCTTTATTTGCTAAATCCCTGTCTAGGACCAGATGGCCATCTAATATTCCACGCACTGTATCTGCAATGGGTTCATTCATATCATCACCGTCTACCAGAACAGTGTAAAACGCAGTAATGGACCCAAATTCATTTGTCCCTGTCCGTTCAAGCAATTTTGGGAGGATGGCAAATACAGAAGGTGTGTATCCCCTTGTGGCAGGTGGTTCACCTACAGCGAGCCCTACTTCCCTTTGTGCCATCGCAACCCTAGTAACCGAGTCCATCATGAACATAACATTGAGTCCCTTGTCCCTGAAATATTCCGCCACAGCGGTCGCAGTGAATGCACCCTTGATTCTCATTAACGCCGGCTGATCAGATGTTGCACATATGACCACGGATTTTTTCAATCCTTCAGGCCCCAGGTCTCGCTCGATGAATTCCCTTACTTCCCTCCCACGCTCACCTATCAATGCAATGACATTGATGTCTGCATTGGTATTGCGTGCGATCATTCCAAGCAATGTGCTTTTTCCAACACCACTCCCGGCAAATATTCCGATTCTCTGGCCTTTCCCAACTGTCAGCAGACTATCGATCGGCCTTACCCCAACCTCTAACGATTCATCAATCGGCGGCCTCTTTAAAGGGTTGGGAGGGGATTGATCTGTTGGAATCGATGCGAGTCCTTTTGGCAATATACTGCCATCCATCGGTTGGCCTAGTGAATCTATGACACTTCCAATCAGCTCATTGCCCATTTTAATTTCCAAAGGCCGGCCAGATGCTTCGACTATGGATCCTGGTGAGATGTCATTGATATCTGAATAAGGCATCAAAATGACACTTTCCTCTTTGAAACCAACCACTTCTGCTTGAATTTTTCTTTCTTTATGATTGGAAACAACCTGAATCCAACATACATCACCAATAGAGCAATCAGGTCCCTGCGATTCAATCATCAGTCCGACAACACGCTTGACCCTGCCATATCGTTTCAATGAATTGAGTGATGGAATTCTTGTGATCAGTTCTGAGGCTTTCAATTTACATCACCTTCGAGAATATTCAGCAGCTGGCGCTTAATTTCAATTAATTGACTGTCAATGCCCGCATCGACTCTTCCATTCTGAGATTCTATGTAGCAGCTGTTTTCAGGCAAATCTTCATCAGGGTAGATATAGCAATTCACATCAAAAGGAAAGAGAGTCTCGAGGTCCTCTTTCTGACCCATCAGCAAATCATACTTCAATGGATGTACGTGTATCTGAACCTCTTTGAATTCCTTGACTTCTTTCAATGCTTTCTTAACGACTCCAATAAAAGTATCCGGATGCTCCGTCAGTTCTTTATTCAGTATTTTCTCTGCGATTTTCACTCCTAATTCAAGGATGACTTTTTCTGCAGATTCAAGATAGTTTGAAAATTCAACCTTAGAAAGATCCACTACTTCTCTCGCCTTTTGGATATACCCGCTAAACTCCTGCATGGCTTGAATCCTTCCATCCTGAAATCCGGATTCAAATCCCTCTTTTTTTGCCTGTTCAATCCATGCTGCTTTTTCCATCTCAAATTGGTCTCTTTCAAGCTGGAAAGACTCTCTCAATTCCTTCAATTCCTTTTCGGCATTCAGTCGAATGGATTCAGCCTCTTCTTTAGCAGCATTGATGATCGCTTCTCTCTCTTTTCCCTCAGATTTTTCCATTAACTGGTTAGATTCGAACTCAGCTGCATACTCGCTAACAATCTGCTTTAATCCGATTACTTTTGTTTGGGAAATTTCTTGTCCACTTTTCCAACTGGATTTTATGATCCTAGACAATGATATCGTCTCCTCCACCACGAGCGATGATTATTTCTCCAACTTCTTCTAGCCTGCGGATGACAGATACGATTCTTGACTGGGCCTCTTCTACTTCCCTCAAGCGAACAGGGCCCATATATTCCATTTCCTCTTTAAAAGTCTCCACCATACGTGTAGACATGTTGCGGAACACAATTTGTTTGACTTCTTCACTCGATACTTTAAGTGACAGAAGAAGGTCTTCATTATCACAGTCCCGAATGACTCGCTGAATGGAGCGATTATCAAGAGTAACAATATCTTCAAATACGAACATGCGCTTCTTGATTTCTTCGGCCAATTCCGGATCTTGGATTTCCAAAGAATCCAAAATTGTTTTTTCTGTGGTACGGTCGACACCCGTAAGCACTTCCACAAGAGCTTCAATCCCACCCGTTTGCGTGTAATCCTGAGTGACAGTCGCTGAAAGCTTTCTTTCCAGTATCGCTTCTATTTCATTGATTACTTCCGGTGAAGTGCTATCCATCAACGCAATTCTTTTTGCTATGTCTGCCTGTGCCTCCTGCGGCAATTCGGACAAGATCAGTCCTGCAGCTTGAGGTTCTAGATAAGAAAGAATGAGTGCGATAGTTTGCGGATGTTCATTTTGAATAAAATTAAGAATTTGGGCAGGGTCTGCTTTTCTGGCAAAATCAAACGGCCTCACCTGCAGGGAAGAGGTCAATCGATTAATGATTGCCGTTGCCTGTTCCTGGCCAAGGGCTTTCTCCAATACGGTTTTGGCATAACCAATGCCCCCTTGTGAGATATAATCCTGTGCAACAGCGATGCTGTGAAATTCTTCAAGGATATCTTCTTTTTCAAGGGAATCTACTTTTTTGACACTTGATATTTCCAAAGTCAATCTTTCTATCTCTTCTTCTGTCAAATGCTTATAAACTGAAGCTGATACATCTGGTCCAAGGGATATCAGGAGGACGGCTGCTTTTTGCTTCCCTGACAGTTCTTTTTCTTTTCTCATCACGTCCTCCTCCTAATCTTCTGCAAGCCACGTTCTCAATAGCTTTGCAAACTCCTCTGGCTTATCTTTCGCCATTTTTTCAAGCTGTTTTCTTTTTACGGATGATTCTGTTTCTTTCTCTTGGTTAACATCCGGAACGAACACTGGTTCATATGTCTCTAATTCTTCCTGAGAAACTTCCTCTACAGTTTTCTTTCTTGATCGGAATAAGAATACAAATAGCAATACGATTATAGCCAAAAGGATACCGCCTACCACGTAGGTCCACCAAGGAAGAATAGATTTCGTATTTTGATCCATTTTCACTTTTCCGTTAAATGGTTGAACAGAGACCACTACTTTATTTTGTATATCACTGTCAGCAAGCTGGGTGCCGGAATCTTTATTGATGGTAGTCCGGACGATTGTTGATAATATTTGCTTAATATCATTGATTCGATCTTGCGGAAGAGAATTCGGATCTTTCGGATTCGGCGGCTCTACCATAACTTGGATACCAAGGTCTCTAACTTTATATGGGCTTTCTACAATTTCTTTTCTGACTTTATTGACTTCATTATTGATTGTTTCTTCCTTGCGTTCGTAATCTCCATTCCCTTTATTGGTCTGAACATAAGAAGAACCAAGCGAATCAGCGGGATCCTGTCCTTGTGGGACTCCCCCTGCATTTGAACCATCTCCTGAGAATGTCTCTGTGATTCTTTTCGCGCTGATTTCAATGCCTTTCATATTTTCCTGGTCAACTGGAGAAACAAGGTTTTCTTCTCTATTTTCTTGGGTAAAGTCAATATCAGTAGAAACAGAGACGACGACTTTATCAAAGCCCATCAAAGTCCCGAGCATATTTTGGACTTGTCTTTGGATGTCCCTCTCAATCTGTTTCTTAACGTTCAACTGCTGTGCTACGTCTGAGCCTAACGAAGAATTATTTTGATTTTCGAGTTCGAAGTACTCAAAATATTGGTTCATGATGACGATATTATCAGTAGGTAGATTAGGGACACTTTTAGAAACCAAATGATAAAGTGACATAATTTGCTTTTGATCCATTTGAAAACCAATGTCTGTATTTAATACAATCGAAGCAGACGCTTCCTCTTTTGAATCAGATACAAAGATTCCTTTTTCAGGAAGAGTGATCATAACCTTTGCATCATTTACCCCATCAATGCCTTTAATTAAGTCGGCAAGCTCTGTTTGCATTGCGTCCAGTTTCATAACATTGAATTCGTTGTCTGTCATACCGAACCCGGCATTTTTACTGAAGAAAGAGTAGTCAATGCTTCCTGATTTCGGCAGCCCCTCGGAAGCAAGCTGAATCTTTAAATTATCTACTTCCTCAGAAGGAACTTTTATAGTTGTTCCCCCATCTGCCAGTTCCGTTTTTATCCCTTTGCCGTCCAGGTTTTCTTTGATGCTCCCAGCTTCAGATGGTGTTAGATTGCTGTATAGCGGCACCATCGTCACCCTTGTTGCGAAATATCCTACAATCGCAAAAATAAGAATCAACATAATAAGGGAAGCAAAGAAAAGTGTTTTTTGCTTCTTAGAACGGCTAGTCCAAAAAGTCTTTATTTGTTTTGAATATTTTTGTAATGTTTCATTCATTGTTATCCCCCGGTTATTCTAAAGATTTCTTATACGAGTTCATAACCGCGGTTATACTTGCATTCTCATAATCTCTTGATACGCTTCGACTACTTTATTGCGAATCTCGATTGTCGTCTGCATGGTGATGCTCGCCTTTTGAGATGCAATCATTACTTGATGCAAATCAATATCTTTCCCTTGTGCAAGCTGGCCGGTAAGTTTATCCGCTATATTTTGGGATTCGTTCACTTCGTTCAAAGACTCTTTTAAATAATCTGCAAATTTAGTTTGTGCTTTATATGGGTTTTGTAAATTTCCTGCTGATATTTTCGCGTCTGACGGACGCAAAATAGAACTGGTCATCGAACTTATATTATTGATAGCCATCATTCAACGCCTCCCTTATCTGCCAATTTCCAATGATTTCATCATCATCGCTTTTGATGCGTTAAATACAGTGACATTTGCTTCGTAGGAACGGGTAGAACTGATTAAATCTACCATTTCCCTTAATGGATCAACATTCGGCATTTGAACATACCCATCTTTGTTTGCATCAGGATGACTAGGATCATAAACGAGCTTAAAAGGTGTAGGATCTTCTTTTATCGCTGAAACCTTGACGCCTTCTCCCGCTTCACCGCTATTCCCTCTGGCTTCATTTAGAAAAGAGCTAAATGAATCACCTTTCGGCTCCAATACAACGGTTTTGCGGCGGTAAGGCTGCCATTCACCATTCACAAACTTCCCTCTTGTAGAATCCACATTTGCCATATTCGAAGAAATGACATCCATCCTCAATCTTTGAGCAGTAAGTGCTGAGGAAGTCACATTCATACTGTGAAACATAGACATGACCTACCTGCCTCCTTTAATGACTGATTGAAGTATCGAGAATTTACTATTTAACTGAGAAACCAATGAATCAAAATAAATTTGATTGGTAGCTAAATCTGACATCTCTTTGTCAATATCGACACTGTTTCCATTTTCATTATATTGCGCATTTGACTGGGTAACGACTGCTGGATTGACGGATCCGCTTGAAAAAGAAAAGTGCCTCGGATCTGTTCGATATCCTTCAAGCCTTGATCCTTGAACATCCTCCAGGATCTTTTTAAAACTGACATCTTTTGCTTTATAGTTGGGTGTATCGACATTGGCAATATTTTCAGAAATGACTTTTTGCTTTAAAGAAGAATAATTAAGTGCATTTTCAATGCTGCCGATTGTGTTGGAAAATAATTTCATTTTGTACACCTCTGTCCATTTTTATGACAAATTCATATCAAATTTGACAAAAATCGCAAATCATACTAACTATTGTAATAATTAAAGAAGTTAATGTCTATGTACAAAACAGGAAAATACGTGAGTACATTTGACTATTTTCTTACATCGAAACTTTATCCCTATTCAGTAACTGACACTATTCGACATTATATGGATAGAATACCATATTCATTGTTTTTCATAAATAAAAACTAGAAAATATCTTACTGGTTGACCAATAATAGGTAAATTAGTCCTATTAACTGTTTAAAAAATCTATACATTTCAACTGTTTTTATTATTTTAAATAAAAACCACTCTCATTTTTTAGTTCAATAGAACCATTTGAAAATTTTGAATTTTTATTATAATCACCTTTATTTTTATAACATTCTTTACAAATGTAACAAAACATTGAAAATTTTATTCAAAAAAGAAAGCCATCCGTCTCCGGATGGCTTTCTTTTCATTTATTTAGTTGGATTTCAATTTTTCTAATTCGAATAGGAACTTATCGTTAAGGACTTTAATATAGGTACCTTTCATTCCTAATGAACGGGATTCAATTACACCAGCACTCTCAAGCTTTCTCAAAGCATTTACGATTACAGAACGTGTAATTCCTACACGATCAGCTATTTTTGATGCAACTAACAGTCCCTCATTACCATTCAATTCTTCAAAGATATGCTCGATCGCTTCAAGCTCACTGTAAGATAATGAGCTGATTGCCATTTGAACAACTGCTTTGCTTCTTGCTTCTTCTTCGATTTCTTCTGCTTTTTCACGGAGAATTTCCATTCCGACAACTGTTGCACCGTATTCTGCAAGAATCAAATCATCATCTAGGAACTTCTCTTGCAGGCGGGCCAAGATAAGTGTACCTAATCTTTCTCCTCCGCCAATGATAGGAACGATCGTTGTAAGACCACTCTCGAATAATTGTTTGTTTTCAACAGGGAATGCAGTATATTCACTTTCCACATCTAGGTTAGGTGAAGTTTCTTGGACATTGAAAAGATTCTTTGTGTATTCTTCCGGGAATTGGCGATCCTCGAGCATTTTAACCATGCGCTCATTTTCAATCTGTTGATTGATGGAATAACCTAAAAGCTTTCCGCGGCGGCTTACTACAAAGATATTTGCTTCAATTACTTCACATAGTGTTTCAGACATTTCTTTAAAGTTAACAGGCTTCCCTGCTGCTTTTTGAAGCATTGCATTAATCTTTCTTGTTTTCGCTAGTAAATTCATTGTTTTTCCTCCTAGTGACACTATAAGTTCATCTATTATTAAATTTTTTACTGTGATTTTGAAATGGAAGGGTGATATGGTACAAATCTTATCACTTACCTTTACCCTTCTGCTATAAGTACAAACCTTAAAGAATAAATTGGCTTAAATCCTTATTTTTAGAGATTGCACCAAGTTTATCGTCTACATATTGCGGTGTGATATCCACTTTGCCCATAGAGATTTCCGGGGCTTCAAACGATAAATCTTCCAGAAGCTTCTCTAAGATGGTATGGAGTCTTCTTGCACCGATATTATCTGTATTTTGGTTGACATCGAATGCCATTTCTGCAATTCTACGAATAGCTTCGTCAGAAAATTCAATTTGTATACCTTCTGTTTCCAATAATGCCTTATACTGTTTCACAAGGGCATTATCCGGTTCTACAAGAATCTTTACAAAATCCTCAACTGAAAGCTTCGTAAGCTCCACCCTGATTGGAAATCTCCCTTGAAGTTCAGGGATTAAATCCGAAGGCTTCGCCATATGAAAAGCACCTGCTGCAATGAACAAAATATGGTCAGTTTTGATTGAACCGTATTTTGTAACCACTGTGGAACCTTCAACGATTGGCAGGATATCTCTTTGAACACCCTCACGTGAAACATCTGCAGATGAGCTTCCTGAGCTTTTACTTGCAATTTTATCGATCTCATCAATGAAGATAATACCGGATTGCTCCGCACGATAAACAGCTTCAGAGGTCACTTCATCCATATCGATAAGTTTTTGGGCCTCATCATTGGTCAATACTTGCCTCGCCTCTTTGACTGTCAGCTTTCTTTTCTTCTTCTTTTTAGGAAGGAAGCTGCTGAACGCATCCTGCATATTCATCCCCATCTGTTCCATTCCAGAACCTTGAAGCATATCGAACATGGATGCCTGCTGTTCTTCAACCTCAACCGTGACCAATTCGTTCTCCAGTTCACCATTTGCCAGTTTGGCTTCAATGATTTTTCTTTTTTCGTAAGAAGTTGCTTCTTCTTTTGAATCATGATCGTCTTCAGAAGTTGAAGGATTGGCCCCGCCAAAAATCATTTCAAAAGGATTTTTATAATTGTTTGTTTTCTTGGATCCAGGAATGAGAAGCTCAATAAGTCTTTTGTTTGCATTCTCTTCCGCACGTTCTTTAACGGATTCTTTCATTTCTTCTTTGACGAGTCGGACTGAAGTCTCCATTAGATCCCTTACCATGGATTCTACGTCCCGTCCGACGTAGCCGACTTCCGTGAATTTTGTTGCTTCGACCTTGATGAATGGTGCACCGACAAGCTTCGCCATACGACGGGCAATTTCAGTCTTTCCTACACCGGTAGGTCCAATCATCAAGATATTCTTAGGAATGATTTCATCACGAAGATTTTCATTAAGCAGACCGCGGCGGTATCGATTTCGGAGTGCCACTGCAACTGCCCGTTTTGCATCATTTTGACCGATAATGTATTGGTCAAGCTTCTCTACGATTTGACGTGGTGTGAGATTCATCATTGTTTTTTTATTCAAGCTGCCCACTCCTTTTTTTTACAGCTCTTCCACGATGATATTTCCATTAGTATAGACGCAAATATCTGCAGCGATTTCGAGTGCTGCTTTTGCAATTTCGCTTGCTGTTAAATGATCGCCGGAATACTGTTTTAATGCCCTGCCTGCTGATAGTGCATAATTTCCTCCAGAACCAATGGCAAGGATGCCGTCATCCGGTTCAATGACTTCACCGGTGCCTGACACGAGCAGAAGCTGTTCAGCATCCATAACAATCAGCATTGCTTCAAGCTTCCTTAATACTTTGTCGCTCCTCCATTGTTTAGCAAGCTCAACTGCTGCACGCTGGATATTGCCGTTAAATTCCTGCAATTTTGCTTCAAACATTTCGAAGAGGGTAAAAGCATCTGCCACAGATCCCGCAAATCCAGCCAGAACTTTTCCATTGAACAGTTTTCTCACTTTGCGTGCTGTATGCTTCATTACGACTGCATTGCCAAATGTGACCTGGCCGTCTCCAGCCATGGCGCAGCCGCCTTTATGATGAACTGCAAATATCGTAGTTGCATGAAAGTTTCCCATAAAACAACCTCCCTAACTGGGGATAATATCAAGCTCTTGGATGGTGGGCCATATAAGTCTTTTTTAAATGCTCCTTAGTGACATGGGTATATACTTGCGTCGATGATAAATGTTCATGGCCAAGAAGCTCTTGGACCGTCCTCAAATCCGCACCGTGATTCAGTAAATGAGTTGCGAATGTATGCCTGAGCATATGAGGATGAATTTTATTGGTCAAGGATGCTTTATCGATTATCTGATTCAATATATACCTGAAACCAACTGGCTTTAATGGCTTCCCTCTTGCATTAACGAAAAGATGTGCATGGTCCTCATTCCCCATCAGCTTGCCTCTACTATTATTTATGTATCTTTCAATGGCTTCATGTGCAAAGCTTCCAAATAGGACAAATCGTTCTTTATTTCCTTTTCCGCGCACTAACAACGTGGAAAGATGAAAATCAAGATCTTTCATCTGTATCCCTGCACATTCGCTGACCCTTATGCCGGTCGCATACAATAGTTCAAGGATTGCCCTGTTCCGCTCGCCTAAATTAGCATGCTCCGAGCTTGCCTCAAATAGCTTCTCCATTTCTTCTTCATAAAAAAATTTCGGCAGCCTCACCGAAGACTTCGGCTGCGAAACCATGCTGAATGGATTTTCCGCAAGAATGGATTCCCTATTCAAATATTTAAAGAAACTCCTCAAACTGGAAATCTTTCTTGCGACGCTCGCTCGTGCATATTCCATTTCATGAAGCTTCGTTAAAAAAAGGCGTGCATCAAAATATTCAACATCTTTCACATTTTTTATACCTTGTTCATTCATGAACATAAA
The DNA here is from genome assembly GCF_003350505.1 of Falsibacillus pallidus. Lineage (NCBI taxonomy): Bacteria > Bacillati > Bacillota > Bacilli > Caryophanales > Bacillaceae > Falsibacillus > Falsibacillus pallidus. The sequence goes on from NZ_QQAY01000001.1 coordinate 124,384, forward strand.
AAACGCTTCAATATCTTTTTGATACTGCTCAATTGTATATTCCGAATAGTTCTTTTCTATCTTAAGGAATTCAATAAAGGATTCCAATAAAATACATGGTTTTTGATCCATCTATAACACCTCACAAGGGCTACTAAATATTATCACAATTTAGTAGCCCTTGCAATTAATTTTACAAATTTTTCACAAAGTTTTGAATTGTTTCTAAAGCTCTGTTCGCATGTTGTTCGTATCTTTCTTTTTTCGATTTTATTCTCTCCGGCAACTCAGGGAATAAACCAAAATTCGCGTTCATAGGCTGGAAGTTTTTCTTGCTTGTTGTAGTGATGTAATTAGCCATGCTTCCGATTGCCGTCTCATGAGGGAATACGACAGGTTCTTCACCCAATGCCAGTCTAGCAGCATTGATGCCTGCTGCAAGTCCGCTTGCTGCTGATTCAACGTAGCCCTCAACACCAGTCATTTGTCCGGCGAAAAATAGTTCTTCTTTATTTCTGAATTGGTAAGTAGCTTTAAGGACACTCGGTGAATTGATGAAAGTATTTCGATGCATAACACCGTAGCGGACGATTTCCGCATTTTCAAGTCCCGGAATCAATTTTAAAACTTCTTTTTGCGGGCCCCACTTCAAATGTGTCTGGAAACCGACAATATTATATAATGTGCCTGCTGCATCATCTTGTCTGAGCTGGACCACTGCATAAGGACGCTTACCGGTCTTAGGATCTTCCAATCCCACCGGCTTTAAAGGTCCAAACAACATAGTCTTTTTGCCGCGCTGTGCCATTACTTCAATCGGCATGCAGCCTTCAAAGAAAATCTCTTTTTCAAACTCTTTCAATGGAACTGTTTCAGCAGAAATCAATGCTTCATAAAATTCATCAAATTCTTCCTCATTCATTGGACAATTCAAATACGCTGCTTCGCCTTTGTCATAGCGAGATTTTAAATAGACTTTATCCATATCGATGCTGTCTTTTTCGAGAATCGGTGCGGCTGCATCATAAAAATATAAATATTCCTCACCGGTCAATTCCTTTAATCTCTCAGATAATTCAGGACTTGTCAATGGACCAGTCGCAATAACTGTGATTCCTTCCGGGATTTCTGTCACTTCTTCATTGAAGACAGTAACATTCGGATGATTCCTTACTTTATCCGTTACATGTCCAGCGAATTCATGACGGTCTACAGCTAATGCCCCTCCTGCAGGGACTGCACATGCATCAGCTGATTGAATGATGACAGAATCCAGGTTGCGCATTTCTTCTTTAAGCACGCCTACCGCATTCGTCAAACCGTTTGCCCTTAAAGAATTGGAGCAGACCAACTCTGCAAATTTATCTGTATGGTGAGCAGGAGTCTGCTTCACTGGGCGCATCTCATATAAATTTACTTTTAAGCCTCTATTGGCAATCTGCCAGGCTGCTTCGCTGCCCGCGAGACCTGCTCCGATTACATTCACTGTTTTAGTCATACTTTGATCCTCCTAATTTTATGTAAAATCATATCATCTGATTATGAATCCGGTTAGAAAAAGGTATATATTTTCAAAAAACCAATTATAAGAATAGCATAGATTCGATCATTTACCTACATCGAAGTGAATGGAAATTGATTTGCATCCCCATTTTTGAAGTAAATGAGAAAAGGCGAGCCAAAGAATCAGCCCACCTTCTCTCAGTTTTGCGGTTCTTCCTTATAATCACAAGCAGTACATTGAACCTGCACACCTTTTTTAAGCTTCTTCTCAACCAGCATCTCATCACATTTTGGACAAGTTCTTTCCAGCGGCTTATCCCAAGAAAGGAAATCACATTCCGGAAATTGATCGCAGCCGTAAAAAATCCTGCGCTTTTTACTTTTTCTTTCTATAATATTACCCTTTTTACATTTCGGACAGCTGACGCCAATTTCTTTTACAATCGGCTTTGTATTCCTGCAGTCCGGGAAATTGGAGCAGGCCATAAACTTTCCATACCGTCCCATTTTAAAGACCATTGGATTCCCGCAGTGTTCGCAATCCTCGCCTGCGTATTCAGGCTTGATTTCGACTTCTTCCATTTCCTTTTCAGCTTTTTCAAGATTCTTTTCAAAGCCCATGTAAAACTCATCAATTACTTTAACCCATTTGATCTTGCCTTCTTCAATGTCATCAAGGCTTGTTTCCATCTTGGCGGTAAATTCCACATCCAAAATTTCAGGGAAGAATTCCAAAATCAATTGAAGGACGATTTCCCCCAGTTCAGTAGGAATGAAGCGTTTATTATCAAGCGCTACATAGCCCCGCTTTTGTATGGTATCCAATGTCGGCGCATATGTGGATGGCCTTCCAATGCCCAGTTCTTCCAGCGTTTTCACGAGCCTCGCTTCTGTATACCTTGGTGGCGGCTGGGTGAAATGCTGCTTCGGGTCTATTTCATTGGATTTCACCTTATCTCCTACTGACAGATCTGGAAGCAGGTTTTCTTTTTCCTCTAAACCATCATCCGTTCCTTCAATGTATACTTTCATAAATCCGGCGAATTTCACTTTAGAGCCGTTGGAACGGAATACAATATCGCCGTTAGAAACGTCTACACTCATTGTATCCATCACAGCTGAAGCCATTTGGCTCGCAACAAAACGCTCCCATATCAGTCGGTAAAGCCTCAATTGATCACGGCTCAAGAACGATTTCATGGAGGCAGGATCCCTTAAAGTACTCGTTGGACGGATTGCTTCATGGGCATCCTGGGATTTTGCCGACTTTTTCTCTGCCCGTGGTTCAGTCCTGTTATACTCTTTTCCATACTGGCCTTCAATGTATTCAAATGCCTCTTTCTGAGCTACCTCAGAAATTCTTGTCGAATCTGTTCTCATGTAGGTAATGAGACCGACTGTTCCTTCCTTGCCAAGTTCGATCCCTTCATAAAGCTGCTGTGCAAGCATCATTGTCTTTTTAGCCCTGAAGTTCAGCTTCCTTGCGGCTTCCTGCTGCAGGGATGAAGTGGTAAATGGAGGTGCTGGGTTTCGCTTTCTTTCTTTTTTCGTCACATTTGTGATTTCAAAGTTTTTACCCTTTATGGCATCCAATACCTTCTTGACTTCTTCCTCCGATTTCAGTTCCATTTTCTTGCCGTTGATGCCGAAGAAATGTCCGCTGAATTCGTCTTTTCCTTTTTCAAATAGGGCTTCAACGCTCCAGTACTCTTCCGGGATGAAGTCTTTGATTTCTTTTTCACGATCGATTATAAGTCTGACGGCAACAGACTGGACCCTGCCGGCACTTAGACCTTTTTTCACCTTTTTCCAGAGGAGGGGAGAAATATTGTACCCTACCAGTCTATCTAACACCCTTCTCGCTTGCTGTGCATCGACAAGATCCATATTGATAGGTCTCGGATATTTAAACGATTCTTTTATAGCATCTTTGGTAATCTCATTAAATACCACCCTGCAGTCGGAATGGACATCAATATCCAGGCTGTGTGCCAAATGCCAGGCGATTGCTTCCCCTTCCCTGTCGGGGTCAGCTGCGAGAAAAATTTTCTTTGCTTTTTTCGCAGCTGTCTTTAATTCTTTAAGTACTGGGCCTTTGCCCCTGATGGTTATATATTTTGGTTCAAAATTATTTTCAGAACTAACACCCATCTGACTTTTCGGCAAATCCCTTACATGTCCCATGGATGCTTTCACTTTATATTTTTTTCCTAGATAGCGCTCGATTGTTTTCGCCTTGGCGGGCGATTCAACAATCACTAAAAACTCTGACATTCAAAATCCTCCTTAGAGGTAATTAGTAAAGTATTAGAAACATTTAACCTATTTCTTCTATTCATTAGTCTGCAGAAATCATATATTTTATACTTCCCGAAACCGTTTACAGGCAAATGCATCTTGAAAAAAGCAAGATTATGTTCAATCAGGCAGTAAACGGCAATAAATTTTGGTTCTGTTGAAATGTATAACATATTTAAAGGAAATGCAACTATTTTGAGATAAATTACTTAAGATGTACAAAATACTATGAATAAAAATTAGTCAATTCCTCTGTAATATCGTTCCCGTTCATAACGAGCTTTGCACCTTGCTGGATCAGGAAATGGGACCCTTCATATTCTGGCAGATGCATGGATCCGGGCACTGCAAAAACCTCTCTTCCTTCCTGGAGGGCCAGTTCGGCTGTAATGAGCGAACCGCTTTTCTTTGCAGCCTGGACGACCAAAGTGCCACTGGCCATGCCTGAAATGATCCGATTCCTCATTGGAAAATGCCACGGATTGGGTTTTTGATGTGGAGGGTATTCTGAAAGTAATAAATGGTTTAATTTCATATTCTCTGCAAGCGTCCGATTTTCCTGCGGATATATATGAAAAAACCCGCTTCCTAAAACTCCTATTGTTTGGCCGCCATGATTGATGGTCAGTGTGTGAGCTGCTTTATCCACTCCTTTTGCCAGACCGCTTGTAATCACAAATCCGTTTGACACCAAGTGTGGAATCAATTTGGACAAGGCCATAAGGGATGGCTCCACGACTTTTCTTGAACCAACAACAGCCAATTGGCGCTCGTTTAATAATGACGGATTTCCAATTGCATACAACAGCCACGGTGGATTATAAATGTTTTTCAGCAGGTGAGGATATTGAGGGTCTTTAAAATGAATTATATAAATTTGATTCAGTCGATAGGAATGGAATAGTTTTTCAAAAGGTAGTGTATGGAGATTTCGATGAAGTTCTGTGGCTTTCATTGAGGAGATTTGGAGTTTTGATTGAAAGTATGAAACACTTCTTGATTCCAGGCATCGAAGTTCCGGGTCGTCGTCTAGGAGCCTTTGCAGCTGTCTAAAAGAAATTACGGCGCAGTGGTTAAGCATAGTTAATTTTGTTTTAAGCGGGTTCATCATTTCCTCCTTCATGATAAAATACAGCCCCTCGTTTAGAGGGACTGTATTGAAAAATTAATGAGTTTTACAGTTTTCGTAAATGCCTTTTTCTTTAAGGACTTTAATCAAAGTTTCACCCATAACGGAAGGAGTATCAGCTACTTCGATTCCGCAAGCATTCATTACTTTGATTTTTTCATCTGCAGTTCCTTTTCCTCCTGAGATGATCGCACCAGCATGGCCCATGCGTTTTCCTGGAGGTGCAGTTCTTCCGCCGATGAAGCCGACAACCGGCTTAGTCATATTCGCTTTCACCCATTCAGCAGCTTCTTCTTCAGCAGTACCGCCGATTTCTCCAATCATGATGACAGCATAAGTATCAGGATCTTCGTTGAAAGCTTTCAAAACATCGATGAAGTTTGTACCATTCACTGGGTCTCCACCGATTCCAACAGCTGTTGATTGTCCGATTCCAGCTTCAGATAACTGATGTACAGCTTCATATGTCAATGTACCAGAGCGGGAAACAACACCAACATGGCCTTTTGTATGGATGTAGCCAGGCATGATACCGATTTTGCATTCATCAGGCGTGATGACGCCAGGGCAGTTCGGTCCTACCAAGCGAGTTTTCTTGCCTTCCATGTAGCGTTTCACTTTTACCATATCCAAAACCGGGATATGTTCAGTGATACAAATAGCCATATCTAATTCTGCATCTACAGCTTCCATGATTGCATCTGCAGCAAATGGAGCAGGAACATAGATGACAGAAACGTTGGCTCCCGTTTCTTTTACAGCATCAGAAACTGTATTGAAGACAGGTACGCCTTCCACTTCAGTACCGCCTTTTCCAGGTGAAGTACCGCCGACAATCTTTGTTCCATATTCGATCATTTGCTTTGTATGGAAAAGAGCCGTTTTCCCTGTAATACCTTGTACGATTACTTTAGTATCTTTATTAATGAATACACTCATTACGTCTCCCTGCCTTTCTTATCCTACTTGGTTAACGATTTTTTGCGCGCCGTCAGCCATTGATTCTGCAGCGATGATGTTCAATCCTGATTCGCTTAGGATTTTCTTCCCTAAATCGACGTTTGTACCTTCAAGTCGAACGACAAGAGGAACAGACAACCCGATTTGTTTTGCCGCCTCAACAACACCAGAAGCAATGATATCGCACTTCATGATTCCACCGAAAATGTTGACGAAAATACCTTTGACATTTTCATCGGAAAGGATGATTTTGAATGCTTCTGTTACTTTCTCAGCTGTCGCGCCGCCCCCAACATCAAGGAAGTTAGCAGGGTCTCCGCCGTAGTGCTTGATGATATCCATTGTCGCCATCGCAAGTCCTGCGCCGTTTACCATACAGCCGATGTTTCCATCAAGGGAAATGTAGCTGAGATCATATTTAGATGCTTCGATTTCTTTTGCATCTTCTTCTTCTAAGTCGCGGTATTCAAGAATATCTTTTTGGCGGAATAATGCATTTGAATCAAAATTCAATTTTGCATCAAGCGCCATGACATTCCCATCTCCTGTTACAACAAGAGGGTTGATTTCAGCGATGGAGCAGTCCTTCTCGACAAATGCCGTATAAAGGCCATCATGAATTTAACTGCTTTGTTCACCAGTTCTTTAGGGATGTTGATGTTGAAAGCAATTCGGCGTGCCTGGAAGCCTGTAAGGCCGACAACCGGATCGATTGCTTCTTTGAAGATTTTTTCTGGTGTTTTTTCTGCTACTTCTTCAATCTCTGTACCGCCTTCTTCAGATGCCATTAAGACAACTCTGGAAGTCGCACGGTCCATTACAAGGCCAACATAATATTCTTTCTTGATGTCGCAGCCTTCTTCAACAAGTAAGCGCTTTACTTCTTTTCCTTCTGGCCCTGTTTGGTGGGTAACCAGTGTTTTGCCTAAGATCTCTTGTGCATATGTACGAACTTCGTCCAAATTCTTTGCAACTTTGACTCCGCCCGCTTTCCCACGGCCGCCGGCATGAATCTGTGCCTTAACGACTGTGACGCTTGTACCTAATTCTTTTGCAGCTTCAACAGCTTCTTCAACAGTGAAGGCAACTTTCCCGTTTGGCACTGCAACCCCGTATTTTCTGAGGATTTCTTTACCTTGGTACTCATGTATATTCATATTCCATCCTCCTATCAAACTCTTCTAAAAATAGACTGCGCTTTCATTGTATATAATCAGTGATTATCTGTCTACCGTTTCGACTTAAATATTATATTAATTTAAAATTTCTGAACATTTTACCGTTATTTTCATACTAAAACACTTGCATTCCCTGCTTAATTATTGTGGATTTATGCACATAATACTTTTCCAATAAAACTTTTTCGTGGGATTTTATACCAATTTATTTAACTTTAAATCAACGAAAAAAATAACGGGGAAGGCCCCCGTCACGTTCTATCAATCTCATTCCTATCCAGGCGATATATAAAAGCAAATACTTCCGCCACAGCTTGGTATAATTCTTCCGGGATGGACTGATTGATATCCAGCTGTCCTAAGAGTCCTACTAAACTTGGATCTTCCTGTATGGGTACACCTGATTCCTTAGCTTTTTCTACTATATTTTCTGCAGTGATCCCTTTCCCTTTAGCAATGACTGCAGGGGCATCTTGCATATCAGAACGATAGCTGAGGGCGACAGCTTCCTTTCGCTTAAGCTTGTTTGATTGATTCTTCATATTTTGATATCCACCCCTTTATAGGAATCCTTCTGTTTGATGGATAAGTTCAACAATGGGATTTCTTTGGTCTCCCATTCTTTTATTTGTATGGAGGACAGTTGATAGCCCATCGATTCAAGCCCTTCCCGCAAAGGAGCTGAAAGCTTTTCTGACGACTGCTTTAAATCCATATGATTATAAATCGTCAATGAGACAATACGATTTTGAACATTCATATCGACCATCGTTTCTTTAAGTCCCTGCAATTCCAAATAGAACAAAATTCTACAGTGTGAAGAATCGATTTCGCCTTTTTCATTTTTCCTGCCTGTCCATTGCATTGTCAAATCCGTCTGCTGAGCCATGAAAGAAAGGGGAATTTGCATAATGATGGATTGTATCGGCCCCGAATCCCCGCTCGCGGCTGTCTGGCCATTTAAATGGTGCAACAGACTTTGAGCCATTTCCTTGCTTGATGTGGAGTGGTTTTCTGATAGAAATTGAACCAGCATAGGCTTTAATTGATCTTTTCCCGGAATTCCCCCTTTGCCGAGTGCAGCTTCATAATTGACGCCGAGCTTGTCCAATACGCTCTTGAAAAGGTATAAGGCATCTCCCTTATTCATCGTTTGAAGAAGTTCGTTTCTCACCTCTGTAGAGACTCCCTGAAGATACTTATTTTCCTTTTGAAGCATATCACCTTTTAAACCAGCCAAGTCCTCCAATTGAATGACTGCTTGTTTCATTTGCTCAGGGGAGTTCCCATTCAATAAAGACCATATCTTCCCGGTCTCCCCTAATAATCCATCACCATCTGACAGTAGATTTGAGTATCCTTCAAACAGATATCTGAATATTTGCTGAGATTTCATAGGCTGCTGGCTGCTTAGTGCCTTTTCCGCAGATTGGAAGGGGTGTTCATTTCCAATGCCAATTGCCTTTGCTTTTTCTACTAATCCCTCTAGTAGCACCTTTGCTTGTTTAACATCTAGTTCCCCATTATGTTTAAGAGAGTTTTGAAGGGCAAGCCATTCATTTTTCTTCAATTGTCCCGAGTCATCGCCTGAGAACCTTTTCATAGCAGCCAGAATGGATTCCTCTTTCGTTCCTCCACTTGCCAGGCCAGTCTTTTGCAAAATAGACAACGCTTCTTCGGAATGAGCATCCCCTTGGGAAAATGCAGTATGAATAATGCGTTGGAGTGATTTTGCCGCAGCCATTCCGTCCCCTGAAGATTTGAGAGTTTCAATCGTTTTGACTAAAGATTCAACTGTCCGGTCCTGCGGCTCCTGCTTAAGTACGCCAATGAATTCCGATAGCAGTTTTATAGTCGAATTGCCTTGGTCAATGGAATACAATGATTGGAACACCGATTTTGTTTGAGGCAGATTCCCTAAAAGAATGGCCTTAATGGTCTGAAAGCCTTTCTCAATCGGCTCCATATCCTTCAACAATTCCATGGCATTTAATAGAGTCTCCCTTGAAATTGGAAGTCCTTCCTTTTGTAAAAAACCTAAGATGGATGTGCTTGATTGACTCTGAGGAACGTTCAGATTCTTCAATACTGGTGATGCATCCGATTTGGCAAAATCCTGTCCCTGGGAAGCAAAATTTTTTAAGTGTATCTCTCCATCTTGGGAAGCAACTTTAAGCCAATGCCCTCCAGATTTAATTTCTCCATCCAGTCTTGCAAGCAGCTTTTGATTTCCAATTTGAATTTCTGCCGTTCCATTGGAAAATGTTTTTTTCACTGTGCCATATATAATATCTCCATGCCTCAAACTGCGAATCTTTTCTGCTTTTAGATTGGCATCAACAGAAGCCGCCGCGGCACCTCTACTCTGTAAAATCATCGACCCCGACTCTCCTTTTCAGGATGGTTTGAAGCTGGCAAGCTTCGATGGCCTCATATCATGTCTTTTATTGGAGCAAAAGATTTTCTATGGATTGGTGTCTGGCCATATATTTGAAGACCATCCAGATGTTCTTTTGTTCCGTATCCCATATTCCTGGCAAACCCATATTGCGGGTACTGGCCATCGTACTCTTTCATCATCCTGTCCCTTGTCACTTTCGCAATGATTGATGCAGCAGCAATGGAAGCACTCTTTGCGTCCCCTTTAATGATGGATTCCTGCGGAACAGGTACAGACAGCTCCATGGCATCGATCAGCAGATAGTCGGGAAGCTTTTTTAAGTTATGTATAGCATCCAGCATTGCTTTTTTAGTTGCCTGATAGATATTTACTTTATCTATTTCATCGGCGTGTATGACGCCGATTCCTATTGCAGTGGCCTGCTCGCTGATTGCATCAAATAATTCCTGCCTTTTAGCTTCGCTTAGTTTTTTTGAGTCGTTGATTCCTATAAGCATACAGTCTTTTGGGAGAATCACTGCTGCAGCAACTACCGGACCGGCCAATGGACCGCGGCCTACTTCATCGACTCCCGCAATAGCTTCAAACCCCTGCAAATAAATATCCCTTTCGTATGAAAACATGCTATGAAAGTGATCCATTTCATCCTTTTTTTTCTTAAATGCACGGTTTATTCGCTGAACAATTTGCTGGACCCCTTTTCTGGAATCTTCAGCACATTGTAAGAAGAAAGGGTCTTTTGGATCTTCAATCGTTTCAAGTGCTTTTTGAATTTCTTTTATGGATAGGTGCTCCATGGTTTCACCAACTTATCTTTAATATCGTCCTTATTAGAAAATAATAAAGGGTCGGCTATGAAAAGCCCACCCTAAATATTAATTTTCGCTTTCTTCATTCATATTAATTTGTTCGGGGAGGTCAAAAGTCAACGGACCAATTTTTTCTGATCGAATATCACGGATGATCAGTTCAGCCGTTTTATCGTAATCCACCTCACCGCCTCCGCGGAGACAGCCCCTCAGTTTTCCAATTGTATCAAATACATCGAGGATTTCCATGTCAGGTTCTATCCCGAAGCGGTCCTTAAGCCTCTCAGGGTAGTGTTTTTCAATAAATCGAATGCCAAATACGGCAATATCCTGCAAGTTCAAGATTGTATCTTTGATGGCGCCTGTCAAAGCCAATTTATATCCTACTTCTTGGTCCTCGAATTTCGGCCAAAGGATACCGGGAGTGTCCAAAAGTTCAAGTTCTTTACCGACTTTTATCCATTGCTGTGATTTGGTGACCCCGGGAGTATTGCCTGTCCTTGCGATATTCTTCTTAGCGAGCTTATTGATTAAAGTGGATTTCCCAACATTCGGAATCCCCACAATCATGGCACGGATCGCACGGGGCTTTTTGAGGCCGCGGGCTTTCATTCGTTCAAACTTTTCTTTAAGAATGTCATTAGAGGTTTTCACAATCTCATGAAGACCTGTACCAGCCTGAGAATTGATTGCAATCGCCTTAAGCCCTTTAGCTTCAAAATAACGTATCCATTGATTGGTCATTTCTTTATCGGCCATATCTGACTTGGTTAATAATACGATTCTTTGCTTTTCTCCAATAATCTCATCAATCATCGGATTTCTGGAGGAAAAAGGGATCCTTGCATCCACCAGTTCATACATAATGTCAACGAGCTTTAACTTTTCTGTAACTTCTCTTCTAGCCTTGGCCATATGGCCAGGAAACCATTGTATTGTCAAGGCGAATCGCCTCCATCTGCCTATTTGAAAAATTTCATATCCTTCATCGGCCAATAAATGATGTGTGCATCCCCGACAATCTTAGACATAGGGATCGTGCCGATATGCCGGCTGTCTTTAGAACCCCTGCGGTTGTCTCCCATTACAAAGACCTCCCCTTCAGGTACAGTGTCTTTCCCTGTATAATCCTTCAGAGTGAAATCCTCAGTCAAAGGACCATCGCCCACATTCTTTTTATATTGATCCAAATAAGGCTCTTTATATGCTTTTCCATTTATATATAATATATCATTTTTATATTGAATTTTATCTCCCGGAAGACCAATGACCCGTTTAATATAATCCTTCTGTTCAGGAGCATGGAATACAACAATATCAAATCGGTCGGGTTTACCGAATTTATTTACGATCATACGGTCGCCGTTATGCAGCGTAGGCATCATCGATAAGCCGTCCACCACAATAGGTGCGAATAAAAAATAACGGATCACAATCGCAAGACCTACTGCAATGACCAGCGCTTTAAACCATTCCCGGATTTCACTTTTTTCTCCAGCCAAAAATCTCCACCACCATCTTACGAAAATACAGGCATTAGATAGAATTTGCATTATAGTAAAAATCTCTATCTCTCATCATACTCTATTATCACGGTGTTTAGTCATTTAGTAATGATGAAGATTCTAAAAATAAAGATGAAAAAGGGGCTTGTTTCCAAGCCCCTTTGTCTCTTGATTATCGAATTTCTTTAATACGAGCGGCTTTACCACGTAGGTTACGTAGGTAGTAAAGTTTCGCACGGCGAACTTTACCGCGACGCACTACTTCTAGATTCGCAATTTTTGGAGTGTGAAGAGGGAATGTACGCTCAACACCTACACCATAAGATATTTTACGGACAGTGAAAGTTTCACTGATTCCGCCGCCACGGCGTTTAATTACAACACCTTCAAATAACTGAATACGTTCGCGAGTACCCTCGACAACTTTTACGTGTACACGTACAGTGTCACCAGGACGGAACGTTGGCATATCGCTGCGAAGCTGTTCTTTTGTGATTTCATCAATCAATTTGTGCATCGTTTTCAACTCCTTCCAACAGATGCTCTTACAAACAGAAAATCATTGTAGCGGAACATCGTTTTCGACGGGCAAGTCCAGAAAATATTCTGCCCAAGCCACAAAAAATATCATACCATATCAAACCATAGGTTGCAATACAGTCAACGAGGATTTTTCCATTCCTGTATCCAGTTTTTTTGTTTATCAGACAGAGGATACTTTTTAAGAAGGTCTGGTCGTCTGTTAAGCGTCCTTTTCAGCGATTCCTTCTCCCTCCATTCATCAATAAGGCGGTGATTGCCTGATAGGAGGGTATCTGGCACTTTCCATCCTTTATATTCAGCCGGCCTCGTATATTGAGGGTGTTCCAACAGCCCCGAAGAAAAAGAATCCTTTACCGGGGAGTCTTCATTCCCTAGCACACCCGGAAGCAGCCTTACGACGCTGTCCACAACTACCATTGCCCCAAGTTCACCGCCGGTCAGCACATAATCCCCGATGGAGATTTCATCCGTCACAAGGTGTTCCCTGATCCTCTCATCATACCCCTCATAATGGCCGCAGATAAAAATCAAATGATCCTCGTTTGCCAATTCTTCAGCCTTTTTCTGAGAATATCTTTCTCCCTGGGGGCACATTAGAATGACCCTTGGTTTTGAATCCTGTTCCTTTGAGAGTTTTTCAACGGCATTAAATATCGGTTCCGGCTTTAAGACCATTCCAGCACCTCCGCCGTATGGATAATCGTCGACCTGGCTGTGCTTATTTTCGGAGAATTCCCGAAAATTGGTCACATGATATTCTACCGCGTTTTTTTCAGTCGCTTTTTTTAGGATGGACTCTCCAAAAACCCCTTTGAACATCTCAGGAAATAAGGAAAGGATGTCAATTCTCATGATAACAGCCCTTCCATTGGATCAATGATGATTTCTTTATTTTCAATATCTACCTTTATCACGACATCTTTTATGTATGGTATGAGATGTTCCTTTCGATCGCTTCCCTGCACTACCCATACATCGTTGGCGCCAGGGGTAAGGATCTCCTTGACTTCACCAATTACTTCACCGTCGAGTGTCGCAACCGAACAGCCGATAATTTCATGAAAATAAAACTCATCTTCTTCCAAAGGAGCAAGCTGTTCTTCAGTGACTTTCAGGATCCCGTTTTTAAAAGCTTCCACATCATTCACATTTTCGTATCCTTCAAATGTCAGCAGATCAAAATTTTTATGTGTTCGGTGTGACTTCACAATCAATTCCTTCGGAGCATCTGTTTCATTCATGAATAAAAACAGCGCGTTTCCAGGTTTATATCTTTCATCTGCAAAGTCAGTCCTTGAGATGATCCTGACTTCCCCTTTTATTCCGTGCGTATTGACGATTTTCCCTACATTGAACCACTTTGTCATATTGTTTCACCTCTAGCGTATGTCTTTAATGATGCCATCCTCTATTAAAATGGTCTTTTCTTTAGAGACCTGTTCCCAATTGTCCCCGATATTTATATCAATGACACTTTGTATTTCCTTCTCTATCAATTCACTTCCCAGTGGCAGGATCCCTAATTGATCGAGTTGAAACTCTACTACTTTGAGTTTATCCGTCCTTGATTGTATCTCCTTCTCAAAGCGTCCTTTCAGTGCTGCAGCTGAATATTTTTTAGTTTTCTCCAGTTTTTTTAATTCAAATCTCAATTGTTCGCATTCTTTTTCAAGTTGGAGTTTTTTTTCATTGTATTGGCTTTCAAGAAGCAACTTGCTCTTTTCGGTCAACACCTGCTTAACCAAGGCCGTTTGGATGATTTTCATCTGATTGGATCCTCCCCTGAATGAACTGCGCTTCGTTTTTTGATTGATTTGTTCTCTTTCTTCTTTTCCGGGAGGCAGCTGCTTGTTGTACGAAAGAAGATTTTCATATATAGAAAAAAGGGAGGTATAGAACCCTCCCTCTGACTGCCTGACTTAAAGAAATCCAATATTGATGTGATAAAAGGAGGTTGTCCCTCCTTTTATCAATCAATCGATGATTTCTAAAAAGACTTTCTTTTGTTGTGTAGATCCTGCTGCAGCGTATACCACAGTGCGAATCGATTTAGCAACACGCCCCTGTTTGCCAATCACTTTTCCCATGTCTTCTTTATGAACTGACAATTGATAAGTAATGCGGCCCTCATCTTCGTTGACGAGGATTTTCACGTCTTCGGGATAATCAACGAGAGGCTTCACTATCGTCAGGATTAATTCTTCCATATGATATCGTGATTACTTGCTATTTTTCGCGTTATGGAATTTTTCCATAATGCCTTCTTTAGAGAAAAGGTTGCGCACTGTGTCAGATGGCTTCGCACCATTGGACAACCATTTAAGAGCCAATTCTTCATTGATCTTTACTTCAGCTGGTTTTGCAACCGGGTTGTAAGTTCCAACTGTTTCGATTTGGCGTCCATCACGTGGTGAACGAGAATCTGCAACTACGATACGATAGAAAGGAGATTTTTTTGCTCCCATACGTTTTAAACGAATTTTTACTGCCATTTTAAAAGCACCTCCGAATAGTTTCACACAAGATAGTATAATAACAAATGTGTATTTTGTTTGTAAAGTGTTTTTTCTTAACACTTTCATTTTACCCTACATAAAAGGAAATTTGAACCCTTTTTTCTTGCCTTTTTGCCCCATATTGGACATTTGCTTCATCATTTTTTTCATTTCTTCGAATTGTTTAAGAAGTCTGTTGACCTCAGGGACGGTTGTACCGCTTCCTTTGGCAATCCTTTTTCTGCGACTCGCATTGATCGTTTCTGGATGAGACTTTTCATGTTTGGTCATCGATTTGATGATGGCTTCAACATGGCTGATCTGCTTTTCATCCACTTTCAAATTGTTGAGTCCCTTCATTTTGTTCGCTCCAGGGAGCATTTTGATGATGTCATCAAGTGGACCCATAGAACGGACCTGTCCAAGCTGTTCAAGAAAATCATCGAATGTAAACGACATGGTGCGCATTTTTTGCTCGAGTTCCTTGGCTTTTTCTTCATCCACGTTCGCTTGGGCTTTTTCAATAAGAGTCAATACATCTCCCATGCCCAAAATCCGGGAAGCCATACGTTCGGGATGAAAAGGCTCAAGTGCATCCAGTTTTTCACCAAGTCCGACAAACTTAATAGGTTTTTCTGTAACAGCACGAATGGAAAGAGCAGCCCCGCCTCGAGTATCTCCATCAAGCTTCGTGAGAACAACACCTGAAATTTCCAGCTGATCATTGAAGCTTTGCGCCACATTGACAGCATCCTGCCCTGTCATGGCATCCACCACAAGGAAGATTTCGTCAGGCTTGGAAAGCTCTTTGATTTGCTTCAATTCATCCATAAGCGCTTCATCTACGTGTAGACGGCCGGCTGTATCGATGAGGACGTAATCCAGATGGTCTTCCTTCGCCTTTTCAATGGCTTGTCTTGCTATTTCAACCGGACTGACTTGATCACCAAGAGAGAACACCGGCATATCAAGCTGTTTCCCCAGGGTTTCAAGCTGTTTGATTGCTGCAGGCCGATAAATATCAGCGGCTACCAATAATGGCTTGCGGTTATACTTCTTCCGCAGGACATTTGCCAATTTACCGGTTGTTGTCGTCTTACCTGCACCTTGCAGACCTACCATCATAATGACAGTCGGAGGACGTTTAGACACAGCTATTTGGCTCTGTTCCCCGCCCATTAACAGGGTCAATTCCTCTTTTACGACCTTGACGATCTGTTGTCCAGGTGTCAAGCTTTTCATCACTTCTTGACCAACTGCACGTTCGCCTACTTTTTTCACAAATTCCTTGACGACTTTGAAGTTTACGTCAGCTTCAAGCAATGCTAATCGGACTTCACGCATCATTTCTTTTACATCCGCTTCATTTACTTTCCCTTTTCCACGGATTTTTTGTATCGTATTCTGCAGTCGGTCGGCCAATCCTTCAAATGCCATATATGCCGCCTCCTAATCTAATTTCTCAAGCATCTCTATCATGGAGAGCAATTCATCTTTAGAATTCGCTTCATGCTGAAGAATTTCCTTCATCTGCTCATAAATGTTCAATCGCTCTTGAAACTTTTGAAATAGCTCCAGTTTTGCTTCGTACTGCTCCAGCATGATCTCCGTCCGCTTAATATTATCATAAACGGCCTGTCTGCTGATCTCGTACTCTTCTGCAATTTCGCCGAGCGAAAAATCATTGAGATAGTAGAGGGACATATAGCTGCTTTGCTTTGGAGTTAACAAGGTTTGATAAAAATCATACAGATAATTCATTCTTGTCGTTTTCTCAAGCATGGCTATCCCCCCTTGTTAAGTGAAAAACCTTTACATATGAAGAATACACAGATTTTCTTTGAATGTCAAGGAACTAAAAGGTTTTCTTCACCTTTAGAAGAAGCCTGATGCATTCATTTTGCACCAGGCTTCTTTTAAATCTATCATTCTTCAGGAGCTTCTTGTTCAATTAGGTCTGAGAATAGCCCATAAACATATTTTTCAGCATCAAATTGCTGCAGGTCATCCATTTTTTCTCCAAGCCCCACGTATTTCACAGGGATGTGAAGTTCGTTCCGGATAGCGAGCACAATTCCTCCTTTGGCAGTCCCGTCAAGCTTAGTAAGGACAATACCAGATACATTTGTAGCTTCTTTAAATGTTTTAGCTTGTATCATGGCATTTTGACCGGTCGTGGCGTCAAGGACGAGCAGAACTTCATGAGGCGCCCCTGGGACCTCCCGTTCGATGACGCGTTTTACTTTTTCTAATTCATTCATAAGGTTGACTTTGTTCTGCAATCGTCCAGCCGTATCGCATAAGAGGATATCCGCGTTTTTAGCTTTGGCCGATTGGATGGCATCATACATGACTGCAGCCGGGTCAGAGCCTGCCGCCTGCTTAATCACATCGACGCCAGCCCTTTCTCCCCAGACTTCAAGCTGTTCAATGGCACCCGCGCGGAACGTATCCCCTGCGGCAAGAAGGACTTTTTTTCCTTCTGATTTGAATTGGTGTGCCAGTTTTCCGATTGTAGTCGTTTTTCCAACACCATTGACGCCGACAAATAGAATCACTGTCAAACCTTCGGACTGAATGTTCAAGTCACTGGCTGCTGAATCTTCGCCGCGATAAATCTCAACTAATTTTTCAGAAATGACTCCCTGAACTTCTTTGGGATCCTGCATATTTTTTCTTTTTACTTCAAATTTCAGCTGTTCGACCAGCTCCATTACTGTTTCAAATCCCACATCGGCTTGAATCAGGATTTCTTCTAATTCTTCAAAGAAATCCTCATCGATTTTTCTATATCTAGCCACAAGATCATTGACCCTGGTTGAGAAATTGGTTCTTGTTTTCAACAAACCGTCTTTGAATTTTTCTGTAACATTATCTGAAGATGTTGTAAATTTTTCTTTCAATTTCTTAAAAAAACTCATATTATTCACTTCCTCATCATGCTTTTACTAATTCTTTTGATTCTTCCAGCCGCACGGATACCACTTTGGAGACCCCTGACTCCTGCATGGTGATTCCATAAAGGACATCCGCTTCTTCCATCGTCCCTTTTCTGTGTGTAATGACAATGAATTGTGTTTCGTGGCTGAATTTCTTTAAATATTGGGCAAACCTGAACACATTTGCTTCATCAAGTGCAGCCTCGACTTCATCAAGGATACAGAAAGGAACAGGTCTCACCTTCAGGATGGAAAAGAGCAGGGCGATAGCCGTCAAAGCACGTTCCCCCCCAGAAAGAAGTCCAAGATTCTGAAGCTTTTTACCAGGTGGCTGAGCGATTATATCCACTCCGGTATTCAGTAGATCTTTTGGATCGGTAAGCTTTAATTCAGCCCTTCCACCTCCGAATAATGCTTTGAATACATGCTCGAAGTGGCTGCTGATGGCATCAAACGTTTCAGAGAATCGCTTAATCATCTCTTCGTCCATTTCATCCATCACCTTATATAGGGTATCCTTCGCTTCTTGCAGGTCAGCTTGCTGGAGTTTTAAGAACTCGTAGCGTTCAGCCACTCTCTCATATTCATCGATTGCACCGATGTTGACCACGCCAAGTTCAGATATGGCCATCTTGATCAGCTTGACTTTCTTCCTTGCCTCTTCAATCGGAATTTCCATTTGGTGATCCTCTTGAGCCGCCTCAAAAGAAAGCATATATTCTTCACGAAGATGCGCCAACCGATTTTCCAGTTCTACATCAAGACGATTGATCTTGACTTCCTCATCTTTTAAAGCACTTTGGAGACCCTTTAGCTGGCGTTTAATTTCTTTCAGATCCAACTCTTTATCTTCCAGCTCCATTTGAAGCTTCATCCGGTCCTCGCGTCTAGATGAAATCAAGCTTGCCGCTTCCTGTTTATCTTTCCGTTTGAGGTCGGCAGCCTCCGCAAGTTCCTCTTCTCCTGTATCGGTTCCGTTCATTTCATTGCTCAGCCAATTCAGGTTCTCTTCATATGCGGCCTTCTTTTTCTTGAGTTCATCATATTCCTTTTGAATTCTGTCCAACTGGCTGCGTGTAGCGACAAGCTGTTCATTTTTCACAGCAAGGTTTGCTTTAATATCGCTGATTTCATCAACTAAAGAGTCTTTTGACGATCTCTGAAGTTCTTTCTGTTCAGTCAATCGACTGATTTCTTCATCAAGATCTGATAATTCCTTTTTCCCTTTTTCAAGGGATTCCTCAAGTTCCTGTTTCCTGGAGGAGATTTGATCTTTTTCTGCAATGGAACTTTCCTTCTCCATGTCATAAAGGGTCAATCTCTCATTTACATTCGTCTCAGAGGCTTCCGTCTGTCTTAGTTCAGCTTTTGCCTTTTCTTCGGATATACGGAGCTCTTCACCGGAACGCCTCATTTCATCCAGGCTTTTTTCCTGTTCTGCGACATCTTCTTTTAACGATTTAACATGATGTTCAAGCTGAAGGGTCTTTTCTTCCATGGATTGGAGTTTTTCTTTAAGATCCTCCAGTTCACCTTTTCGGCTCAATAAAGAGTTATTTTTTTGTTTGACATTTCCTCCGGTCATGGACCCGCCTGGATTCACTACATCCCCTTCAAGGGTGACTAGACGGTACCGATACTGGAGGATTTTTGCAAGCTCGTTTGCACCTTTTAAAGTTTTCGTGATGACGACATTCCCTAAAAGATTCTCTACAATATTTCGATACTTCTCCTCATAATGGACCAGTTCTTCTCCTATACCGACAAACTCAGGATATCCTTTTAGCATCTGGATCTGAGAAGTGTGCATTTTTTTACTTTTCATTACTGACATTGGAAGAAATGTTGCTCGTCCATATTGCTGTTTTTTCAAGAATTGGATTGCTTGGCGGCCGTTTTCCTCAGTTTGAACCACTACATGCTGCATAGCTCCGCCCAAAGCTGTCTCGATGGCAGTTTCATATTCCTTTGGTACACGCACAAGCTCGGCGACTGCTCCTTCAATACCTTGAAGCAACTCATTCCTTGCCTTTAATACTTCACGCACTCCTTGGAAGAACCCTGTATAATCTTCTTCCATTTCTTCTAGCATTTCTTTTCGCGATTTTGCTTTCTGAACATACTGATATGCTTGATATAGAGTTGTCTCCTGCTTTTGATATTGATTCTTCAGGACTTCAAGCTGCCGCTGTGCATCACGGAAAGTATGTACCTGGTTTTCAAGTGCGCTTTGAATCGAGCTTAATTCTTCTTGCTTTTTTTGCTTCGCTTCAAAGATGGCCTTACGCTGTTCCAGATATTTTTCATTATCCTCATCGAGTCTTTGGTTTCTTGACAGACGCTGCTGCCATTGCTGCTCCAAATACTGGAGTTCATTCTTTGCGGAAGCCTGCTGATTCAACAATTCAATATAATCACTTTTGATGGATTCTATTTTCTCTTCAATATTGCCATCGAATTGAGCGATCAAATTATTTTTTTCCTGCAGTTGAGCTTTTAATGTGTTAGCAGCATCCTGCAAGAGACGGAAATCCTTTTCATATTCTTCTTTCTGTTTCATCAACTCTTCAAGTTTAGATGATGCCTCATTTAAATTAAGCGTCAGCTGCTCTTTATTTTGAGTCGCATTCTTTTTTCTCTCTTTTAATACTTCTTTTCTTCCTTCAAGCTTTTCCAAATCTTCACTGGCAATCAGCAAAGTTTGCTGAAGCTCTGCTATCGATTCATCCAGCGCGCTCATGTGGTCACGCATTTCTTCCAGTTGAGCTTCACCTTTTTGAACTGCAGCAGATACTCCAATTTCCTGCTTTTTATGTTCTTCCATTTCTACATTGAGCTTTTCCCATCGGGTGTGCAGTTCTTCAATTTCAGCTACAGTCAATGCTACTTCAAACGCTTTCAGCTCTTCCTTCTTTTCCAAATAATCCTTGGCGATGGAAGCCTGGATCTTCAAGGGTTCGACCTGTCCTTCCAGTTCAAAAAGAATGTCATTGACACGTGTAAGATTTTCCTGGGTTTCGAAAAGACGGGCTTCTGCTTTCTTCTTCCTCGTCTTATATTTCAAGACACCTGCGGCCTCTTCAAATATGCTTCTTCTACTTTCAGGCTTGCTGTTGAGGATTTCCTCCACTTTCCCTTGGCTGATGATAGAAAACGCTTCACGGCCAAGTCCGGAATCCATAAATAAATCGATAATATCTTTGAGTCTGCATTGCTGCTTATTAATAAGAAATTCACTTTCCCCCGACCTGTATACACGGCGAGTTACACAAACCTCGTGATAATCGATCGGCAGAGCGTTGTCCTCATTATCCAGCGTCAAGGAAACCTCGGCAAAATTCAGGCCCTTCCTTGAGTCGCTCCCGGCAAAAATGATATCTTCCATCTTTGCACCGCGTAATGACTTAGCTGATTGTTCTCCCAGCACCCATCGGATACTGTCTGTAATATTGCTTTTGCCGCTCCCATTTGGACCAACCACGGCTGTAACACCCTGGACAAAGTCAATGGCAATCCTTTCGGCAAAGGATTTGAACCCTACAACGTCTAAACGTTTGAGGAACATAATTCTTCCCCACTTTCATCTTTTCTGATTTTCTAAAAAAAGAAGCGGATAAAGCTACCCGCTTCTTATTCGTTTTATCTTTTGCCTGTCTTTTCACTGTTGATGATTGGTTTTAGTTTTTCTAAAGCCATTTGTGCCGCATGCTGTTCGGCTTCTTTCTTAGATCGGCCGTTTCCGGTCCCCAGGACTTCCTCTTTCAAAGCAACTTGTGCAACAAATTCACGGCTGTGTGCAGGGCCTTTTTCCAGCAGAATCTTGTACTCAAGCATTCCGGCCCCTTCTTTTTGGATGACTTCCTGAAGCTGGCTCTTAAAATCCATCACATGAGAAAAAGCACCTTCATTAATTTTCGGATACACCACTTTCTCCAAAAACGAAACGACTGTCTCCAATCCTTTATCTAAATACAGAGCTCCGACGAATGCCTCAAAAACATCAGCCAAAAGGGCAGGTCGTTCTCTTCCGCCTGTCATTTCCTCTCCTTTTCCTAAAAGGATCAGGCCTCCGAATTGCAGTTCATTGGCAAAAGTGACCAAAGAAGGTTCACATACAATGGCAGCCCTTAATTTGGTCAGTTCCCCTTCACTCATTGTCGGATATTTGTGATAAAGGTATTGAGATACCGTAAGCTCCAATACGGCGTCCCCTAAAAACTCCAATCTTTCGTTATCTTCAAATGGCTTCCTGCGATGCTCATTCACATACGATGAATGTGTAAAAGCTTGACGGATCAACCGTTCATTTTCAAACGTGATGCCAATCTGTGCTTGGAATTCATTGAATGACTCATTTAATTTACGTAATGTACGCTTTTCTTTTTCTCTATTTGTCTTACGCATAGGTCCTCCACCTTGCTCAATATCATTTTTACTTGCTGCTGTACGGCATAAAACAAGTTTATTCCAAATCTCTTCATATCGCAAAGCAAGAATGAACTTTTTTTAAAAAAAGTTCCTTAAAACGACGAAATGGCCGACTTGCAGAGCCCAGCAGCAGAAACTCCCCCTTTAGAGTTCTCATGGAGAATCCAAGGGAAGAGTTGTCCATTGTGGTACATCGGCAAGCCAGCCTTCAAGAATCAACACTCCAACGATTAAACGTTTGCTTTTATGTAATTCACAGCGTCTCCGACTGTGGCAATTTTTTCAGCATCATCGTCAGAAATTTCCATATCGAACTCATCTTCAAGTTCCATAACCAATTCAACTACGTCTAGGGAATCAGCTCCTAGATCATCTTTAAAAGAAGCTTCAAGAGTTACTTGAGACTCGTCGACACCAAGACGATCTACGATAATCTTTGTTACGCGCTCTAATACTTCTGCCATTGTGCTCACCTCCCCTCAAGTCATTATAGAGTATTTCCTTTAAATAATAAATGATAGATTTTAATTAGTAAAAGTTACATGACCATTCCGCCGTCGACATTCAATGTCTGCCCAGTGATATACCGGGATGATTCGGATGCAAGGAATGCTGCCACCTTGGCAATATCCTGCGGTTCGCCGAATCGGGCAAGAGGGATGGCTTTGAACATTTCACTTTTCACTTCTTCAGGAAGCTTGTCTGTCATATCTGAAGAAATGAAGCCTGGAGCAATTGCATTGACTGTTATTCCCCGGGAAGCAAGCTCTTTCGCAGTTGTTTTAGTCAAACCGATGACTCCGGATTTTGCTGCCACATAGTTAGCCTGTCCAGCATTCCCCATCACACCGACGATGGAAGAAATATTGATTATCCTTCCTGAACGCTGCTTCATCATCTGCCTTGCAACAGCTTTTGTGCAGAGGAACACGCCTTTCAGGTTGGTGTTGATGACATCATCCCATTCATCGTCTTTCATGCGCATGATTAAGTTGTCCCGTGTTATCCCGGCATTATTGATAAGAATATCCAGAGATCCAAATGCAGAAATCGTTTGTTTTACCATATCTGAAACCTGCTCGGAATCTGCAACATTGCATTGGATTGCAATCGCCTCTCTGCCCATCGCTTTAATTTCATCAACAACTTCATTCGCCTTTGCTTCGCTTCCAGCATAGTTAACGGCTACATTGGCACCTTCCCTGGCCATTTCAAGGGCGATTTCACGTCCGATTCCTCTTGAACCACCTGTTACAAGGGCTGTTTTCCCTGATAAATTCATCGGGATTCCTCCTTTAAAGACGCCAATACGGCATCCAGACTTTCCATATCCTGTACGGAATAGGTTTTTGCACTACGATCTACTTTTTTGATTAAACCAGAAAGAACTTTTCCTGGACCAATTTCAATAAATGTATCAACGCCATTTTTCAGCATGGTTTCAACTGTATCTTCCCATAACACAGGTGAATAAAGCTGTTCAATCAGCTTTTCCTTGATGTCAGTGGCTTCAGACATAGGCTGCGCCGAAACATTCGCAACGACTGGAATTCCAGCATTCTTCACTTCAATTCCACCCAGCACATCTCCGAATTTCTCTGCAGCAGGCTTCATCAAGCTGGAATGGAATGGGCCGCTTACCTGAAGCGGCAGCACTCTTTTAGCACCTTTTTCCTTAGCAAGGACTGATGCCTTTTCCACTCCTTCAGCTGTACCGGAAATGACAATCTGTCCCGGGCAGTTCATGTTGGCAAGCTGTACTGGATTCCCATCAGAAGTCACTTGATCTGTTACTTCCTTCAATGCTTCCCGGTCCATCCCTAAAACAGCGGCCATGCTGCCTTCTCCTGCCGGTACAGCTTCTTCCATCAATTCGCCTCGTCTACGGACAGTGTACACAGCATCCTCAAATGAAATGGCACCTGCTGCAACTAGAGCAGAGTACTCCCCAAGGCTGTGACCGGCAGTGTAATCCGCTTGGATGCCCGCTTCCTTTAAACACTGCAGGATAGCAGTACTAGTGGTCAAAAGGGCCGGCTGTGCGTTTGTTGTCAGGGTAAGCTTATCCTGAGGTCCTTCAAATATAACCTCAGACAATGAAAACCCGAGTCTTTCATCCGCTTTATCAAAAATAGCTTTAGCACCTTCATGCTGTTCAACTACATCTTTTCCCATTCCAACAGTTTGTGATCCTTGTCCTGGAAAAACAAATGCGATTTTTCCCATCTTTCATCCCTCCGACATTATTTAGTGGCGATCGTTCCTTTAATCGTTTCCGGAACTTTATGCTTAATCATTTCCTTTGTCTGTTTGACTGCATTGTAAAAAGCTGTCTCATTGGATGAACCATGAGCTTTTACAACCGGGGCATTCAGCCCGAATAATGCAGCTCCGCCATACTCTGAATAATCCATTTTACCCTTTATTTTCATTAAGTCTGATTTAATCAGGCCTGCAGCCAATTTTGTTTTCATACTGCTCATCAATGTTTCTTTCAGCATGGAAAAGACAGACATGGCAGTTCCCTCAATAGTCTTAAGGACCATGTTGCCTGTGAAACCGTCAGTCACAACAACATCGGCAGGTCCTTGAAGAAGGTCTCTTGATTCAACGTTTCCTACAAAATTAACTCCGCTTTCCTTAATGAGTTTAAAGGCTTCTTTCGTCAAGTCGTTCCCTTTCTTCTCCTCCGTGCCAATATTCAAAAGGCCCACTCTAGGATTAGGGATGCCCCTTACTTTTTCTGCATAGATGGACCCCATAATCGCATATTGAAGCAAATGTTCAGCCTTAGCATCCGCGTTCGCCCCAAGGTCAAGCATGACAAATCCCTTTCCGTCCAGTGTAGGAAGGGTAGGCGCAAGCGCCGGGCGTTCGATCCCTTCTATTCGCCCTACAATGAACAGCCCCGCTGCCATCAATGCTCCTGTATTGCCGGCGGAAACGCATGCGTCTGCATATCCATCTGCAACAGCCTGCGCCATCATGACCATGGAGGAATTCTTCTTTCTTCTGACAGCACGGACAGGTTCATCCGTTCCTAAAATTACTTCTTCTGCATGGATGATTTCCACGCGTTCTTCATTACTGATGTATTTTTTTATTTCATTTTCATTTCCATATAGTGTTATGTTCAAATCATTGAATTCCCTTGCAGCTTTTAGTGCACCGAGAACGATTTCTTTAGGGGCATTGTCGCCTCCCATTGCATCGATGGCGATTCTCATTATTGCTCATCCTTTATGGTTTTATTAGACCTGTACATTTCAAATAGTCCCTTGAATACTATTTCCTGCCCTACATAGCTGTTTACTTCAACCATAGTACGTTCTTGAGGATTATTCACTTCCGTCACTCTTGCTTTTGCTATGACTCGCTCCCCTTTTTTTACAGAACGGGTAAATTGAATCGTTGCTTTTGCGGTCAATGCCAATTCATCATTAATCACGGCAACAGCGAGGGAATTGGCCTGTGCAAACAGGTGGTGTCCCCGAGCGATCGCATTTCGCTGGAAAACATGCTCCTCCCGAAGATCAAAAATAGAAATGGCGCTTTGATCCAATTGAATGTCAATAATTTCTCCGATTACTTCTTCAATAGGGAGGGATTTGACTTCATCGTCAAAGGTCTTTTCTGCAACACTTTTAATCCTTTCCCTTAATTCAGGAATGGATAATTCCATGCGATCCAGACGTATAGTCTGGATGCTTACAGAAAAAAGTTCAGCCAGTTCTTCATCCGTCACAAAAGGATTATCTTTTATTTTAATTTTTAATTGATATTGTCGATCTTTTTTTGCCAGCTTCAAGAAATCCACACCAACTTCGCTTGTAGGACTAATCCTAATACACGAACTATTAGGACTTGGTACTAATAGTAGTATATGGTTTTGGGCGGATTAATGCAAGAAGAAATAGAGGCAAGACAGTGAGAACCAGAAAAAGCGCTGCGTTAAATTTACGCAGCGCTTTTTCTTAATATCTTTCTATTTCAATCCAACTTTTCCCCGTCCAGTACTCCGGTGGACTCTAAATAGGTTCTGAGTTGTGCATACTCCGGGTCCACCCAGAATACTTTCGATTCTATCAGCTGTTTGGCATCTTGACGTGCCGTCTCCAATGCCCGGTAATCGTGGACCATGTCTGCCACTTTAAACTCAGGGACACCGCTTTGTTTCCTGCCGAAAAAGTCTCCGGGCCCCCTTAGCTCCAGATCCTTTTCACTGAGGACAAATCCATCATTTGTTTCGGTCATTATCCTCATTCGCTCTTTCCCTATTTCTGTTTTTGGATTAGCCAGAAGGATACAATAGGATTGTTCGCTGCCGCGTCCAACACGGCCTCGAAGCTGGTGCAGCTGGGCAAGGCCGAACCTTTCCGCATCATAGATCATCATGATTGTAGCGTTCGGGACATTCACTCCCACTTCAACGACAGTAGTGGAAACCAGCAGCTGGACTTCATTTTGGCTGAAAGCTTTCATGACTTGTTCTTTCTCATCAGACGAAAGTTTCCCGTGCATGAGTCCTGTGCGATGCTTTCCATTAAAATGGACGGAAAGCATGTCATATACATCAATGACGTTCTGGAGATCCAGTTTTTCGGATTCTTCAATTAATGGACAGATGACATAAGCCTGCCGCCCCATATCCATTTCCTTCTCCACCATGGCAAGAACCCTATCAAGCATCTCTTTTTTTGCCCAATAGGTTTCAATCGTTTTTCTACCTGCGGGCATTTCGTCAATAATCGAAACATCCATTTCACCGAATACAGTGATAGCGAGCGTTCTGGGAATGGGAGTGGCAGTCATAAAGAGCACATCCGGACTTTCTCCTTTTTCGCGCAGAACCCTTCTTTGTTCCACTCCGAAGCGATGCTGTTCATCTGTGATGACAAGACCAAGACTTTTAAAAACCACTTCTTCTTGGATCAATGCATGAGTGCCTATCAAAATATCAATCTCACCGTTTTGGAGCCTGTCCAACAGCTCTCTTCTCTTCTTCCCTTTTACAGAGCTTGTCAACAGCGCAACCGTTAGTCCCGTAGGTGCTAAGAGGTTATACAATGACTCTGCATGCTGTTCGGCGAGGATTTCTGTAGGGACCATGAGAGAACCTTGATACCCTGCCGTCACGGTTGCCATGAGCGCAATCGCAGCAACAACCGTCTTACCTGATCCGACATCCCCCTGCAGAAGACGATTCATCCGAAAAGGAGATTTAAGATCGGCGCAAATTTCATTCACGACCCTTTTTTGTGCATCGGTCAGTGGAAACGGCAGACTTGAAATAAATTCTTTCAATCTTTTTAAATCGTAGTTTTGCGGCGTTCCCCGCGACTGCTCCCGCTCATATTTGCGCAATGCCTGCATCTTTAATTGGAAAAACAAAAATTCCTCATAAACGAATCTTCTTCTGGCAGCTTTCACTTCATCAGGAGACTGGGGAAAATGCATCGTTCTGAGCGCAGTCCCTCTATCCTCAAGCTTATATTTTTCTTTTAAACTCATCGGCATGTTCTCTTTGATTTCATGTCCATAATCATTAAGAGCCTGCTGAATGTATTTTCTGAGAGATTTAACTGTAATGGATCCCTTGATTGAATATACTGGTTCGAAATCACTTTCACGCTGATTTGGTCCGCTCTTGAATTCAGTACCGGTAATAGTCTGTTTATGACGATCCCACTTTCCAGTGATGGTAACAATATCATTCAAGTGTATCTTCGATTTAAGATAGGGTTGATTAAAAAATATAGCTTTGATTAAATATCTGCCTACAAGTACTTTGATGGTCAATTTAGATTTTTTTCTTCCAAAATACATAAGAGAAGGCTCGCTTTGAACCTTCCCTTCTACGGTGATTTTCTCCTCATGCCCCGACTCGGCTAAATCCTTCAAACGGTAGTCTTCATACCGGTAAGGAAAATATTCAAAAAGATCTTCAATGGTTCCGATGCCCATTGTGGCCAACGAGCTTTCCGTTTCAGGGCCAATTCCCTTTAGAATAGAGACCGGCAGCTGCAAGTGAGTATCAGCCACGCTTATTAAGCGGGATCCCAAATATTTTTGCTTCCAGCTCACGGCCGGTTGGGGTCGCCGCTAAACCTCCCTGTGCAGTTTCCTTCAAAGCAGTAGGCATGGATTGACCGATTTTGAACATGGCATCGATGACTTCGTCGCAAGGGATCCTGCTGGTCACTCCCGCTAATGCCATATCAGCTGCAACCATTGCATTTGCCGCTCCCATTGCATTCCTTTTTACACAAGGTACTTCCACAAGACCTGCAACAGGATCACATACTAAGCCAAGCATATTTTTCAAAGTGATGGCCATGGCTTCAGCAGACTGTGCAGGGGTTCCGCCGGCCATCTCGACTATGGCAGCTGCAGCCATACCGGCAGCTGAGCCAACTTCCGCCTGACACCCTCCGGCTGCACCTGAGATGGAAGCGTTATTGGCAACAACAAAGCCAAATGCACCTGCTGCGAAAAGGAAATGAACCATTTCTTCCCTTGTCGGGTTTAATTTATCCCTTACAGCGAAAAGAGTACCTGGCACCACTCCTGCAGAACCTGCAGTCGGCGTAGCGCAAATGGTTCCCATTGCCGCATTTACTTCATTTGTAGCAACCGCTTTGCTTACAGCATCCAAAATAGTCTTACCTGATAAAAAGTTTCCTTTTTCTATATAGGCTTGAAGAAGAACCGCATCTCCACCAGTCAATCCTGAGTGGGATTTCACTCCTTGGATGCCCCTCTCAACAGCCTGCTCCATTACTTCAAGATTCCGTTCCATAAAGGACATGATTTCTTCTTTTGTTTTTGATTTTACTTTCATTTCTTGTTCGATCATAATATCTGATATTTTTTTATTTTGGCTGACAGCCAGTTCAACCAATTCTGCTACGTTACGAAACATTAGCTTGACCCTCCTTTAATTATTTTGTAAGCGCTGTCAAGTATAAAGTTAATCTACAATCCTAGTGACTTGTGTGATATTTGGCAGAGCGCGAAGCTCATTAAGGACTTCGTCTTCGACCATTTGATCCAATTCAATTGTCATCAAGGCCATTTTTCCTTTTTCTTTCCTCGAAACATCCATCTGGCCAATATTGATTTCATATTTTGCGAGGACATTTGAAACGGATGCGATGGCACCGAAGCGGTCATCGTGCACGACAAGAATTGCAGGGTTGTGACCGGATAATTTCAGCTGAAAACCGTTCAATTCTGTAATTTCGATTTTGCCGCCCCCGATGGAAATGCCCACAAGCTCCATTTCTCCGTTTTCATCACCGATTCTTAGACGTGCAGTATTGGGATGGTCGGAAAGGGCATCTTCTTCGATGAATTTGACTTTCATGTTTTTTTCTTTTGCGATCTCTTTTGCTTGGATGATTCGCTCATCATACGTGTCAAAATTGAGCAATCCTCCAATAAGTGCAACATCTGTTCCGTGGCCTTTATAGGTTTTAGCAAAAGAACCATATAATGAAATGTCTGCCCATTTCGGTTCACGTCCGAATAAGCTTCTTGCAACAAGGCCAATCCTTGCAGCACCTGCAGTATGGGAACTTGACGGTCCGATCATGACGGGTCCAATGATATCAAAAACACTTTTATATTTCATTTCCATCCCCCTTTTATTTAGGAATTTTAATCCAATTTTATCTCAACATACTGAAATAGAAGGGATTATCCCCTTCTATTTCAGTGGAAATTATTCAATTGAGAAAATGAATGAATACAGGGGCTGTTCTCCATTATGGACCTCAACCTCTATATCTTCAAATTTCTCTTCTGCCATGGATACTAATTCTGCCACTTCTTCTTCTGAAACATCTTCCCCATAAAGAATGGTAAGGATCTCTGAATCCTTATCAATCATTTTTTCAAGGAGACTGAAGGCAGCAGCAATTTTTTGCGGGCTCGTCCCCACAATCTTACCATCGGAGATTTCCATGTAATCGTCCTTCTTGATGCTGATACCATCAATATTTGTATCTCTGACTGCATAAGTGATTTGTCCTGTTTTGACATTTGCCAATGATCCACTCATGACTTTTTTATTATTATCCAGTGTTGCGGATGGATTGAAGGAAAGCATTGCAGCCATTCCTTGAGGAACGGTTTTGGATGGCACCACTATTACGTGGTCTCCTGCTACTTCAGCAGCTTGATCAGCTGCCATGATAATATTTTTATTATTCGGCAGGATAATTACCTTTTCTGCATTCGCCTCTTCTATTGCTTTTACAATATCTTCAGTGCTTGGGTTCATGGTCTGTCCGCCTTCAATGACAACAGATGCTCCGATGCTCCTGAAAAGCTCAGCAATTCCTTTCCCCATGGAAACTGTAACGATGCCAAATTCTTTTTTCTCTACAGGTTTTTTGACTTCAGTCTGAAGCTTAACATGGGATTCACCTACAATCCCGCTATGCTGCTCACGCATATTTTCGATTTTCATTTTGATCAAAGAGCCATATTGCTGGCCGTAGTCCAGTACTTTTCCCGGTGTCTCTGAGTGGATGTGAATCTTCGCGATTTCATCATCGGAAATGACAAGAAGGGAATCTCCATATGCACTTAGATCATTTCGGAATGAGTCTTCGTTGAAAGTCTTTTTGCCTTCTTCAAACCTGACCATGAATTCAGTACAATATCCGAATTCAATGTCTTCGGTATTCATGAAGCTTTGAACACTTTTATGGTGTTCCGCATTCACCATCTCATCCATTGAAGCATGGACAGCAGGTACATCGGGAAGCTCTTCCCCAGTCAATTCTGCAAGAAAGCCTTCATATACACACACAAGACCCTGTCCGCCGCTGTCGACGACTCCTACTTCTTTTAATACAGGCAGCAGGTCAGGGGTGCGGTTCAATGAAGCTTTAGCCTCTTTGACGACTTCCTTCATAAGCCCGACGATATCACTTTCTGAAGGGGCCACTTCCACCGCTCTTTTAGCCGCATCCTTTGCAACAGTAAGGATTGTACCTTCAACAGGCTTCATCACTGCTTTGTAAGCTGTATTTACACCTGCTTCCAAAGCCTGCGCAAACTCAAGGCTGGAAACCATTGATTTTGTTTCAATTGCTTTTGAAAAACCCCGGAATAATTGGGACAATATAACCCCTGAATTCCCTCGGGCACCCATCAGCAATCCTTTTGCCAAAGATCCAGCTACTTTTCCAACATGATCCTGAATATTATTCTGGACTTCCTTGGCTCCGGAAGTCATGGATAAATTCATGTTCGTACCTGTATCTCCATCTGGGACTGGGAAAACGTTTAAGGCATCGACCATATTAGCATTTGCAGCTAAATTGTTGGCCCCTTGAATGACCATCTCAGCAAAACGCTTTCCGTCCAATGTTGTAATCGACACGAATTATTTCCTCCTCACTACGGGTTCGCTACTCGAACCCCTTGAACAAATATATTTACTGATTCGACTGATAAGCCGACTGTTTTATCCAGCGTGTATTTTACCTTTGATTGTACATTATGTGCAACCTCAGAGATTTTTGTACCGTAGCTCACAATAATGTACATATCTATATGTACTTCATCATTCACCTGTCTGACGATAACTCCTCTTGTGAAGTTTTCTTTACGCAGAATTTCAGTTAAGCCATCTTTGATTTGATTTTTAGAGGCCATTCCAACAATACCGTAGCAATCAATAGCAGCACCTCCGGCGATTGTTGCAATCACTTCATTTGAAATGTCAATCTGGCCGTACTTGGTTTTCAGTTCGATGGACATGCGTGGTTCCCCCTTTGGAAAATACTCCTTGGATATTGACATTTTACTATATCTCTAACATTTTTAAAAGTACAGCCTTGCTGCACTTCTATAATTCCAATACTTCAACACAATGTCAAGGTAATTTTCTTGAAAGGTTATTATTGAAGTATTGCATTAAGACAGGTTGTATGATAAATTATTAAAGTATCTTTGAAGAATTTGAAATGATGAAACGATCAAATATTTCATCTTCACAAGTGAGGAGGGAATTCAATGCCAAAACAATGTGTCGTAACTGGCCGCAAGGCTCGTTCCGGAAATGCTCGTTCACACGCTATGAACGCTACAAAACGTAGCTGGGGAGCTAACCTTCAAAAAGTCCGCATTCTTGTAGACGGGAAACCTAAACGTGTTTGGGTTTCTGCAAGAGCCCTAAAATCCGGTAAAGTTGAACGCGTATAATAGAAGCGCACAAAAATAGAGCATCCTTTTTGGATGCTCTATTTTTATTTTGTCTAGATAGTAGTTTATCGCTGTCCAGCTCCAGCTTTTCTTTGGCTCATCCTTTTTTGAATGTCCCCAGCATCGCTCTGACTAAACCACCTAATATTCTGGGTAATTTAATCGTATAAAATTTCATGATTGTCCCTCCCTATCGATCTAAGAAAATCTGCACTAGATTAAAATGATTGCATACAGTGAATCCGGCTTGTTTGTCTGTCATCTGCTCTGAAGCCGGAGGCAAGTCAATCCTGACTTCTTACCATCATTAATATGCCTTCGGAAAAAGAAAAAGTACCAGTATTTTCTTCTAATTCATTACTAATGCATAATGAGGAGCCCATGCAGACCTTCTTATTCTCAAGAGGGTATTTGAATCCTTTTAATGTCAAATCCTTCACTTCAGCAGAAAGAGGGACGTAGGAAATGTATTTTTTATCTTGCAGCTTTTCGATTGAATAGGTTCCCGAAGGATGCACTGTAATAATATTTTGGCAATCGACTATTTCTATCGTTCCAGGATATTGCAGAAAGGGATCACTTGCTAAAATCATAGCATTTGCCATAAAATGATCGAGCCTTCCCCCTGTGGCTCCATAAATGGACAATCTTGATGGTTTTTGTTCAATGGCCCATCCTAGAGCAAGCTCCATATCAGATTCATCTTTTTCAGGTTTAAACGTATGCATTTCATTCAGTTTGCTTGAATTGATAAGCTGCCATTCTTCATCTGAAACAGAGTCAAAATCGCCAAAAGCAGCTGCAGGTGTGATGCCTGCTTCGAGCAGTCGATAAACTCCGTGGTCAACACCGACCCATACTTCACTTTTAATAGGATCCAAGTCAGGAATCAACCCTTTTGGTCCGCCTGCTAATACATAAATCCTGTTATTCACGGGCAATCCCCTCCTCTATAGAAAAATTGGCCCTGCTCAATAAGCGGGCCAATATCTAGTGCTAAATCATAGATTCTCTAATTTTTTCAATGGCAGATTTACGGTCTTCTTGATTATAAATCGCAGATCCAGCCACAAATACATTCGCACCGGCGTCTGCGCAAACCTTGGCTGTATCAGCGGATATACCTCCATCCACTTCCACTTCCACATTTAATCCTCTTTCGTTGATCATGTCACTTACTTGCTTAATTTTTGGCACGACAGAATGAATGAACTTTTGTCCTCCAAATCCAGGATTCACTGTCATTAACAGCACTAAATCAATATCTTCAATAATATGCTGGATTGTTTCGACAGGAGTGGCTGGATTCAAAACGACTCCTGCCTTAACACCCAATGACTTAATGTGATGGATGGTGCGATGCAAATGCCTGCATGCTTCAGCATGGACAGAGATATAATCGGCCCCGGCTTTTGCAAAAGCTTCAATGTATTTATCAGGATCTTCAATCATTAAATGTACATCGATCGGAAGCTTTGTGATGGGGCGGATTGCCTCAACGATTAATGGTCCAATTGTGATGTTAGGAACAAATTGGCCGTCCATGACATCTACATGAATGTAATCTGCTCCTCCTGCTTCCACATCTTTGATTTCATCGCCAAGTCTGGCAAAGTCTGCTGAAAGGATTGAGGGTGCTATTTTCATATCAATACCTCGGCTTTCTGTCTTTGATTTCTTCGTGGAATTGTTTGTAATTCTTGTAGCGGTAGGAAGGAATATCTCCATCTTCAACCGCATTCTTGACTGCACATTTCGGTTCATTCATGTGAAGACAGGCACGAAATTTACATTCTTGGCTGATTCTCTGCATTTCAGGAAAACATTCCTTCAGTCCTTCGACTTCAATATCCATGAATTCCAATGAACTAAATCCAGGGGTATCTGCCACTAGACCAGATCCGATCTCAATAAGTTCAACATGTCTGGTTGTATGTTTTCCTCGTCCTAAATGAGTGGATATGTTGCTTGTTTTCAACTGAAGCTCGGGATTGAGAGCATTCAGCAGCGATGATTTGCCAACGCCTGATTGACCGGCAAAGACAGATGTCTTCTTTTCTAGAAAAGGTCGCAGCAGCTCGAGGCCGACTTCTGTTTCGGAAGAAGTCAGAAGCACATCATATCCTATTTTTCGATAGTCCTCGGCATATTCCTGTATTTTTTGTGTCTGCGCTTCATTTAATAAATCCATTTTTGTTATACAGAGTAAAGGTTCGATATCATTTGCTTCCACCAGAACCAAGAATCGGTCCAAAAGGCCGGGATTGAAGTCAGGTTCGATGGCGGAAAACACCAAAATGGCCTGGTCGACATTGGCAATCGGGGGCCTGACTAATTCATTCTTTCTTTCAAAAACCTCTAGAATATAGCCTTCTGCATCGTTCTCGGCTTGAAAGGAAACGCGGTCACCCACCAATGGAGTGATTTTATTTTTCCGGAAAACACCCCGTCCCCTGCATTGGACAACATGATTTTCTTGCTCTTCATTTAATACATAATAAAAGCCGCTTAATGCTTTTATGATTTTTCCTACTGGCATAACAAAACTCCTTAAGGAAGCTTATTCTTCTGGATAAGGTACTTCTCCTTCTGAGTAAACATGTCCGTCTCTGACTATCTGATATTTCCCTTTTTGACCATCCTGGATAACGAACTTCATTGTATAGACCCTATCTTCGGTAAGTTCAAATGTATCGTAGACATCAGTTATTTTATTATTCATATCTTCTATATATACTTGAACTGATTGCGGGACGCCCTCTTGGGTTGGTTCATATTTTATCGTGACTTCTTTTTCAGTTTGCTTAGGAGGCAGTTCTTTTTTGCCTTTTGAAAATACAACCGTGAAGCTCGACCCTTTTGCGACCATCGTGTTCGGTTCTGGGTCTTGCGAGATAAGTTTATCCTTAGGAACAGTATCGGAGTAGTCTTCTTTGATGGTAGCCGACAATCCAACACTTGAAGCATAATCGCTTACAGCCTTCTCAGAGTAGGAGGAAAAGTCCTTTATTTCAACTTGCTCCGGTCCCTTGCTCACAGTAAAGGTGATTTCTGTTTCCTCAGGGATCACTTCTGCTCCTTCATCCGGATCCTGGCTGATGATGGTTCCTGGATCCTCATCACTGAATTCCTCATTCGTGATAACTTTAAACCCCTTCGATTCCAAGATCGGCTTTACTTGATCTAATTGTTCCCCGATGTAGTCATCCATGGTTACTTTTTCTTTTCCAGTGGAGATATAAATATCGACTTTTCGTCCTTCCACCACTAGATCTCCAGACTCTGGATTGGTTTTAATCACTTTTCCTTCAGGAACCTCTTCACTTGGTGTATCGATTGTTTCACCAGGATCAAATCCTGCTTCATATAATTTGGATATTGCCTGTTCGAGCGTTTTGCCTTGCACATCCGGGACTTCTACTTTTTTCGGCCCGAGAACCCCTGGAAGAACTGTTGCAGCCAAAGCACCTGCCAATATCACGATGAGCATGACAGCGATGATCCATGGCCACTTTTTCTTTGATTTCTTCTTTTTTGGTTCCTCCGGAGTCTTTTTCCCTTCATCACTATCAGAGTCCGGCGTTTTGTGGATGATGGTGCGATCCAGTTTGCTGAAGGCATGATCATTTGTAATGACTGGAATTGCCTTTGTCGCTTCGTCATCCTCAGGAATGAAGAACTTTGGTTCATTCAAGCGCTCGGGATTCAGTGCGGACTCTAGATCTTCTTCCATTTCCTCAGCACTATTATACCGGTTAAAAGGATCCTTGGCCGTTGCTTTCATGATGATATTTTCTACGCTTTGAGGGATCTGTTCATTCCATCTCTTCGGCGAAGGTGTCTCTGACTGCAAGTGCTTTAATGCAATTGAAACGGCTGATTCCCCTGAAAACGGAAGCCTTCCTGTAAATAATTCGAACATCACGATCCCAAGTGAATAAATATCTGATTTTTTTGTTGCCATTCCACCCCTCGCCTGCTCAGGCGATAAATAATGAACAGAGCCGAGTACGGAATTGGTCTGAGTGATGGAGGTAGCACTGAGTGCCATTGCTATGCCAAAATCCGTTATCTTGATATTCCCATCATAATCAACCAGAATATTCTGGGGTTTAATATCTCTGTGGACAATGTGATTCTGATGGGCGTGAGTGACAGCGGAAGTCAACTGTTTCATAATATCCATACATTTTTCTATGGAAATGGGATAGTTTTGGGCTATGTATTGCTTCAGCGTCATTCCTTCGACGTATTCCATGACGATATAATAAATATCATCTTCTTCCCCAACGTCATAAATACTGACGATATTAGGATGGACAATGCTTGTAGCAGCCTGTGCCTCTCTTTGAAAGCGTCTGATAAATTCCTCTTCATTCGCAAAATCAAGACGCAGGATCTTTACTGCAACATCACGATCAAGGATGATGTCCCTTGCAAGGTAAACATTGGCCATTCCTCCGCCGCCAATCATCTGCATTATCTTATATCGGCCGCTGATTCTTTTTCCTATAAGCATATGCTCACCTGCTTTCACTGCCGGCTTGATATTCAATTATGATAAGAGTGATATTATCTTCTCCTCCATTTTCATTTGCAATATCAAGCATTTTTTGGGCCCTTTCCTCTAATGCCAGCGGTTGTTGGAGTATCTCTTCCATTTCCTTTTCAGATAGTTTATCTGAAAGCCCATCTGAACAAAGAAGAAGTATATCCCCTTCTTCAAATGTTATCGTCTTAAAATCTGCTTCTACTTTTTCTTCTGTGCCAACAGCCCTCAGCACCCAATTTTTCCTTGGATGATGTTCGGCGTCTTCCTTTGAGATTTGTCCAAGACGGACTAATTCATAGACTAATGAATGATCATCCGTCAATTGCTTCAATCCGAGATCATTCAGAATATAGCAGCGGCTGTCGCCTATATTGGCAATGGTCGCAAATCGATCATTGCAAATGGCTGCAACAAGAGTAGTTCCCATCCCTTCACACTCTGGATGGCTTTTTGCATAGTGAAATAGCTGGTGATTAATGGATTTTACATTTTCCGCAAACCATGTTTCAGCATCGCGCGGCGTATCCATCCTATGTGAACTTCCCCACGATTCACTGATAATGCTTTTCGTCATATCACTTGCTACTTCTCCAGCATTATGCCCTCCCATACCATCTGCAACCACAGCAAGCAAATCATTTGATTCATTGTAGAATATGCCGCCATTGTCTTCATTATGAGAGCGGACCCTGCCGGTATCCGTCATAAAAACAGCTTTCATTACCGTCACCTCGTCTCTTCTGATCGCTCCTAGGCACGAAGTTGACCACATGCTGCTTATCAAGTATGCTCACCCGGAAATACAGTAAGCATGGTTCTTTAACATCCGTTAATCGTTAAAGTCTTGTTCTCTAGGTGCAGGAAACCTCTATTCGTTCAGGAACAGTGTTATAGATCCAATATTAGTAATTGGCCACGTTTTTACTTTACTACTCATCTATGTCTTTTTCCTTCTTTTTTAAACCGATTTTTACCGTCTAAATGGAGAAACTCTAATTTTTATCAGGAGTTTCCCATTTTCCGAACTATAAAACGGTTATCAAGATTTTTTTCGGAGGGATGCAATGAAAAAGCCATCACCGTCAAAATCCTGAGGAAATATCTGCATTTGTGAACCATTTGCAAATGGCTTCAATGGTTCTGGAATACTTGATAACTCCATTGGTTCAAAATCTTTATTCTCTGAAAGGAAGCGTTTTACCGCATTTTCATTTTCCCATTGATCCACCGTGCAGGTTGAATACACCAATACTCCTCCTTTTTTTAACAAAGGAGCTACAGCATTAAGGATATCATGCTGTATGGATTGCAGTGATTCGATATCCTTCTCTTTTTTGGCATATTTAATATCCGGCTTTCGCCTTAATACCCCAAGACCAGAACATGGTGCATCGACCAGGATTCGATCGAAGCTCTCTTCCTTAAACTTTTCTCCTGCTTTGCGACTGTCGGAAGTAATGCCTTCAATATTGGAAAGGCCCAGTCTTTCAGCATTCTGAAGGATCAGTTTCACTTTATGTTCGTGAAGGTCCAGTGAAACAACTTTACCGGACTGGTCAAGTTTTTCGGCAATATGGGTCGTTTTCCCTCCTGGTGCTGCACATGAATCCATAACCTGCATCCCATGCTCCAAGTTCAACGCATAAGCCACAATCATAGAGCTCTCATCCTGAATCGTGCAAAGTCCTTCCTTAAAAGCTTTTGAATGCGCAACATTCCCTTTTAAGCTCCGGATGGATTCGGATAGAAGCGGGCTTTCTTCCACATCATATCCTTCTTCCTTCAACCGATTCAGCAAGTCCTCTCTAGTCGTCTTCGTTTCGTTGACGCGTATGGACTGGACGGGTGCTATCAAGTTGGCTTCGCACATCCGCCTTGTTTTTTCTTCACCGAACATATCTACCCATCGTTTAACGAGCCAAAGTGGATGGCTTGTTTCAATCGAGATTCGTTCAATTGGATTTTTTATTGCATCCAAAGATGGAAGACCTTCTCTTTGGATTGACCTCAGGACGCCGTTTACCATTCCTGATATCCCTTTATGCCCGATTGACTTTGCCAATTCAACTGCCTCATAGATTGCAGCACGTTCAGGGATTTTATCCAAATAGACGATCTGGTAAAGTGACAATCTCAACAAATTCAATACCCAGCTATCCAGCTTGTTTTTCTTTTTCAAGAAAGGATCTAAATAATAATCAAGTGTCATTTTTCTTTGGATGGTTCCATAGACCAATTCAGTCAATAAGCCGATATCAGGCCCTTTAAGAGCGTTTTTTTCAATGCTGTGGTTAAGCAGGAGATTGCTGTAGGATTGATTTTTCTCGACAGCTTCTAAAATCTCCAATGCTGCTGCCCTGACGTTCTTTTTTTGTCTGCTCATTTACTCATTCACCAAATTTCATTCCAGGGGCGCTGTTTGCTCCAGCCCCTCTTAAATACGATTCTGCTGTCATCTTTTTCTTGCCTGAAGGCTGAAGCTCTATCACTTTAATGGCCGTGGAGCTTCCCGTTTGAACAACGATCCC
Source organism: Falsibacillus pallidus (assembly GCF_003350505.1). Lineage (NCBI taxonomy): Bacteria > Bacillati > Bacillota > Bacilli > Caryophanales > Bacillaceae > Falsibacillus > Falsibacillus pallidus. The sequence continues at coordinate 163,849 of NZ_QQAY01000001.1, forward strand.
ATCATCCTTAATTTCAATGATTTCACCCGGGGACGCTTCTGATTTGACCGTCTTCTTTTCAGAATTCCAAACTTTTATAACTTCACCATCAAGCATTGTATAAGCTACCGGCCAAGGATTTAATCCCCTGATATGGTTATAGATTTCTTCACCCGGTTTAGTCCAGTCGATTTTCTCCTGCTCCCGCTTAATATTTGGGGCAAAAGTAGCTTTTGTATGATCCTGCACCTGAGGAGTGATTTCACCGTTCATCAATCTTGGCAGTGTCTCGGACAGAAGCTTTGCACCTGCTTCACTTAATTTATCATGCAGGGTGCCAACGTTATCATTTTCCTCGATTTTCACTTCCACCTGTGTCAAGATGTCGCCTGCATCGAGTTTCTCTGCCATATACATAATCGTGATCCCTGTTTTTTCCTTCCCTTGGAGAATGGAATAATGTATAGGGGCGCCGCCTCTTAATTCCGGCAAAAGCGATGCATGTACATTAATGCAGCCGTATTTAGGGGCTTCAAGTATTTCATTCGGAAGAATCTGACCGAAAGCTGCGGTTACGATTAAATCCGGTTTCAGTTCTAAGATTTTCTCCATTTCAGCTGGATTCTTTAACTTTTCCGGCTGTATGACTGGAATTCCATGTTTTAATGCCTCTACTTTTACAGGTGGAGGCGTCATGACTTTTTTCCTTCCAACCGGGCGGTCCGGCTGTGTAGCAACGGCTATTACTTCATATCCATCCTTTAAGATCTGCTGCAGCACAGGGACAGAGAAGTCCGGTGTGCCCATAAAAACTATTTTTGTCATTCTTCTTCATACCTTTCCAAATCTGACTCATTGATGTATCTAGTAATTTTTGAAGTAAACAAGACTCCGTTCAGATGGTCGATTTCATGCTGTACAGCTCTGGCAAGAAAATCTTCTGCTTCGAAAATATATTCTCTGCCAAATCGATCTTGGGCTTTGACTTTTACATAATAAGGACGATTGACTTCCCCATATATGTCAGGGAAGCTTAAACATCCTTCTACGCCAAGCTGGTCGCCACTTGAAGCAAGGATTTCCGGATTGATCATTTCAATGATGCCTGTTTCATCATCTACATCAACGATGGCAATTTGCTTATTTACTCCTACTTGCGGAGCTGCAAGCCCCACTCCGTCTGCGGCAATCATTGTTTCGTACATATCTCTGAGGAGTTGATGCAAGTTAGCATCGAATTTTGTTACTTTTTCACATTGCATCTCTAATATTTCAGCTGGATATTTCACTATTGGTAGCAGCGCCACTGGTGTTCCCTCATTTCTATAATTCCTTTTTTTACATTAGCATATATGGATTCATGTCGGCTGATATGATCAGCCCGTCTGAGCTTTGGGATTGATAGTGTTCAATCACGTTTTTCAACGTTTCTGTCAACCCTGGTTCACGTTTGTATTTTATCAAACATTGGTACCGATATCTATTATTGATCCTGGCAATCGGAGAGGAGGAAGGCCCAAGGATGACGGCTTGATCGGAAAGTCTGGAGCGGATATAGCTGGTGATCTTTTCAGCTGTCTGCACCGTTTTCATCAAATCCTCATGGCTGATGTTCACGATACCAAGGAAGTAAAAAGGTGGATATCCCCCTGTCTTCCTCATCATCATTTCCTGGTTATAAAATTTATCATAATCCTGCTCTCCCGCCAGCTGGATGCTGTAATGTTCAGGCGTGTACGTCTGTATGACGACCTCCCCTTCTAATTCATGCCTTCCTGCCCTTCCGCTTACTTGAGTCAAAAGCTGAAAGGTCTTTTCTGATGCCCTGAAATCAGGCAGATGCAGCATCGTATCTGCACTTAGGACGCCAACAAGCGTGATATTGGGAAAATCAAGCCCTTTGGCGATCATCTGAGTCCCAAGGAGGATATCCGCCTTTCCTTCCTCAAACTGGCGGAGAAGTTTTTCATGGGATCCTTTTCTGCTTGTAGTGTCTACATCCATCCTGATGACACGGGCTTCCGGCAGGAGTTTCGCCAGTTCTTCCTCTACTTTCTGAGTCCCTGTCCCAAAATAGCGGATGTGCTCGCTGCTGCATTCAGGGCAAATGGATGGCACCCTTTCTTCATAACTGCAATAATGGCATTTCAACTGCTCAGAATACCGATGATAGGTCATCGAAATATCACAGTGTGGACATTGAACAACAAGGCCGCAGTCCCTGCACATGATGAAAGAGGAATGTCCTCTCTTATTAAGAAAAAGCACAGATTGTTCTTTTTTATTGAGACGGTCTTCCAATTTTTCAAATAGCTCTGTCGAGAACATTGAACGGTTCCCGTTTCTGAGCTCTTCTCTCATATCAACAATCTCGACGTGAGGCAGCTCGCCTTGATTCATTCTTTTGGAAAGTGTCAATTTTTCATAGACATTTTTTTGAGCGCGGGCAAATGTTTCTAAGGAAGGTGTAGCACTTCCCAATATAATCGGGCAATTGTGGTGCTGTCCCCTGTGAATGGCTACATCCCTTGCATGATAACGTGGATTTTCTTCCTGCTTATAGCTGGTTTCGTGCTCCTCGTCAATGATCACGATTCCGAGGTTCTCGAAGGGAGCAAAAATGGCCGATCTTGCCCCTACCACTACACTTACTTCCTTCCTGAGGATTTTCCGCCACTCATCGTATTTTTCCCCTATCGAAAGTCCGCTGTGAAGGACAGCCACTTTATGTCCGAATCTCCCTTTAAAACGATTGACCATCTGGGGTGTCAATGATATTTCAGGAACCAGTACTATGGCTTCCTTTCCTTTATCTAGGACCCTTTGAATCGATTGAAGGTAAACCTCTGTTTTCCCGCTGCCGGTCACCCCATAAAGCAGGAATGTTTTATGAAGATTTTCTTCAATCGATGCCAGTATGGGCTTAATTGCTTCTGTTTGCTCATATGTAAGGGAAAAAGGACTCGTTTTTTTAAACTCTCTGTTTTCAAAAGGGTCCCTATAAACTTCCTTCTGCTGTTCTATTAGTATTCCTTTTTCTACGAGGGTCCTGACTGTCGCCGCTGATGCACCTGATTTTTCATAAATTTCTTGGATGGGCATAAAAGTACTAGGGTCATCCGTGAACAATTTCAGCAGTTCTTTTTGTTTTACAGCGTTTGATGGAAGTGATTCCATATATTCATTAAGTTCCTTCCCATCTACCCTGCACGAAATTTCCCTAATTGTTTTCTTTCTGGCTTTACTTTTAACTTCATAGATGATTTCAACGTTTTGATGTTTTGCCTCTTGCTGGATGAGTTTCAATAGATTCTGATCTTCAATATCTTTCCAATTGATTTCTTGCTTTCCATTAAAAAGCCCGATTAATTCTTTAGATATCTTTTCAGGATGAATAACGGATATGATTTTTTCATATTTCGCTTTCATCGCAGCAGGGAGCATCGCCTGATACACAGATACTTTAAAGCTAAGGGTTTTTTCAGTCAGCCAGCGGCCGAGCTCCAAGAGTTCTTCATTCAATACAGGATATAAATCCAATGGTTCTTCTATCTGCTTCAGTTTTGAAAAATCCGATGATGATTTAATCCCCGTGACATACCCTTGGATTTTTCTCGGGCCAAAAGGAACAATAACCCTCATTCCAGGCATGATGCTCCCTTCCCATTTTTCAGGTATAAGATAATCAAATGTACGATCGGTCTGCATGGCAGGAACATCTACGATGACATTTGCAATTTGCACAGTTATCGAACCTCTTTCATCGCTTCGGCAATTTCTTTTATCAGATGGTGTGCAACATCCTGCTTAGACATCAATGGAAGCTCAGTCTTAGAACCATCTTTTTTATATATGGTTACAATATTCGTGTCCCCCTGAAAACCGGCCCCTTCATGAGAAACATCATTAGCGACGATCATGTCTGCATTCTTATTTTGAAGTTTCTTTTGTGCATAGTGATCGATATTTTCAGTTTCTGCTGCGAATCCCACAAGGAATTGATGCTCTTTTGTTCGGCCAAGTTCCATGAGAATATCTTTTGTCCGTTCGAACTCAACGATCAAGTCCCCTTCTTGTTTTTTCATTTTTTGATCGTATATTTTCTTTGGACGATAATCTGCTACCGCTGCACTTTTGATGATTACGTCAGCCTCATTTGCATTGGCCATCACTGCCTGGTACATGTCTTCTGCACTTTCAGCGTGGATGGTCCGGACACCTTTCGGGACTTCAAGTTGAGAATTTGTCACCAAAAGAACATCAGCGCCTTCTTTTGCGGCCTGTTCCGCGACAGCAAATCCCATCTTTCCGCTTGATCGGTTTGTAAAATAGCGGATCGGGTCCATTTTTTCTTTTGTAGCCCCAGCGGTAACAATCATCTTAACCCCTTCAAGGATTCCCTTTTTGCCTGAATCCATGGATAAAAAATCATCTACCAATTCTACGATTCGTTCAGGTTCTTCAAGTCTTCCCTTCCCTACGTAGCCGCATGCTAAATATCCTTCGCTCGGTTCGATGAACTTATATCCGAAGCTGTCAAGAATGGAAATATTCCTTTGAACAGCTGGATGGCTGTACATATTGACATTCATGGCTGGAGCAATCCAAACAGGAGCCTTTGCCGCTAAAAGTGTAGTAGTTATCATATTGTCCGCAATTCCATTCGCCATCTTCCCAATGACATTTGCAGTGGCTGGAGCAGCCAAAATGAGATCGGGCCAATCAGCTAAATCGATATGTGCAATGACTTCAGGATTTTTCTCATCAAATGTATCCGTATAAACAGGGTTTCGAGATAACGCCTGGAAAGTCAGTGGAGCTACAAATTCACAAGCTGATTCACTCATGATCACCTTTACTTCCGCACCGGCTTGGGTCAATTTACTGGTCAAGGCAGCTGCTTTATATACAGCGATTCCACCCGTCACACACAATAATATCTTTTTTCCTGCTAACATAATCCTTCCCCCAGACTACTCTAGAATTCATTTCCTTTATTATGAATGATGCCAAGCATTTTTGCACATATTCCGGTAGTTAAAATACAGAATAATTATGTAAAGAAAAGAAAAACAACCTCATTGAGGTTGTTTTCAATCAGTAAAATTTTCAGTTCCTTTTTTCATCGTTAAATGGTCGGCATGTATTTCTTCAAGTGCCTTGCCGACATACTTGTGAGAAACCGTTTTATCAAGTGTTATCGGGCTTTTGTCTTGAAGATTCCTTGCTCTTTTGGCAGCGATGGTCACTAATGAGTATTTAGAGTCGATTTTTGTTAAAAGAGAATCGATTGATGGGTATAGCATTCTATTCAACCTCCAGCATTTTTTTATATCTTTTTTCCACTCTTTCCCTCCGGCAATGTTCCGCCTGAACGATTGAGTTGACTTTTTCGCAAGCAATTTCTACTTTATTATTTTCAACTACATAATCATATAAGTCCATCATTTCTATTTCCGCTTTCGCAGCATTCATACGGTTCCTGATAAGTTCTTCGCTTTCAGTTCCGCGAGTTACAATTCGATTTTGAAGTTCACCTAGACTTGGAGGAGCAAGGAATATGAATAACCCATCTGGGAATTTTTCACGCACCTGCTTAGCACCCTGCACTTCAATCTCTAAGAATACATCCCTGCCTTTTTCAAGCGTTTCCCTCACATAATCAACGGGTGTACCATAGTAGTTTCCTACATACTCTGCATACTCTAGCAGTTTCCCTTGTTTAATGAGTTCTTCAAATTCTTCGCGGGACTTGAAGAAATAATCCACTCCGTCTACTTCGCCTTCACGCGGTGCGCGGGTCGTCATAGAAATGGAGTATTCAAATCTTGTATTTTCCTGTGAGAATATTTCTTTTCTGACCGTACCTTTTCCAACACCGGACGGGCCTGAAAGAACAATCAGCAATCCTTTTTCAATCATTTAATTGAGCCTACCCTTCTTCATTCATATCATCTTTGTCTGCAAGCCTATGCGCGACCGTTTCAGGCTGAACAGCTGAAAGAATGACATGGTCACTGTCCGTAATGATAACTGCTCTTGTTCGTCTACCATATGTGGCATCAATCAACGTACCCCTGTCCCTTGCATCCTGGATCAGCCGCTTGATTGGAGCCGATTCCGGACTGACAATCGAAACAATTCGATTTGCTGAAACAATGTTCCCGAATCCGATATTAATCAATTTTATGGACATGTTGCTCCCCCGATCATCAATAATCTAGTTTGGCCTTTTCAAAATCAATTTAATCAGTAGCTATTCAATATTCTGAACTTGTTCGCGCATTTTTTCCAATAAAGTCTTCATTTCTACTACATGCATTGAAATCCCTGCATGATTTGCTTTTGATCCGATCGTATTCACTTCCCGATTTAATTCCTGGATGATAAAATCCAATTTTCTCCCGATAGCTCCGTTGGCATCGAGGGCGGCAGCAAATTGGGAAAGATGACTTGAAATCCTGGTCAACTCTTCGGATATATCCGATTTATCAGCAAAAATGGCTGCTTCCTGGACAAGTCTCCATTCATCCATTTCTCCATCTGTCAGTTCCACCATTTTTTTATAAAGTCTGGACTTATAGTGTTCCACAACCGATGGGGCTATTTTTTGGATAGCTTCCCATTCTACATGAAAGGATTGCAGAAGATTTTTCAAGTCTTTTTCCAGCATGGCACCTTCGGATCTCCTCATCTCCAGTAAATGATTCAATGCATCCTTTACGGCAGAAATGATAAGATTTTCAACCTCAGTATTTTCTTGTTCTGATTCTTCGATTGAGATAAATCCTGGCTGGTTCAGCAAGTCTTTGAGATCGATTGGGTTATGTAGATGAAACGAATCTTTCATTTTATTCACTAGTTGATAATAATCCTCTAACAGGTTCCAGTCAACACTCAACTTCCTTTGTATTAACCCTTCGCCTTCTATTGTTATAAAGATTTCGAGTCTCCCCCTGCTTATAAAAGAAGACAGTTCTTTTTTTATTTTATCTTCCAATTTCATCAAAGCTCTTGGCATGCGGATGACCATTTCACAAAAGCGATGATTTACAGATTTCATTTCGACTGCAGCTTTGAATTGAGGCGAATCTGCCTGTCCTCTTCCAAAACCTGTCATACTCATAGCCATAATGATCACTACTTTCTTTCAAAAATAAAAAAAGAAAAGGCAATAGAGCAGCCTCTATTCCCTTTTGTATTATATCATATTTCACGCTCTTTTTTGTAAATAATATGAGCCTGCCAGCAAAAACGTCGGAATGGAGGCCATCCCTATCACCAGCATCCAATCGCGCGGCTGAATGGAAACAGTATGGAATATCGATTGAAGGCCCGGTACATAAATAACTGCCAGCATTAATACAACGGATGATATAACCGCCCATACTAAATACATATTGCCAAATGGATTCCGGGCGAAGATCGATTTCTCGCTTCGGCAGTCAAAGACATGGATCAATTGAGCAAGGACAAGAGTGGCAAATGCAATGGTCTGCGCATAAACCAGTTGATTCGGATCACGATGATAAATTGTCATAAAGGAAATCAACGTTGCTGCACCGATCAAAAATCCCCTTGATACGACCTTCCAACCCAATCCCCTAGCAAAGACGCCTTCTTTATGATGCCTAGGCTTCCTTCTCATCACATCATCTTCCGGCTTATCGAGGCCAAGTGCCATTGCCGGCAGGCCATCTGTCACAAGATTCACCCATAGAATTTGAATTGGAACAAGTGGAAGAGGCAGTGCCAATATCATGGCAAATAGCATGACCAGGATTTCTCCGACGTTTGAGGCAAGGAGGTATCGGATAAATTTCCGAATGTTTTCATAGATGTTTCTTCCTTCTTTTATCGCAGCCTTTATAGTGGCAAAATTATCATCCAATAATATTAGGGCAGATGCCTCTTTTGCTACATCCGTACCGGTTATTCCCATTGACACACCGATATCCGCCGTCTTGATTGCTGGGGCATCATTCACCCCATCCCCTGTCATGGCGACCACATGGCCTTTATTTTGAAAAGCCTTGACGATCTTTAATTTATGTTCTGGCGAGACACGGGCAAATACCGCTACATCCTCTACAATATCTTCTAATTCCTCTACACTCATGTCATTAAGGCAGCTGCCTTCCATTACCTTGGCGTTGCCCTTCAAAATTCCAAGCTGCTTCGCGATTGCTTCTGCTGTCACAGCATGGTCGCCTGTTATCATCACTGTCTTGATGCCCGCTTCCCTGCATTCCTTTACTGCTTTTTTCACTTCTGGACGAGGAGGATCAATCATGCCTTGGAGACCTAAAAACGTTAATTCTTTTTCCGCTTCCGATTCATGCAGGATGACCGTATTTTCCCCAATTGGCTTGAATGCGATGGCGATTGTCCGCAGTGCCTGTTTGGCAAGACCGTCGATGGCATTGTTCACAATCGTGATATGCTCTTTTCCTAAAGATTGAAGTTTTCCTGACCAGAGTACCGACTGGCACATTTTAACGAGTACATCAGGTGCTCCTTTAGTAATGACATACCGCTTGCCCTGTTGATCTTTGACGACCATGCTCATCATTTTTCTCGAAGAGTCAAAAGGAAATTCTTTCTCAATCGTAAATTGATTCAAGAGAGTTTCACGATGGATGCCAGCCTTCATCGCGGCAACTAATAAAGCTCCTTCCGTTGGGTCGCCATCCAGTGCGAATGAATCTTCATGTTCCTTTAAAGCTGAATGATTGCATAAACAGCCGAATGTAAGGATTTGCTGAAGTTCTTTCGATTGGCCAGGGGAAACCTTCTTTTCATTTTGATAAAATTCCCCTCGTGGATTATAACCTGTCCCGTCCACTTGCCAAGTCATCCCGCTGCTCCATATATGGGTGACGGTCATTTTGTTTTGAGTCATTGTACCGGTCTTATCAGAGCAAATGACAGATGCACATCCGAGTGTTTCAACTGCAGGAAGTTTTCTGACGATCGCATTCATACGGATCATTCTTTGAACCCCAAGAGAAAGTGCAACTGTAACAATAGCAGGGAGGCCTTCCGGAATGGCTGCAACTGCCAATGATACCCCTGCAAGGAACATCGTATACAGATCATGCCCTTGAATCACGCCGATTCCCACAACCAAACATGTTAAAAATAAGGCAGCTGTGATCAAAATCTTGCCTAGCTGCTCCAATCTCCTTTGAAGAGGCGTCTCCATGGTTTCTGCATTTTGAAGCATATGGGCAATCTGTCCCATCGCCGTTTTCATCCCAATGGAGACCACTACCCCGATGCCATTCCCCCTTGTGACCATCGTTCCCATGAAGGCCATATTTTCCATATCGCCAAGGCCGATATTTTCTCCGGCAACCTCATCAGTCGTCTTAGATACCGGCAAGGATTCCCCCGTTAATGCAGACTCTTCGATTTCTAAATTATTTGCTTCTATTAATCTAACATCTGCTCCAATCCGATCCCCGCTTACAAACTTCATGATATCCCCGACAATTACTTCCTTGGACGGAATCTTGATCCATTGTCCATCCCTTAATACAGTTACCTGAGGGGCAGAGAGCTCCCGTAAAGCATTAAGGGACTTTTCTGCTTTTCTTTCTTGAAAAAAACCAAGAAACCCATTGATGAATACAATGGCAATAATGGCAATTGCATCGATATATTCACCGAGCAGGCCTGATATCAAAGTGGCAGCCAATAAGACAAGCACCATAAAATCCTTGAATTGGCTGAAAAAAAGCTGAATGGCCGATTGCTTTTCCCCTTCTTCAAGCTCATTCCAGCCAAAATGACTGCGCCGTTTCTTAATATCTTCTTCCTTCAATCCCTGTTTAAAATCTGTATTCAGAGCCCCTTCCAAGTCCATTTTCCGCATCTCATGGTACTTCATTAACCCTATTCACTCTCCTCTTTCAAACCAGAAGTTGTCCTTCCCATATAGCAAGCATATTCAGGCTTGGCCAGAAAGATGATATAATAATTTAAATGAACGATTATAGAGACTCTGGAGCTGGTAAGCTTTCTATCCATCTTGGAGTTTAAATTCTTATAGAAGCAGAGGATGTTTTTTTATGTCATTTGACGGTTTATTTACTAGAGCCATGGTCCATGAGCTCGTCTCTACAATCAAAGGCGGGAGGATCAACAAAATCCACCAGCCATATAAAAATGAAATCATCATGATCATCCGCGCAAACGGAAAGAATCATAAAGTACTCTTATCCGCTCATCCCTCCTATGCACGTGTACAGCTGAGCAGCCATTCCTACGATAACCCGAGCGAACCGCCAATGTTCTGCATGCTTCTCAGAAAGCATCTTGAGGGATATATCTTAGAAGATGTGAAACAAATCGAGCTCGACCGGATCATCGTTTTCGATATTAAAGGCAGAAATGAAATCGGAGACATCTCCAATAAGCAGCTCATCATTGAAATCATGGGCCGCCATAGCAATATCATAGTGGTCGATAAAGAAAGAAATATGATTCTGGACAGCATCAAACACGTATCTTTCGCCGTAAACAGCCACAGAGCGATATTGCCTGGACAGGAATACATATTGCCCCCTGAACAACACAAGTCTAATCCGCTGGAAGCGTCACAGGAAGATGTCTTAAAGAAAATCGATTTTAATAGCGGAAAACTTGATAAACAGATTGTGGAAAATTTCTCAGGGGTATCCCCCCTTCTTGCAAAAGAAATCATCCATCGTTCAGGGCTGGCCAATCGACAGACGGTGCCTGCAGCATTTACAAGTTTGATGGATGGAATCCGTTCCCACTCCTACCGTCCCACTCTTACGCAATATGATCAAAAAGAGGCTTTTTATATGCTGCCGATCGAACGGCTGGATGGTGAATCTAAGGAATTCGATTCTTTAAGCGAACTGCTCGACCGTTTTTATTTCGGAAAAGCAGAAAGAGACAGGGTGAAGCAGCAGGGACATGACCTTGAACGGTTGATGAAAAATGAACGGGATAAAAATATCCTGAAAATCGAAAAATTGAAGCAGACATTAAAAGAGGCTGAAAATGCGGATCAGTATCAGTTATTTGGCGAACTCCTTACAGCAAATATGTTTGCTCTGCAAAAAGGAATGACAGAAATCGATGTAGTCAACTATTACGACGAAAACGGCGCAATGGCCACTATTCCGCTCGATCCTCTGAAGTCTCCTTCAGAAAATGCCCAGCTGTATTTTTCAAAATATCAGAAGGCAAAGAAAGCTGTCATCGCCGTTCAGGAGCAAATTGAAAAAGCTCATCTGGAAATAGAATACTTTGAAGGGCTGATCCAACAAATAGAGTCAGCATCCCCTAAGGATATTGAAGAGATTAGGGAAGAGTTGTCTGAAGAAGGATATTTGCGGATTAAACAGAAAAAAGGCGTAAAGAAAAAAAACCTGAAGCCAACTTTAGAAAAATACTGCTCCACGGATGGAACGGAAATCCTGGTAGGCAAAAATAATAAGCAGAATGACTACCTTACAAATAAGGTTGCTGCACGGGATGAATTATGGCTGCACACGAAGGATATCCCGGGATCTCATGTGGTGATTAGAAGCAAAGAACCGTCTGAATCAACAATTCTTGAAGCAGCTGTACTTGCAGCTTATTTCAGCAAAGCGAAAGAATCCAGTTCCGTCCCGGTTGACTATACTCTGGTGCGCCATGTCAAAAAACCAAGCGGTGCAAAACCAGGCTTCGTCATTTACGATCATCAGCAGACAGTATATGTCACCCCAGACGCAGATAAGGTTCTTTCTTTGAAAGATTAAAATAAAATCAAGAAAACAGCGGCCAAATAAATGGGACCGCTGTTTTCTATTTTATTAGATATTATAATGACGCACTCCATGCAGCAGGATCCTTTTTCCATTCATTCAATGTCCCCAGGTCATTTTCATCAATATTCCCCAGGTTTAAAGCTTCTTCCAGCAATGTGGAATAATCCGTCAATGATTGATGTTCAATTTCTTCTTTTTTTAATTCCTCGCGTCCCTTTGAAAGTTCGTATGTAAAGATTGAGACAACACCCACTACTTCACAGCCAGCTTCTCTAAGTGCGCGCACCGCTGTTATTACACTACCGCCTGTTGAAATAAGATCCTCAATAACAACCGCCTTCTGGCCCTTTTCAGCTTTCCCCTCGATTTGATTCCCTTTCCCATGCCCTTTTGCCTTTGAACGGACATAGCACATCGGAAGCTCAAGAATTTGGCTCACCCAGGCAGCGTGGGGAATACCTGCCGTTGCGGTTCCTGCAATTAAATCCGCCCCTGGATATTTGTCTTTAATGATCTGCGCCATACCCTTTGCAATCTCATTTCGCAATTTGGGATAAGACATTGTAAGGCGGTTGTCGCAGTATATCGGGGAACGCAAGCCTGATGACCACGTAAAAGGATTATCTGGTTTTAATGATACAGCATTTACTTTTAACAGCTGTTCTGCAAAGTATTCTTTCATGAATATACAGCCTCCCATTCGTTAGCAATCATTCGATACGTATTCAGTGGATGTTTTGACGCAGTGACCGCCCTCCCGGCTACAATCGCAGATGAACCGTGCATCCTTGCACCAAGCGGGGTCATGACTCTCTTTTGATCCTGAGCATTCATCCCTTTTAAACGGATTCCAGGGGTTACACAGATAAATGATTCATTTGTTGCTTTTTTGATCTTTTCGGCCTCGAATGCAGAACAGACTACGCCGTCAAGTCCTGCACAATGGGCTAATTTGGCATAATGAATCACTGACTCATCCAATGTCGCAGGAATCAGCTGCTCTGATTGCATTTGCTTTTCAGAAGTACTGGTCAACTGTGTGACAGCAATCAATTTCGGGACTACCCCTCCGGAGGGTGTTCCTGCAGCCAGCCCTTCCATGGCTGCTTCCATCATTTCACGGCCGCCTGCAGCATGTACATTGAGCATATCTACTCCAAGTCCAGCCAGCCCTTTCATTGCTTTTTTGACAGTATTGGGGATATCATGAAGCTTCAGATCCAAAAATAACTGATGGTCGCGTTCTTTAATAATTTCTATGATTTCTGCACCGGTTTGATAAAATAGTTCCATTCCGACTTTTACATATAAAGATTCCCCTTCAAAGATGTCGAGGAACTGAACAGCCTCTTTTTTTGTAGAAAAATCAAGCGCGATGATAGGTTTTTTGATCAACCTTCCCCCAGCTCCTTCCTGTCAATTCAGAAATATGATCCACCCCGATATCCTGGAGCAATCCAGGCAGCTCTTCAATGATTCCAGGGCATGCGAAAGGATCCACAAAATTGGCGGTCCCTACAGCTACTGCACTTGCTCCGGCATAGAAGAATTCAATCACATCTTCCGCACTTTGTATTCCTCCCATGCCGATGATCGGCACATTTACATGCTGGCTGACTTCATAAATCATCCGGATCGCCACCGGTTTGATTGCAGGACCGGATAATCCGCCTGTTTTATTGGCTAATATCGGTTTAGCGGTCTTAAGGTCCATCCTCATGCCGATGAGGGTGTTGATCATCGTAAGTCCATCTGCTCCGCCATCTTCCACTGCCTTTGCCATCTCTACGATGTTGGCTACGTTTGGGGAGAGTTTGACGTATACAGGGACAGATGAAACTTCCTTTACTTTCTTTGTTAATTCCTTTGCAATTGAGGGATCCGTCCCGAATGCTATACCGCCTGTCTTTACATTGGGACAGGAAATATTCAATTCCAGCGCTTTTACATTCGGTGAGGTTGAAACCTCCCGGGCCACGTTGACATAGTCTTCCATCATCGATCCTGCCACATTTGCGATGATCGGCACGTCAAATTGATCCAGCCATGGAAGTTCCTCGTTCATGACTTTTTGAAGACCGGGATTCTGGAGCCCAATCGCATTAAGCATTCCGGCATCCGTCTCTGCCACTCTGGGCGTGGGATTCCCGAATCTCGGCTCAGTCGTGACAGCTTTGATCATGATTGCCCCAAGCTGGTTCAAATCATAAAGCTGGCTGAACTCACGGCCAAATCCGAAGCACCCGGATGCCGGCATGATAGGATTTTTAAGCTGCATTCCTGGCAATTCGATTGACAAACCGTTCATAGCACAACCTCCCCTACTGGAAATACTGGTCCATCACTGCAAACCTTTCTATATTCCGTCCCTGATTCATCGCCTTGTACAGGGCAGACACAGGCAAAGCAAGCCCCTATTCCACAGCCCATCCGCTGTTCAAGGGAAAGGTATGCTTCGATATCGCTGAACCTTTGTTCAAGCGCTCTAAGCATAGGGATGGGTCCGCAAGCATAAAGGACATCGAATTCACCATCCATATCATCTATTATCGATGTGACAAATCCTTTTGTTCCTAAAGATCCGTCTACAGTCGCTGCATAGGCATGGCCGAGACTTGCAAACTCCTCCATATAGAAGGAAGATGATTCCGTTTGAAAACCAAGTACATGCACGACTTCCATCTTGTTTTCTACTAATCTTTTTGATAGTTCATAAAGTGGAGGCACCCCGATTCCGCCTCCCACAAGGAGAGCCCTTTTTCCTTTGTGATGGGGGAGGATGGGAAATCCATTCCCAAGAGGGCCCAGCACATCCACTGAGTCCCCTTCATTTTTTTGTGCAAGCCGCTTTGTACCTTTTCCTTCTGTCCTGTAAATCATTGTAAATGCATTGTTTTTTTTATCGATGCTGGATATACTGATCGGTCTTCTCAACAATGGATCGATTCCTTCTTCTGCCTTCACATGCACAAATTGTCCGGGGTTATCCATTTCGGAAACCAATTCCCCATGCAAGATCATTTCATAAATATTTTCAGCGATCATCTTTTGGGAAACGACCGTCATTTTTTCTTTTCGGATCATACGTACATCACCTTTTCGCCGGCATATGACTGCTGCATGGGTTCTGCTGAAAATGTCATGGATTCTATCACTCTTAAAATTGCTTCTGCTGTATCAAGAGAAGTCATACATGGAACACCGTTTTCAACAGACTCCCTTCTGATCCTGAATCCGTCCCGCTGCGGCTGCTTTCCTTTTGTCAAAGTATTGATGACAAGCTGCGCTTTTCCATTTCGAATGACATCGAGAAGGTTATGGTTCTCAGCATCTACTTTATCCACCACTGTCACAGGAAGTGATGCTTTTTGCAGATAATCTGCCGTTCCGCTTGTGGCAATAAGCTGATAGCCGATATTGACAAATCGTTTTGCCAATTCAAGTGCTTCTTCCTTATCTTTATCGGCAATGGTCATCAGTACTGCACCGTGGTCCTTCATTTTCAAACCGGCAGCTACGAGGCCCTTGTACAGAGCTTTTTCCAATGTAAGGTCTTTCCCCATAACTTCTCCTGTTGATTTCATCTCTGGTCCGAGTGTGATATCGACCCTTCTAAGCTTCGCAAAAGAGAATACCGGTACTTTAACATAGACACCTTTACTTTCAGGAACCAAACCTGTTTCAAACCCAAGAGAATTCAATGATTCTCCTAATATCGCTTTTGTTGCAAGATTAGCCATCTTCACATTGGTGATCTTGCTTAAGAATGGTACAGTCCTGCTCGACCGTGGATTTACTTCCAACACATATAATTCGCCTTTTGAGATAACGTATTGGATATTCAGGAGCCCAATGATTTTCAATCCTTTTGCCAGCCTCACCGTAAAGTCAGCAATCTTCTCTTTCATTCCTTCATCAAGCTGCTGAGGAGGATAGACGGCTATTGAATCGCCCGAGTGTACGCCGGCCCGCTCGATATGTTCCATGATCCCCGGAATTACAACCGTTTCCCCATCTGAGATGGCATCCACTTCTATTTCTTTTCCGATCAAGTATCGGTCTATTAAAACGGGATGTTCAGGATTCACCTTGACTGCGTTTTTCATGTAATGGAGGAGTTCTTTTTCTTCATAGACGATTTCCATCGCTCTTCCTCCAAGAACATAGGACGGCCTGACAAGGACAGGGTAGCCGATCTCACAGGCGATGGCTGCTGCTTCTTCAACAGAGAAAGCTGTTTTTCCAAGCGGCTGCGGAATCCCCAGCTGAGAAAGGGTCTGTTCGAATTTATCCCTGTTTTCTGCCCTGTCGATGTCCTCAAGCGAAGTGCCCAGTATCTTGACACCTCTTTTGATTAAACCATCAGCCAGGTTGATGGCTGTTTGCCCTCCGAATTGGACGACAACCCCTTCAGGCTGCTCTTGATCGATGACATGCATGACATCTTCAATGGTCAACGGCTCAAAATAAAGTTTGTCAGATATGCTGAAATCCGTTGATACAGTTTCGGGGTTATTGTTGATGATGATCGCTTCATAGCCTGCTTCTCTGATTGCCCAGACTGAATGGACAGTTGCATAGTCGAACTCTACACCCTGGCCGATGCGTATCGGACCAGACCCAAGAACGACAATTTTTTTTCTGTCTGTGACAAGCGATTCATTTTCTTCTTCATACGTTCCATAATAGTACGGCGTTTCCGATTCAAATTCCGCTGCACAAGTATCGACCATTTTATAGACAGGCAGGATGCTTTCTTTTTTTCTCCATTCATAGACGTCAAGTTCGGAGCAATCCCAAAGCTTTGCCAGGATATAATCTGAGAATCCCATTTTTTTAGCTTCGATTGCCACTTCTTTATTTCTGCGGTTCTCGCTTACCTTTTTCTCTAATTGAATGATCTTGTTGAATTTATGGAGGAAGAAAAGATCGATTTTACTCCAGTCGTGAATTTGATGGATTGTTATGCCTCTTCTCAGAGCCTCACCGATATAGAATAATCGTTCGTCTCCTGCTTTTCTGATTCTTTTTTCGATAAGCTCATCTGTTGCACCCAACGGATTCGGAAGTTCAAGATGATTGACCCCGCTTTCCAAGGACCGGATCGCTTTCAGGATGGATTCTTCAAAGTTTCTGCCGATTGCCATGACTTCGCCTGTTGCTTTCATCTGAGTTCCCAGGTTTCGTTTAGCTGATTCAAATTTATCGAACGGCCATCTAGGGATTTTGGATACGACATAATCCAATGCCGGTTCAAAAGAAGCGTATGTTTTCCCTGTGACAGGGTTTATCATTTCATCCAGTGAAAGCCCTACAGCAATTTTGGCTGCCAGCTTCGCGATCGGATAGCCTGTCGCTTTTGAAGCAAGCGCAGATGAACGGCTGACTCGCGGATTGACCTCGATGATATAGTAGTCAAAACTATCCGGATCAAGGGCCAGCTGAACGTTGCATCCCCCTTCAATGCCAAGGGCGCGGATGATCTTCAGTGAAGTGTTGCGAAGCATTTGATATTCCCTGTCGCTTAATGTCTGACTCGGTGCCACTACGATGGAATCACCTGTGTGGATACCGACGGGATCGATGTTTTCCATATTGCAGACAACGATGGCGTGGTCATTCGAGTCTCTCATAACCTCGTATTCTATCTCTTTAAATCCAGCGATGCTCTTTTCGAGAAGGCATTGGGAGACGGGGCTGTTTTTCAGGCCGCTTGATACAATTTCAATCAAATCCTCTTCTGTTTCACAAATCCCCCCGCCTGTACCGCCTAATGTAAATGCCGGTC
Organism: Falsibacillus pallidus; assembly: GCF_003350505.1. Taxonomy (NCBI): domain Bacteria; kingdom Bacillati; phylum Bacillota; class Bacilli; order Caryophanales; family Bacillaceae; genus Falsibacillus; species Falsibacillus pallidus. The sequence goes on from NZ_QQAY01000001.1 coordinate 181,405, forward strand.
GGACGATGACAGGATACCCGATTCTTTCTACAAATGTATAAGCTTCTGCCAGGGAGTGAATGATTTCACTTTCCGGGACAGGTTCATTCAGTTCATTCATCAGTCTGCGGAATAAATCCCGGTCTTCCGCTTGTTGGATCGCATCCAACTTCGTTCCGAGAATCTCCACTCCACATTCTTCAAGAACACCGGAGTCCGCTAATTCAACTGCCATGTTCAATCCTGTCTGGCCGCCTAGAGTCGGTAGAAGTGCATCCGGTCTTTCTTTGCGGATGATCCTGCTGACAAATTCAAGCGTAAGCGGTTCAATATAGACTGCATCAGCAATTTCTGTATCTGTCATGATGGTGGCAGGATTGGAGTTTACGAGCACTACCCGGTACCCCTCTTCTTTTAAAGCCAGGCAGGCCTGTGTGCCTGCATAGTCAAATTCTGCTGCTTGCCCAATGATAATCGGACCGGATCCTATCACTAATATGCTCTTAATATCTTGGCGTTTAGGCATGTTGAATCTCCTCTCTCTTGTTGATCTCAATCATATCCATGAATTGGTCGAATAAATAATTGGCATCATCCGGCCCTGGAGAAGCTTCAGGATGGTATTGAACGGTGAATGCCGGATAATTTTCATGTTTCAATCCTTCTACAGATCCATCATTGATGGCTAGGTGTGTGACTTTCAACGGCGTAGTCAAGAGGGAATCCTCTTTCACAGAGTATCCATGATTTTGAGATGTAATGGCCACTTTCCCTGTTTCAAGATCTTTTACTGGGTGATTAGAGCCCCTATGGCCGAATTTCATTTTGAAAGTATCTCCTCCGCAAGCGAGTGCAAAGAGCTGGTGCCCCAGGCAGATGCCGAACATCGGGATCTTCCCGAGAATTTCCTTGATCATCTCGATGCCTTCCTGTACATCTTTTGGATCCCCTGGTCCATTCGAAAGCATGATGCCATCCGGGCTGAGTGACAGAATATCCTTCGCAGGCGTATTGTATGGGACAACCACTACATCACAATCCCTCTTATTTAATTCCCTTAAAATTCCCTGCTTCATTCCAAAGTCGACCAAAACAATCCTTTTACCCCTGCCTGGACTCCTGTATGAACTTTTTACAGAGACCTGTTTCACTTGATCATTAGGTAGTCCGGTCATTTTCAGTTTCTCGACGACTTCTTCCACTGAAACCTCCATATTGCAAATGATGCCCTTCAATGTCCCGTATTTCCTGATGATTCTCGTTAATTTCCTTGTATCAATACCGGTTATTCCCGGGATGTCCTTTAGTTTGAGATACTCATCGATGCTCATTTCGCTCCGCCAGTTCGATGGAAAATCTGCAGCCTCTCTTACAATGAAACCTTTGACAGAAGGTTGAACGGATTCAAAATCGTCCCGGTTTACTCCATAATTTCCGATCAGGGGATATGTCAAGGCAACAATCTGCCCGCAGTAGGAGGGATCAGTCAATATTTCCTGATAGCCTGTCATTCCTGTATTAAATACAACCTCACCAGTGGAGTCCTTTTCACTTCCAAATGCCTCTCCTACCATCACTGTTCCATCTTCTAAGATTAGTTGTCTTTTCATGCGTTGACTCTCCCTTCATTCCATACTAAATTTCCATTAAAAAACGTTGCTGTCGGCCAGCCTTTGCAGACCCATTCTGCAAATGGCGTATTTTTACCCTTTGATTGGAATTCCTCCGGATTAATCCTTGCTTCTTTATCCAGATCCAGCACAACAATATCAGCAGGCAGACCAATCTCCATTTTCCCAAATGAAAGGTTGAATGCCTCTGCCGGCTTCTTTGTCATCCAATCTATCAACTGAACCAAAGTGCATTTTCCTTTTTTAACCAGGTTGGTGTAAAGTAGAGGAAAAGCAGTTTCAAGTCCGACAATTCCGAAAGGCGCAAGTCTCATTCCTTCTGATTTTTCCTCATCTGTATGTGGAGCATGGTCGGTTGCGATGAAATCAATCGTTCCATCCATCAATCCTTCAATCAGTGCATCTTGATCCTCTTTGCTCCTTAGCGGCGGGTTCATCTTGAACATTGCATCATCCCCTGGAATATCTTCCTCATTCAAGAGAAGATGATGCGGGGTCACTTCAGCTGTCACCCGGATTCCGGCTTTTTTTGCATCCCTCACGACACGTACAGATTCTTTTGTCGAGATATGGCAGACATGGTAGTGGCACCCCGCAGCTTCTGCAAGTAGAACATCCCTTGCAATATGGACCGATTCACATATAGAAGGAATGCCTGGGATTCCACTCTCCCTTGAAAATTTCCCATCATGCACGGCACCGCCATAGATCAATGAGTTATCTTCACAGTGCGCCACGACAGCCTTGCCAATTTCAGCTGCTTTCTTCATCGCTTCGAACATTTGTCCGGCTGTCTGGACGCCTACTCCATCATCTGTAAATGCAAATGCCCCTTCTCGCTTGAGCGCTTCAAAATCCGTCAAGTTCCGTCCCAGCTGCCTTTCCGTTATGGCTGCATACGGAAGGACTCTTACATGGGCTTTCTCCTCGATCCGCTCCATCAGCTGCTTCATTGTTTCAGGACTGTCAGGCACCGGCCTTGTATTTGGCATTGCGGCAATCGTTGTGAATCCTCCCTTTGCTGCTGCGAGGGTTCCTGTTTCTATCGTTTCTTTCTTTTCTCCACCCGGTTCCCGCAAATGAACATGCAGGTCGACAAATCCCGGAGAAAGGAGCTGGCCATTTGCATCCCATTCTTTTTCTCCATTATTCAAAAGCTCAGAACCGATTTCCGCAATCAATCCGTTTTGGATCCTAATATCTGTTTTTTCAAAAGTCCCATCAATTGTTAATAGCTCACCGTTTCTAATAATTAAATCAGACATATTCCCCACTCCTTCGTTTGGTTTCTTCCAAAGCCCTCTTCAATACAGCCATCCGGATATAGACGCCATTTTCCATCTGTTTAAAGATTCTCGACCGTTCGCATTCAACAAGTGAAGTATCGATTTCCACCCCTCGATTAACCGGTGCTGGATGAAGGATGATACTTTCTTCTTTCATTTTTTTCTCGCGGTCGATCGTAAGTCCGAATTCTTTGTGATATCTGGCGGCATCTGTACTTGCAGGCGATCCATGTCGTTCATGCTGGATGCGCAGAAGCATCATCACATCCGTTTCTTTCACAGCTTCATCGATTTCAACCAATCTTCCGGCTTTGAAATAATCTTCTTCAAACCATTCCTTCGGTCCAGAGAATGTGACTTCAGCCCCCAATTTTTTTAGAGCTGCAGCATTTGATCTTGCTACACGGCTATGGCGGATATCTCCTGCAATGGTGACTTTGATTCCTTCAAACTTCCCAAATTCCTGCCAAATCGTGTATAGATCCAACAAACACTGTGTAGGGTGCTGTCGGCATCCATCCCCGCCATTAATGATTGGGATATGTACATTTTCTAACAGTTCTTCATAAAAGTGATCTTTTCCGTGGCGGATGACAAGGCAGTCAACACCGATGGCTTCCAATGTTTTCGCTGTATCGTAAAGCGTTTCTCCTTTTTGGATGCTTGATTGATCCGCATCGAAAGGAATCACATCCAGGCCAAGCTTCCTCTCCGCCATTTCAAAGCTGCATTTCGTTCGTGTACTTGCTTCAAAAAAGAGATTGGCAGCAAATGCCTTTCTCTCAGGTTCCCAATTTTCTCCCCTTGAGAATTGTTGCGCCTGGTGAAGAATTTCCATTATATCCACTGTACTAAGGTCCTCCATCGAACATAAGTGACGGTTCTTCATGCTTTCGCTCCTCTCCCTTTATAAAAAAACACCCTCATTTTAAGATGAGGGTGTTTTGAGATGCATTTGAACAGGCCAGCGTGAGGGAATCATCTCCCTATTTTTCCTCGCTGAATGCTATCTCTTACACCCTTAAAAGTCTCTCTGTACTTTTTTAAAAGGTGGTCTATTATGCTACATGTTCATCTATTGTTCCGTCAGAAGAATGACCTTCTTTTTCAAACATGCTTTCATCCATTTTTTCTCTCCCCGGAAGAATCAGGTTTAGCAATACTCCTGCAATGGCAGCAAGAGCCATTCCCTGGATCTGGACCCCTTTGATGTCGATCATTGCTCCTCCGATTCCAATGACAAGGATGACGGATGAGATGACCAGGTTCCTTTTATCTCCAAAGTCGATTTTACTGTCTACAAGCATCCTGAGCCCGGAGGATGCGATGATTCCGAAAAGCAGGATGGATACTCCGCCCATTACCGGTGTAGGGATTGTGCTGATCAATGCTGTCACTTTTCCGATGAATCCAAACACGATTGCCAAAACGGCTGCGCCTCCAATGACATACACGCTGTATACCCGTGTAATGGCCAGTACACCGATGTTTTCGCCGTACGTAGTTTTTGGCGGTCCTCCGATCAGCGCTGAAATGATTGTCGACATGCCATCACCCAGGATTGAACGGTGAAGACCAGGGTCTTTGATTAAATCTTTTCCGATAACTTTACTTAATACAAGCTGATGTCCGATATGTTCGGATAGGGTGACGATTGCTACAGGAATCATCAGCCAGACGATATTCATTGTCAGATGAACTTTATAATCGATGAAGGGAAAAATGAAGTCCGGTTTTTCAAAAATATGCGCTTTTACTACTGGTGAGAAATCTACGATTCCTACAATCGCCGCATAACTGTATCCGACGATGATTCCGATCAAGATTGGGATCAGGCTGAATATTTTCTTAGCATATATGGAGCATATGATGGTTGCCGCCAGTGTGACAAGTGCTACAGAGAAGTGAAGCATGCTGTATTTTCCATCAGGTCCATTCATCGCCATTCCTACTGCTGTATTGGCGAGTGCCAATCCTATGACAATGATTACAGGACCTACCACGATCGGTGGAAGCAGATTCATGATCCACTTGTACCCGGCTTTGCTGATGATGAGTGCAACGATGGCGTAGACGATTCCTGCCATGAAAGTTCCAATCATGGCTGCACCAGGACCGCCGCTTGCTTTAGCAGCAATGATAGGTGCGATAAAGGCGAAGGATGACCCCAGGTACGCTGGTACTTTCCCTTTTGTAATGATGATGAAGGCCAATGTTCCAAGTCCGCTTGAAATCAAAGCGATTGCAGGGCTTAGCCCGACAAGATATGGTACCAGGATCGTTGCACCGAACATAGCGAATAGGTGCTGCAGACTTAATGTGATCCATTGCATCGGTGTCGGTTTTTCATTTATATCCAGTATTGGTTTTGACATGATTATTTCCACCTTTCATTTTGCAAAATAAAAACCCTTTTTGCTTTGAGGTGCAAAAAGGGTTGTCTGCATGCAGATATACATCTGGCATGATGCTGTGCAGAGTGAATCCCTTTTTCAGCCTCTCTGGACTAAAATTAAAAGGAAAAGATTATTATTTTTCGTATATGGTCACTTGATCAGAATCATCTGATTCAAGCAGTTCTACCACGATTTTTTCAGAGCTTGACGTGGGGATGTTTTTTCCTACATAATCAGCCCGGATCGGCAGTTCCCTGTGTCCTCTGTCTACAAGGACAGCCAGTTGAATCTGCGACGGCCTTCCAAGATCCATGATGGCATCCAATGCTGCCCTCACCGTTCTCCCCGTATAAAGGACATCGTCGACGAGAATGACTTTTTTCTCGCTGATGTTAACCGGGATATCCGTCCCTTTTACTTCGGGTTCCTGACTCTCTGTTTTAGTGGTTAGATCATCTCTATAAAGAGTGATATCCAGTTCACCGACAGCCAATTTTTCGCCCTCGATTTCTTCTATCCTTTTGGCCAATCGTTCAGCCAGGAAAATCCCCCTTGTCTTAATGCCGACAAGTACACATTCATGAACACCTTTATTCCGTTCAATAATTTCATGTGCCACCCTCGTCAGCGCTCTTCTGATGGCCTGCTGGTCTAATACTAGCGCCTTTTGAGTCAAGTCAATCACCTCAGAAATTTAATCAGTTTCGTTCGAAAACGGTATAAAAAAACCTCTCACCAATGGATGAGAGGTTTTGGGTATATTACACCAAGCCTGCATTCAAATGCACGCTAATATCCGCTTCCTTCTCAGCCTCACTGGACTGTATTAAAGGTTCATTAAGTTAATACAAGGATAATATGAATAATGGTCTGTGTCAACTACCTTGTCGCAATTCGTCTAAAATCTGCTGAAAATCTTTTGGCATAGGAGCTTCAAATTCCATATATTCTTCTGTTTTTGGGTGGACGAATCCAAGAATGGCTGCATGAAGAGCCTGTCCATCAATCTTTAATGTCTTGCGAGGTCCATATTTTGGATCTCCTGCAAGCGGGAATCCAATATACTTCATATGGACGCGGATTTGATGGGTCCGTCCTGTCTCCAATTCACATTCCACAAAAGAAAATTGGTCGAAGCGTTCCAAAACACGGAAATGGGTAACAGCGTTCTTCCCCTTATCAACGACAGTCATGCTTTGCCTGTCATGGGAATCCCTTCCGATCGGCGCATCTATCGTTCCATAGTCGTGCGGAATGATGCCATGGACAATTGCGTAATACTTTCTTGTCACTGATTTATCTACCAGCTGCTGAACCAGCTTTTCATGCGCATAATCGTTCTTCGCTACCATCAATAGACCTGACGTATCTTTATCGATTCGATGGACGATTCCCGGGCGAAGGACGCCATTGATTCCGGATAGATCATTGCAATGATGCATAAGACCATTGACCAATGTACCGGTTAAATGACCGGGAGCGGGATGGACAACCATACCTCTTGGTTTATTTACGACAACGACATCGTGATCTTCATAATAGATGTCCAGATTCATGTCTTCCGGCAGCACATCCAGTGCTTCCGGTTCCGGAATGGATATTTCGATTTGGTCGTTCAGACTACATTTATAATTTGGTTTTATCACTTTGCCATTCACAGTAAGGGCCCCGTCTTTAACCCATTGTTTTACTTGGGTTCTGGACCATTCCGGATTGATTAAGGACACAACTTTATCGATGCGTTCGTTCTGTTCATTTTCTTGTATGATGTGTTCCACTTTCTCCATAAGTTTTCTCCTTCGTTTCTCTCTCTTCTTTCAGCATATAAATCATCAATAAGATGACACCGATTGTCAACGATGCATCCGCAATATTGAAAATAGGGAAATTGTAGCTGAAGATGTATGTATGAATAAAATCAACCACTTCTTTGCGGAAAACCCGATCGATAAAATTGCCTATTGCCCCGCCAAGAAGCATTCCGAGGCTGATGCCCAATAAAGGCTTGCCTTTTGCATGTTTTTGCATATAAAAAATGATTCCGCCGATGACGACAACTGTAATCAGGTAGAAAAACCACATCTGCCCCTGAAGGATTCCCCACGCAGCGCCTCTGTTTCGATGACTGGTAATGTAAAAGAAGTTCTTTATGATTTCGATTTCATCGCCAAACTCCATATTTTTGACAATGAGCCATTTTGTCAATTGATCTAATAAAAGGACAAATAGTGCAACAATATAATACACAAAGGCAACCCCCGAATTCTAAATGAAATGATTACCTTTGCATTTTAGCATATAAAAACAGCGGTAACAATGAACTTCGATTCAACCTCCGTACGGGATGTTTGATTTTCCGAACTTTTTATGAATTTCCTTCCATTCATTCGTGTTTCTGATCGTTGGGAGATGGTGCATGATGTCCAATGGAATCAATTCACCGCTGAATTCACAAATACCAAAAGTGTCATTTTCAAACTTTGATAATGCGTGCTTTATATCATTTTTTTCCTGTTCGATATAATGCTTCACCAATGGGTGGACAGATAAGTGCTGGTTAAGTTCAATGTGCGACTCGATCAATTGTTGATACAGCCTTTTTTTCGTCTCTTCCATCATTCCCCCTCCTTCTTATCAAGTAGCATTCCCTCAAAAGAGAAGAAGAAGGTAACGTAAGTATTACTAAAGGTGGTGCTTTTCTCCATGAATGATTGGCTGGATTTCATTTAGAAAAGCGCAAGCGCCTTGGTCAGCCCCGACCTGCATAAGACGGAACTCGAAGGAAATCCTGATTTCCGTAGAGGTGCGGCTTATGACTCGAGGGGCTAGGCGCTGGAGCTGGAAAGATTTCACTCTGATTTTTTATACTTTCTTATCTCTCAAAAAAACAACAGGCCCCTCTTAGGAGGAGCCTGTCTAATATTGAATTATCCAAGGTGTGAATAGTTTTCTTTTACTACTTCTGCACAGCGCGGGCATAGGGTTGGATGGTCTTCTGACTTCCCTACTTCAGTAGTGACTGTCCAGCATCTTTCGCATGTTTCCCCTTCAGCCTTCTCCACCACAATGGATGCGTGTTCAAGCTTTAATGCATCTTCAGGTGCTTCATCAACGGATCCGGCCACTTCGAAACCTGAAACGATGAACAACTGTTTGAGGTTTTCTGAAATGCTGTCTAGAAGTGCTTTTGTATTGTCATTAACATATAACAATACATTTGCTGTCAACGATTTACCGATGATCTTTGCATTTCTTGCTTCTTCGAGTGCCTTTAAAACGTCATCGCGAAGCTTCAGGAACTGATCCCATTTGTTTTCAAGCTCTTCGGCATTCGGGATTTCCTTGACATCAGGCATATCTGTAAGCTGAACACTCTCTTCCTCTACGCCAGGAATGTATGGCCATACCTCATCCGCAGTGTGGGAAAGGATCGGTGAAAGCAATTTGGCCATTGCTACCAATGCTTCGTAAAGGACTGTCTGGATCGCTCTTCTCTCGAATTGATCTTCAGCCTCGATATAAAGGACATCTTTTGCAAAATCAAGATAGAAAGAACTTAGATCAAGCGTACAGAAATTATTGACAGCATGATAGATGCCGGCAAAATCATAGCGCTCATATCCTTGTCGAACGTTCTTCACCAAATTATTCAGCTTAACAAGCATATATTGATCGACTTCGCGAAGCTTGTCATACTCAACAGAATTGGCTGCAGGGTCAAAATCAGCAAGGTTTCCTAGCAAGAATCTGAACGTATTGCGGATCTTGCGGTAAACTTCTGCCACCTGCTTCAGAATTGGATCTGAAACTCTTACATCTGCTTGGTAATCAACTGATGCCACCCATAAACGAAGAATATCCGCACCGAGCTGATTCATTACTTTCGCAGGAACGACAACGTTCCCTAAAGACTTACTCATTTTTCTTCCGTCGCCATCAAGTGCAAAACCATGGCTCAAGACTCCTTTATACGGTGCTTTTCCGGTTACTGCAACACCTGTCGTCAAGGATGAGTTAAACCAGCCTCTGTATTGGTCAGATCCTTCAAGATATAAGTCTGCAGGGCGCTGAAGATCGCTGCGCTCTTCCAGTACTGCCTGATGGGAGGATCCGGAATCGAACCAAACATCCATGATATCGTGTTCTTTAGTGAATCTGCCGTTAGGGCTGCCTTCATGTGTAAAGTTTTCAGGAAGCAATTCTTTAGCTTCCCGCTCGAACCAAATATTTGATCCATGTTCACGGAAGAGATTCGACACATGCGCAATCGTTTCATCAGTAATGATGGCTTCCCCGTTTTCAGCATAAAATACCGGAATTGGGACGCCCCATGCACGCTGGCGGGAAATACACCAATCCCCACGATCGCGCACCATATTGAATAATCTTGTTTCTCCCCAAGCAGGAACCCATTTCGTTTCTTTGACAGCTTCCAAAAGTTCATCACGGAACTTATCGATGGAAGCGAACCATTGTGCTGTAGCACGGAAAATTACAGGTTTTTTTGTTCTCCAGTCATGCGGATAGGAATGGGTGATAAATTTCAGCTTCAATAAAGCCCCTGATTCTTCAAGTTTTTCTGTGATCGGCTTATTGGCTTCATCATAAAACAACCCTTCAAAGCCTGGTGCTTCTGAAGTCATATAACCTTTATCATCAACTGGACAAAGAACATCCAGTCCGTACTGCTTTCCGACCTGGAAGTCATCTTCACCGTGTCCTGGAGCGGTATGGACACAGCCCGTACCAGAATCGGTTGTAACGTGTTCGCCTAGGATGACAAGTGACTCGCGGTCATATAAAGGATGTTTGGCAGTTGCTCTTTCAAGTTCCGATCCCTTCACGGTCTTTTCAACTTGTGGAGACTCCCATTCCAGCACTTCTGCTACTTCTTCAAGAAGATCTTTAGCTACTACATATTTGCTTCCACCTTCATTGACCACTGCGTAGTCCAAATCTTTATGAACGGCAATTCCGAGGTTGGCAGGAATTGTCCAAGGTGTAGTGGTCCAGATGATGATCTTTGTACCGGATTCAAGGACACCTTTCCCATCTCTCACGTCAAATCCCACATAAATAGATGGGGAACGCTTATCCTGATATTCAATCTCAGCTTCAGCTAAAGCAGATTCGCTTGACGGGGACCAGTAAACAGGCTTGAGACCCTTATAGATGTATCCTTTTTTAGCCATTTCCCCGAATACTTTGATTTGCTGCGCCTCATATTCAGGTTTAAGAGTGATATAAGGATTTTCCCAATCCCCTCTTACTCCAAGACGTTTGAACTGCTCACGCTGACTGTCGACTTGCTCGTATGCATATTTTGCACACAGCTCTCTGAATTCGGCAACGCTCATTTCTTTTCGTTTGACGCCTTTGTTCGTTAATGCCTGCTCGATCGGAAGGCCGTGTGTATCCCAGCCTGGTACGTATGGAGCACAATAGCCGCTCATCGATTTATAGCGGACAATGAAGTCTTTTAATACTTTATTTAATGCATGGCCCATATGGATATCGCCATTAGCATATGGTGGTCCATCATGAAGGACAAATAGAGGACGGCCTTGAGTTCGTTCCTGAACTTTTTTATAAATATCCATCTCGTTCCATTTTTCCTGAAGATCTGGTTCTCTTTTTGGAAGGTTTCCTCTCATAGGAAATTCAGTTTTTGGCATAAGCAGCGTATCTTTGTATTCCATTCCAATTCCTCCTTGGCATTGACGGGCAGCAGAACTTTAAAGTGAGCTCACAATCAGATGGTTTTCAAGGAAAAACAAAAAACCTTCTCATCCCGAAAAGGGACGAGAAGGTTTATTCCCGTGGTACCACCCTAATAGATCAAGTTTACCCTCGACCCACTTTGACATTCGTATCGTGAATGAAACGCCATCTTTACTGGCTGTGATTAAACAGCGTTCGAGAATGGGACTCAAGGGTGATTTTCCGATCACTATCTTAATCCGGGCTTTCACCTTCCCCGGCTCGCTTTACCTTAAGATCATTGTATCGTACTGTCCCTGTCACCGTCGTTTATCATTGTTATTAATGTTTTTAAATTATATGTGATAGAGAAGTTGTTCGTCAAGTCAACGTGTCTTCTTGAAGGACCTTCAATTCTGATGCATCGACTTCAAATTCCATCAATTTGTCCCAGTCATCATTTTTCAGCATGTCCAATTGTGCTTCGATTAGCATCTTGAAGCGCGTGCGGAATACCTTGGACTGTTTTTTCAAGTCTTCAATTTCAATAGCAATTTTCCTTGCTTTTGATAATGATTCGTTGACGATCCTATCGGCATTTTTCTCTGCTTCTTTTATGATCAGCTTGGATTCCTTCTGGGCATGCCTTCTTACTTCTTCTGCCGCTTCTTGGGCAACAATAATGGACTTGTTCAATGTCTCTTCGATATTCGTAAAATGGCTTAATCGTTCATGCATGGAATTTAATTTTTCTTCCAATTCCTTTTTCTCGCGAATGAGAAGTTCATAATCCTTAATGATTTGATCCAGGAACTCATTCACTTCATCTTCATCATACCCTCTAAATCCCTTGCTGAATTCCTTGTTATGTATATCCAACGGTGTTAAAGGCATTGCTGCCACCTCCACAATATCTTTATTTTACAATTTGTTAATTATGCTCCACTAGTTCATAAATCAATTATACTGATGTTTCGACAACTTGTGTAAAAAACCCTGCAATTTTCTAAAATTATTTCAAAACTCCTACGACTATCCGCCATTTTTCTTTCTTTGTCTTTCCTTCAATCGACACAATTTTTGCACGGCCAAATCCCCTTGCTGAAATCATATCGCCTTCCTCACAGAGAAATGATGTCTGCTCGGAAATCTTCCAGTTGACCTTTACATGCCCCGACTGAATCAATAGCTGGGATTTTTGTCTTGATATATTCATGATTGCCCCAAGGACTGCATCAAGTCTTAAAGAACTTACAGTGGTAGAACTTTCTTTCCAATTTTCAGGATTATGGAGCAGATCGTCGATGGGCTTTTCTTCAACAGCTACCGGTGTTTTCCCTACATGAGTAAACTCCATCCTTACAAAATCATCCATCTCTTTCACTGATAAAAATTGGACCCTCTCTCCGGAAACAATGATATCCCCGAACTTTTCCCTTTTGAGTCCAATAGACATCAAGCTCCCTAAAATTTTTCGATGATCGATTGAGACAAATTTATGAGGATAATTGATTTCGGCCACCGTGATTAAAAAATCTTCTTCACTTGGTGCATAATAGGATGGATAGATCAGCGCTCTTTTTCTTTCTGCTTGTTCGTATCCGCCAAAAAAGGAGCATTTGATCTCTCCTTCTTTTCCAATGATTGATTGTACGATCCATTGCTGTCTCGGATCAAGGAAATCTGTCAGTTTAGGGGCATAAGTTGTTTCTGTATATTGACGCCATTGAATGACGCTGTCCACGAAGTCTTTTTCTTCTGATCGAAAATGCTGGTAAATATCTGTCATCTTTCAACCTCTATTCTGGAAAATAAAAAAGGAAGCAGATAGCTCCCTTTTATATCGTCCACCTGATCAATTGTTGGATCCCGCTCATTGCCAAATTCAGAACGATGAAAGCAACAATTGGGGAGATATCAATCATCCCAATAGGGGGTACGATTCTTCTGAACGGATCTAAGTAAGGCTCGCAAATTCTTGTCAATATCCGGCCAATACTTGTTTCCCTTGCGTTCGGGAACCAGGACATCAAAATGTAAATGACCAGCGCCCATGAATATAATTGAACCAGTTTTGCTAATGCTACCAATATCCAAGTCATTCTACCTAGGACCACCTCGTATCATCTATATCAGCCTCAGTGAACAGTTCGGAAATGTTTCCGGAAACCTCTACGTTGTCAGGAGTGCACAGAAAAATATTGGATCCTATCCTTTGGATATCCCCGCCGATGGCATATACAGTCCCACTCAAAAAGTCTACGATCCTTTTAGCCTGGTCATGCTGGATCCTTTGCAGGTTGACCACAACAGCCCGCCTATTTTTCAAATGGTCTGCAATTTCCTGAGCTTCTGCATACACCCTTGGCTCAACCAATATTACCTTGGATGATTTTTGAACACTTTGCAGACTGACAATATTTTGTTTTACATTTCCTTGCTGCGCCTTCACCATCGGCTGTTTAGCCGGTTCAGCCTCTTCTTCCATGATTTCTTCTTCCATATCATCATATTCATCATCTAAAAGAAAAAATGTTTTAAATTTTGATTTTAGTCCCATTTCTACACCTCCAGTTCATTTTCAGCGGCACCGACCAATGATGTTCCGATGCGGATATATGTTGCCCCTTCTTCTATGGCAATCCCATAATCATTGGACATCCCCATCGATAATTCTGTACATGGGGCATATTCAAGATCCAGCTCTTTTACTTTCAATTGAAGTCCCTTTAGATCAGAGAAGCATTTTCTAATTACCTTTTCACCGGTTGAGTTTGGAGCCATTGTCATTAAACCAATTATATTGATATTTTTAAACTTGTCCAATTGTTTGATAAAATCAAGTGTCTCTTCGGGTGCAAGCCCATGCTTTGATTCCTCGCCTGAAGTATTCACTTGAACAAAGCAATTAATCGGCTTGCCTGCTCGTTTATCGATTTCCTTTGCAAGTGAACTCCTATCAAGGGAATGTATGTAATCAACTTTTTCTATGATGTTTTTCACTTTCCTCGTTTGCAATGAACCGATGAAGTGCCAGATGGGTTCATCTCCAAGAACTTCCCATTTTTCATTTAAGCCTTCATCCCTGTTCTCACCAAGATGTAAGAGTCCGGATTTCATGGCTTCTTTTGCACGTTCAGCAGAAACCTGCTTTGTCACTGCCACAATCGTGATCTCATCTCGGTTCCTTCCTGATTTCCTGCACGCTTCTTCAATGTTTTTTTCGATTAGCTCTAGATTTTCTGCTACTTTCATGAAGTCATTCTCCTTTCCAGCCAATGAAGCTGAGCATCCTGCCTGTTTTCCCTTCATCTCTTCTATGCGAAAAGTAGTATTCGGAATCACAGCTCGTACAGAATTGCGTCATTTCGATATGGTTGGCCGGAATGCCTGATTTTCTCAATATCAATTTGTTCATTTCTTTAAGGTCAATTGAATATTGCCCTTGACTGATTTCATTATATGGTTTTTCAACCGTTTCATCCAGCCATATTTCCATTTCATTTATAACACGGTCATCAACGACATAGCAATTCCTGCAGATGGATGGACCGATTGCCGCATGGATTTCCTCCGGCGAGACACCTTCTTCCATCCACGCTTTTACCATTTCAGCAGCAATCCCTTTTGCTGTCCCTTTCCATCCTGCATGGGCAACACCGATATATCCTTTTTCAGGGGCGATGAAAAATAAAGGAACACAGTCGGCAAACGCTAATGTCAAAAGAATCCCCGGTTCATTTGTATAGAATCCGTCTGTATCTTTGAAGCCTGAAGCATATTCCTTTGCACCTTTTCCGCGGTCATTCAATGAGGCCTTCACAATTCGATTTCCGTGAGTCTGTTCTGCAGCAACCCAATCATCGATTGGAGTCCCGAGGCGTTCAGCCAGCAGAATTCGGTTAGATACCACTTTATCCAATTCATCCCCCACATGGAAACCCATATTCAAGCTTTCGAAGGATCCTTTACTAAAACCGCCTTCTTTTGATGTGAAACCTGCAGCCAGATCAGGAAAACGGCTGACCCATTCCGACAGCGCGAAGTACTCTGTAAACTTTCGATCAAATGGTTCACCCATAATAAAGCTCCTCCATTTGTATTTTCTTTAGTTTACCATACGCCTGGCATGCGGTCAGCATATATATATCATCACTTAGGTTCATTTAACTGCTGCTGTGTATATTTTTGTTCCTTGAACCTGACTAATATCACATCGGTTCCAATCTTCACGATATTGTTCCACGGAATGACGACGTCTTCCTCTTTTCCAAACAGTCCAAGCAGCTTCCCTCCTGAACCAATTACAATAGCATCAATTTTCCCCGTTTCCAAGTTGATTTCGATATCCCCAATATTGCCTAGTTTTTTTCCATCAGAAATATTTACGACATCTTTGATTTGAAATTCTGAGATCCTGACCAAGGGAATCCCCCTCTCCTTTTCGTTCTCATTCAAGTATATGCATGATCTATAAGAAAACATGTGTAATAGAAAAATGCCGCCAGGAGCAGGTCCGGCGGCATTTTTCTATTTTAGATAGATCAGAAAGTATAAACATTCTGATTGGAGTGCTGTCCAGCTACAGCGCCTAGCCCCTCGAGTCATAAGCCGCACCTCTACGGAAATCAGGATTTCCTTCGAGTTCCGTCTTATGCTGGTCGGGGCTGTTCGAGGCGCTTTCGCTTTTCTTATTGTATGTTTTTATTCATATGCTTGATTGCTGCTTTTTCCAGCCTGGACACCTGAGCTTGGGAGATTCCGATTTCTTCTGCTACCTCCATTTGTGTCTTACCTTGGAAAAATCTTTTTCTGATAATCATCTTCTCTCTTTCATTCAATCTGCGCATTCCTTCTTTTAGGGCTATTTCCTCAATCCATTGAATATCTTTATTTTTTTCATCACTCAATTGATCCATGACAAATATCGGATCTCCCCCATCATTGTATATAGGTTCAAACAATGAAACTGGGTCTTGTATCGCATCCAATGCAAATACGACTTCCTCATGGGCCACATCAAGCACTTTAGCAATTTCTTCAGCAGTCGGCTCCCTTGATGTTTCACTCATCAATCTTTCACGGACTTGAAGGGCTTTATAGGCTATATCCCTTAAACTTCTTGAAACACGTATAGGGTTATTATCCCTAAGATAGCGGCGGATTTCACCGATGATCATCGGTACTGCATAGGTGGAAAACTTAACATTTTGGCCAAGATCAAAATTATCGATTGATTTCATCAATCCGATGCAGCCAACTTGAAACAAGTCGTCCACAAATTCTCCGCGGTTATTAAACCTCTGGATGACACTGAGGACCAAGCGTAAGTTTCCATTTACTAATTTTTCTCTAGCCCAAAGTTCCCCTGACTGCATTTGCTTAAAAAGCAACCTCATTTCCTCATTTTTGAGGACAGGGAGTTTAGATGTGTCCACACCGCAAATTTCCACTTTATTTCGCGTCAAGTCTTTTCCCTCCTTACAGGAGCTGCTGTTCAAAGTTAAGTATCTCCTCGGCAGGGAAATTTATGCACAGCTTGAGAGCTGCAAAAATGGAAAAAGGGTACCCATGTTGTTAAAGAATTCAAGTGTATCAAGCTGTGAATCAAACATGAAAATAATTAGCAGGGATAAAAATAATAAAATTCAAAAAAACAGATAATTTTCCGGTGATGGAACTTGCCATCTACCGGATAAATTATCTGTCGCAATGTTTGTTTCTAATCGTCCAATCCTACACCATTTTATTAAATTCTTTTCGGAGGCGCTTAATGATTCTTTTCTCCAGTCTGGAGATGTAGGATTGGGAGATTCCAAGCATATCTGCCACATCCTTTTGCGTTTTTTCCTCGCCGCCAACCAATCCAAACCTCAGTTCCATGATTTGTTTTTCGCGATCTGACAATTGATGCAGTGCATTGAATAATAGCTTCCTGTCAACGGTCGCTTCCAAATCCTTTGTGATGATGTCCTCGTCAGTTCCCAAGACATCCGATAGGAGAAGTTCATTTCCATCCCAATCGATATTGAGGGGCTCATCAAATGATACTTCAGAACGGATTTTGTTATTCCTCCTGAGATACATCAATATTTCATTTTCAATGCAGCGGGAGGCATATGTAGCAAGCTTGATCTTCTTCTCCGGGTTAAAAGTATTTACCGCTTTTATCAACCCTATTGTGCCGATGCTTATTAGGTCCTCTATATTGATGCCTGTATTTTCAAATTTCCTTGCTATATAGACAACAAGTCTCAAATTTCTTTCAATCAATAAAGAACGTGCAGCTTTATCTCCATTTGGCAGCTTTTTCAAAAGCACTTCTTCTTCATCTTTAGAAAGCGGCGGCGGCAATGCCTCACTGCCGCCAATGTAATAAATCTCGTCTGTTTTCAATCCTAATTTAATCAGGAGCTTATACCAATAATACGAGAGTTTCAGCCTGAAATTTTTCAACTTGTTTCCTCCTTCTATTTTTGCTGAGTGCTGAGTATAGTATTATTACCTTCTTTAAGATGCCGTTTTGATGCTGATTCCTGACACCATCTTCGGATGTACGATGCAGTCGAATTCTCCATCCCCTGAAAGGGATTGGTTTGTAAAAGATATCAGGCCTTTTTTGACCACCCAACTTTCATCCCCTTTAAAAATCATTAATTGATCGGGTTTGAATGCAGTGAGAAGCTGATTCGATTTGCCAACTGACTTTGCTGGGATAAATCGCAATTTATCAGTCCACTCCTCGCTGAGGGAAATGGAACCATCCATGAATCCATCAGGATTTTGGGCAAGTTCAATGATTTCTTTTGGAAGCGCCTGCTGTCCTTTGATCGATGCGATCATCACCGGCATATTGGATATGGGATCGTAAAGTTTATTCCCACTGTCAATCAGCCCATTGAAAGACATGCGAATATGATTTATTTCAATTGAAACCTTCACCAATTGCTCATACTCGATTTTAGCCATTTCAAATGTCTCAATTCTTTTCCTGGAGAAGTACCATGCTGCAGGAATTCCAAACATCACAAAAATCCAGGAAATCGGATCGCCAAATCCTTTTATACTTGCCATAAATAACGAAGATGAGTAGTCAAGCTGAAATGATAGAAGATAATGAGTGCCAATTAAAATGCCGCCAAGGAGAAAGGTTGTAAAATAAAAAGTCATCAGGCAGCTGAAATAATATTTCATTCGTCTAAAGCCAAAGACTGTGAATACCATTATTAATGAAAAAGAGATCTTGATGGCTGCATTGTTCGCTAAAAACCCGATAGGTGTCAAGGGCAAGAATATCAAAATCGATCCTATCAAACCTCCCATTCCTATCCTCCACCACTTAACCCTTCTTTTTAGAAGTATGGAAGTCAGCCATAATAACATGCTATCCACAAGCAAATTCAATAGCCAAATGACGTCCAAGTATACGACCAATCATTCCCCTCCAATCCATTACCTTTTTCAAGAAGTATATCTTACCTTGCGCCTGAAATATGTCAGTTCTTGTAATGAATACCCAAGAAATTTTCGAAGATAGATTCGAATTTTGTCAAAATGAAAAGCGGAAGCGCCTTGGTCAGCCCCGACCAGCATAAGACGGAACTCGAAGGAAATCCTGATTTCCGTAGAGGTACGGCTTATGACTCGAGGGGCTAGGCGCTGGAGCTGGACATAGAAAAGCGGAGCCGGCTTGCTCAAAGGCGTAGAGACTGGAGCGCGGCACCACGAGATAAAGGAATCGCGATGAGCTTTAGCGAATCGATGATGACTTATCGTAAGTGTGCTGAGCGAAGTCTCCTAGCCTTTAGCCGGCAGAGCTGGACAATAGAAAAGCGGAAGCGCCATGAAAGCCGGGACAGCAATCAATTGATTTTTTCGTTTTAAACGCAAAAAAAGCGAGTGGTTTTCACCACTCGCTTTTTGGTACGAATTATCTGCGACGATTTCGGTTGCGAAGGAAGGTTGGAATATCCAATGTTTCTTCCATCGGCTGGGATGAAGATGTTTTAGCAGGCTCAGACTGCTGCTCTTCTCGTTTTGGCTCTCTTTTTGGTGCTTGTGAAACGTTTGGCTTCATTTGTCCGAAACTTGGACGAGATGGTTTAGGCTGTACTGTTTCTTCATTAAATCCGGTTGCAATAACAGTAACAATGATTTCGTCTTTGAAATTTTCATTGATTACGGAACCGAAAATCATATTTACTTCTTGATCTGAAGCAGATGCTACAATATCTGCAGCTTCCTGGACTTCATACAAGCTTAAATTCGTTCCACCTGTGATATTCATCAATACACCTTGTGCTCCATCAATGGATGTTTCAAGCAATGGCGAGGAAATGGCTTTCTTCGCAGCTTCAGTGGCACGGTTTTCACCTGTTGCAACACCGATACCCATCAGTGCAGATCCTTTATTGGACATGATCGTTTTTACATCCGCAAAGTCAAGGTTGATCAATCCAGGAACTGCGATTAAGTCTGAAATCCCCTGTACACCTTGGCGAAGAACGTTATCCGCTTCACGGAATGCTTCAAGCATTGGTGTGCTTTTGTCAACAATCTCCAATAATCGATCGTTTGGAATGACAATCAGGGTATCCACTGATTCTTTCATAGCGGCAATTCCGCCTGCTGCTTGGGTTTGGCGCTTTCTTCCTTCAAATGTGAAAGGGCGGGTGACAACTCCTACAGTCAGTGCACCCAAGTCTCTTGCAATTTGAGCGATGACCGGTGCAGCACCTGTACCTGTTCCGCCTCCCATGCCGGCAGTTACAAAGACCATGTCTGCCCCTCTTAAAGCTTCTTCAATCTGCTCTTTGCTTTCTTCAGCAGCTTTCTTTCCTACTTCCGGATTAGCACCTGCACCCAATCCTCTAGTAAGCTTTGCCCCAATTTGCATCTTGATTTCAGCTTTTGAAAGGTTCAATGCCTGAGCATCTGTATTGACTGAAATAAATTCCACCCCTTGAACCCCATGTTCTATCATTCGGTTAACGGCATTGTTTCCACCGCCGCCGACTCCAATTACTTTAATCGTTGCTAATTGATCTAAATTAGTATCAAACTCCAACATGACTAATCCTCCTAATCCGTCGATTTCCGCTTCGATGTCCTACTCGAAAAAGTAACCAAAGAACTTCTTCATTTTATTTGAGATTTTTTCCTCTGGCTGCTTTTCTGCCTTTGGCTTTGCTTGTGTCGTTTTCACTTGACGTTTTTCAACACTTTCAGAAGGAACAGGAGAAGCACTGACGTTTCTTCCTTGTAATCTAGCAGTTTTATGAGCGTATTTGATAAGCCCTACTGCTGTAGTGTACTGAGATTCGCGTACTCCGATATAATCCGGAATTGCCACTCTTACTCGGTTTTGGAAGACTAGTTGGGCTAGATCCAATACTCCTGTAAGATTGGCCATACCGCCAGTCAATACATAGCCGCCCGGCAAATCTCTGATTCCCAATCTTTTGAGTTCATGCTGGACTAAATCAAATATTTCCTCCAGTCTTGCCTCAATGATATCAGAAATCTCAAGCTGGTTAAATTGCTGGTGCTGATCGCTTCCGATGATTGGAACACTGAACACTTCATCTTCTGATGCATGATCATAATATGCATGTCCATATTTCACTTTGATTCTCTCTGCATCTTCTGTCGACGTTCTCAATCCAATGGACAAATCTTTTGTGATATGTTCGCCGCCCACAGGAAGTACAGAGGTTACTTTCAAGTGTCCCTGCTCAAAAACAGCCAATGTCGTGGATCCGCCGCCTATATCGATAAGTGCGGCACCTAAATTTTGCTCATCTTTCGATAATGCAATAGATCCTGCTGCAAGGGGCTGTAGGACAATATCCGTAATATCTAGGCCAGCCCGTTCTACACAGCGAAGTGTATTATGTAATATTGTTTTAGAGCCGGTAATGATCGTTCCTTCCATTTCAAGCCTTACACCGATCATTCCCCTTGGGTCATTTATTTCGTCCAATCCATCTACAATGAACTGTTTTGGAATGACATTGATAATCTCACGTTCAGGCGGGATGGAAATAACCTGAGCTGCATCCATTACCCTTGCTACATCATCATCCGTAATTTCACGGTTATCACTTGATACTGCAACGACACCATGGCATGGCTGCAAAGCTACATGGTTTCCTGCTACTCCGACGATGACCTTATCAATATTCATGCCTATCATTCTCTCAGCCTGTTCGACTGCCTTTTTAATAGAATGAACGGTTTCGTCTATATCGACGATTGAGCCTTTTCTGATTCCTTCAGAATGTACATTCCCAACACCGATAATATTTAGTGCATCATTAACCATTTCTCCAATAATGACTTTTACAGTGGATGTACCGATGTCAAGACTCACATATATTTCATTGCTGTTCACTCTATGGCACCTCCTTCAACAAATCTGCAACTTTTTCATATTTAGAACAACAAATTACAATTTTCACTTGATTTCAATATATCTTATATTGATATTCGTCAAAACTAAAATATTCCCTTTTAAAAAATCAACTTTTTTCTGATTTTTCTTGAGAATTCGCTGACCATTTACTGATCATGATTCTCCGGATGACTGCAATGTTCTGGAACAAACGCACTCCAAAGGCAAAAACAGCAGCTAAATACAAGTCTACACCAAGATGAACCCCTAGAAAAGCTAAACTTGCAGCCAGCAAAATGTTAAAAAAGAATCCAGAGACAAAAACTTTGTCATCATATATATTTTGCAAATGGGCCCTGATTCCTCCGAAGAGGGTATCCAGGGCTGCCAGGACCGCAATGGATAAATAATTCGAGTATTCATCAGGTATGCGGATATCAGTCAGCAGCCCCAATATAACACCTATGAGGAGCCCGAGTATCGGAAGCCACATTTTATTTCTCTCCTTTTTCTTTAACAGGCTCCATATAGCGAATCCTTAAAATATCTTGATAGGCAGGGATGCTAATATCCTTGTTCGGTTTTGAAATATTGACCCTTAAGTCATCTATGAAGAAATCATCTGCCGACTTGGAAACACTCATTCGATTATATAATTTTTGGGCAGTATCCCAATCCTTGGCGATTACTTTGACTTCAATGGGAACCGAATGTATGGCATATCCATTTACCTTTGTTTCACCATTGATGTCCCTTATGACAGAATTATTGATGATTCGCTGTCCATCGATTGATATGTATAAAGCATCGTACATATTCAGCTCATTGACCAGCCTTTTCAGCAAATCCGGCGAAACGGATTTAACCGTTTTACCCAAGAGCATTTCTTCGTATACCGGCTCAATGGTCAGTACGATCCCAGGACCTTCTGCTTCTGTCAACCCTGCTTCTTTCTTTAATTCGTCAAGCGTTTCGCGGAGGGCTTCTTCTTTGCTTCCTTTTTTCTTTGTTTCATACTTGTCCAGCTTTTCTTCGTTGGACCTGATTTCACTGATCAATTTGGATTGAGTTTCTTTTTCCTTTAACTGGGCTTCCCTTAACTCCCATATATCCCTTGTATCCCTGATTACAGGCTTTTTGACTGTCTGGAATTGGATGGCCAGCATAAATCCAATGATGATCGTGATGAAAGTAAAGCTGATTTTAATTTTTTTAGCCACTCCATTTCACCAAGCCTTCTCATAAAAACCATAATCATCTTCCCATCAGGAGCCTCTCAAGATAGGGTCCATGACTATTTCATCTTTTTTTTCCATTTTGAAAATGATGTTTTCATTTACTAATTGATCCTTTACCCCGCCTGTTATGCTCAATGCTGAAGAAAGGACTGCCGGATCCCCAATGGCACTGATAGTGAATGGAGCTGGATGCTGCACACCATCTACTGTAATAACCGGACCATTGCAGAGAATATAGGAATTATGCTGGAGCCTCTGTCCATTGACCGCAACAGCACTTGCTCCTGCAATATACAACTCATTGATTACATTGAAAACATGATGTTCATGCACAAGGTAATTATTAACGTTTTCCTCATCGGGATCATACTCGCCATCCTCTAGAGTGACTTCAACCCCTTTACCTTTTACTTTAACCATACCTAGATACATCCGGTATTTTTCTGCATCTTCAGCCAGATTGAAAAAGACTTGTTCTTCTTTAGATAGATCTTTTTCAACATCAAGCACCTTTGACTGCTTTTCAAACAGTTCATTTTGCAGTTTTCGATTGTCCTTCTGCTGTTGAATGATTTGATTCCGAAGCTGATCCTCCATCGCCCATTGACGGTCGGAGATTTTATTTCCCGCCTTTTCCTTATTGGCTAAACTATAGGAAAACGCAAGGATAAACCCCAGGACCAGGGTGACAAGAGAAAGGACGACCTGCTTACCTTTTATCTTCTTTTTTTTCATTTTCTTTGTCCTCTCCTGTGTCATAAGCTTTAAAGAAGGAGCCGACTTCAAGGTCGATGATTCCTTTTTTGTTTGGATCCAGCTGGCTTATGATGGAAGGATAATGAATCATTTTATCCGAAAAAGTACGAATTGTGGCCGTCACTTCGAATCCATCGTTCATATATAAAGTAATATGGTATTTGTCTGTCTTTTTCGGGGCATATTGAATTTCAGAAATGGAATTGATGATTTCATCAGGCAAAGATTTCAACTGATCAACCATTTCATTCAGCACAGCTCCCTCTTTGAAATCTGTGAGAAGAGGAGAGTTGACACGAACAGTCTTGCTGCCTGCGTCTTTAATGATTCGTCCATTTTCTAAAACTGGATAAAAGCTTGTCCCTTTTGACAGAAAAGCGATCCGGCTAAATTCCTTAACATGGATCTGATAGGAATTAGGCAGACGGACACTTACCTTGGCAGATTTTATTTCCGGGAGTTTTTCAAGTTTCTTGACTGTTTGTTCCCGATTGATCCCCCATACATTCATGCCTTTTGAAATCCCGCTCGCTTTTATAACTGCTTCCTCACTTAATAAGTGGCTTCCTTCTACTTGTATAGAGCCCACTTTACTGATGGAAGATTGAAAATATCCGATGCAAGCTATAAGCAGAAAAAAGATTGACAGGAGGATGATGAGCCTTCGATTCGCTTTCCGCTTTCGCTGCTGCTTGATTTTCGGAATGCGGTCTTCCAGAGAAACGATATTTCCTTTTTTCATCACAATCCACCTTTACCAAATCCGCAAAAAATGACAGCACACATCTATTACTCAGTTAGTAGGTTGGATGTGGGCTTATCATTGCAATTCTATTTTCTTACATCCTATTTTATCTCATAAAAAAACATGAGAAAAGATGGAAATAGATAATTTCCACTATTATTTAGCGAGTTGAAGCATGACTTGATACAATCTATCAGAAGAGTCTGGAACCCCAAGGTCTTTTGAAGCTGCACTCATCTTCTTCTGGAGCGGCTCATCAAGAATGATTTTGTCTATTTCATTAATCAGTTTCGCCGATGTCAATTCTTTTTCGAGAATCATGGAGGCAGCGTGTCTCTCAACCAGTGCCAACGCATTCTTCTCTTGATGGTTATTTGTTACATAAGGACTTGGAATCAGGATGCTTGGCACCCCCAAAGCAGTGATTTCAGCAATGGATGTGGCCCCGGCTCTCGCTACTACTAAATCCACTGATGATAGAACCTCAGGCATATTATAGAGAAACGGTGCTACTGCAACATTTTTCGGCATGCCTATCAAGTCCACTTCAGCTTTTACCTTTTCATAATGCACATCGCCGGTAATATAAATTACCTGATAATCTTTTTTAGCGAATGACGCCAATGATTTCACGACAGCATCATTGATCGGCCTGGCTCCTCGGCTTCCTCCGAAAATAAGTACGGTCGGCTGATTCTGTTTCAATCCAAGGGTTGGTAGGATGTCGCGTTTTTGAATTCCCGCCACTTCCGAAGCACGGGGATTGCCGGTGAATTCAACTTTCTCTTTAGGGAAAAATGCTCTGGCTGATTCAAAGCAAATGGCAACTTTATTTACATATCTGCTCAAAAATTTGTTGGTTAAACCCGGCACACTGTTCTGTTCATGTACAATGGTTGGGATTTTTTCTTTTGCAGCAGCATAGACAACCGGTCCGCAAACATACCCGCCGGTTCCAATGACTAAATCAGGCTTGAAATCACTAATATATCTTCTGCTATCCTTTACACCCTTGAGGAATCGCATGATGGTTTTCACATTTTCAAAGGAAAGGGATCTTTTAAACCCCGTAATTTCAATAGATTTAAATGGTATCCCTTCTCGGGTCACCAGTTTTGATTCCAGGCCTTTCGATGTTCCGATGTATAGAAACTCTGTGCCGGGATGTTTTTGCTCAATGGTCCGGATCAAGGCCAGGGCGGGATAAATATGTCCTCCTGTACCTCCTCCACTCACAACTATTTTCATAAATTCACCTCATTAAGTTTAAGCAAAGAAGTACTGCGTATGTAAGGCAATGTTTTACTGTTACCCTATCTTACTATATTCTAAACGAACCTGTCTTGCTCGCACTAGAATGTCATTGAAATGTAATATCATCATTATTTTATCTCCACTAACTTGAAAAGGAAACCCATTCAGGGTTTCCTTTGTCAATATTTTGAATAACGGCTGATATTCAGGAGGACCCCCACTGCCATTAGCATGAGTGTCAAAGAGGATCCACCATAGCTTAGAAACGGGAGCGTAATCCCTGTTACCGGCATCAATCCGGTGACAACACCTATGTTGATCATGACCTGGATGGCGATCATCGATATGATTCCGACCGCCAGAAAACTGCCATATAAATCAGGAGCCCCTAGCGCAATCCTTATCCCCCTCCATAAGAGCAAGGCAAACAAAAGGATGACAAGACTTCCTCCTATGAAGCCCAATTCTTCGGAAAGAATGGCAAAGATAAAATCGGTCTGGGGTTCGGGTAGGTAGAAAAACTTTTGTCTGCTTTCACCGAGACCTAATCCGAATAATCCTCCCGGTCCGATGGCATATAGCGATTGTATGATTTGAAAACCGCTTCCAAGAGGATCGGACCACGGATCTAAAAACGATGTGATCCTTTTTATCCGATATGGGGCTGAGAGGATCAACCCTGCAAAACCCGCCATTCCAAGTATGCCCAGCCATGCGAAATGACTTACCCTGGCTCCAGAAATGAAAATCATGACGACACAAGTGCCGACCATGACCGTCCCCGTTCCAAGATCGGGCTGCAGCATGATAAGTCCGAAAGCTGTAAAGACCAAGGCGAGGGATGGAACAAGTCCTTTCTTAAAAGAGGTGATAAGCTTCTGCCGATCGGAAAGGAATTTGGCCAAAAAGGATATCATGGCAAGTTTCATGAATTCTGAGGGCTGAATGGAAAATGCCCCGACCCCAATCCAGCTTCGTGATCCATTTCGAACCATACCGACTCCCGGGATCAATACGGCCAGCAAAAGGACAAAGCAGATGATCAAAATCAACTTCGCCCATGTTTTCCACGTCCAATAATCCACGTTCATGATGAAAAACATTGCTGCAACCCCTACTCCCGCAAACAATAGCTGCCTCTTGGCAAAAAAGAAGGAATCGTCGAATTTATATGTAGCCCAGACAGCACTTGCACTATAAACCATGATCAATCCGATGGTCAGTAAAGAAAGTGTTGCGATAATCAATACAATATCAGGGGTCGTTTTCTTTAATGGCAACGGTTAACACCTCTGCAGACTTATTATTTGAGCCTGTCAGACACCCTGCTGCTTTCCGTGGTGAACTATTTTGTCCAATAAGCCAAGCTCTTATATAAGCTTATGCACTGCGTCAATGAAAATATCACCGCGAACTTCAAAAGTTTTATACTGATCCCAGCTGGCGCAGGCAGGAGAAAGTAAGATTACATCTCCTTCATCAGAGCATTCGAAAGCTGCAGGCACAGCTGTACCCACATTATCGACCCGCTTGATGACTTTTATTCCCGCTTTTTCGGCTGTCTCTTCCATTTTCCCTGCAGTTTGTCCGAATGTAATGATAGCCTTCACATTTGATAGGTCCGGAATCAGGTCATCAAAGCCATTTCCTCTATCAAGTCCACCCGCCAAGAGGACAATAGGGTTATTGAATGCCTTCAAGGCACTACGCGTCGCCAATATATTGGTAGCTTTTGAATCATTATAGAATTTTCTTCCATGAACTTCCGCTACAAATTGAGTCCGATGCTTTACACCAGTGAAAGTTGTCATGATCTCTTTGACTGCTTCGTTGGAAACGCCCAGCAATTTAACCGCCGCAATGGAAGACAGCACATTCTCTAAATTGTGTTCACCAGGAAGTGCCAAGTCGGCAATAGCCATCACTTCTTCCCCATTGAACAATATTTTCCCATCACGTACAGAGCATCCTTCTTCTAAATAGGCTTTCGTTGAAAAAGGTATGATTGCTGCCTTTGTATCCTTCACAGCTTCAAGCAGCTGTGGCTGCTCCGCATTGACAATTAAGAAGTCTTCCTCTGTCTGGTTTTTGGTGATATTGGCTTTTGCCTCCCAATATTCCGCAAGCCCTCCGTGATAATCAAGGTGCGCTTCATATAAATTTGTAATGATAGCGATACGCGGCCTGAATTTTTTGATCCCCATCAACTGGAAAGAAGAAAGCTCAATGACAATTTTATTATCTTGGTTTGCCGCTTGGGCAACTTCCGATGCAACCGTTCCAATATTACCAGCGATAATCGGGTTTCGTTCCCCTTGCTTCAACATTTCAAAAATAAGAGTCGTCGTCGTTGTTTTACCATTCGTGCCAGTTATTCCGATAAATTCGGCTTCGGAGATTTCATAAGCAAGCTCAACTTCAGTGATCACCGGGATGCCCCTGTCAACTGCCCCAGCAACGAGAGGGATGCTATATGGGATACCCGGATTTTTCACAATCAGTTCAAAGCCTTCATCCAGCAGTTCAATTGGGTGGTCCCCGCAGATGACTTTGATTCCCTGATCGAGCAGTCCTTGAGCTTCTGGGTTTTCAGCAATTGGCCGTTTGTCATTGACTGTGACGAATGCACCTAATTTATGAAGCAGGGATGCTGCAGTCACACCGCTTTTTGCCAATCCTAGTACTAAAATCTTCTTAAATTGATATTTTGTAATATTCTTCACTTACATCCACACCTCAATGTATATTCCTAGAATGGCGCATATCAATCCCACACTCCAAAAAGTGACGACTACCCGCCACTCTGACCAGCCGACCAATTCATAATGGTGATGAAGGGGGCTCATTTTAAATACTCGTTTTCCAGTAGTTTTAAATGAAATGACTTGAATAATGACTGATAAAGTTTCAATGACAAAAACTCCGCCGATGATTACCAGCAGCAGCTCCAATTTGGTCAATATGGCAACTGTGGCAATAGCCCCGCCAAGGGCAAGGGATCCTGTATCTCCCATAAAAACTTTTGCCGGATGGGCGTTGAACACCAAAAATCCCAGAACGGCACCCACCACAGACACACAGAAAATGGCGATATCATATTGCGATTGATTCCAAGCTAAGACGGCAAATGCACCAAAAGCTATGGCAGAAGTACCGGAAACAAGACCATCTAAACCGTCCGTCAAATTGACGGCATTAGAAAACCCAACTTGCCAGAAGATAACAATCAGTATATAGAACCACCCTAGATTGAACGTAATATCTGTAAACGGGATGCTAAAATCGGATGATAGCCCGCTTTGTCGATAAATCAAATAAAATAAAACAGCGATCACTATCTGTCCAAGCAGCTTTTGCTTGGAAGTC
Source organism: Falsibacillus pallidus (assembly GCF_003350505.1). Lineage (NCBI taxonomy): Bacteria > Bacillati > Bacillota > Bacilli > Caryophanales > Bacillaceae > Falsibacillus > Falsibacillus pallidus. The sequence goes on from NZ_QQAY01000001.1 coordinate 210,149, forward strand.
AATCCAAGATTCCTTTTCATGACCACTTTGATGAAGTCATCTAGAAATCCAAGCACTCCAAATCCAATTGTCACCAGGAGCAGCATCAAAGTTTTTGAGCTTGGTTCAGTAAATTTCCCGGACATCACAATAGTGGATATTGCGATGGAAATCAAGAAAACAATTCCACCCATTGTCGGGGTCCCTGTTTTTTTCTGATGGGATTTGGGCCCCTCTTCCCTGATGCTCTGTCCAAACTTTAACCTTCTAAGGAAAGGAATGAAGAAGGGGGACAGCAATACTGTTATGAAGAATGCCATTAATATTGTGAAAAATAAAAATTGTCCCAGCATCCTTATCCCCTCCTTGCACTTACATGATATTGAACTGCATCCAGCAATGCTGCCTTCTCTTTTTCCACAGCAATATCATATGTGATGGTTGAATCATTAAGAAGTTTTGTACGATAAAAAATGAATTTGGTCATATCTTCCCACTCTTTTTTTCTATTTTTATTGATGTAATTCAGCAGTATATCAGAAAATGCTGCCATCGGCGCCTTTGCCCGAAATACAGGAAAATGGTTTGGAGTAAATGACGGAATCGCCTCGCCCTCTTTTAAAATGGCAGCGATCGCTCCGTTTTCTAAGGCTTCTTTTATTTTGGCTGCTTCTCCAAGCGAGATAAACAAACCTCGTTTCCCACAATTCGATTCATCTATCGAAACAGTATGAAACTCCATTCCCTCATCACTTATACCCGAAGATTGAGGAAATATTCCTTTGATGTCTTTCAATTTCAACATCATTCTTTCTCCTTGATTGCTTCAGCTGCCGCAATCCTGTCATCGAAGTCAAGGACTTTATCTCCTACGATTTGATAGGTCTCATGTCCTTTTCCGGCAATTAGGACAACATCTCCTGCAGAAGCTTGCTGAACGGCCTTTCTGATCGCTTCCTTCCGATCCTCGATCACTTCGTAGTTCTCACCTTGAACCCCTGATTCCATGTCTTTCAAGATGGAATATGGATCTTCGCTTCGAGGATTATCCGAAGTGAAAATTGGATTGGAAGCATATTTGCAGGCAATCTTTGCCATCAATGGCCGCTTTGTCTTATCACGGTCACCGCCGCACCCTACTACGACATAAATTTTGTTCTTTGCAATTTGGGCGACAGTCTTCAATACATTTTCCAAACTGTCTGGTGTATGGGCATAATCGACAATGACAGGATATTCCTGCCCCGCATCCACTAATTCAAATCGGCCGGGGACTCCCTCCATTTTCGCAAGAGAATCAAGGATGATGTCCATTGGAATGTTAGATGCATAGCAGGCAGCAATGGCAGCAAGTGCATTATAGACACTGAACTTCCCTACGAGTTTTAAAGTGACAACTGCACTTCCTTCAGGATAATGCAAATCGAATTTCATCCCGCTGCCATCCATTTGAATATTCCTTGCGGTAAAATCAGCATTATTGTCAATGCTATAAGTCATGACATGTGCAGCTGTTTCAGTGATATACGCTTCTGATGCGGCATCATCAGCATTCAAGACAGCCACTTTTGGCTTTTCATGGTCATAAGTGTTGCCTAATTGCGCAAACAATAGCCCTTTGGCACGGCGGTATTCATCCATGGTCTTATGATAATCAAGGTGATCCTGAGTCAGATTAGTGAACACAGCCACATCATAATCACAGCCATGAACCCTTCCCTGAACCAATGCGTGGGATGAAACCTCCATGATGGCAGTATCCACATCTTCATTGACCATCTCATGAAATGTTTGCTGCAATGTAAGGCTTTCAGGAGTAGTATTTTTGGTTTCAATGATGCGGTCATTGATCCGAACATACATTGTACCGATTAATCCTGTTTTTAAACCTGAATGAAGCATGACATGTTCAATCAAATGACTTGTCGTCGTTTTTCCGTTTGTTCCTGTAATTCCGATCAAATGGAGCTGCTTTGTCGGCTGGCCATAAAATGCATCAGCAAGCACTGCCATTGCTCTCTTTGTATCTTTAACAAGGATTACCGGAATGCTGAGGCTAAGTGGTCTTTCGGCCAAGACAGCAGCAGCTCCCTTTTCTTCCGCATCTTTTGCAAAGTTGTGCCCATCATTTGTCAATCCTTCGATGCAAATGAATAGACTCCCTTTATTTACTTTTCGATTATCATTTTCCACCGAAAGTATTTCTGGATTTTCAGCCGGCTTCTCTTTCACAAGGGGCAAGAAGTCCAATAGTGTATGTAATTTCATTTTTTCAACCCTCTCTATTCATAAGAAAGCAATCATTCTTATTTTACATAAAAAATCATTCTGATGCTATCAGCCTTTTAGCTTTATGTCAAAAGTTTTAATCTTCAATAATACAGGCGGCAATAAGTTTTGGTTGCCGCCTGTCATTGTGTCATATTCAATTCATGAATATACGGATGGTAGATCCTACTTTGACTTTTACTCCTGGTGCAGGGGATTGCTTGATCACTTTGTCTCCCGTTCCGCTCACATCCAGTTTAATATCATATAAATATTGCTGCAGGTCTTTTTTAGTCAATCCCACAAGATCCGGCACTGCCACAGTTGGTGCATCAAGGATGGATGGCTCTTTTTCTATCTGATTCTTTCTTGGGGGAACATCAAGCGCCCTGAGGCTGTCTTCCATGATATTCCCTACAATCGGAGCAGCAATCGTTCCTCCGAAAGCGACGGCTCCCTTAGGATTATCGACAGCTACATAAACAACAATCTGTGGATCATCCGCCGGGGCAAATCCCATAAATGAAACGATATAGTTATTTTCAAGATATCTTCCATTTTGCGCTTTTTGTGCGGTACCGGTCTTGCCACCGACCCTATATGTATCCACAAAAGCATTTTTCCCTGTTCCTTGCGCTACGACACTTTCTAGAGCTGCACGGATTTTTTTGGACGTCTCTTCGGAAATAACCCTTCTTTTCGCAACCGGGCTTTTCTTCATGACCGTTTCACCTGTCCGGGGATCGACCAGTTCTTTTGCAATGTAGGGCTGATACAATATTCCCCCATTGACCGCCGCTGCTACAGCTGCTACCTGCTGGATCGGCGTCACTGCGACACCTTGCCCAAATGCTGTAGTTGCCTGTTCAACAGGTCCAACGCGGTCGATGTTAAATAACAAACCTTTTCCTTCTCCCGCAAGATCGATGCCTGTTTTCTCTCCGAAACCAAAATCGCGGATATACTTAAATAATGAATCTTTACCAAGACGCTGCCCTAATTCCACAAAGCCGGGGTTGCAGGAATTTTGAACGACTTCAAGGAACGTTTCCGCCCCATGCCCGCCTCTTTTCCAGCAATGCAGGGTGGCTCCAGCCACTTCCACCTCACCAGGGTCAAAGAAGTGATCATGTTCTAAATCCACTTTATTTTCTTGCAATGCCGCAGCAAGTGTAATGATCTTAAAAGTAGATCCGGGTTCATACGTACTCCAAATAGGGAGGTTCCGGTTATAGATTTCCGGTGGGACATTTTTGAAATTCGCCGGGTCGAAAGTCGGTCTGCTCGACATGGCCAGGATTTCACCATTATTCGGATTCATAGCAATCGCAATCAAGCCATCGGGATTATAGGTTGCTTCTGCAATATCCAACTCCCGTTCAACAATGGTCTGGATTTTTGTATCAATGGTCAATTTCAAATCAAGCCCGTCCATTGGCGCTTCATAGTCATCAGACATATCTGGCATCCTTTTCCCCTTTGCATCAGAGAAAAACTGGACAGATCCTTTTTTTCCATTTAACTGATCGTCATATTCCAACTCTAGACCCATCAATCCTTGATTATCGATGCCTGCAAACCCTAGTACATGTGAAAGATAACTGCCAAAAGGGTAATACCGCTTTGAATCCTCTCCAATGTAAACCCCTTTTAGACCGAGCTCCCTCACTTCATTTGCTTTTTCATATGAAATTTTCCTGCCTTCAGGTATTCTTTCGATGCTCGTGTGTTTTGTGATGATTTTATATGCCTTTTCTTTGGACATATTTAATGCGGCCGCAAGCTTTTCAGCTGTCGCAGCCGGATCCACAACTTGCCTAGGTACGACATATACTGTTGGTGCACTCTGATTCGCAGCTAGTTCGACACCGTTTCGATCTTCTATTTTCCCCCGCTCCGGTTCAAACGGAATATTCCTGCTCCAGGAATCCTTTGCTTTTCCAGTAAGCATATCTCCCAGGACAAATTGGACATAGCCAAGTCGGATATCAATGATGCTAAATATGATGAGACCTGCCAGCAGTGAAATGGCAAGCCTTTTTCTCACCGTTACATTCGATACACGCTTCACTGAACGGACCTCCTTTTCTCAAATAAGGCTCGTTTTTAGTTTATGCTTGTACGAAAGGCAATAGAACAGGCTGGCCCGAGCATAAAATCCCGCTCAAGCCAGCCTGTTCTGATTCCCCCATTAATCCTGGGGCGTTTTGTCTTCTTTATTATCTTTCTTATCTTTTTCAGCTTTATCCTTCGCCATTTTTTCCTGAGGAGTCATAAAATTGACCACCAGCTGATCACCTGCTGAAACCGGCGAATTCGGCTTTAAATTCTGGTTGGCAGCATACCCGTTGCCAACCATGTTCAACTTTAGATCAGCAAGCTGAGAGATCTTGAGAACATCTCTTTTCGACCAGCCCGTCATATTAGGCAAATGGATTTCCCCATCCGTCTTAAGTACCAGTTTCTCACCGGCCAGAAGGGTTTGACCTGCCTTCGGAAGCTGATCCGTCACTCTTGCTCCGCTTCCGATTTCTACAACATCAATCCCATTTTCTTTAAGCGACGTTGGCAAGTTAGCTACGCTGCCCCCAACCAAATCAGGGACTTTTGCCATTTTGGCATCAATATTCTTCTCGGGCTTGATATTCATGTATTGAAGGCTGCTTTTCATTACAGGGTTAAAAATCATGGAAACCGGCACAGAACCGCCTTCATATGTTTCATCATCCAATTGAGGCTGTTGGACTGCAACATACATAATCAATTTGGGATCGTCTTTCGGTGCCATCCCGATAAAGGAGAATATATAATTGTCCCAGCCGGTCAGGTATCCTGGACCATTTGGATCGGGTATTTGTGCGGTTCCCGTTTTTCCTGCCACAGAATAGCCATCAAGGGCATAGCCCTTCCCGGTCCCATGTTCGGCTGTTATGACTGTCCCAAGAACATCACGAACTTCTTTTGCCGTATCCGGTTTGATAGGATGCCCTGCAACCTCTGGCTGTGTTATTTTTTCTTCTCCGTTATTTGGATTAACGACTTTATCAACTACATAGGGCTTCATCATTGTCCCGTTGTTGGCGATTGCCGTCATCCCCTGAATCAATTGCAATGGGGTGACAGTCGTCCCCTGCCCGAATGCAGTCGTTGCTTTTTCAATCGGGTAATGGAACAGAATATTTCCAGAAGCTTCATGTGGCAAATTGATTCCTGTAGGCTTCCCAAATCCGAAACGATCAAGGTAATCCCTGAAGGTGTCGTCGCCCATTTTTTCAAGAAGTTTTACAAAAGCAACGTTTGATGAACGCTGCACCCCTTCAAGGAATGGAATTTTACCCCAGCCGACTCCTCCATTGTGGTCCCTTATCGGTACCTGTCCCACTTTATACGTACCAGATTGATATTTTTCATTTGGGTGGAAAACACCTTTCTCGATTGCTGCAGAAAGGGTGAAGACCTTCATGGTCGATCCTGGTTCATATTGCGCTTCAACATTTTCATTATGCCAATTCTCCCCAATCCCTTCCCGTGTGGAAGGATGGAAAGTTGGCCGTTGTCCCATTGCCAGGATTTTTCCTGTTTTCGGATCCGCTACAATGGCAAGCATTCTCTTTGGTTTATACTTTTCTTCCACTTCATTCATGGAATCTTCTAAGAATGTTTGGATTTTTTTATCAAGGGTCAAATAAATATCCGATCCATTTTGAGGTTTCTTCACCATTTCATTTTTATTCGGAAGCAGATATCCCCACAAGTCACTTTCGTATTGGATGCTGCCATCCTTGCCCGATAGAACAGAGTTGAAGCTCTTTTCAAGCCCCATTTTACCGACAGTTTTTGATTTCCCATCCTTCCCTTCTTCGGTTTGGGCATATCCAATCAAATGTGATGCAAAGACTCCATTTGGATAAAAGCGCTTGGAATCCCTTTTAAAAGTAATTCCAGGGAGCTTTTCAGCTTCTATTTTCTTTTTCTCACTAACGGAAATATCTCTTCCTGCCGTGCCGAATTCCACTTGGAAACGCCCTTTAAGTGTGAGTCGGTCATAGATTTCATCTTCGCTCATATCTATGTATTTCGAGAGTACTTCCGCAGTCTTTCTGGGATCTGTGACATGCCGGGGGTTATCGGCATCAGTAGTCATTTTCGGATCGAGAATGGCTACAAGGGAAAAGGAATCAGCATCCTCGGCGATGACTTCTCCGTTATTGTCGTAAATAGTCCCCCTATGAGCATCCAAGACATCTGTACGGAGATATTTATGAGCTGCTTTCGCTGCCATGACTTTCCCATCTACTTCCCCAGTGATTTGAATCGTAAGGAAGCGCACTATCAATACAAAAAAGAGCAGGCCGAATATTAAAAATAATACCGCTGCTCCAACATTCCTATTTACTTTTGTGGATCTCATTTCTTATCCACAACCTTGACATTGTCTTCATTTAGCTTTAAGCCCAGTTTATTCGCTTCTTTTTTGATGCGTTCAAATCGGCTTAACTCCCCGACCTGCATTTTCAAGTCAGCATTGGACTTCTTTTGTTCCTGAACATGGCTTTCAACATCTTGGATCTGCTTATTGACACCATAAATGGATGCTTGGGTAGAAACCATTTTGACTGCTACCACACAGATGAATGCCATGAACAAAATCCCAAGGATTTTTTCCCCCGGGGTGATTCCCCTTCTTTTTGCAGGAGCATGTTTCGGTTTGACCGCTGGGCGTTCCTGCTGTACATAATTCCTTTCTGCTTTACGAGCTAAATTCTCCATTGTTTCCCCTCCCAATTAATTTATATTTTTTCTGCAATTCGCAGTTTTGCGGATCTTGCCCGATTATTCATTTCTAATTCTTCTTCACTTGCAGTGATCGGCTTTCGATTGACCAATTTTAATTCAGGTTTATATTCATCAGGGATCACCGGGAGTCCATGAGGAAGCTCCGGTCCTGTACTTGCTTCTTTAAAAATGCTTTTACAGATTCGGTCTTCGAGAGAATGGAAAGTAATGACACTTATTCGTCCACCCTTGCCAATCAATTCGATGGCACTTTTCAGGGATTCTTCAAACACTCCCAGTTCATCATTGACAGCAATCCTGATGGCTTGGAATATCCTCTTAGCGGGATGTCCGCCTTTTCTCCTGGCAGGTGCAGGGATGCCATCTTTTATTAATTCCACCAGCTGAAAAGTAGTTTCAATCGGAGCCTTCTCTCTCGCAGCTTCAATTTTCCTGGCAATCTGCTTCGAAAATTTTTCTTCTCCATATCGGAAGAAAATCCTCACTAAATCCTCATAGGACCAATGATTGACCACTTCATAAGCGGAAACGTCGCCTTGTGTATCCATTCTCATATCGAGAGGAGCATCATGATGGTAGCTGAACCCTCGTTCGGGAGTATCCAGCTGAGGAGATGAAACACCCAGATCATAAAGGATGCCATCCACTTCATGCACGCCACGGGCATTTAATTCTTCTGCTATGTATTTAAAGTTGCTTTTAATAAATGTGACTTGTCCTTCATATTTGGCCAATTTTTCTTTCGCATGCTCCAAGGCGGTATCATCCTGGTCAAATGCATAAAGCTTGCCTTCTTTTGAAAGTTGGGAAAGCAAGTATTCACTGTGGCCAGCTCCACCAAGGGTACAATCCACGTAAATGCCATCCGGCTTAATATTAAGGCCGTCGACCGTTTCTTTTAGTAATACTGTAGTATGTTGAAACATTTTCTTCACCTTTCCAATCGAATCATTGCAGCTAATATCAGATTTTAAAGATCAAACCCAATCAAGTTTTCTGCAATTTCACCAAATGATTCTTCAGATTCTATAAAGTAGTCTTCCCATAATGTCTTACTCCAAATCTCAATCCGATTGGAAACGCCTACTATTACGCATTCTTTTTCCAGTTGAGCATAGCCGAGAAGTGTAGAGGGAATATTGATTCTCCCCTGTTTGTCCAATTCACAGTCAGTTGCGCCTGAAAAGAAAAAACGGGTAAATGCCCTTGCGTCTTTTTTAGTGAGGGGGAGAGCTTTTAATTTTTCTTCAACGGATGCCCATTCAGACATGGGATAGCCAAATAAACATTGATCTAGGCCTCTGGTAAGAACAAAAGATTCTCCGAGGTAGTCTCTGAATTTAGCAGGGATGATCAATCTCCCCTTATTATCAACGTTATGCTGATATTCCCCCATGAACATACCCATTACCCCCACTTTCTAACTCAACCTTACCACATCCCCCCACTTTTCACCACATATTTTTTATTTCCTTTTCTTCTATAAAAATTCCTCTTTTATGAGGCTAATTTCGTGCGATATATTTAGCTGTTATTCGAGTATTATTACTACATTCCCGACCAATTTGACAGCAAACTTTCTTTTTCATGAAGAAAAGACAAAAAACCGGCACCTATTTAGGCACCGGTTTTTGGATTAAAGCTTGATCAGCTTGTGTGTTCCATCGAATTCGAATGGGAGTTCCATCAGTTGATCCATTAGTGTAAAACCATATTTATTGAAGAAATAGAATGCATTCCAAATTCGCTCTTGCGGCGAATTCATTGGGCGGAGCGCCCTTTCGATCCGATCGTATTTCTCCAGCAGGACATCATGCTTCTGCTGTATCGTCATGGTTGTTTTCCTTTTCAGGAATTCCACTTGGCTTAAATGGAAAGCAAGATTTTTGTCAGTCAACGCTTTAAGAACAGGATCGATTTGGTCTGCACGTTTTTCTAGCATTTCATATTGTTTCGAAAGCCAGCTTTCTGTTTCAGAAAGGAGTTCTTCCATTCTGTGGTCCTTTACCCCATTCCAATAGGCTTTTTTTTCTTCATTCGTACCGGAACGGAGGACTTTAGATGCGTCCATTTTCAAATCTTCAATTTCAGATTCAACAGCTCGATCTAATAGCGTGATATTGAGTCTGGGAACGATTGGGGGCATTTTCATATCCATTTGTTCAAATGCTTTTTTCAGCTCAGCCCAGTAAGCAATTTCACCAGGTCCCGCAATGAATGCCATTGTAGGGAAAAGCAGTTCCTGCATGATCGGGCGTGTCACCACATTGTTGCTTATCCGCTCAGGCTTTTCCTCAATCTTTTGAAGAAGTTCTTCTTTTGTAAAAGAAATACTTCCGTTTTTTCCTATGAAACGTTTTGTTTCAGCGTCGTATTCCAGCAGCACGCGTTCCTTGTCTTCATAATAGAAGAGATTTACTGCATTTCTACCTATATCGAGCGTTTTTGGGAAACCAGCTTCCCCCACTTTCACTTGTTGGGAGAGGACGCTTGAAGTGATCTCTTCAAAGTCCTTAATCAGCATGCTGTTAAATGGCAGCTCTAATTTCCGCAGGCCGGGATACGCTGAATCAATCATTAACAAACCATACGAATGAAACAGCTTGGCGACAATGTGGGAGAAAAAGTCCACCATACTGATGGATCTTTCAATACATTCATTAAGAAACGAAACCATTTCTTTCGTAAAGGAAGTTTCTCCGAAAGTTTGAAAGACCTTTTTGATCCATTTCTTCATATCTTCCTGTTCGACAGGAACATCAGAAATCATCATTTTCTCATCAAGCGCAAAAGGCATGGAAATCTTCTTGAATTTCCTGTCAGTTTCCGCATAAACATGGTTAACCTCAGCAAAATCATGGTCTTCCCCTGCAATCCAAAAAACTGGGACAACGGGTGAACCTAATTCCTCTTCCTGCTCCTTGGAAAGTTTTATGGTGGAAATGATTTTATGTATTGTATATAAAGGACCCGTGAGGACACCAGCCTGTTGGCCACCTATCACGACTGAGGATTGAGGATGTTTTAATTTTCTTAGGGATTCCTGAATCTGCGGCGAATTTGCAAACGGCTCCATATACATCTTGATACAGTCAGCAAGCTCCTCGCGCTTGAACTCTCTCTTCGATAAATCATTAAGCCTATCTTTATATAAAGTTGGATTCATTAAATTGTAATGAAAAAAATCTACAACTGGCTTTGTCTGCTGCAGATAGTGCGAGGCAAACTGGTTTGCAGCCGGAATCGAAATGTTTACCAGTTCCATAAAGTCATGTACTCCCTTTCTCGTCTCTTGATTTTATCTTCATAGAGTATAGCATTTTAGACTTAGAAAAGAAAAAATCTTGCCTGCACCAATCAAGACAGCCCTTGTACAAGGCTGTTTGTCAGACCATAAATCAGTAAAACAATATAGAGAATGATAAAAATGACAAAATTCAAACGCCAATAACCTTTTAAAACTTTCGCAAAGATGATTTCCCCTTTAGCCTTCCAATAAATGACGACAAATACTACCCCAACAGAAAGGGCGAATAAACATAATAGCCAAATATAGGATTCTTTCCAAATGGCAACTATCGTATAATGGACGGACAAGAATAATAAAAAGGTAGTGAAATCGATGGCCGAATGAACTGCTTTTTTATGATTTTTTGAAAATTGTTTGATTAAGATGAATGCGGCCAAATATCCTAAAAACGGCATGATAATGAAAACCGCAGCCACATTTGAAAAAAACGCCCCCATTTTATCCCCCCTGCTCTACTTCCTTTCCCTTCACCATTTCATAGATCAATCTGCTGAATGCCATTTGATGTCCAAGCAGCTCACCCTGCTTCAAACAATAACCCATTATGGCATCTATTTCTGTTTTTCTTCCTGCCTCTATATCTTTCAGCATGGAAGACCGATTTTCCTTGGTACTTTCACAAATTCCCACTACATTTTGCATCATTTCTTTTTCATCAACTTCTGGGAACAGGGGGATGATTTCCTCTAGGATGGAATGAAGCAGTTTTTTAAAGTAAGGGTTATCCACCAACGAGCCATTAGGTACATTCAATACAGCTGTAAGGGGATTGATGGCGGCGTTGACAATAAGTTTTTTATAAAGGATTTGTTTCCACGAATCGCCAAAAGAAATAGGGAAATCCTCATCATAATCTTTAAGAATGCTTTTGAGTCGAACAACATCGCCTTTTAAAGGAGCAATCCTAGTCAAGCCCGTACCATTGTGTCTCACGCTGTCGGAATCGATCCTCTGACAACCATGTTCTATGGTCCCTAATAAAATATTCTCATTAGGAAGCTCATTGACATCATCCAGGTGACCTAGTCCGTTTTGAAGAAATACCAGCGGAATCTCCTTAGGAAGTTTTGAAAGTATAGGGAGTATCCCCGATAAATGGTATTGTTTTACCATAATCAAGATAACTCCGCAGTCTTCTAATCCCTCATAGGATGAACTCGCTGTCATACTTTTTGAAGTCCAGGGTTCCTTAGCTTTATATAAGGTAATTCCATTATCATTTATTTTCTCTGCTTGATTATTTGTCCGGACAAAAATCTTCAACGGATTCTGCCTTGATAAATACCAGCTGAACAAAAGTCCGGTGGCTCCTCCGCCAATTATGCCAATAGTCATTTTTTACCTCTCCACATGAAATTCTTTCCATAATCGTATCACAACCTTTAAGATAATTCATAACTTACTTATCGGGTAAAAAATCTCAAAATAACAGCAAAAACCAGAAAACCCGATCCTCACTTGGTTTTGAAGTGCAAATAGCAAATATAACGGGTTTTAGCACGTTAAATATCACCACTAATTAATACTAAATTAGAATAGAAAAAAGAAGGCAAAATGAACATCACCTTCCGTCATGTACAGTGCCGTTATGAGTACCATTTTTAATAATCTTAATAATCTTGTTGATAAAAAACGGCTGATTTCCACATTAGTTGGGCGGGGCAGGTTAGACACCTGAGCAGATTAACAGACGGACAAATTCCGCTTAATTAGTAATTATTGATAAAAAAGGCTTAAATAAACGGATAAATTCCGACTATTGACTCGAAAAATTCGGAAATAGAGGAATCTTCTTTGCATAACCGGAAAACTTTCCCTTATATAACCCAAAACGACCTCCATTCTACATTTAGCAGAAAAATTTCCGCTTATTTTACTTTTCCTGTTTACTCCGATGAACGACAAGACATCTTATAATTTGAACTTGAAATAATCATTAAAACAGCACCGGTTTTAGCATAGGAAATAACTTACAGACAGAAACTGCTGTACAATGAAAAATTTGATTTCTAAAACGTTCTCTAAATCGATTTTTAATAGGCTTTAAACATTGATAAATCAATAAAAACGTAGGCTCTAATTTATTTGATAAATTAGAGCCTAAATTGATATTTATTTGATGTTTTTCACCCAAAAACCAGAAAACCGATCCTTAAAGGACCGGCTTTCGTTTTATACAGGATAGACTGGGTGTTTTCGATAGCCAAAAGGCATTTCTTTTGATTCGTAATATCTGAACCTGGTGATCAATGTATCTCTTAGTTCATTAGCGGCAGTAATTTCATCAATGATCATTTCCGACGCCAATTTATAAATATCAATATGCTCTTTGTATTCTTTATGTTTTTCCTGCACAAATGCAATTCGCTCTTTTGGATCTTCAATCGCCTGAATTTTATTGGAATATACTGCATTAACTGCCGCTTCTGGACCCATCACAGCTATTTGCGCCGTTGGCAGGGCAATGCAGCAATCCGGTTCAAATGCCGGACCTGCCATAGCATATAGGCCTGCACCATAAGCTTTTCTTACAATGACAGATATTTTTGGAACCGTAGCTGAACTCATGGCGGCAATCAATTTTGCCCCATGCCTGATAATACCTGCACGCTCCACTTTAGTCCCAATCATAAACCCTGGAACATCCGCCAGGAATAGAAGCGGGATGTGGAACGCATCGCACAGGGTAATGAATTTCGCTGCTTTATCGGCTGAATCTACGAATAATACCCCGCCTTTAATTTTTGGCTGATTCGCGATAATCCCTACAGGTTTACCGTCAATCCTCGCCAATCCAGTAATGATTTCAGAAGCAAACAGTTTTTTAATTTCAAAGAAGCTCTCATCATCTATAAGTGCATCAATCGCTTCGTACATATCAAATGGGGCATTTTGATTTTCAGGTACAATCTCTTCAAGCGTCCTTCCTGCTTTTGGAGATATACCTTCTGCAGCAGGAGGCTTTTCACTGAAATTCTGAGGGAAGAAACTTAAGTACGTCCTCGCCTGATGAATTGCCTCTTCTTCCGTTTGAACAAGAACATCACCACAGCCGCTTACCGTACAATGCATCCTTGCACCGCCCATTTCTTCAAGGGAAACCTTTTCGCCAATGACTTTTTCAGCCATGCGCGGTGAACCCAAATACATGGAAGCATTCTTTTCAACCATGATAACAATGTCACAAAAGGCAGGAATATAGGCTCCACCTGCAGCAGAAGGTCCAAAGAGCAGACAGATTTGAGGAATCATCCCTGACATTTTCACTTGATTATAAAAAATCTTCCCTGCTCCCCTTCTATTCGGAAACATCTCTAATTGATCCGTGATTCTGGCTCCAGCAGAATCTACTAGATAAAGCATCGGAACTTTCAGCTTTTCAGCTGTTTCCTGAATGCGGATAATTTTTTCAACTGTCCTGGCTCCCCACGAACCAGCCTTGATGGTAGAATCATTGGCCATTACACAAACCGTTTGGCCATTGATTTCCCCAATGGCTGTCACTACTCCATCAGCAGGAAGATCTCCTGCTGCATAATTGGCAAACATGGCATCTTCTTCGTATTTGCCATTATCAAAAAGGAGATTCAGACGCTCCCTTACAAATAATTTATTTTGTTCCTTCAATTTCTCATGATACTTCGGCTGTCCTCCAGCTGCGATTTCCCGGCGCTTATCATGGAGTGTCTGCTCGAGTGTCTTTGAGGCAGTCATTTCCATTCCCCCTTTAGTTCGAGTTCGATTCAATACTATTATTTAAAGGCTGATTTCGTAAGCATTTTTGTTAAAACCTTACTGCCGATTTTAACGCGAAATTAGCTGTTCGGCGCGTTGCAATATAGTATCCAGCTCTTTTCTAGCTAAAAACGTTATTTTTATTGTATAAGTGATCCTGCTTTAAAGGGTAAAGCAACAAACTTTGAAAAAAAGAGCCTATTCAAATGTAACTAAAACGTCGCCTTCGTTTACAAAATCCCCGATATTCACTTTCACTTCAGCTATTTTCCCATCCTGGGACGCCTCTACCGGAATTTCCATTTTCATCGATTCAAGCATAATGACTGCCTGACCTGCTGCAACCTCTTCCCCGCTGCCTGCTAATACATTCAATACTGTGCCTGCCATTGACGCTGTTAATTCTTTCATAAGTGATTCCCTCCTGAAATTATTTCTTGATGGATTTTAATTGTTCAATAAATTTCGTACTGTATGTTCCTTTTTGAAACTCTTCATTTTCCAGAATGTCTTTAAAGAGAGGAATATTATTTTTGATCCCCTCTACATTTGTTTCTTTAAAAAACGCAGATGCATTTGAAAGGCATGTCTCTCTTGTTTCGCCCCAAATGACGCATTTGGCAATCATCGGATCGTAGAAAGGCGTCACTTTTGAGCCGGATTCATAGCCGGAATCCACTCTGGCATACTCTGAATCTCCCCACTTCAATGAAGTGATTGTCCCAGGTGAAGGGAAGAAAGTATCCGGATCTTCTGCATACACCCTGAATTCCATTGCATGCCCATCTGCCTGAATTTCCGACTGCATCAATGGAAGCTTTTCCCCTCTCGCAGCAGCAACTTGCCATTTGACCAAATCCAGTTTCGTCAACGCCTCTGTTACCGGATGCTCCACTTGAAGCCTTGTATTCATTTCCAAGAAGTAAAAATTCTCATTTTGATCAACGATGAATTCCACTGTTCCCGCATTTTCATAACGGACTGCTTTTGCAGCATTGAGGGCAGCATCATACATCTTATCTCTCGTAGCTTGGCTAAGATTCGGCGACAACGCTTCTTCAATCACTTTTTGATTTCTTCGCTGGACCGAACAATTACGTTCAAAGAGATGTACGATATTTCCATGTTTGTCTCCAAAGATCTGGACCTCGATATGTCTTCCATCTTCAATGCATTTTTCAATAAACACTTCGTCTGTACCAAAATAGGCTTTGGCCCTATTTTTAGTAGAAGCGAAATGCTGAATGAGCGCTTGTTCATCATTGCAGCGAATCATACCGATCCCGCCGCCGCCGCCGCTTGCCTTTAGCATGACAGGGTAGCCTATTTCAAGTGCTGCAGCCTTTGCCTCTTCGATATCAGCAATACCGTGGGTTCCAGGAACAACCGGCACCCCTGCTGACTGCATCAATTTTCTTGAAGTGATTTTATCTCCCATTTTTTCAATAGTATCCGGGGATGGCCCAATGAATGTAAGACCATTGGAAATGATTTTTTGAGCAAATTGGGCATTTTCCGAAAGCAGTCCGTAGCCGGGATGAATCCCATCTGCTTCTGCTTTTAGAGCTGTCTCAACGATTGCATCCATATTTAAATATGATTTATTTACTTGTGCCTCACCGATTCGATATGCTTCATCCGCTTCTTTCACAAATGGCATTCCTTCATCAGCATCAGAGTACACTGCAACTGTTTGGATCCCCATGTTTCTACAGGTCCGAATGATTCTAGAAGCTATTTCTCCACGATTCGCAATAAGTATTTTGCGCACCTCATGACCCCTTTCCTGCCGTCCTGACAAAATAACGACGTTTAATTGAAAATGTTTTCATTGATTATTAATACTGGATCGCCTGCACTCAGCTCTCCCTATTTAATTTAATTCTACAAATTTCGAGAATATCCTTCTCCTATTGTAAACGCTTCCTAAATTTATGTGCAGAATTTTTTGTCACTTTGTTATATAATAATAGTAAATCCTTTGACCACGTGCGTAATGCACCTTTTTAAAAACAAGGATTTTCAAACGCTTTCACAAAAATGTTATTATTATATAAGGCTCTTTTCTCAAAGTTTGTTGCTTTAAGAATTAAAACAGAATAATTTATGCAATCTATGCGGAAACTTCAGTTCTAAAAGAGCCTGGATACTTCATTTCAACGCGCAAAATAGGTATTTTCACGTTAAAATCGGCAGTAAGATTTTAACACCAATGTTTACGAAAACAACCTTATATAATGAAAACACTCACTAAAAGGGGAGAATTAGCCATGGCAAACACCACTGTAGAGAGATTAAAGGTAAACTATAAGACATTGGAAGAGTTTAAAAAGTTCAAAGAGTACGGTGTCCAAGAACTGTCAATGCTGGAAGATCTGCAAGCTAATATTGTCGAAAATGACAGCGTTTCTCCATTTTACGGAATTTATTACGGAGATAAATTAGTTGCCCGTATGAGCCTATATCAGCGCGACAGCAAATATGATTTGTATTTCAATCCTCCTCAATCATACTTGGAGCTATGGAAACTGGAAGTATTGCCTAACTATCAATTGAAAGGCTATGGAAAGATTCTCGTAGATTTCGCAAAAGAGTTCGGCCTTCCAATCAAGACTAATTCACGAATAAAATCACAAGGTTTTTGGGAAAAAATGGGGTTTGAACCTCTTACTTATGATGTCGAGAGAGATTTAGGAGAAAATCCTATGGTTTGGCTCCCTGAAGGCGTCTCCGAACAAAAATCCAACAGCTGATGCGCTGTTGGATTTTTTTCTATACTATTTGTTTAATCTTTGCAAATTCCCATTTTTGTCCATTGTGAATTTTACTTTTTGCTCTTTTTCATGCTCCTCCATGACCGCCATTTTTCTGGCTCTATCCAAAATGCCAAGGAGCGAACGGTAGTCTTCCTCAAGTGCATGGTATTTATCTCTTGTTTGGAGATAGTTTTGCTCTGCCTCGGCTAATCTGGCCCTCAGCTGCTTTTGATCCTTTTTCAGCTCTTCAATTTCATTTTTTAATTTTTGGACGGAGCCGCCCTCACTTTCCAGCTTTTCCACATATGCTATGAAATCTTTTACACTTAATTCCTTATTTGGAGTATCTTTCGTAGACTCCGTGTCCAGGACTGCCGGTTGGCTGCTGGCAGGATTTTTCTTCTTTTTTGCTTCCTTGCGATGTTTTTTTGCTAATTCGATCCCTGACCGATATTGCTTTCTTACGAAAGAATTCCATCTAAATCCGCATGCAGCGGCCGTCCGGGAAAGCCTTTTCCCAACCTCTTCAAATGCATGAAGCTGAGTTCCACCTTCCCTGATATGTTTCAAGACTACTTCTGCAAGCAATAAATCTTCATCCTGGGACCAGGCATCTTGGCGAGTCGATGTCATACTATCCCTCCTTGCAATATGTTTATTCATACATATGCAGATGGTAGAAAAGATAGACTATTTCTTCAGTCTATAGAGCTCTTAATTTTTCAAAAAACGATCGACCGCTTTATGGTGAGCATCTGATTCCCAAAGTACAGAACAATTCTTGATTTCCTGATAGATCCTATCTTTTAATCCTGTCACCTTCCATTTTTGGACAAGGGAACTTTTATAGGCTGAAAGGACTGCTGTTTCTTTTTGAAGCATCTGTTGGGTGAACTCAACGATTTTTTCTTCTGACCAAAAATCGCTTATTTCCTGAATGAATCCAATTTCTTTCAATCCATGTACATCTTTAATGCTGGATTCACAAAGCAGCTTCAATGCATCCGAAGCTTGAATTCTCTCAAATAATAGGGATGCTCCTCCCCATCCTGTGGTGATTCCCAGGTTCCCTTGAATGAAGCCCATTTTGCTATTAATGCTCGCTATCCTGAAATCACAAGCAGCTGCAATTTCACATCCTCCTCCAACAGCAGAGCCATTAATGACGGCCAATGTCGGTTTCGGTAGGACTGCAAGGCGATACAGAATACCGCCCATTCTGGAGAGCATCCAAAAGGCTTCCTCTTCTGTTTTCAGTCCGTGGAATTCGCTTAGGTCCCCTCCGGAACAGAATGCCTTTTCACCTTCCCCTGTAATAGCCATTATCTTGATTGCCTCGTCCTGATCCGCCAGGCTGATTGCTTCTTCCAGCCCATCCATTACTTCATAATTGACAGCATTCCTTTTTTCCGGCCTATTGATTTTAAATAACAGAATAGATTGGCCAATGGTAGATATGGTATACCCCTTCATTTCGCATCACCTCTTTTTATGTATAAAAAAAGTACGAAGGACCTGGTCTTTTCGCTTCCGAAAACACTTGGTTCCTTCGTACTTTTTGAAAAGAGCTTGTCAGCAATTATTTGCTAACAACTTCTTTTCCTTTGTATGTTCCGCACTCTTTACATACACGGTGAGCAAGTTTCATTTCACCGCAGTTTGGGCATGATACCATACCAGGCACTTGTAGTTTAAAGTGTGTACGGCGTTGTCTTTTCGCAGTTTTAGAAGTTCTTCTAAAAGGTACAGCCATTATTCCCACCTCCTTAAAGAGAGTAAATGTTGTTATGAAGGCCAGAACGAACTGGTTCTTCCCATCATTCAAGAATTTTTATCTTGCTTAAAAAATTCGGATAAACCTGCCAGGCGTGGATCTACTTTTTCTTCATCCTTCTCTTCCAGCTGCTGCTGGACCTGTTCTTCAGTCAGAACTTCCCAATCATTTCCGGAAGGAAGACTTTGATCATCACTGGCTTCTTCACTGAATACTTGCATCGGAACTTCAAGTAAAATAATCTCTTGAATAACTGGGGTCAGATCTATCAGTTCCCCATTTACTGGATGCAATTCTTCATCACCTTCACGCTCATAGTCGGAAGGCTTCAAAAGGAATGTTTCAGTCGTTTGAATGTCAATCGGATAGTCGACATCAACAAGAGTCCTTGAACAAGGCAGGACAATTGACCCGCTGATTGTCAGATGGAATGTCACTTTTTCAGAACTGATATCCGCCCTTCCCATTACATGGATAGGATGAACATCCCTGATTTCAGGATCCATCTTTTTCAATTGGTCGGACAGATTGACGGTCTCATCAATTTGCAGTCCCTTATCTCTAAATTTCTGTAATTGTATCGTTGACCATTTCATAAGGAATCACCTCTAGGCAACAAAGGTTATTATAGCTTTTACTATCACCTTTTGTCAATATTTTTTCTTTACACAATGTGAATGCATGTGCTCTCTTCATTGTAAAAGATTATTCTAAGATTATCTACCATTTCGCGCACGGAGAAAACATCCCATTGCTATAATCCTATTATTTCATTTACACTAAAACAAAATACCTGAATCGATGACGGCAGAAAAATAAACGCAAGGAGGACTTAGCATGAAAGCTGCTGGGGTAGTAGTTGAATATAATCCATTTCATAATGGCCACTTGCATCACTTGGAAGAATCTAAAAAAATGACAGAAGCAGATGTCATGATTGCCGTGATGAGCGGAAATTTCCTGCAGAGGGGAGAGCCTGCGCTTGTTTCGAAATGGGCCAGGACAAAGATGGCATTGAAAGCGGGTGTTGATATTGTCATTGAGCTGCCTTATGCATTTGCAGCACAGCAGGCCGATCAATTTGCTTTTGGCGCCATTTCTTTACTGGACGCCATGAATTGCTCCAGTTATTGTTTTGGGAGCGAATCCGGAAATCCTGAAGCGTTTGAGCGGACACTCCAGTATGTGAGCAGCTCGGAGAAAGAATTGAATCATAACATTAAATCCTTCATGAAACAAGGCATGAGCTATCCATCAGCCTTATCTCATGCTTATACTGAACTTGGATTAACTGAAGCAGACTACATAGACCTCACCAAGCCAAATAATATTCTCGGCTTTCATTACATGAAAGCCGAGGTCCGAATCGGCTCAAATATGAAAGCATACACAATCCCGAGAAAGAATGCAGACTACCACGATGAAGATTTTACTTCCGCAACTATTGCAAGTGCCACAAGCATAAGAAAAGCCATTTTTTCGCCAGCTTTTAAAGAATCAGTGATCACCCAGTATATCCCTCCTTCCTCCGCTCGGGAATTAGCTTCATATAAAGAAGAATTTGGCAGGTTTCACCAATGGGAGGATTATTGGCCCTTGCTCCAATATAAACTCCTTTCTATGCCTGTCGGATACTTAAGAGAAATCTATGAAGTGGAAGAAGGCATCGAATACCGTTTAAAAGAATGTGCAATTGGTTCAACGTCTTTCAAAGGGTTCATGGAAAGGGTGAAAACGAAGCGCTATACTTGGACAAGGATCCAACGAATGTGCATTCACATCCTAACGAATGCAGCCAAAAAGGAAATGAAAGAAAAGTCCGAAGCACCTGAATATATAAGGCTTCTTGGTATGAGCAGCAATGGAAGACGCTATTTGAATGAAGTGAAGAAAGATTTGAAGCTGCCTATCATTTCAAAACTCTCTTCTGCAGATAAAGACATGATCCACTTGGATGTGAATGCATCAAACATATATGCAATGGGGCTGCAAGAGCCTTTTAGAGGGAAATTGATGAAATTGGAATTTGCTTCTCCGCCTAAAATTGTTTAATAAATATCCTCTATTCAAAAGGGACAGCGGCTGCTGTCCCTTTTCTTATTCTGGCAGTTATTTATGAGGCGAAAGTTTGTTCAAATATTCAACAGCATCATCAAATGTTTTGACTGGAACGATTTTCATGTCTGTTCCAATTTCCTTAGCTGCTTTTTTTGCTTCCACGTAATTGGATTGAAGTTCCGGATGGGATTTTTTGATTTCAGGAGGAATTTCATCATCAGGAGCAAAAAAGATATCAGCACCTTTTTTGTCCGCTGCCATTACTTTCAGCTGAATGCCTCCAATCCTTCCTACTTTCCCATCAGGCGAAATGGTCCCTGTCCCCGCAATATCCATCCCTTTCGTCAAGTCCTCTTTTGTTAATTGATTATAAATTTCCAGACTGAACATCAAACCGGCGGAAGGGCCGCCAATTTCATCTGTCTTCATCGTTACCGGCGGGGTCGAAATCAACTCCCTGTCATCAACCAATCCGATTCCGATCCCAACTTTGCCTTCAGATTCCCCAGAATTAAATTCTTTGAGCTTTATTGTACCCGTTTTCTCTTTATCATCATGAACATATGTAAGTTTGATGGAATCTCCAGCAGATTTCTTTTGAACATACGCAATGAATTGTTCTGAAGACTCAAATTTATGTCCATCAACTGTCGTAATCCTGTCACCTGCTTTCAAAATCTTGGAAGCTGGCATTTTCGGATAGACATCAAGTACATAAATCCCCTTATATTTAAAATGATATGGTTTCTTAGCTGCACGATAGGCGACTTGTATAGCATTGTTCTTAGAGTTTTCCATATAATAAAGCTGCCTGACATTGTATTCCTCGTCAGTTTCTTCCTCGCCTTTCAATTGGTCTTCCGGTATAATTTCTTCAAAATCTCTTACTTTTGCCACTACATAGGAATAGATATTCGCCCTCCCCATCCGAACGGTGGTCAGCATCAATTTCCCTTTTTCGTCAAAACCTCCGTCTACATGCACAATGGGCTCCAGTTCGTGGGCTGCACCCGGTTTCGTGACATAGTATGGGAGGTTGATGAACATTGAAGCAGCCAATAGGATAGCAGCCGCTGTCAATATTCTGTACGTTATTTTCTTTGCCATATCATTCTGGCTCCTTCCAATCAGCAATCGCTTTTTGAATAGATGGGATCATCTTCAGTGCTTCTTCTTCCCCTATCTTGATAATTTCACTTATGTTTGTAAATGCCCTTGTACTGTACTGTTCGACATGTGGCCTGATCATAATATCAGATTCCACTTCTCTGTTCGCTACAAGCTCCATCTGCATAATGTCGATGCTTTGCATGATTACGTCATAAATGGTTGAAATCTCCGCATTCCGTTTAACATGCGACACATCCACAGCGATGACAATGTCAGCACCCATATCCTTTACAACCGATACCGGGACTCGATCGATGACGCCTCCGTCCACAAGCAGCTTCCCATCAACTTTTTCGGGAACAAAAATTCCCGGAATGGAAATACTTGCTCTCACAGCTTGGGATACTGGTCCCTGTGTGAAGATGACTTTCTCGCCATTTGTAAGGTCAGTCGCGACGACAGCAACCGGTATATGGAGATCCTCCAGATTTTTCCCGTGTGCAAAAAGCTGAATGAATTCCTTGATTCGATTTCCTGCAATAAACCCCATTTTTGGTACAGTGAAATCAAGATAAAATTTTCTTCTAAATGCAGTAGACAGTTTATACAGTTGGTCCATATCATGGCCAACTCCATAAAAGCAGCCTACAAGTGCACCCATGCTGCTGCCTGCAATTAAGTCGATATCGATTTGATGATCCTGAAAGGCTTTCATGACCCCAAGGTGTGCAAATCCCCTTGCTCCCCCAGAACCAAGCGCCAACCCAATTTTTGGCTTATCCAAAAGCCGTTCCCCCTTTTGGACTGAAGTATTCATGAATGAAATCTCTCTCCCCCAAGTCCATCTTTCCATCATCATATGGTCTATTTCAATAGTGTATGAGTATATTGAAATATATAAGGACAAGGCTCAATTTCAATCAAATGTATGTGTTTAATTATTTTGATTGTAACATTATTGGAAAGATGTTTCACTTTTAAGCGTGGTTGCCAGGGAGGAAGATACATTGATTTTTTCAAAAATGAAGACAGTGCTGCTTGCGGCATCCATTACTGTAATGGCGATATCCATGATTTCATTTCCCCAAGAATCATTCGAAGCTTCCATCAGGGGATTGAATATGTGGTGGGAAATCGTTTTTCCTTCCCTTCTGCCATTTTTCATTGTGTCTGAAATGCTGATCGGCTTTGGTGTGGTCAAATTCATAGGTGTACTGCTTGAGCCATTAATGAGGCCCCTTTTTCGTGTTCCAGGTGTGGGTGGTTTCGTTTGGGCTATGGGGATGGCAACTGGCTTCCCTTCTGGGGCGAACTTAACGGCAAGACTCAGAAAAGAAGGGCAGTTGACACGCATCGAGGCCGAACGGCTCGTTTCCTTCACAAATTCTTCTAATCCACTTTTTATTTTTGGTGCTGTTTCTGTCGGCTTTTTTTATAACCCCAATTTAGGCATAATCCTGGCGTTATCTCACTATTTGGGGAACTTCACCGTCGGACTGATGATGAGATTTTACGGGATAAAAGAGATAACAAAAGGAAGCCGCAAAAATAAATTATCTGTTAGAGCTGCTTTTTCTGCCTTGCATCAAACGAGAATCAATGAAAAACGGCCGATAGGAAAACTGTTAGGAGATGCAGTCGTTTCTTCCGTCCAAACATTATTGATGATCGGCGGCTTCATTATTTTATTTTCTGTTGTGAACAAGCTATTATTTCTTTTACATATCACATCATTTTTTGCCTGGCTGGTCAGCGCCTTCTTTCACGTTGTTCACATTCCGGATACTTTGAGTATTCCTTTTATAGCCGGGATTTTTGAAATCACACTTGGCAGCCAAATGACAAGCCAAGTGCAAAACACCGACCTCATGCACCAAACGATGGCAGTCAGTTTCATTTTAGGATTCAGCGGGTTCAGTGTCCAAGCACAAGTGGCCAGTATATTGGCTAATACGGATATTCGCTTCAAACCCTTCTTTGCTGCGAGAATCATGCATGGGTTTTCAGCGGCATTGATAGCCATGATTCTGTGGAAGCCGCTTTATGAAAAATTCTTCAATCACGGAAAACCATCCAATGCTATCCCTGTATTCATGCAGCCCCATTTTGAATGGTGGGAAAAAGTGCTCCAATCTTTTATGCAATATGGTCCATTGCTGACAATTGCAGTCCTCATTTTCTACATCGGTCTTCTATTAAAAAAAGGATTGCCGCATTAGGCAATCCTTTTTTCTATCTAACTTAATTTTTATTTAAATTTATCCCTTAGAGCTTCTGCAACGATTTCCGGAACCAGTTCTCCGATATCCCCATTGTATTTCGCCACTTCTTTTACGATGCTTGAACTGAGGAACGAGTATTGATTGTTTGTCATGATGAAAAATGTTTCGATATCTTCATTCAGCACCCTGTTCATGGATGTAATCTGCATTTCATATTCAAAATCAGAAACGGCCCGGAGCCCTCTTATGATGGCGCTTGCCCCTACTTTCTTTGCGTAATCCATCAATAAACCTTGAAAGGAATCCACTTTTACGTTTGGTATATCCTTTGTAACCTCAGAAATCATTTGTATTCTTTCTTCGGGTGTAAACAGGGCTGTCTTTGATGAATTATTCAAAACCGTTACATATATTTGATCGAACACTTTTGCTCCCCGATGGATGATGTCCAAGTGTCCATATGTAATCGGATCGAAACTGCCAGGACATACTGCAATACTTGCCATTATTCCATTCCCTCCAACTTTCGGTGATCAGCCAGTGTATAAATTGATACACCGATGATTCCATATTCTTCTCTTCTTTTTAGCACTAACATTCCCACTTCTTCGGGAAGAGTAATTTCAGAGCCGTGTTCACAGAGAATGAAACCGCTCTCATTCAATAAATTGTGCTTGGAGATTTCATTCAATAGTTTGGTCAATTGCTGTTTTTTATATGGAGGATCAAGAAAAATGGCATCGAATCTTAATTCTCTTTTAATCAATGCCCGGAGTGCTCTTTCCGCATCATTCTTATATACTTCAGCGCTATCATTAAAACCGCAGAGTTCAACATTCGACTTGACAGTTTGAAATGCTTTTTGGTCCCTGTCTACGAATATCACTTTCTCAAATCCACGGCTCAAGGCCTCAATACCAAGCCCTCCGCTTCCAGCAAATAAATCCAGCCCCATTCCTCCTTCGAAATATGGACCGATCATATTAAATATTGCTTCTTTCACTTTATCGGTAGTGGGACGCGTTCCCATACCCGGCACTGCTTTCAATGGCCTGCCTTTACAACTTCCTGATATTACTCTCATCCTATTTCACCACTGTCGTTTCCAAGATTTCCTCCCTATCCTATCACAAATAAAATTCATAGGCTACTAATCAAAAATGTTTTAGGAATAGATGGCGAAGTTTGTTTATTTATGTATATTAAAATTCACTTTGGTGATAATGTGAGTAACAACATCAATTGGGATGTTGTTGCCAACCGCGGAGAAGACTTACGTTTCCCCATAAGTTCTTCCTCCGGTTTCTCCTCTCCCTTTGCCTTCTATCCTTTTAATCAAGGATATGGAAGGACCCTGCAGAAAGGTCTGCAGGGTTTTTTTATGTTCTTGGGATTACTGGCCGAAAAAATTCGTAAGATTCCCTTCTCTTTTTCTGTATGGAATGATAGAGTATGTTTGATTATATTCATCAAGGAGGAAGAGCCGATGATCCAGCGTTTTATCGAACTGGGCGAAGGGTACTCTGATTTATACGAGCTTCTCGAAATCGCCAAAACGAATGAACACCGCTTGGCACAAATGCTAGCATTTCATACAAAAGTGAAAGATAAGGATACCACTTCCCTTGCTGTCGTACTGACACCTGCTGAAGAAGGCAACTTTCAGCCAATCTACATCTGCAGAGAAGGAATACCAAACCCTAACATCACACCCAATAAACGCTTTGAGCTGTTCACTGCAGCCGCGGCTGAACTAGGAAAAAAAGTGATCCAAATGGACGTAAAGCCATCAAACTTCTTCGCTGAAAAAGAACTATTTTTTCAATACTTGATTGGCATACTAAGACTGAACCACCTGATTCCACCTTTAAAGTAAAAATAAAAAACAGGCATCCATTTTCGAATGCCTGTTTTCTTACTCAAATGCCAATCTTATAATCGTATTCTTTTGCCTTATCCGGTTTGGAATTTTCGTATTCAGTCCGGATGAAAGGCTTATAGGATGGCTCAACTTTTTTGACAAATGCAAGTGAAGAAAGTTTTTCAACGGCCGCATCTACCTCTGGCTGGTTCATATATATTACAGCGTACTTCATCCGCTTTGAAATATAATGGACATTGCCAAATCTTCGAAGCGACTTTGTATGCTTCAGATTAAATAGCCAAACAATAATCCCTTGTCTCTCTGTATACATTTCTTTTTCCCCTTAAACGAGCATTCTGTAATTTTTAGTCTAGCATAGAATTCTAGGGATTCGCAACATAGCAATAGTCCATTTAAGGATGTGTCGGCATGGATGTTCAACTGATATGGGATAAGTTCATTGAAAAATTGAATTCTTATGAAATTATTCTGAACGCAGAATGGCGTAAGATTGCGGGAATTCCTTTTATTTATGTCCAATCCAATGCCCCTTCGTCAGAAATGGAAAATGCCATAAAAAGAGCTTCCGGTTTTGCGATGAGAGGCAAACAGCTGAACTGTGAAACGATTTATGTTCGATCCGAACAAAATCTTCATGTATACCGCCACCGCTTCTATGTTCCGCAGCAAAAAATGTTCTGCTGCGGAAATATGTGCGAGGACTGCATACGATTAAGGCCCAACCCTTTTTGGGAATAGAGCAAAATTAAAAAAGGAATATCCTCTTTGGATATTCCTGAATACAGCAAATCAATTATGCAGAACAGCTGCAGCCCCCGCCAGATCCACAACCTCCGCTGCAGGATGACGTTGAATCGAAAAATGGATTTCCTGTAGGCACTTTAATATGCTCAGAAACCGCTCCGCCAAGCTGTACACTGATTTGATCGAGCACTTGCTGCAAATCCGTCTCAGCTCTTCTGAATTCAGCTACATTCTCATCTAAATCCATTTCACGCTTGGCCTCCCTGACTTCTTTCATGATTCTCTTGTAGTCGGGGTGATATTTTCCGAAACGCTGAACATCCTCATAATGATCTTTCAGTTTCGCGAAAGTCCTGATCTTTGATTGGGTGCGGGCGCTATTCTTCATTTTCTGAAGGCATTCCCGATAATTTTCTGCTATATCTGAATGGATGATCATCTGTGCAAGTTCTTCTGCAGCCAAAATGATTTCCAATTTTTCTGATGTAGTAGCAAGCATGGTTGCTCACCTCCAACATCATTTTAACATGTTTTCAGGATGGAAGCGAATGGAATACCTATTGAATTGTTACGTAAAACTCTTTTGTTATGCCATATCTTTTATGGTTGCTCTTAATTAAATCTAATTTTATGTGGTGGACCCCTTTAGACAGACCGCGGACGATGAACGCTGCTGTTTCGTAATTTCCGTCCAGCCTTCCATCAATATATACGGCGATTTTCGCTGGATTTTCGCCAGATAAGCGAATGGACGGTATGATGCATTCCACCATTAAATCCTGCCCTTGTACTAAATGCTTTTCTGTCATGATTTCCTTATTGCCTGATGCAGAAGCCATGCTCTCTTCTAAATTGAACAACTTTCCTTGCGGTGGCTTAGGCTGCTGGCATCCGCCAAGGATCAATAGGCAGATAAAAAATGCAGCAATTCTCATTACAATCACTCCTTATGGATAGAATTTGCCTAAACCCAAATTTTTACTCATTGTTATTTTTCAAAAATAAAAAACCCGGATCCAATGAACCGAGCTTTCTTCAATCCTGTGTATTCATTGCTTGAAACATATGCATCATCATGGATGCCATCTGCAGCCCATTAGAGAATTTTTCTACTTGGTGGGGGATTGTCTTTTCATAATAATTCAATGAAGCGATCTCCATCTTTTCTAATTCAGCCGGATTCCGTGTCAAGGTACGATACCACTTTGGCTGCTCACGAAGAAATTTTTTCAAATCCTCTTTTTCATAAATATATTCAATGATTTCACTTCTCATCTTTTCACCTCACCCTTAATCCTTTCGAAACGAAAACGGGTTTTTCGGTTTAGAATCTGCGGAGGACGAGGCTGCTGACCCCCTTGTTGAATTTCCTCCTTGAAATTGGGCTAGAACACCCTGGATGCTGCCGATCGCCTGGCTTAGCTGATTGATGTGCTGCTGCATTTGATTGGCATCCATATTTTTAAGCATCCCTCCAATTTGATTCATCCACTTCATATCGCCTTTGTCCTGTGCCTCTTTTTTTAATGGCTCCTCTCGATACGGGTCGAAACGGGGATCTTCTTCTCCAAGCAGATACCAATCTTCATACAGTTCTTGCCATGAGGCTTTCCCGCTTCTCACCTCCTTCACCATTTTAGGGTGCTTTTGAGCAAATTCTTTAAATTTCTCAACAGATGGATGCAGTTTTTTGCTTGTCATGATTCTTCACCTCAGTTCAAATTCCGCCTATACTAATTTATGATATTGACTCGTTTTGGTGAGTGGCAAAATCTTTCATCCACTTTCTTTTCATGATATGATAATGAAGCATTTCAACAAAGAACAAAAGGACGAGGAAAATGAAGGAAGAATTACATGATTTATTGAATGATTGCATAAATGATGCAGCCGAAGATGATCTATTGGCAATCAAACAGCTCCTTGAAGGGGTTAAAAGAAAACAGCATGGCTTAAACGGTTCCTACATTGGATCCATTCTACATATGGAAAAAACCGTTACAGAGAATGATCGTTTTTCTGTAACGATTCCAATCAATGAGGTGACATCAAATTCATTGGGAATACTTCATGGAGGGATTACTGCTACTGTGCTGGATTCAGCTATGGGGACGCTGGCAAATATTTTGCTTCCTGAAGGATTTGGGGCAGTTACCTCAAATTTGAACATTCATTATATATCCCCTGGATTAGGCAATACGATCACAGCAACTGCGACCATTGTCCATAAAGGCTCCAAAACAATGGTGGTGGAAGGAGAAGTCCTTAGGGATGATGGAAAGAAAATAGCCCATTGCACAGGTACTTTTTTTGTCATAAAAAAAGGGTGACTTCGTTATTTATGTTGTTAAAATCTAATTGCCGATTTTAACGTAAAAATAACTTCTTAGTGCTCTGGAACCTAGTTTCTAAGCTCTTTTCTCACTATCTTCCTCTTTACAGCAAAACCAGTGCAATACATAAGAAAGAATATTAACTAAACGGAATATGAGAAAAGAGCTAAAAAACAGCAGTTTAGCCAATTTGGCTGCTGCTGTTTTTTCGTTATTCCCAATCTTTCTGCAGGAAATTTTGTGTATAGTATTTTTGGTAGACCCCGACTCCCAGGTGCGTGAATTCTTTCTTCAACATGGTTTCCCTGTGGCTGGAGGAATTTAGCCAGCCCTCAACCGCTGCAGGACCGTCGGCATATTTAGCAGCAATGTTTTCTCCTGCCATTTGATAGAAAACCTCTGCTTCATTGAGACGATCCGATAAATCTCCGAACTGTGGGGATGTGTGGGAGAAATATTGATTTTCATACATATCTTTACTATGCTGAAAAGCAACTTTGGATGTTTCTTCATCCCATTCCAGTGGATTTAATCCGAATCTTTTTCGTATGATATTGGTCAAATCAAGTATCTGCTTTTCGCTTCCTTTATCAATCTCAGTCCATTCAAACTCTGAAGGCGGTTCAGGATCCTTCAATTCTCCACGATAAACCATTTCGTAAGGGCGGAGCTTGATCAAAGTCCCTTTATCCAGGACTCTTACACTGGATAAAGTTCCTTTAAATTTATCTAAGTAAAGCTGTAAATAAATATCTCCCAGCTGCACAATTGGCCGTATGTTCAAGTCTTCTTCAGACAGTTCAAATCGATATGTACCTTGGTCATACTGTACCTGTATATCCTGGTTCAATGGTGTAGAACTGTATATTTCATTGATGCTTTGTCCAATTTTGTAAGGAGATACATCCAGGTCTTTACCGGCAGCAAAGATTGTGACAATCTTTCCATTTTCCACCCCGACCTGCATATATTTTTCCGGGTCTGCATTGTAAATCCACCACTGATAACCGTATGCTGATATATCCACTCTATCTGGGGATCCGTGAAGTTTTTTCAAGGAATTCGCCGTTTGCCCGATCAATGTGGTGATTCCGTCTTTTGGCCTGGCTTTATTTTCAGCAGGTCCACTCTTATTCATGGATATTTTTTCATCAGTCTTGACTACTTGGGCATGTTCATCCTTTAACACATCGCTCCCTGAATTTTTGAAGCTAGCATATATACCTATACCGGAAATTATGATTAATATGATGACAATTCTAAATAATGTACGCAGGAATGTACCTCCTTTCTATTAATTCGCACCCTTCTATTAATTCATTATATCATCTAAAGAAATAGTGTTAATATATTGGATGTTGTAAAAACTAAAAATATACACTAATTTTACAATTCTTCGTGATTTTATTAGAAATTCTTCCATTTTGAATAAAATTTTCCTCACTTTTCTGATTCTGTACATGAACACATTGCAAGATAATAGAATTTCGACTATTATTAGTAATGAATATTGATGTGCTTAGCCACACTTTAGTTGAAAACGCTTCATTACATATGACTACTTTGGATTTAGGAGGGAACTTTTCAATGAAATTTGAAAAAACAGGATACGAAACAATAAAAGCTGATTTAAATCGTTTAGATGAAGTAATGAAATCTCATGGACTGGTTCGTGAGGGGCAATGGGATTACGAACGTGTTACTTATGATCGTAAATTCGAAATCAAAGAAGGCACTTTCTACCTTCGCGTATTCGGATATGCAGCAGAAGGTGATGTAGGAGCTCACGATGCAGTTATCCAATTAATGACTCCCCTTCTAGGGAAGCACTATTATCCGCATGGTGTTGAGTATGGTGAAGGTGAAGACTTCCCTAATCACCTCGTTGCAAAATGTGAAGCAATTCTTGCTGATGTAAAAAAAGAAATTGCCCATTTTGCTGAATAAGAAAAATTGGTAAAGCAGCCGGCCGGCTGCTTTTTTTATTGTCTAGGAAATTATTATTACTGCCTTATGGTTAGTATAAAAAAACCATTTCCACAATCAAAAGGGGAAATGGTTTTTTTATTAGAAACCGATGATAGCTTTGATGACTGAAGTAGTCTGGCCACCATGATATAAAACATAAAGCAAGATATAAACGGCAACACCCGTAATGGCAGTAAAGAACCAAATGACACTAGTGATCGGTCCTATTTTACGGTGTCTGCTAAAATTGCTCTTATAACCTGTCCATAATGTTACAAGGCCAAATACGGCCCCGACTGTCGCCAATGTAATATGGAATATCAGGAAAAGTGTATAGTAGATTTTAATATCGTCCGGCCCGCCAAACGAAGTATTCCCGATAAAAACAGTCCTGCTTGTGTAAATGATGAAAAATGTTAACGCGAAAATCGCTGCTGCAAACATCGTTTTTTTATGTGCTTCTATTTTTCTTTTCTTAATAAGCGACCAGCCAATCGCCACAAGTACTGCACTTATGACGATGCACGATGTACTTAATGTAGGTAAAATAGGCAGTGACATAATTTTTTCCTCTCTTTAACCATATTGAATTAATCTATTTAATTGGACGCGGTTCATGGATTTTAGAATTTTGAAAAGCCTTAAGCGCCTCTTCATTGATTCGATCTGAATCTTTCTGTTCTTTTTTAAACCATTGGAAAAATATTTGTCCCAAAAGTATTCCGTATACAATTTCCTGAATGATTTTCATCACGACTCCGCCTAGCTGCTGATCCTCAACTACAGGCATATCAGTAAATAGCTGCGGGCCGCTTAAGTTTAAATTAGACAACGTCCCTGTTGGAACACATAGTGACATGGACTGCAGCCATGAAGAAGCGTCTGCATATGTCTGGTATAACGGCGTATCGGCAAAAATGATCAATGCGCAAGCGGGGGTTAGAAGTATACCGCCGGCGAAGACATAGCCCATTTTCTTCAAACCATTTAATTGATATTGATCCGGCAGTTTGTTTACTAATGGCCACCACATAAAAACGGCATAGATAAACAGCACCGCAGTATATGTAACGTGAAGAGTTTCATTCATTTTTACCGTATCAAAAATGATTGGTACATGATAGAAGGAAAACAATCCATTGAACAAGATGAGTGCAATCAATGGCTTCGTAAAGAAATGAAAAATTGGCCTGATGATCGGCAAGTTAATAAACGACTGCCAAACCCAATTGGGGATCCCTGTCATCATGATTGGAGGTAAAATCAAATATAGTACAGCCATCTGGATCATATGGACAGAAAAAAGAATATGGCCTAGAAGATCAATCGGGGAGCCTTTTATCACATAAAGGATGATAATGGACCCTGTAAATTGGATTGCTTGTACCTTTTTCAGCGGCTCACTGTTTTTAAAGCGTTTACGATAAACAACAGTCAACATGAAATATAATCCTAAAATGATGATAAGCGAGAGTATTAAATATGGACTCCACAATGCTCTGAATCCGAAAATAGATAAGGACACGGTTGTTCACCTCTCTTTACAGTACTTACATTTTCCATTATACGTCCAGAGTCCGTATACTTCAATATTCCTTGAAATAACTTATTGACAGATTATAGAACAGAAAAAAGCCTCCCTGCGTTTGCAGGGAGGCTTCGCTTTTCTTGATCCAGCTTCATCGCCCAGCCCCTCGAGTCATAAGCCGTACCTCTACGGAAATCAGGATTTCCTTCGAGTTCCGTCATATGCTGGTCGGGTCTATCGGGGCGCTTCTGCTTTTCTTGATCCAGCTCCGCCGGCTAGAGGCTGGGAGGTTTCCCTCAGCGCGCTTACGATAAGTCAACATCGAATCGCTTCGCTCTCCGTGTTTCCTTTATCTCGCAGCGCTTCAGTCCAACCTCGGCGCCTCTAGGCAGCCGGCTTCGCTTTTCTTATTACCACCAAATGATTGTGGAGAACGTTAGAATCGTTAAGAATGCTACGAAAACTCCTGAAAATAAGAACATTTGAGGGGATTCGTGCCCTTTATGACTCATGTGCATGAAATAATATAACTGAAGAATGACTTGTACTGCCGCAAGCAATAGGATAAATGGAACGATGAACCATTTAGACATATCTGCGTAGACAGCAGCGAACGCCACTAGCGTCAAGAAAATCATCAAGGCAAATGAAACGACATGATGCTTCATTTCTTCAGCATTTTTCTTGCGTCTATACTCGTAATCCACACTTGGGTTACCTGAATTTGATTGGTGATTCGCCATCAGTTTATCCCACCATTCCCATTAAGTATACTACTGTGAAAATGAATACCCAGACAACGTCGATAAAGTGCCAGTATAGGCTGGCTACATAAAACTTAGGAGCATTGTAGAGATTCAATCCACGTTTTGCATTACGCAGCATCAAACTTGTTATCCAAAGAAGACCGAATGCAACGTGTCCTCCGTGGAAGCCAACAAGCGTATAAAAGGCAGATCCGAAAGCACTGCTTGTAAATGTATGGTGGAATTCATGAACGTAATGATTGAATTCCTGGATTTCCAATACTAGGAACCCTACACCAAGCAATACTGTGATCAAAAGCCATGCTTGCATCTTTTTAAAATTATAGTTTTTCATATGGTACATTGCATAAACACTTGTCAATGAACTGAACAAGAGGAGCATTGTTGCAAGAAAAACTGTCGGAAGTTCGAAAAGGTCTTTTGCATGTGCCATGGATTGATCAGGCACTCTATCCTTCAATGCAAGATAAGTTGCAAACAAAGATGCGAACAGAACTGTTTCTCCACCTAGGAATAGCCAAAAGCCTAAGAACTTATTTTTACCTTCAAGCGTTGATTTTTCCGGCGCTGCCGGCCAAGTTTTCGGGGTGAATTTTTCCTCTGCGTGCATTATGCTTTTACCCCCTTGTCCTTATCATCCATAAGATCTTCTTTATGGATATGATGTCCATGGTCGTCAACTACAGAACGAAGGAACATGGATCCCAAAGTGATAATGAATCCGATGATCAATACCGGTATTGCCCATGGTTTATCATCTACATGGTACATTGCACCGAATGCTGCAACGAATAGTCCCATGGCGATGAAGAATGGAAGAATAGAGTTGTTTGGCATATGTATATCGCCAACTGGCTCAGCAGGAGTCATCTCCTTTTTACCTTCCATTTTTTCGAGCCACCAAGCGTCAAGACCACGAACTAATGGTGTTTGTTTAAAGTTATAGAACGGCGGAGGAGAAGAAATTGCCCATTCCAATGTGCGGCCATCGCCCCATGGATCGTTGGATACTTTCACTCCGCGGACTTGTGTATGAATGACGTTGTAAACCATCACGATGACAGCTATTCCCATGAAAGCAGCCCCGATGGAACTGATCAGGTTGGCTGTTTCAAACCCTTGTCCAGGAAGGTAAGTCCATACACGGCGAGGCATTCCCATTAACCCTAAGAAATGTTGTATAAAGAAAGTCAGATGGAAACCAATTAAGAATAGCCAGAACGAAATTTTACCCATAGCTTCGTTGAGCATCGTTCCGAACATTTTCGGCCAATAGAAGTGAAGACCTGCCAATAG
This sequence comes from Falsibacillus pallidus, assembly GCF_003350505.1. NCBI lineage: Bacteria > Bacillati > Bacillota > Bacilli > Caryophanales > Bacillaceae > Falsibacillus > Falsibacillus pallidus. Next base: position 244,679 of record NZ_QQAY01000001.1, read on the forward strand.
GGCAAATACCACACCACCTACAATTACGTAATGGAAATGAGCTACAACGAAGTAGCTGTCATGATATTGATAATCAGCTGCAGCTACTGCAAGCATGATTCCTGTTACCCCGCCTGCAACGAATGTAGGAATGAACGCGACTGCATAAAGCATTGGTGTGGTGAATTTAACGCTTCCTCCCCACATCGTAAAGATCCAGTTGAATATCTTGATTCCAGTTGGAACGGCAATAGCCATAGTAGCAACAGCAAAAATTGCATTTGCGATTGGTCCAAGTCCAGTTGTAAACATGTGATGCGCCCAAACCATGAAGCCTAAGAAACCGATTAAAACGGTTGCAAAAACCATTGAGGAATATCCGAATAGACGCTTTCTTGAGAAGACCGGAAGAATCTCAGAGAAAATACCAAATGCAGGAAGTATAAGTATGTATACTTCAGGATGTCCGAAAATCCAGAAGAAATGCTCCCAGATAATTGTGTTCCCTCCCCCTGCAACAACAAAGAAATTTGAACCGAACATCCGGTCAAAAATCATTAAGAACAATCCAACAGTAAGTGGGGGAAAAGCAAATAAAATTAGGGCAGAAGTTACGAATGCTGTCCAAGTGAACAATGGCATACGCATATATGTCATACCCGGGGCACGCATATTGATGATGGTAACTAGGAAGTTAATCCCCCCTATTAATGTACCCGCACCGGCAATCTGTAATCCTAATGCATAAAAGTCAATTCCGTGTCCTGGTGAATGCAGCGAAAGTGATGCGTAGGAAGTCCATCCGGCATCAGGTGCTCCACCTAAAAACCAAGATAGATTCAGGAATACTCCTCCGAAGAAAAATAACCAAAATCCTAGAGCATTCACAAATGGGAATGCTACGTCGCGCGCTCCGATTTGCAGTGGAACTACCGCATTCAAGAAACAGAAAATCAATGGCATCGCTGCCAAAAAGATCATGGTCGTACCATGCATCGTCAAAATTTCATTATATAGGCCGGCACTTACAAAATCATTGTTAGGCACTGCCAGCTGAATTCGAATCATCAAAGCCTCTAGGCCGCCGATTAAGAAGAAGAATCCCCCGGAAATTAAATACAGGATTGCAATTTTCTTATGGTCTACTGTTGTCAAGTAGTCCCAAATCGTACCTAGGAAGCCTTTTTTTTGTGCGTAGGAACTCACAATTAAACCTCCCTTTTGCGTTTAATCCCTATTAGTCTTGGACCTTCAAGCCCATTAAGTATTCTGCTAAAGCGTTTACTTGATCATCGGACAAATCGCCATACGCACCTGTCATTTTGTTGCCTGGTTTGTATGCTTCAGGATCCTTGATCCATTTTTTTACGTTTTCTTTGGTGTGGTCCAAAATACCAGCAACTCGTGTTCTTTCTCCAAATGTTGCCAAGTTAGGAGCGGAGCGTGCTGTTTCTGGTCTGCTATCTTGTGGTGTTACAGCGTGGCAGCTGATACAGTTCTTTTGGAAAATCTTTTGTCCTTCTTGCGCTAAAGCTGTTGTTGGTTGAGATTCTTTCACGTTTTGCATATCAGAAACCCATGTTTTGAAATCGTCTTGGTTAAGCGCTTTAACTTTGAAGTCCATCAATCCATGAGATGGTCCACAAAGCTCTGCACATTTACCATAGAAGAGATTTCCAACATTTTCTGCCTTGTCGTTATCCACCTCAAGCCAGAATTTATTGACGCCGTCTACATTCGCATCAATTTTCCCTCCAATGGAAGGAATCCAGAATGAATGCTTAACATCTGAAGCCTTTACTTGGAAATAAACTTTTTGGTCAGTTGGAATGACTAAGTCCTGGGAAGTGATGATCCCTAAATCAGGGTATTCAAATTCCCACCAGTAAAGATTGGCGCGTACATTGACGACCAGCTCTTTATGTTTGCCATCCTTATCCTTTTTCTCCATAGCGGATGTATCCGCAAAATGGAAAGTCGCAGAGACCGTAGGTACAGCCAAAATCAAAAGCAAGAGAATAGGAATTGTAGTCCAGATGATTTCCAGCTTGTGATTTCCTTCGATTTGCTTAGGGATCTTTTTATCGTCGCCCTTTCTTCTGCGAAATCGAGTAAGAGCGATGATATAAATAATAAATACTACAACGATTACAACTACCATGATAAGCGTGCTCAGGATCATAAGATCATATTGGGACTGAGCCACTGTTCCAGCTGGATCCAACGTAGATAAATACGGTTCACCGCAACCGGACAAAACCAGCGCCAGTACTGCGATTGCAGAAACTAGGCGCCATTTTTGCAGCCAATGTTTCATAGCTTAATCAAACCCCTCTTTCGTGAATATTCTTTTGTGCAACAAGGACTGGATTTTCTCTATATGGATTTCTTAGCAGAAAGAATTCCCTAAATTAAATGAGTGTGAAGATAACCATCGCTACAAACAAGATAGTCAAATAGTTCAATGAATATACAAACATCAGTTTTGCCCATTTGAGGTCATCTTTCATTTTGTAGCCTGCAATTCCTAGTATTAGCCATCCTATGTTGAATAATGTCGCAAGGATGACGAAAGGAATGCCGAGTGGAATCATAAAGAATGGAATCGGGAGCAATAATACAACCCATGCAACAATGTGATTCTTAGTCGTTTTAAAGCCTTTTACAACCGGCAGCATAGGAATCCCTGCTGCTCTATATTCTTCAACCCTCTTCATTGCCAAGGCATAGAAGTGAGGCGGCTGCCATATGAACATCATGACAAACAGCATCCAAGCAGTGACACTCAAGTTAGGATCTACTGCAGCCCAGCCAATCAGCGGAGGAACTGCACCAGAGATGCTTCCAATAATCGTATTGCTGACATATAGGCGTTTAGACCACATTGTATAGAGAACAACATAGCTGAAAATGCCGATCAAGCCGATGACACCAGCCATGAATGTTGTCATAAATAAAAGGATAGTACCAAGTGTTATAAAACCAAATCCAATGGTCAGGACTTTTCCACCGCTCATTTTCCCAGTAACAGTAGGACGCCCTTTTGTCCGTTCCATAATAGGGTCGATATCGCGGTCGATGAAGTTATTCAATGCACAGGATCCCGCAATGATGAATGAAGATCCCAGCAGTGTGTATATGATAGTGTCCAATGAAGATAAGAAATGTGTGCCGGTAAAAACAAATGCCAGCCACATACCAGTGAATGTAGTGATTAAATTCGAATTGACAATCCCAATTTTTATTAAAGCCAGAAAATCTTTCATTGCAGATGTTTCTGGAAGTTCGTTTTCTTCTAATGAAGAAATGACTCTAGTTTCAGCCATTTTCCATTCCTCCTCCTTACCCAATAAGCATGACTATATAAGAATACTATATAGCATTCCAAACATCTTTGCTATATTTCCATGAAAATTCCACAATGTGTTCAATATTTACTACGGGTAAAAATTGAATAGAAGAGAAGTGGAAAAAAACTAATAGAAAATAATGCTATCAATGTAATATTAAAACATATTATTTTTGCCTTTTGTGAATTTTCCATGAATTAATTTTGTCTAAAATGTGAAATCGTCTGATAATTATAGGCCATTATTCATTTTAGCAAAATAATAAATAGGAAGGATGAACCAGAGGAAGCGCTTACAATTCAATGAGTAAACAGTCAGAATTTTTCTTCATCTATATATATTTCTAGCAAAGTCCCATTAAAGTTTCAAGTTTTTTTCGAATATGCCCTCCTATTGAAGTGTTCATAATTCCTTCATTGTATTTTAGCCATTAATTATGTAGTATCTAAATGGTATTATCAACGAGCTATATAGGGTATTGAATAAGACTACTTAATTAAGAAGGTGAATATAAATGCGTCGAACTGGATTGAAATGGTTTGCTGTACTGACGGCGCTTGGCATGCTCTTTGTTCTTATCGGAGGAGCATTAGTGACAAAGACAGGATCGGGCATGGGCTGCGGACGCTCCTGGCCGCTGTGTGAAGGACAAATCATCCCTTCCCACATAACGGTTGCTATGGTGATTGAACTAGCACACCGCCTTGTTTCAGGAAGTGTTGGAATTGCACTATTGATTCTCTGCATTTGGGCATGGAAATCAATTGGACATAAAAGGGAAACAAAGTTCTTGGCAATTGTCTCATTGCTTTTTCTTCTCTTGCAGGCTCTGATTGGAGCAGCTGCAGTCGTATGGGGTCAATCCGACTTTGTTTTAGCCATTCATTTTGGGATTTCCCTTATTTCATTCGCTTCTGTTCTGCTTTTGACTTTATTGATTTTTGAAGTTGATCAAAAGTTTGAAGCAGATAAATTGAAATTAGATAAAAACATGAAGTTTCATATTTATGGAGTGACTATCTACAGTTATCTTGTGGTTTACTCAGGTGCACTTGTGCGCCACACCAAATCAAGCCTTGTTTGTCCGGATTGGCCATTCTGCGTCAATTCTTCTCCAGGTCTTCCAGGGAATTTTTACGAGTGGGTGCAGATGGGCCACAGGGCAGCTGCGGCACTCATCTTTATCTGGATTGCTTATATTACTTACAAAGCGGTGACCAGATATAAGCATCAGCGAATCGTGTATTGGGGATGGATTATTGCATTTATCCTGGTTTGTTTACAGGCAGCGGCCGGTATTTCTGTGGTGCTGACAAAACTGAATCTTTATTTTGCACTTGCTCACTCGCTTTTCATTTCCATTTTATTTGCTTTATTGAGCTACTTCGTAATGCTCGCAACAAGAAGCAAAACAGTATAAAAAAAACGGACTCCTTCCTTCAGGAGTCCGTTTTTTTTATTTATTCATTTCAATCAGCAGGTCACCCGGCTGTATGCCGTCTCCACTTTTTACATGGATTTCTTTGATGATGCCAGTGAATGGAGCTTGGACGGTTGTTTCCATTTTCATTGCTTCAGTTAATAGCAGATGATCCCCTTTGTTTACTCTCTCCCCTTTTTCAGCCAATACTTTAATGACAGTTCCAGGCATCGTAGCCCCGATATGAGTTTCATCCTTCATATTGGCTTTCATTCTGGAAGCAACAGAAGATTTGACGCTTTCATCTTTAATGATGACTTCGCGAGGCTGTCCGTTCAGCTCAAAATAGACGACCCGGGTTCCATCCGCACCTGGATGACCGATGGAAACTAGTTTGACAATCAATGTTTTCCCCTTTTCAATCTCCACTTCAATTTCCTCGCCCAATCGCATTCCATATAAGAATGTAGGTGTATCCAAAGTTGATATATCACCGAACATATTCACTGTTTCAATATACTGCAGGAACACCTTTGGGTACAATGAAAAAGCAAGGGCATCAAAACTATTAACTTGACGTCCTATTTCGTGGAAAAGACTCTCTTTAAGCTCATTGAAGTCAACATCATCAAGAAGCTCGCCCGGACGGACAGTGATCGGCTGCTTCCCTTTCAGGATGACTTCCTGAAGCCTCTTCGGAAATCCTCCATATGGCTGACCGAGATATCCCTCAAAAAGTTCAATGACGGAATCAGGAAAATCGATTCTTTCTCCATTTTCCAGTACATCGGTTTCGGTAAGATCATTTTGGACCATGAACAATGCCATATCTCCAACAACTTTTGAGGATGGGGTCACTTTGACAATATCACCGAACAGCGCATTGACCCTGCGATACATTTCCTTGACCTCATCCCACTTATCCCCAAGACCAACAGCCTTTGCCTGCTGTTGAAGGTTGCTATACTGGCCGCCAGGCATTTCGTGGAGGTACACTTCGGTATGAGGTGCCTTCATTCCACTCTCGAAATCACTGTAGTACTTTCTGATATCCTCCCAGTAGTCGGAGAGTTTTTCGAGTGATTCAATATTGACCCGTGGTTTTCTATCATAGCCGTCCAACGCATAGGAGAGTGCACTTGCACTTGGCTGTGATGTCAATCCAGACATGGATGTTAAAGCCGTATCCACAATATCCACTCCAGCTTCGATGGCTTTTGCATAAGTGAAGATGCCGTTGCCGCTTGTATCGTGAGTATGAAGGTGAATTGGTATGTTTATTGTGTCCTTGAGTTCAGAAATCAGCCTGTAAGCCGCTTGTGGCTTTAGGAGGCCAGCCATGTCTTTAATGGCTAGGATGTGTGCTCCCTGCTGCTCAAGTTCTCTGGCCATATCCTTATAATATTGAATATCGTACTTGGATTTTAATGGATCATTGATATCGCCTGTATAGCATATAGATGCTTCAGCAATTTTCCCTGTTTGTCTTACTGCATCTATTGCCACTTCCATGCCTTTTACCCAGTTTAGGCTGTCGAAAATTCGAAAAACATCAATTCCGCCCATAGCAGACTTCTCGACAAACTCTCTTATGACGTTATCCGGATAGTTTTTATATCCTACAGCATTGGAGGCCCTTAAAAGCATTTGAAATAATGTATTAGGGATGGCAGTACGCAAAGCTAGAAGCCTGTCCCACGGATCTTCTTTCAGGAAACGATATGCCACATCAAATGTTGCGCCGCCCCACATTTCGAGTGAAAACAAATTCGGCAACAACTTTGATGTAGGTTCTGCAATCCTCTTAAGGTCGATAGTACGGACCCTGGTCGCTAAAAGCGATTGGTGCGCATCCCTGAAAGTGGTATCAGTCAGAAGGACCTCCTGCTGGTTCTTTATCCACTGAACAAGTCCATCGGCTCCATGTTGATCAAGAATCTGCTTTGTTCCGTCAGGTGCCTTAACGTCTGCAGATAGGTTTGGAATCCTCGGCTTTTCAAATACAGGTTTTTTTCTTTTTTCAATTCCCGGGAATCCATTCACTGTAATATTCCCAATATAGGACAGCATCTTTGTACCCCTGTCTTTCCTTTTAGGGAAGAAAAACAGTTCAGGAGTAGTATCAATAAAGGAAGTATCATAATTTCCTGATTTGAAATTTTCATGTTTAACAACATTTTCTAAGAACGGGATGTTCGTTTTGATTCCCCGAATTCTGAACTCTTGTAAATTTCTGACCATTTTGGCTGCAGCTTGGTCAAAAGACATTGCCCATGTGGAAAGCTTGACGAGAAGAGAATCATAGTGTGGTGTTATGACAGCACCCTGGAATCCATTTCCCGCATCCAGCCTAACTCCAAAACCGCCTCCAGATCGATAAGCCATAATTTTCCCAGTATCCGGCATGAACTGATTGAGAGGATCTTCTGTAGTGACCCTTGACTGGATGGCAAACCCATTGATTTTGATGTCTTCCTGATGAGGTATGCTGACTTCTTTACTATGAAGGCTGTATCCGGAAGCAATAAGAATCTGGGTCTGTACGATGTCGACCCCTGTAATCATCTCGGTGATGGTATGTTCAACCTGTACCCGCGGGTTCACTTCAATAAAATAAAAGTTCTCACCTGCTAAAAGAAATTCAACCGTTCCCGCATTGACATAATCAACATTTTTCATCAGTTGAACAGCGGCGCTGCAAATCTTAGTCCGTAATTCCTCAGTAATGGAAACGCAAGGGGCCACTTCCACAACCTTTTGATGGCGCCTTTGAACAGAACAATCCCTCTCAAACAAATGGACGATATTCCCTTCATTGTCACCGATGATCTGAACCTCAATATGTTTTGGCTTCTCAACAAACTTTTCTACATAAACTTCATCGCTTCCAAAAGAAGCCTTTGCTTCGGATTTTGCTCTCTCGAACGCCTCTTTTACTTCCTCCAGGCGCTTTACAATCCTCATCCCTCTTCCGCCGCCGCCAAGAGCAGCTTTGATGATGATCGGATATCCATGCTGTTTCCCAAATTGAACGATTTCTTCAAGACCCGAAACCGGCCCATCGCTCCCAGGGATGACAGGAAGTCCTGCAAGTACTGCTTGCTGACGAGCCTTGACTTTGTCCCCGAACATATCTAAATGTTTTGGATTTGGTCCGATAAAGATAATCCCTGCTTCTTCACATTTAGTAGCGAATTCCAAATTTTCAGATAAAAACCCATAGCCTGGATGGATGGCATCCACTTCTGCTTTCTTTGCAATTTCAATGATTTCTTCAATAGCCAGGTAGGCATCGATCGGCTTCTTTCCTTCGCCGACCAGGTAGGCTTCATCTGCTTTATAGCGATGATAGGAACCCGAGTCTTCTTTAGAGTAGACAGCCACTGTCCTAATATTTAACTCGGTGCAGGCCCTGAACACCCGGATTGCAATTTCGCCTCTGTTAGCTACTAGAATTTTATTGATTTTCTTCATTGCCAATTACCTCCCCTTGCTTCAACTAGATGGTTTCAATTAGGAATCTATTAGATGAACACCCGCTCATTTTCAGAGCGGGTGAATACCTACGAATTAATATTTCACCCTATAAAGCTGAGTGGATTTATTTTGTTCCGGAACCGGTTCGCCTTTATTCGCCTTATATTTCTGTTCATACCTCACGAACATTGCAACATTCACAAGGACTCCCATAGCGATTGATAACAGCAGGATGGATGAACCTCCATAGCTGATGAACGGAAGCGGCACCCCTGTCAGCGGAACGAAACCTGATACTCCTCCAAGATTGATTATCGATTGGATGGCAATCATGCTGGATATCCCTATGGCCAATAAACTGCCAAACGTGTCCTTGCACTTCATGCCGATAAATATCCCCTTCAATACGATAAAGCCTAAGCCAAGCAATACAAAAGCTACTCCGAAGACTCCCAATTCTTCTGCTACAACAGCCATAATGAAATCGGTATGGGGTTCCGGCAAATAGCCAAGTTTTTGAACAGATTGGCCCAGCCCCTGGCCGGTAATTCCTCCGGAGCCTATTGCAATATAGGAATTGACGACTTGGTACCCATCGCCCTGCTCATATTGAAAGGGATCAAGGAATACTTCAATTCTGCTCATACGTTCCTTGGAAAAGATCTTATCCTTCATCACTAGGACGAACGGAGAAGCAATCACTGCCAGCATCAGTCCCAATAATGCAAGCTTCATCAAGTTCTTCATATTCATACCCGAACAGATGATGATCGTAACACCAATGACAAAAATAATTCCTGCTGTACCAAAATCGGGCTGGACAGCAACTAGTAGACATACGACAAAAAGGAATACGATCGGCGGGACGACCCCTTTGTTGAATTTGTTAATGTAGCTCTCTTTTTTTGCGTAGACAGCTGATAGATAAAGAATGACTGTAAGTTTAACAAACTCAGCAGGCTGGATCATCCGTGTTCCAAGTTTGATCCAGCTCTGTGCATTATTAGAGATGTGCCCGAAAACGAACAACGAGCCGAGCCCGAATAGTGAAAGAAGCACAATGCCTCCGATAAATTTCTTGCTTATGTATGCCTTATACGGAAAAAGAGAGGCACCTATAAAAAAGATAAATGAAAGTATTAAGTTGATTTTTTGTTTGTTATAAAAAAAATCATTTTCTTGGTGGAGCTGCTGAACAGCCCAAACCATTGACGCACTGTATACCATGACTAGGCCAAAAATACACAATAAGAAATAGACAACTATCAGCGAATAGTCATACGATTTTAAGATTTTTTTAAACATACCCGATCGTCCAATCCTTTTTGTTATTGTTACAATTCTTCATAACTGTCTTAAATCCCTTCAAAAACCTTTTGGTAACAATCTCCTTCAAAGAGACTTTTGGCTCATATTTTCTTTCCTACAAAAAAACTCAAACAGCCCTAAAAAGAATGTTTGAGTTTTGATTTTTATTTACTTTTTCAAAGATGCCTCGTGAAGGGCAGAAAGTTCCCTTTCTAAAGAGCCAATCATTGCTTTCCCCTCTTTATCTTCGAGTAAGCCTAATCGAACTGCAAAATCTATTTCACGGGATAATCCAAACATTTGCGTATCAAGCACCTCTTCGTATAAAGGGCATTGAGGCATAGTAAGGTTATCCATTTGAACTTTTATCAACCGCAAGATTTTTTCTGCGTCCGCCTTTAACAATTCCAAGGCTTTTTCTGAATGATTTATATTTACATCAGACGCCACATTAATCCCCCCGTTTCCGAGCGATTAGACAATTCTATCTAAAAATTTTACCGTTAAAAGGACAAAATTGCAAGAAAAATAAAGGGAATAAAGCGTTTTACAAGTATTCCCTTATGTTCAATTGGAATTAGGGAGCTGGTTCTCTTTCAAGAGGACGATTTTTAAGATATACTTAATGGGAAGAAGGGGGAATATGCATATGGAAATGATTATTCCATTCAAGGGAAAAGTTAAATTCCCTATTACATTAGATCCAGGTGTATGGATTTTTGATGATCGAAGAATCGATCTTGATACATATTTCGTGACCGAACAAATAGAAGTGAATGAGCTGGAGGATTATATCAAAGCAACCTCTAAGCATTGGGAGCGCGAAATCCAAGAAGGTGCAGTCTTCCCTCCTACCCTTAAATCCGAACGGAAATTCGAAAAGGAAAAGGTTCTTCAAGGGACTTTTGCCATGGAATTCCTTCCATTCCTGAAAAATGCCGAGCCATCTGAAGATGCGCGGAAGCTGGTAGTCGAAACCGAGAATGGGGAATTCAATATTCCTTTGGATCAAGCAAAAGATTTATTGCTTGCCTATTCAAAAGTCGGAAAGCCTCTAAAAGAGGACGGACCGATTCATGTCCTTTTTAAAGACGGAAGCAATAGGAATGACCCTATTCGTTTTGTAAGGGCATTCAGAGTAGAATAAGCATGTTAAAAAGGCTGACCACGATGGACAGCCTTTTTGATTTGTTATAAAAGGTCTGCCGCTAATTGGGCCAAACCGGATCTTTCACCTTTGAGGAGCTTAATATGACCCGAAATGGTCTGCTCCTTGAATTTCTCAACCACGTATGTCAACCCATTGTTGTACTCATCCAAGTATGGATGGTCAATTTGATTGGGATCTCCCATCAGGACTATTTTACTTCGATCCCCTACCCTTGTCAGGATGGTTTTCACTTCATGCTTCGTTAAATTCTGGGCTTCATCAATGATGATGAATTGATCAGGAATGCTTCTTCCGCGGATATATGTGAGTGCCTCTACTTCAATCGAACCCATCCCTGCAAGGATCGCATCCAACTCCCCAGGCTTTTTAGCATTGAACAAATATTCAAGGTTATCATAGATCGGCTGCATCCATGGACGCAGTTTTTCTTCCTTTTCCCCTGGAAGGAAGCCAATATCTTTTCCTACCGGGACAATCGGACGCGCTACGAGGAGCTTTTTGTACGTATACAAGTCTTCAATCTGCAAAAGACCTGCAGCGAGCGTCAGCAAAGTTTTCCCCGTCCCTGCCTTCCCAATCATGGTGACTAGTGGTATATCATCCCGAAGCAGCAGCTCCATCGCCATGATCTGCTGAACATTCCTAGGTTTAATTCCCCAAATATGGTCTCCATTATGGATCAATTTCCTGACATTCTTGCCGGTATGGTCGATCATGCCTATGGCTGATGCTGAACTGCCGAGTGCATCCTTCATAATCAGGAATTGATGGGGATAAAATGGATGATTGGTGATTTCAGATAATTGTAATTCCCCTTTTTCATAATAACGGTTCAATAATTCTTTATTGATATATACCTCAAGGAAACCTGTATAAATATGGTCAATTTCGACGACCCGATCATTCAAAAAATCTTCGGCATTTAATCCCAGGGCATCTGCCTTCACCCTGACCAGGACATCCTTGCTTACAAGGATGACATTTTTCCCATCCTCTTTTGCTTCTTCTTCCAGCGCAATATTTTTCGCAACCGCCAATATACGATTGTCATTTGATTTTTCCACAAAAATTTCCTGGAGCTGTTGAAACGAACGATGATTCAGCTCTATCCTGAATGTCCCCCCATTTTCCAATGGGATCTTTTCATGGAGCTTTCCTGCTTCCCGCAGACCGTCAATCAATTTGGATACCTGTCTTGCATTCCTTCCAACCTCATCCATATAGCGCTTCTTTGAATCGACCTCTTCTAACACCACTGCTGGTATGACAACTTCATTGTCTTCAAAAGAAAAGATGGCGTGGGGGTCCTGCAATAAAACATTGGTATCTAACACATAAATATTATTCAAATCGATGCCTCCTGCTCCTGTTTTTCTTACTCATATAGTATGTTGAGCCTCATCAACGGGTTCACTGATTCATCGAGTCTTCGCCGCAGACTTGGACGAGACTTTTTAAAATATATGTAGAAATGCATAAAGATAGACGAAGTTTACACACTAATTGGAAGATACCATTAATGGAGGTGCAGTTAGTGCGATATTTATCCGCTATAATATTGATTGGTTTATTGACAGCAGGTTGTTCAAATATCAATAATAATAAAGAAAAAACAGCTGTCCATGATCAGCAGAATGAACCAAGGCCTATCTCAGTCCAAAATAGCAATAAACAATCTTTCAAATCCAAAAATGGCCAGCAAATTTCCAAGCATTTAGTTAACCTCGCAAGCAGCATACCAAATGTCAATGATGCAACTGCAGTCGTACTCGGAAAAATAGCCGTTGTGGGAATTGATATAGACTCCAACGTGGAGAGGTCACAGGTGGGTTCTATTAAATATTCTGTAGCTGAAAGCCTCAAGAATGATCCTTATGGGGCAAATGCAGTGATTGTGGCAGACCCCGATCTAGTAGCGCGCTTAAAGGAAGTCAAAAAAGATATTGGCAATGGAAAACCCATTCAAGGCATCATGAATGAACTTTCCGATATTGTCGGACGAGTCATGCCGGAAATCCCGGGCACCCTCTCAGATACAAACCCGGAACAAGCACCAGAAAACCCAAAAAAGTCAACAAATGACAAAAACGAAAAACAACTGGAAAAAGACCAGGAAAAACAGTCTAACTATCATAAATGACAAAAAAAGCTTAGTTAAGAATGCCTTAACTAAGCTTTTTTCAATGCTTCCATCACTTGTTTATCTAATCGGTCTGCAGCTTTTTTATCATAGGTCTTGTCATATTGCGGTTCAACCGTTATCTTTGAACCATAAAACATGACATCCCTGACATTTGTAATATCCAATTGAACCAATGTCAATTTCAATGGGACAGATTCAAGCTTTTCGGCTGCTATGAAGGATTTCCCGCTGATAGAATAAGTCGACTCATTCGCAATCAGCGTAATGACAGCCATTGGATTCGCCTTCAAATTTTCGAGAATTCGGGAACGCTGATCTACAGCAAAAAGTATCGTTTCTTCATCTTTTGCATAAATCCAGGAAATGGCACTGACGTTCGGCCCTCCTGTTTCATGATCACAAGTGGCAATCATCACAAATCTCTCTTTTTGAAGTTCTTCAAATAGAGCGGGTGTCAATTTAGGCTCCACACGATTTGCCATACTCAATCCTCCCCTCTTAGATTAATCACATTATACTATATGTAGACAATTGTTATAGCATACCATTCGCAAATTTTTAGATATGCAGGCATTCACGTGCTATACTATTAAAAGATATTTTAACAAAGGTGGAAATAATATGCGTGTGAAATGTGTACTTTGTGAGAAAATTGATAATTTGCATGATGATACTCTTGAAGCAAAAAGGTTGAGAAACCGTCCAATCCATACTTATATGTGTACAGAATGCACAGAACGGATTACCCACAAAACAAATGAACGCATTGCAACAGGGAACTTTAAACTCTATAGGCCAAATAAAGTAGCTGAAGATTTTTAATGCGTAAGAGCAGTGCAGCGATTGGTACAATTAGCGGAGTGTTTTTAGGATTGTTTCTAAAGCTTGCTCAGGCCTTAACCGGCATCCATTTTTATACTTTGCTGCTCAATATTGATTTTATTCCGATAGCAGGTAAAATGGACTACCCTGAATTCATTGAGTTTTTAATCCATTTACTCACTTCTATTTTAATTGTTTGGGTTTATTTAAAACTTCTTTATCGCTTCACATCCTCTTCTTTGAACAAATGGCTATTAGCTTTCTTGTTAATAATCCCTGCTATACTCCTTTATTTCCCGCTCTCGGCACTAGCTGAGAAACCAGTCCCAACGTGGCATGACTGGCCAGCCATCCTGATTTGGTCTGTCGGTCATCTTCTATATGCCGCATTAATGGCGGCTTTGGTCAAAAACGATGCTGCATAAACACTAAAAAAGGAAGCCCGAGGGCTTCCTTTTTTTAAGCATATCTTGCTGGATCATCTTCAATCTGATGAAGCATACAGGAAATCAATTCATAAGGAAAACGTAAGAGCCTGTCCTTCTTATCCTGCTGAAATTTCACTTCAATGAAGTCTTCCATTTCCTCAATGGACCATTGAGGAATACCGAAATCTTCAATCAGCATCTCAGTGAAAAAATCCAATGTTTCTTTCGCTGCTGTGTCATCCTGCCGTGATTTCCACACATAATAAATCGTTAAATAATTATAGAAGGCATCTTGGACTGATGGCAAACAGCTTCACTCCCATTATGAATTCGATTGTTCCGCTTCCATTTTCTTTTGATTATGAAGGCGGATTTTATAAATGATCAATATTAATGCTGCGACGACCAGGCCCTCTCCTACTGGAAGGAAAATTCCAAGAAAGGTCAAGAGAGTACAGCCTAATATTAAAAATATATAAATAACGACCGATTTTAGAACAGGAAGTTTTAGGGCAAATCCAAGTTTATAAACTAGGATGGATAGAGCGATAAACGTAATATATAACAGCCACATGCCCAATTCCGGATTTTCATCCACTTTATATAAGGAGGCGAAAAAGGAAAGGTGTTCGGTTACATTCACGTCGGTTCCCCCTTTTAATTAGTTCGTTTCTGCAAGCTTTTTCTTTTTAGCAGCTCTTTCACGTTCATTCTTATCAAGGATCTTTTTGCGCAGGCGGATGGATTCTGGAGTAACTTCACAGAACTCATCATCATTTAGATACTCAAGCGCTTCTTCAAGTGTCATGATTCTTGGTTTTTTCATTGTAGTAGTTTGATCCTTTGTAGCGGATCGCACGTTTGTTGCTTGTTTCATTTTCGTGATGTTAACCGTCAAATCATTTTCACGTGTATGTTCCCCAACGATCATTCCTTCATAAATATCAGTACCAGGCTCAACAAAAATGACCCCACGGTCTTCAACCTGCATAATACCGTATTGAGAAGTCTTTCCAGTTTCCATTGAAACCAATACGCCTTGGCGTCTGCCGCCGACTCTTCCGGGCTGCATAGGCTGATAGCTATCGAATGTATGGTTGATGATTCCGTAGCCGCGAGTCAATGTCAAGAATTCAGTCGTATAGCCAATCAGTCCACGTGCTGGGACCATGAATATCAGACGGACTTGTCCATTACCATTGTTAATCATATCGACCATTTCGCCTTTGCGTGTACCCATGGACTCAATGACGCCGCCTGTATACTCTTCAGGTACATCAATTTGAACACGTTCTACCGGTTCACAACGGACACCATCAATGTCGCGGACAATAACTTCCGGTTTAGAAACTTGAAGCTCAAATCCTTCACGGCGCATGTTTTCGATCAAAATCGATAAGTGAAGCTCACCACGTCCAGAAACGACCCATGCATCAGGAGAATCTGTATTTTCAACCTTAAGACTTACATCCGTTTGAAGCTGCGCTTCCAATCTTTCTTCGATTTTACGGGATGTAACGAATTTTCCTTCACGTCCTGCAAATGGACTGTTATTTACTAAGAATGTCATTTGCAATGTCGGCTCATCAATGCGAAGCACTGGAAGCGGTTCCTGATGTTCCACAGGACAAACCGTTTCTCCAACGTTGATATCTTCCATTCCTGATACAGCCACTAAGTCGCCTGCAACTGCTTCTTGAATTTCCAAACGCTTCAATCCGAAGAATCCAAAGATTTTGGTTACCCTGAATTGTTTAACAGAACCATCAAGCTTCATAAGAGCAACAGATTGCCCTACTTTCATTGTCCCGCGGAATACGCGGCCAATTCCAATTCTTCCGACATAGTCGTTGTAATCAAGAAGTGCAACCTGGAATTGAAGAGGCTCTTCTTTGTTGTCCACAGGTGCTGGTACATGATCAACAATTGCTTCGAATAGAGCTTCCATATTTTCATCCTGCTTATCAGGTGTTGCACTTGCCGTTCCATTGATTCCTGATGCATAGACAACCGGGAACTCAAGTTGTTCATCGTTTGCATCAAGTTCAATGAATAATTCCAATACTTCATCTACCACTTCTTCAGGACGGGCAAAATCTCGGTCGATTTTGTTTACGACTACGATTGGACGAAGGTTTTGCTCTAATGCTTTCTTCAGAACAAAACGGGTCTGCGGCATACATCCTTCGTATGCATCAACAACCAATAGAACACCGTCTACCATTTTCATGATACGCTCTACTTCGCCTCCGAAGTCTGCATGTCCCGGTGTATCCATGATATTAATACGATTGTCTTTATATTGAACTGCCGTATTTTTTGCCAGAATCGTAATTCCGCGCTCTCTCTCCAAATCATTGGAATCCATTGCGCGCTCTTCCACATGCTCATTTGAACGGAACGTCCCAGATTGCTTAAGCAACTGGTCGACGAGTGTCGTTTTTCCATGGTCAACGTGGGCGATGATGGCAATATTACGGATGTCTTCTCTAATTTTCAAGTATGTTCACTCCTGCCTTTTTGCTTCCATTGTTTCTTTAACTGTACCATTATATCATAGTAACTAGAAATGTCTAATGAGTTTATGTACAATAAAGGGCATAGGAGGCGAAACATATGAAAGATATCAAATGGATTTTTGTCCTTTACGCAATACTTGCAGCCACCTCCATTATGGGAATCGGGGTTGCCATAGGTGAGAGAAGCATCCTCGGCATCCTGGGATGTATAGTTCTCCTTATCTTGATAATGGGAATGGGCTTTAAAAAGAAAAAGCAAATGAGAGAAGAAGGAAAACTGTAAATATCAATATTCTTTAAACAAACTGTCTTAGAACAATGAAGAACGGCCTCTGCATGCGAGGCCGTTCTTTTTTATAAGGGCCTTGCCATAACCATGAACTGCCCTTTTTGATTAGATTCAACTTTCAATTGTTCGAAAAGACATTTGTTCAAGAAATCTATCCAACTATACTGCTGAATAGGCACCCCGGCAAACAGTGCTTTATGGCCGGATCTTTTCATTTCTTCACCGAGGGCATCTATGATTCCCCTTCCCAACCTGTTGTTTCGATAGGCTGGACTGGTGACGATAGTTCCGAGCCATGGTTTTTGGTTGGAAGGAGCAGAGCACATATGATAAGTCAGACCAATTGCTTCTTCGTTTTCGATGTTTTCCCAGATTCTCCATTCTCCCTCAAGCGAACGGTAGTATTCAAAAAAGGAATTCACATCTGTAAATCCTGAAAGTTCTTCTTTGAGCCAGTTATCCTCACATTTAGTCCACTGCTCTAAAAGGAGAACATCTTCCGTACCGACAGAACGGGATATCAGCTCATTTTTTTTCATTGAGCAGATATTTATGTAGGATTTCTTCGTGAAGGCCGGGCTTGCAGGCAAATACCGGAGACGGGTTGATTAAATCTAATTCTTCCCCTTCCAGGTTGGTTACTTTGCCGCCTAATTCCTCTACAATCACTTTGCCTCCAGCGTAGTCCCATGGTGAAAGCCGCATCGTAATATATGCATCAAGCCTGCCTGTGGCAACATAGGCGAGTTCAAGCGCTGCCGAACCATAAGAGCGTGTTCCCCTCACATCTTTTACAAGCGGCGTCAATGTTTGATGGTCAATACGTTTATTAGGTGTGACCCACGTAGCATTCAGTGAGACGATCGCTTTGGAAACAGGAGTCTTTTCCAATTTCGGGATGGCTGCATCATTTAAAAATGCCCCAGAACCGGCTTCAGCGTGATAGAGTTCATCCAGGACCACATCGTAGATATATCCCAGCTTCCCTTTTCCATTTTTGTAGACACCGATAGAAATGGCAAAATTACGCTGTTGATGGATAAAATTCATCGTACCGTCTATTGGATCGATAATCCAGACGATTCCATCCAGCGTTTCAATTTCATCGCCAAAACCCTCTTCGCCAAACACCCTATGATCGGGATAGGAGTTCTTGATTTGTTGAATGAAGTACTGCTCGGTTTCTTTATCGATGTTAGTCACTAAATCGTTTGGATTTGATTTAGTCGTAACACTTAATTTGTTTTCAAATGAGGCCTTGATGCTTTCTCCAGCCTCTTTCAGCCATTTCTTTGCATTTGCATCGATTTCTTTCCATTGGCTCATTGGTTCTCCCCCTTAGCATAATGGGATATCATTATGAATTATCTTTCACAATAAAGGAAACAGCTTGTCTATTCAAGTTTTTGGTCCTGCCCCATTACCTTTCCCAAACACATAGAAACGGATTCCTTCATTGCTAACGGAATCCGTTTCTATGCTATATAATAGCGATTATTCATTTCTCTGCAATTTCCTTTCAATAAACAAGTCATATATTATAGCGCTTTTAATCTCAACAGTTCTTCACGTATCTTTTCGAGCTTTTTCTTTGAATTATTTTGTATATCTTCATTTTTCTCTTGAATTGCTTCGAAAAGCACCGCTAATTCATAATCCATTTCCATTCGAAGTACTGCCAATCTTTGCTGGTCGAAATCTTTCTTTCTGGAAGAATTCATTACTTGTTTCATACTTATCTCCACCCCTTCCAAGGTTATCTTATAATTTCTTAATTTTCAGATATTATTTAATGCTATAGTATGTTGAACCCACTCAACCTGCAACTAAATTGTGCTCAAACCTATATGTCTTTTTCGACATCCTGAAGCTGATTTTTTTGATCATAATCCCTTTGTGGTACAATAAGAAAACAATCTTAGTAAACAATCGACAAGGAGGTGCTGGTATGAAATTCACTGGATTCACCAATGATGATTTTAATGTCTTTAATATAGATGGGCTTGAACCCAGAATGGAAGCTCTGATCGAGACCATAAGGCCAAAGTTAGAAGCTTTAGGCAATTATTTTGCACCTGCTCTAAGTGCTATGACCGGGGATGAAATGTTTCCTCATGTTGCCAAACATGCAAGGCGTACCATCAATCCTCCAAAGGATACTTGGGTGGCGATTGCCAACAATAAACGAGGGTATAAGAAACATCCCCATTTCCAAATAGGTCTTTGGGGCACCCACATTTTTGTCTGGTTTGCAGTTATCTATGAAGCACCGGACAAAGGGGCAATTGGTGAGAAATTCGCCAGGAACCTTAACAAGATCTACAAGGATATCCCGGATTATTTCGTTTGGTCCACTGACCATATGAAGCCTGATTCAGCCTCTATGAATGAAATGTCCAAAAAAGATTTACAAGACCTTTTTCAAAGAGTGCAAGATGTAAAAAAAGCTGAATTATTATGTGGAATCCGGATTCCCAAAGAACAAGCCATCCAAATGGATGCTGAGGATTTCCTTCAGGCTGTTCAAGATGCGTTTGTACATTTAGTACCCCTCTATCGCTTAGCATAAACATCTCTGAGAGCGTACAATCATTGTCCAAAAATAAAAAACCGTTCCCTCCAAATAAAAGCATTTAAATGCTTTTATTGCAGGAAACGGTTTTTTTACATTCTTATTAATGTGCCATCTTCGTGCTCTTTTGCTTTTTTCACCGCATGATAGGATGAATAGCCGCTGGATTGTTCAAATTCCTTAAAAATGGTCTTCTCTTCAGCCATACTCGGTACTATTTCCTTGAATCGTCTATAAGAACTCATCAAAGCTTCTCTTTTAATTCCTTTTTCATATGCATTTTCAATCGACTCAAAGAACTTCACGACATCGATTATCTCATCTGTCGACCAGTCATAAGAAAAGGGATATTGATATTCCTTCATATTGACACCTTCTTTACATTTATCAATTATTCTGTCCAATTCTTCCGTATTGTTTCTGCTTGAGAGATGATTCTATCCATCAATTCAGAAACAGATGGACTGTCATGAATCATGCCCATCACCTGGCCGGCCCAAGCAAAACCTTCATCCATCATTCCTTCATGAATGAACTTTTGATTGGCTTTCCCGCTTATATAATCCTTCAGCGCTTCATATGTACCTGCCGTTCTCTCCAACTCCAGAATCTTATCAGTCCAAGCATTGGAAATGGCCCTGGCTGGAGATCCAAGTGTCCGCTTGATGATTACAGTATCATTTTCCGATCCTTGTATCAATTTATTCTTATATTCATCTGAGGCATGTACGCATTCCTTTGTGGCAATAAACCTGGTCCCCATCTCGATGCCTTCTGCTCCAAGCGCCAGCGCTGCCATCAAACCACGTCCATCACCGATGCCTCCGGATGCAATTACAGGGATATTGACCGCATCTACAACTTGTGGGATCAGGACAAAGGTTCCTGTATCGTTTTTCCCAAGATGTCCCCCTCCTTCTTGCCCCACTACCATTACTGCATCGGCTCCAAGCTCCTCTGCTTTGATTGCCTGACGTTTGGCTGCCACTAATACAAGCTTTTTGACATCCACCCCTTTCAGCATATCAAAGATAGGCGCCGGGTTCCCTCCTGTCATAGAAATGACGGGCGCCTGTTCATCTAATGCAGCTTCTAAATAATGGGAGAATGGCCTGCCATGCTGCCCTATTGCAAAGTTGACCCCAAATGGTTTATCGGTGAGCTGTTTTAATCTGTTAATTTCTTCCCTTAACGCTTCAGGTGAATCCAGCGACATAGCCGTTATTTGACCAAGTCCCCCTGCATTTGATACAGCTGCTGCAAGATCCGAATATGCTAAGTATGCAAGTCCACCTTGTATGATGGGATATTTAATATTTAAAAGATCAGTAACCCTCGTTTTCCACTTCATATCCTCTTCCCCTTTTAAGTGAAATTTCCATTGAAGCATTAGTCAAATATCTCTATGCAAACCAATGGATAAGTGCTATAATTCATTTGTTTTATGTAAAGATGAACATTATTTGAGCATTAATGCATGAGATAAATGAGCAAGTCTATATTTTAAAAAAGAGGTGTAGTATGAATTGTCACAGTTTGAAACCCCCTTATTTACAGGATTATTAGAACATGCTATGAAAAACCCTGTCCAGTTCCATATTCCAGGGCATAAAAAAGGAAATGGAATGGATCCCAAGTTCCGCGAATTCATCGGTGATAATGCATTATCCATTGACTTAATCAATATTGGTCCACTGGATGACCTGCATCAGCCTAAAGGGATGATAAAGAAAGCCCAGGACCTTGCAGCTGAAGCATTCGGAGCGGATCACACTTTCTTCTCCGTCCAAGGCACAAGCGGAGCAATCATGACAATGGTAATGGCTGTGTGCGGACCTGGAGATAAAATTATTGTACCACGAAATGTTCATAAATCTGTTATGTCAGCTATTGTTTTTTCAGGAGCGACACCTGTATTCATCCATCCTGATATTGACCCGGAATTGGGCATTTCACATGGCATTACAACGGATTCAGTAGCGAAAGCACTGCAGCAGCACCCTGATGCAAAAGGAGTCCTGGTTATCAATCCAACTTACTTCGGCATCTCTGCCGATCTGAAAAAAATAGTGGAAATGGCACACTCCTACGATATTCCCGTACTTGTAGACGAAGCCCATGGAGTCCATATCCATTTCCATGATGACCTTCCATTATCGGCTATGCAGGCGGGGGCAGATATGGCTGCGACTAGTGTCCATAAGCTTGGCGGCTCACTGACGCAAAGCTCGATCCTTAACGTAAAAGATGGGCTGGTTTCAGCGCAAAGGGTGCAGACAATTTTAAGTATGATGACTACTACCTCTACATCATACCTTTTACTCGCTTCCTTGGATGCTGCGAGAATGCGTTTGGCGACTGAAGGACGCGAATTGATCGATGGAGCCATCCAATTGGCCGAGTCCATTCGTGATCGCATCAATAAGCTGGATCGGGTCTATTGTGTCGGGAAAGAGATCCTTGGCACAAAAGCAACATTCGATTATGATCCAACAAAATTGATCATTTCTGTCAAAGGCCTTGGCATCACGGGATATGATGCTGAAAAATGGCTGAGAGAGGCCTATAATATAGAAGTTGAAATGTCAGACCTATATAACATCCTTTGCATTGTCACTCCAGGGGATACAGAACAAGAAGCAAATATTCTTGTTAATGCTATAGAAGAGCTTTCACAAACGGCAGGAGAAATTCCCCATGATAATCATGCCATTGTGATGCTGCCTAACATTCCTGTATTGGCAGTGACGCCAAGGGATGCCTTCTATGCAGAAACTGAGGTCGTCCCTATTAAGGAATCTGTGGGGCGGACAATTGCTGAATTTATCATGGTCTATCCTCCGGGTATTCCAATCTTCATTCCTGGGGAAATCATTACAGAAGAAAACCTTGCCTATATCGAAAAAAATGTTGAAGCCGGCCTTCCGGTTCAAGGACCTGAGGATTTCGAACTGAAAAATCTAAGGGTTATAAAAGAATATAAGGCAATAAAATGAAAAAAATAAAGATGGCTTTTGCTAACGGTCTCCCATCCGTCAGCAAAGCCATCTTTTTATCTATGTCCCACAATATACCCCTATATGTGAAAACGTTACTTCTCTTCTTTTTTTAAGCTATGATCACAATGACAGCACTTCTTCGAATACAAAACCGTTACTTTTTCATCCTCAAAATGTTCAATCGTGTTGTTGCAGTTTTGGCATACGATAGTACCCATCAATCAGCTCTCCCTTGTCTTCGTTTTTGTAAGCGCTTTATTTTCTTTCATAAGTTCATAATAATATAACATATTTAAAATTTCAAGCCTAATTTGTATGTCACAATAAAAAATAATTCATGAAATACTCCTGCATATGAGCAATTAGTACATATTAAAGACTGCTTAGACGATAAATAAAAATGTAATGGGAATAAAATTTTGAAGAACTAAGTGGAAGGACAGGTAAAATGCCAGGCTGAATAAGGTGACAAATAAGGTAATTTTCTTTGATTTGACGATGCTTCTTGCAATGATGAATGCCAGGTAAAAAAAGACTGCAAACATGAGGATTTTATATTCTTTATGATCTCGCTTAGAGAGCCAATCCACCAGCGTAAAACTGCTCCATACCATCAGCTGGATGAGGAAGGCTACATATTTTTTCATTCTGATCACCGCATTTCCGGTTTATTTCTTCTATATTAAATTCACTATTATTTTATGTTTAAACCTCAAAATACATTTTGGAAATTTTTCATTTCTGTATCATTTCAATTACTTTTAAGGTGTGGAAATGGACCTATGATACTATAGGAGAAAATAGTTGATTCACTACATTCAAAAAGCGAGGCTATTAAAATGAAAGTTATTTCATTTGGGTTTGTTCTTTCAATATTAATCCTCTCAGGTTGTGAAGAAAAACCAGTTCTGTCACATGGTAAACAAACGTTGAATGATCAGATTATTTTCTTTTCAGATGGTGACCATTATGAAAAAGAAATTCCATATTATGATGCACTTTTAGATATTAAGACTGATCATCCTAAAGCATTTCGCCGGATGATCGTTGTTTCACCGAAGGATCAGTCCACTTTTGAGCAGAGATATCATATCACTTCATATCCCTCCATCCTCATTGTGAAAAAAGATCGGCTCAAGATAAAAATAGAAGGAAAAAACTCTTCGGAAAAAATTGTTCAAATCCTTTCCAAATCACTTAGAAGCTCCAATAATGCTGCAGCAGTTGAAAATTTTGAATAGATAAAAAAAGCTGGCCCGCTTTGAAAGCGTGGCCAGCTTTTTCGATTATTCCTTATTTTACGACGTGGATAGGGTTGCCTAAAGCAACTTCTGCTGTTTCCATCGTGATTTCACCTAATGTTGGGTGAGCATGAATAGTCATAGCGATATCTTCAGCAGTCATACCAGCTTCAATAGCCAGTCCAAGTTCTGCGATCATATCAGATGCACCAGATCCTGCGATTTGGGCACCAATGACTAATCCATCTTCTTTGCGAGTAATCATTTTCATGAATCCGTCAGAGCTGTTCAAAGCCAATGCACGGCCGTTAGCTGCAAATGGGAATTTAGCAGCAACGATTTCAATACCTTCAGCTTTAGCAGTTGCTTCATCATAGCCTACTGTTGCAAGTTCAGGCTCTGTGAAACATACAGCCGGAATTCCTAAATAATCAATTTCAGATGGTTCTCCAGCGATAGCTTCCGCTGCAATCTTACCTTCGTAAGATGCTTTATGAGCTAGTGGAGGTCCTTGAACGATATCGCCGATTGCATAGATGTTTGAAACGCTTGTACGGCATTGCTTATCAATTTCGATAAGACCGCGTTCAGCCATCTTGATGCCGACTTGCTCAAGACCAATTTCATCTGTATTCGCTTTGCGTCCAACAGTCACAAGTACGTAGTCCGCTTCGATTTTTTCTTCTTTTCCGCCTGCTTCATAAGTGACAACTACACCATTTTCAGTTACTTCAGAGCTCTTCGCCATTGCTTTTGTAATGACGTTGACACCTTTTTTCTTCAAGTTGCGCTTAACTAATGAAGACATTTGTTTTTCGAAGCCGCCAAGGATTTCGTCAGCACCTTCAAGGATAGTGATTTCAGAACCTAAGTTTGCATAAGCTGAACTTAGCTCAGTTCCGATGTATCCTCCACCAATGACAACCATTTTCTTCGGTACTTCTTTAAGTGCAAGTGCTCCAGTGGAGTCAATTACACGCTCAGAAAACTTGAAGTTCGGGATTTCGATTGGACGAGATCCAGTTGCAATGATTGCATTTTTGAACGTATATGTTTGAGCAGAGTTTTCATCCATTACACGAATGCTGTTAGAATCTACGAAATAAGCTTCACCGCGGACGATATCAACTTTATTTCCTTTTAATAGAGCTTCTACTCCGCCAGTCAATTTTTTAACGACAGAACCTTTCCATTCTTGGACTTTGTCGAAGTTCACTTTTACGTTCTCTGCAACAATCCCCATATCATCAGAATGAAGAGCTTGTTCAAATCTATGACCAGCTGTGATCAATGCTTTGGAAGGGATACATCCAACGTTCAAGCAAACGCCGCCCATGTATTCTTTCTCTACGATTGTCACTTTTTGCCCAAGCTGTGCTGCACGGATTGCTGCAACATATCCACCAGGGCCTGCACCGATTACTAAAGTATCTGTTTCAATTGGGAAATCTCCTACTACCATTGTTTTACGCCTCCATTAATAGTAATTCTGGGTCGTTCAACAGAGTCTTAATGTGGTTAAGAGCATGTTGAGCAGTAGCTCCGTCGATAATGCGGTGATCGAAGCTCAATGATAATGCTAACACAGGTGCCGCTACAATTTCACCATTTTTAACCACAGGTTTTTGAGCGATGCGGCCAATGCCAAGAATCGCAACCTCTGGATGGTTGATTACAGGAGTAAACCATTGTCCGCCAGCAGAACCGATGTTTGTGATTGTGCAAGAAGCGCCTTTCATTTCATTAGGTGCTAATTTGCCGTCGCGTGCCTTGCCAGCAAGCTCGTTGATTTCGTTGGAAATAGCAAACATAGATTTACTGTCAGCATTTTTCACAACCGGAACTAATAATCCTTTATCTGTGTCAGCAGCGATACCGATATTAAAGTAATGCTTTTGAACGATTTCGCCTGCAGCATCATCAATTGAAGTATTCAACACTGGATATTCGCGAAGAGCACTTGTCAATGCTTTTACAACGTAAGGCAAGAATGTAAGCTTAACGCCTCTTTCAGCTGCAACATCTTTGAATTTCTTACGATGAGCCCAAAGTTCAGTTACATCCACTTCGTCCATTAATGTTACGTGTGGAGCAGTATGCTTGGAGTTAACCATAGCTTTTGCGATCGCTTTGCGGATTCCACTCATTTTTTCGCGTGTTTCAGGGAATTCACCTTCAGGAACAGCAGCTGCTGCCGGTGCTTTTTCTTCTTTTGCGTCAGCTTTTGGAGCTTCTTGTGCTTCTGCTGCTGGTGCTTTGACATCTCCATTTGCAAATGCATCGATGTCTTCTTTAAGAACGCGGCCATTATCTCCGGATCCAGCGACTTGTGCAATGTCAACGCCTTTTTCACGAGCATATTTGCGAACTGAAGGCATTGCGATTATACGGCGGTTAGGATCTACATCCTGCTGAGCCGCAGCGCCTGCACCTGTAGCTTCTTTATTTTCATCTTCTTTAGCAGGGGCTTTGTCTACGTTTTGACCGCCTTCTGCAGTTGCTTGTACTTGAGCTTCTGTTTTTTCTTCTTTCTTAGGCTCTTCATCGCCATGATCGCCTTTGAACTTAAGATCTTCATAACCAGGAGCGTCAAATTTAATGAGGATGTCGCCTACTACTGCAACGGATCCTTCTTCAACTAGCACTTCTTCTACAGTACCTGCTACTGGAGACGGGATTTCTACAACCGCCTTATCGTTTTGTACTTCACATAGCACATCATCTTCATCGACTTTATCGCCTGGCTTAACAAACCATTTTACGATTTCGCCTTCGTGTATACCTTCACCGATGTCTGGTAATCTAAATTGGAATGACAATGGTATTCACCCTCCTGAAATTATTATTGAATGATTAAATAGGGGAATGAACCCACTCCCCTTATTTCAATATTAGAAATTAAGAACTTTTTTCGCTGTTTCAATGATATCTTTATGGTTTGGAAGCCATACAGCCTCAGCTTGAGAGAATGGGAACACTGTATCAGGTGCTGCCACACGCAAAACTGGTGCTTCTAAGCTCAAGATTGCACGGTCATTGATTTCAGCCACTACGTTTGCAGCGATTCCAGCTTGCTTTTGTGCTTCCTGAACCACGATTGCGCGATTTGTTTTCTCAACAGATGCGATGATTGTGTCGATATCTATCGGGCTGACAGTGCGAAGATCGATTACTTCTACAGAATGTCCTTCTTTTTCAAGTTCATCCGCTGCTTTAAGTGCTTCATGCACCATTGCACCGTAAGTAACGATAGAAAGGTCTTTACCTTCACGTTTGATATCTGCTTTACCGAGTTCGATAGTATATTCGCCTTCAGGTACTTCTTGGCGGAATGAACGATATAGTTTCATATGCTCTAGGAAAATGACAGGGTCATTGTCGCGGATTGCAGAGATCAAAAGTCCTTTAGCATCATATGGAGTGGAAGGAATAACCACTTTAAGACCCGGCTGCTGAGCCATTAGGCCTTCCAAGCTGTCAGCATGCAATTCTGGTGTATGTACACCACCGCCAAAAGGTGAACGGATAGTAACCGGCGCTGTGTAGCGTCCGCCTGAACGGTAACGCAAACGAGCAAGCTGTCCGCTTACTGAATCCATTACTTCGTAAACAAATCCGAAGAATTGAATTTCTGGTACTGGACGGAAGCCTTCTAGAGCTAAACCTACTGCAAGGCCGCCAATTCCTGACTCTGCTAGTGGAGTATCGAATACACGATCTTCTCCGAATTCTTTTTGTAGACCTTCTGTAGCACGGAATACACCGCCGTTGACACCTACGTCCTCACCGAATACAAGAACATTTTCATCGTTCTTCAGTTCAACGCGCAGCGCATCAGTGATGGCTTGAATCATAGTCATTTGCGCCATGGCTTACTTCGACTCCTTTTCTTTGTAGATTTCAAACTGCTCTTTCAAGTTATACGGCATTTCTTCGTACATGATATTCATCAAGTCCGTAACTTTTTGCTTCGGAGCAGCATCTGCTTTTTTGATTCCTTCTTTTATATCTTCTTTCGCTTGTTCGATTACTTCATTTTCTTTTTCTTCATTCCACAGTCCCTTAGCTTCCAAGAATGCACGGAAACGGACTAATGGATCTTTCTTTTCCCACTCTGTATCCAATTCGGATGTACGGTAGCGGGTAGGATCATCCCCAGCCATTGTATGTGGTCCATAGCGGTAGCAAAGAGTTTCGATCAATGTAGGACCTTCGCCGTTCACTGCACGTTCACGGGCATCTTTTACTGCAGCGTAGACGGCTAATGGATCCATACCATCTACAAGGATTCCCGGGATACCTGCTGCCACACCTTTTTGTGCGATAGTTTTACCGGCAGTCTGCTTATCGCGTGGTGTAGAAATCGCGAATTGGTTGTTTTGTACGACGAAGATTGCTGGAGCTTTATATGCCCCTGCAAAGTTGATTCCTTCATAGAAGTCACCTTGGGAAGAACCGCCGTCTCCTGTATATGTGATAGCAACTGCTTTTTTGCCGCGCTTCTTAAGTCCAAGCGCTACACCCGCAGTTTGGATATATTGAGCACCGATGATAATTTGTGGAGCAAGAGCATTTACGCCCTCAGGCATTTGGTTCCCTTGGAAATGTCCACGGGAGAACAAGAATGCTTGATAAAGCGGTAGTCCGTGCCATACGATTTGAGGCACATCACGATAGCCTGGAAGAATCCAGTCTTCTTTTTCCAAAGCAAAATGAGAAGCGATTTGAGAAGCTTCCTGTCCTGCAGTTGGTGCGTAGAAGCCAAGTCTTCCTTGACGGTTTAGAGAGATTGAACGTTGATCCAAAATACGCGTATATACCATACGGCGCATTAATTCCTGTAATTGATCATCAGATAATTCCGGCATTGCTGCTTCATTTACGACCTTGCCTTCTTCATTCAAGATCTGGAGCATCTCAAATTGATCTTCAATCATTTCGAGCGTTTTTTTCGCATCGAATTGTGTCTTCTTAGTTTTAGAAGCCATTGAAGTCACCTTTCCTTTCCCTTATAAAAATAAATTCTTATTACATACAAACGTAGGATGCCCAATTTCCAATAGACTACCACACCTATATATATAGGTATTAAAAAAGTCCATATAATCATTGTTTTCCACATTCTTCTGCAATAAAACGTTTTAAACAAAGAATATTTCTATCAAAGAAACTGTATCAATCGAATCACCATGTACGATTAATACAACTCTTCATCTCCACGAATTAGTTTACACCATAAAAAAAGACGAAGTCAATCAGAAAACACTATAAATATAATACTTTTCTAGAAAAACATTTTTAATAACCAATGACTGACAAACCATCTGTATCAGTCACCAACACTAACCTGTACTATAAAAATTGCAACAACGTTCATCTGTTATACAGTACAGATCATATCGCATTTCAAAAAACATCCAGGCATAACGCCACAAAAAAACCACAGCGGCTTGGGCTGTGGCGCAGCAGAATTATGCGTATAATTCAATAGAAGCATTTTTCTTCGGCTGTCATTCGTTAATATTGATACCTGCAATTTGATAAAACTGAAGCTTTGCCGTGTTGTATTCAGCCGTTTTTTGATTGAAATGATCATTATCCGCATATATTTTCTTATATATATCGTTGATTTTATTGATTTGCTCCTCCAGCTCTTCAAGGGATACGTCCTTTTTCTTGAGCAGACTATACAACCGTTCATCGAGACTCAGTCCTGAAGAATAATCCTTATATAATGATTCATGTGCTTCATACCTTTTTTCCATCAGTGTAATTAATTGTCCGGCTTTCTTTTTGGCATCTTTATCATTTAGGAGTTCTATCTTTTCTTTTACCTCTTCAAAATTTTGTTTGGATTCATCCATGGACTGCTGTTCTCTCTCAAGCCTCTGCCTTCGATTCTTTAAATTAACGAGAGCCTTATCGGCCAGTTCCGCAATTCTGTCGTATTGTTTTACTCCCAAACCCATTATTTCATCAAATAACTTTTTTTCTTTCATTTCCATTTCAGTCATCGGCTCTTGTTGATCTTGAAATTCTTTTTCATCTTTCACTGTATTTTCAAGGATCTTATATATTTCCTCTGCAGCTGTAGGCCGACTCATGCACCCCGACAGCACCAATGCAACTGCTGCAGCCAAAATGAGCCATCGTATCGATAACATATAGCATCCCCCTTACTAAGTACATTTTACTATAATTCATCTTCTCTATGGTCTCTATTCTATGAGAACGATCCATCTAATATGACTTTGTCTTTTGATAGGAAATTATCAAAAGACGAGAGTTAACTTTCCAACAATCATTTGATAGACTATTGATTATGGTATGTAAAATAGGAGGAAAAAGTATGATTACGATGAAGGATATCATTCGCGAAGGCCATCCCACTTTAAGACAAGCGGCGGAAGAAGTAGCCATGCCGCCTTCGGAAGAAGATAAGGAAATATTAAAAAGTCTGCTGGAATATATAAAAAACAGCCAGGACCCTCAAATCTCACAGCAATATGGTTTAAGAGGGGGCGTTGGGCTTGCAGCTCCGCAAATCAATGTCCCTAAGAGAATGATTGCCGTCCATACAAAGGATACAAATGGGGATACATACAGCTATGCCTTATTCAACCCGAAAATCGCAAGTCATTCTGTTGAAAAGGCCTATCTTACTTCAGGAGAAGGGTGTCTATCCGTCGATAGAGCCGTACCCGGATTCGTGCCCCGATATGCCAGGATAACGGTAAAAGCATTCGATATCGAAGGAAAGCCTGTTAAACTAAGGCTTAAAGGTTTTCCCGCCATCGTCTTCCAACATGAAATCGACCACTTGAACGGAATCATGTTTTACGACTATATAGACGAAAAAGATCCTTTCAAAGAACCTGAAGGAGCTACTCCAATCGAAAGATAAGAAAAAGAGGCTGGGACAAAACCCACCTTTAAGACGAAAAAGCCGTTGAAATTTTACGATGAGTAAAATTTCAACGGCTTTCTTTATTTCTTATAAATATAAGGACCACTTCTGATAAAATAAAGTTACCACACAAAATTTCATCGGAAAGAAGGGTCCTTATGTTTAAAAATTATAACATGAATCAATTAGTTTTGCCTTTAGATTTAGAAGTGAAATTACAAGAAAACGATATTGCTTTTTCAATCCACCATTTAGTCGAAAGCATTCCTCATGAAGCCTTTGATTCCTTTATTCGCTATACCGGCTGTCCATCTTATCACCCACGAATGATGCTGAAAATTATTTTATGCGGTTATACGCAATCGACTTTTTCTGGTCGCAAAATAGAAGACCTTTTGAATGATAGTATCCGCATGAAGTGGCTTGCACAAGGGTATGTTCCGAGTTACCGTACCATTAATCGTTTCCGTGTCCATCCAGAAATGAAGGAGCTAATTCGTCAGTGCTTCGTTCAGTTTCGTTGTCAGTTAGTGCAGGAGAAGCTTATTGATCAAGAAGCGATTTTTGTCGATGGTACAAAAATCGAAGCCAACGCCAATAAATTCACATTCGTATGGAAGAAGGCCATTGAAAAATTTCATGCGAGCCTCGTGGAAAAGTCCAACCAGTTATACAACGAACTGCTTGAAAATAAAATTATTCCTGAAATAAAAAGAGAAAATGATGAGCAGCTTTCTATCGAAGAATTAACACAAATCGTTGAAAAACTAGATGAAGTAGTCGATGAATATACCCAAAAGATTGAGAACTCTGAGGATGTAAGCGAGCGCAAACAACTTCGAAGTGAACGCAAATCACCGAAACAAATCGTGAAACAAGTATCCGATTGGATTGCGCGCAAACAAAAGTATGAAAAGGATTTTGAGATTCTTGGCACACGCAATAGCTATTCAAAAACAGACCTTGAAGCAACCTTTATGCGAATGAAAGATGACTATATGCAAAATGGACAACTAAAGGCTGGTTATAATGTTCAAATAGCGACAGAAGGACAATTCGCACTAGCCTACGATGTTTTCTCAAACCCTACAGATACGAAAACCTTAATCCCATTCCTTGATCGAATTGAAAAGGAGTTCTTTTCATTACCAAAACATATTGTCGCAGATGCCGGTTATGGAAGCGAGCAAAATTATGATGATATTCTGACCAAGCGCAAGCGTACACCCCTCATCACGTATAATCAATATTTAAACGAACAAAAGAAAAAATACCAAAATGATCCGTTCAAAACAAGTAACTGGGCATACGATGAAGAGAGTGATACGTTTACTTGTCCGAATGAACAAAAACTTACGTTCCGATATCACTCTACACGTACAGATAAAACAGGATTCCAGCGACAATACAAAATGTATGAATTTGAAAACTGTACAGACTGCCCGCTACGGTCGTTATGCACGAAAGGGCATGAAGGTACCAATCGTAAGCTCATGATCAATGAAAAGTGGGAACAACAAAAAGAATATGTGAAAACGAAGCTTTCAGAAGAAGAAACGGCTAGCATTTACCGTCAACGGAAAATAGACGTGGAGCCAGTTTTTGGATTCTTGAAGGCTAATTTAGGTTTCACACGATTTTCCGTTCGTGGAAAATCGCAAGTCGATAATGAAATCGGCCTCGCCTTAATGGCGGTGAACATACGGAAATATGCGGCAAGAGGATAGGATCTTGTATACAGATCTCTACAATAAAAAGAAAAAAGTGAAATCGACAGCTCGATTTCACTTTTTTTCTTTTATAGAGACTATTTATGTCCCAGCCTCTTTTAGTATATCCTTTTCTTGGTATTCATTAAAGCAATCCCAATTTCACCAGTGCTTTTTCAAGACCATCCTCTGCAACATCATCAGTTACCATATCTGCAAACTCCTTGACAGCCGGATGCGCGTTGCCCATAGCTACACCTGTTCCAGCAGCTTCAAGCATTTCAACATCATTAAGCCCGTCTCCAAATGCATAAATATCTTTTATATCGAACCCTAGCCTTTCAATCATCTGTTTGATTCCCTCAGCCTTTGATCCGCCCTTGGGAAGGATATCAACAGAATAATCGTGCCATCTGATCAATTTAAATTGGGTAAACTCTTCACGATAATAATTATCTTCAGGATCAGCACAAAATAATAGGCTCTGATAGATTTCCTTGTCCAAATAAAATTCAGGGTCAAAAGATGGGTGGTTGAATTTCAAACTGCCCATGCTCTCTTCTATCATCGAATGTTTTTCTGTATTGGCTTTCATCGTTTCATCCGTTAAAAAAACCAACGGATGATCCCGTTCAGAAGAATGCTGCACGAGCGTTTTTAAATCTTCCGTTTGGAGAGGATTTTTATAAATTACTTCATTTTCGAAAACGACAAATTGTCCATTGAAGCTGACATAGGAATCAATCTCCAGCTCCTCGCGAAGTGATTCAAACATGAATGGAGCTCTTCCAGTGGCAATAGCAACATAAACTCCATTCTCTTTCAAATGACGAACTGCTTTCTTTGCTGATGATGGTAAATTTTTATCATGATCAAGCAAAGTACCATCTATATCAAAAAACACCATCTTTTTATTCATAGATGCCAATCTCCTTCTCTAAAATCTCGACTCACTTTGAATACCCTATCGATATTGAAGATGATTGTCAAACGTAGTGCATTCCGCAATTGCCAGCAATATCCATGAAAGCATTTTTGAAACTTTCATATACTAAATATTAATAAATATATGAGATCGTTTTGAAAGGCACCTTTTCCTTTTGACAAGAATCGATTAAAATAGAAGTAAGGAGTGATAAATTATGCTAAAAAGACTCCGCAGGAAACTGCTGAAGCAGTGGAAAGATCTACTCAGAAAGAAAACAATAGCTTAAACAGTAAATTGATAGCCTTCCATCGGAGGGCTTATTCTTTATTGTTAGATTTAAAACCCGGACATAATGGATACAATAAATCTGTAAAAACTGATTCAATTACATCATTTTTGGCTATACAAAAAGAGTGGATTCTACGGAATCAAACGTCCTGATAAATTCTTTATAGGGAAAATACATGAAAAAGTTGCTAACTTTTTATATAATAGAACAAGTTACATTTTTGATTACGGAGTAAGGAGAGAAAAAAATGATTTTTAAAGTGTTTTATCAAGACAACAAAACTGAAGTTCCTGTAAGGGAAAAAACATCTGCTATGTATGTTCAAGCTGATGCAGAACGTGACGTGCGCCTAAAATTAAAGGATCGTTCTATCAACATTGAATACATTCAAAAAGTGGATGAAGCTCACCACGAGTACGAAAAACAAAATGAAGATTTTAAAGTATTGGAGATATGATTAGTATATGAAATTTGTAAAAAATGACCAAACAGCTGTTTTCGCCCTCGGTGGATTAGGCGAAATCGGAAAAAATACTTATGGCGTACAATTCCAGGATGAAATCATCTTGATCGATGCAGGTATCAAATTCCCGGAAGACGAATTGCTCGGGATTGATTATGTCATCCCTGATTACACGTATTTAGCAAAAAACATCGATAAAATTAAAGGATTGTTTGTCACTCATGGACATGAAGACCATATTGGCGGCATCCCCTACCTTCTGCGGGAAGTAAATATCCCGATTTATGGAGGAAAGCTTGCCCTCGGACTTATCAAAAACAAATTGGAAGAACATGGCCTTTTGAGACAGACGCAGCTGCATGAAATCCAAGAGGATGATGTGATCAAGTTCAGGAAGACTTCTGTTACCTTCTTCCGTACGACTCACAGTATTCCAGATTCCTATGGAATTGTTGTAAAGACTCCTCCAGGGAACATTGTTCATACAGGTGATTTTAAATTTGACTTTACACCGGTTGGAGAGCCTGCCAATTTGACAAAAATGGCTGAAATAGGAAAAGAAGGCGTCCTTTGCCTATTATCTGACAGCACTAACAGTGAAGTTCCTAACTTTACGATGTCAGAAAGAAGAGTTGGAGAAAGCATACAGGACATTTTCCGAAAAGTTGACGGACGCGTGATCTTTGCTACTTTCGCCTCCAACATTCATCGTCTGCAGCAAGTTGTAGAAGCTGCTGTATCCCACGGACGCAAGGTTGCCGTATTTGGCCGCAGCATGGAAGCAGCCATCCGGATTGGTCATGAACTTGGCTATATCAACTGTCCTAAAGATACGTTTATCGAAGCGAACCAAATTAACCGCCTTCCTGCCAATAGAGTGACCATCCTCTGTACAGGAAGCCAGGGAGAGCCAATGGCGGCATTGTCCCGTATCGCGAACGGTACTCATAGACAAATTCAAATCCAGCCTGGTGATACGGTGGTGTTTTCTTCATCTCCTATCCCTGGGAACACAATCAGCGTCAATAGAACGATTAACATGCTGTTCAAAGCTGGAGCTGAAGTCATCCATGGTTCTTTAAATGATATCCACACTTCTGGTCATGGTGGACAAGAAGAGCAGAAACTTATGCTCCGCCTTATGAAGCCTAAGTTCTTCATGCCGATTCATGGAGAATTCAGAATGCAGAAAATGCATGCAAGACATGCTGTAGACTGTGGTGTGGCAGAGGAAAACTGCTTCATCATGGATAACGGAGAAGTTCTTGCATTAAGCGATGACTCTGCAATGGTTGCGGGTAAAATTCCATCAGGATCTGTTTATATTGATGGAAGCGGCATCGGTGACATCGGAAATATCGTTCTGCGCGACCGACGAATCCTTTCTGAAGAAGGACTTGTCATTGTCGTTGTCAGCATTAATATGAATGACTTCAGGATTGCTGCAGGGCCAGATATCATTTCCCGCGGTTTTGTCTATATGAGAGAATCAGGCGATCTAATCAATGAAGCTCAAAAATTGATTAATAACCATTTAAATAAAGTGATGGAACGCAAGACATCCCAGTGGTCAGAAATTAAAAATGAAATCACTGACACACTTGCTCCATTCCTTTACGAGAAAACGAAGCGCCGTCCGATGATCCTGCCGATCATCATGGAAGTTTAATAAACAAGAATGACAAAAAGACCGAACCCTCGTGGATTCGGTCTTTTTGATTATGAAGACATCATTTTCTTTTCAAATTGGTTAATATCTGTATCTGCCCCTATCACGATAAGGATGTCATCTTGATGAATGACTTCATTTGCTTGGGGTGAAACAATAATATCATTTTCCCGTTTAATCGCCACGATATTCAAGCCGTATTTCGCACGAACATCTAAATCCACAAGTGACTTGCCCGCGAGCAGCGGATTATTGGCGGCAATCTCAACGATGCTGTGTTCATCCGAAAGCTCCAAATAATCCAATACACTATTAGAAATGATATTATGGGCAATACGTCTTCCCATATCTCTTTCTGGATGAACGACATGGTCGGCACCAATTTTGCGCAGCACTTTTTCATGGTAGTCATTTTGGGCTTTAACCGTGATATTGTTCACTCCAATTTCCTTCAGCATCAAAGTTGTCAGGATGCTGGATTGGATATCGTCACCGATTGCAACGATAACATGGTCAAAATTACGGATGCCCAAGCTTTTTAACGTCACTTCTTCAGTTGTATCCGCTACAACCGCATGGGAAGCTATGGAAGCAAACTCATTGACGCGGTCTTCATCTTGATCGATTGCCATGACTTCCATCCCTTGCTCAGATAACGCCCGGCAGATACTTCCTCCGAATCGTCCTAATCCGATCACAACAAATTCTTTTTTCACAACTACGCCTCCACACTAAGCAGATATTTCCTCTACATTGTAGCATAAGGTCTATATTTGGGAAAATTACTTTTTACCCTTTACATAATCTGCATCAAACAGAAACAGTTTCATCAACAAGAGCAGTGATGGAATAAGGAGCAGCAGTCCAGCAATGAATACGACAACCAGCGCAGTACCCATGGTTGGATTTGTTATACTCTCATGAACGGTTACAAAAGGCTGCAGGATATACGGTAAATGAGAGGCACCGTACCCGAAAAACGCAAAGAAGAATTGAAGCATGACCGCTATGAAGGCAGTCCCGAAATTTTTCTTTTTAAGGATTAGATAAGATGCAATCAAGAAAAACAAGAGAGATAAACCAAACATCCACCATAGTTGGATTGCTTTCGAAAAGTGCCCTGGATTATGGGCGTGCAGAGAAGCAAAGACTAGAAAACTCGCCAAAATGGTGGGAGGACTCCAAAACAAGGTGAACTTTCTTAAAACATCCCGAGCCGGCATATCCCCTGCCCGATCCGCATAATAAGTCAAAAATGCTGCACTAATGAACAAAACAGACACTATGGCCAATAAAACAACACTCCATGAATATGGACTAGTGAATAATTCCTTTGCGAGAAATTCAACTCCGCTCCCTTTCTCTTTAAGGAATCCGCCTTCTGAAATGGTCAATGCCGTAGATAGTGCGGCCGGAATGAGCAGTCCGGTTGCTCCATATAAAAATAAATAGAAACTATTTTCCTTTGAACCATAATTTCCAAAAGCATAAAAGGAACCCCTTATCACCAATAGCACCAAGGATACACTCCCCGGCAGCAGCAATGCTGTGCCATAGTAGTAAGCCGCGTCAGGGAAAAATCCGACAAGCCCCACAAAGAAGAAAACAAAAAACACATTTGTCACTTCCCATACAGGAGATAAATAGCGGCTGATCAGATTATTAATGAGATGATCCCTTTTTGAAATCTTCCCATAAAATGCAAAGAATCCTGCTCCGAAATCAATTGAAGCAATGATAAGATAACCATAAAGAAATATCCATAAAACGGATATGCCTAAAATCTCCAAGCTCATGATTCCCTCCCCTTTCTATTTAGGTGCATATCAATGATTGAACCTCTTCTCTAATTCAGCTTCAGCAGGTTTATTCTTGAACATCCTTACAAGGACAACACATGTGAGAATCGCTAAAATAAAATAGAGTATCGCAAAAATGATGAATGTCAACCCTACACCCTGTCCGGTTGTTGCTGCATCAGCGACCTTCATATATCCTCTTAAAATCCACGGCTGCCTTCCTACTTCTGCATAAATCCATCCGAATTCGATTGCAAGAACTGAAAGTGGGCCAGCAGCGGCGATACCCCATAAAATAGGCTTAAACCATTCCGAGAATTTTTTGGCTCTCCACGCTATCAGATACACCAGAGATAATACAATTACAAACGAACCGATGGCGACCATCAAATCAAACATGTAATGAATCCATAATGGCGGGGTTTCATCCTTAGGAAAATCATCCAAACCGATGACTTTCTTATCAAAACTGCTTCCCGCTAAAAAGCTCAACATGCCAGGAAGGCGGATTGCGTGATGAATCTGGTTGTTTTCATCAATCGTTCCGAATAAAATGAGATCCGCATTTGACTCCGTCTCAAAATGCCATTCAGCTGCTGCCAGCTTTTCCGGCTGTACTTCTGCAAGGAACTTAGCTGAGACATCCCCTGCAAGTGCAGTGCCCAAGGAAAACACTAAAGAACAAATCATCGTCAGCCTCAGTGCGCTGCGGTAATAGATGCTCCTCTTCCCTCTTAATATGGCAAATGAGGTAATTGCGGCAAGCAGAACAGCCGAAGTCATATAGGAAGATGTGAGAACGTGAAATACCTTTGATGGGGTAGATGGATTCAACATTGCTGCAATCGGATCAATATTGACCGCCTTCCCATTCTTCAATTCAAACCCTTGTGGCGTATTCATAAATGCATTAACAGTCGTGATGAACAATGCAGAGGCTGAAGATCCGATCATGACTGGAATGGTAAGCAGCCAGTGCAGCCACTTATTCTTAAATCGATCCCATGTGTATAGGTAAATCCCCAAAAATATAGCTTCAAAGAAAAAAGCGAATGTCTCCATGAATAATGGCAACGAAATGACTTGTCCAGCCACTTTCATGAAGCTTGGCCAAAGCATTGAAAGCTGAAGCCCTATACAAGTGCCCGTCACTACTCCGACCGCTACAGTAATGGTGAAGCCGCGTGCCCACCTGCGTGCCAGAAGCAGGAAATGGTTATTATTTTTCTTAATCCCTACAAATTCTGCAATGGAAATCATAACAGGGATCCCGACCCCAATGGTTGCAAATATTATATGGAATGCCAAAGTCATGGAAGTAAGCATTCTGCTAAGCATGACATTATCTAGTTCCACAGATTCTTCCCCCTTCTATATGACAATTTATTACGTTAGTACCCTAATCATAATGGAATAACCATAGTTTGTGAAGTATTGAACAATGTCTATTTTGTGACGTTTTTCACAAACAAAATAAAAGCCTTCTCTTACCCCGACACTATGAGTAAGAGAAGGCTTTTATTTACTCTATTTTATTTGTCAAAGCAGGGCTGCTTTTATGCCCCCCTTTTTCTTTTCATATATCTGATTACCGGGATGGAGATCAGCACTAAGATAATAATGTACAGGATATTTCCTAAAATAAATATCAATAATGTGGAAACAACTGATATCAATGAGTTTACACTGTCTATAAATTCTTTTTTTGTTTTCAGCCAAATTCCCGCTTGGTCTTTTTCTATTTCGCCTACTTTAATTTTATTTTCCCGGATCGATACCGTAATGGTCGCTAAACTTGATTGATTTTCTAAATATTTTCTGCGCCCTTCAATGCTTTCTATTTCCTCCTGTACTCTCGCCAGGTCATCCGAAATTTTTAAAAGATTCTCTGTTTTTTGAGCATTTTCCATGAAGCTCAGCAATCTTTTCTCTACAGTTTTTTTAGCTTTCAATCTCGATTCCAAATCGACATATTCTTCTGTAACATCTTCTCCGGCAACATTGCGTTCCAACACCTTTGCTGAAGCCCCTTCAGAGAAATCGAGAAACTCTTGAAACCTTTCTTGGGGAATACGAAAAACAACTTCTCCTGCTACATTCTCTTCATCGGTGTGATAGGAGTTGGACCGGACAATATATCCCCCAATAGTTGAAGCTTTCTTTTCAAGGGAATGCAGCAATTTTTCATAATTACTTGCTTCCACAGAGAGATTCGCTGTATAAATCACTTTTCTTTCCCTTACTTCTGTTTGGGAGGTGCCGCTCTCTGCATTTTTTTCATCCGATGAATCTGAGGTTGAAAATCCTTTTTGTTCACTTTGGCTCATCAGTTCTTTTTTCCCTGCATCTGACTTGCTCTCCATTTTGTCATGGCTTCCACTGCAGGCTCCCATGCCAAAGACAATAATCATACCAGCCAGAAAATATGCGATTTTTCTCATTTAAACCTCCTGTTTTCCTTTAATCATATGACGAACTTCAATGGCGTCAGGTTACCAAATGCAAAAAATTCCCCTGAAAAAATACAGGGGAATCTCTGAGCAATACTGAATTATATCGCTTCAAGCATATTAAATTGTGCTTTGACCAAATGATAATATTCACCTTTTAAGTTCATCAGCTGATCATGGTTGCCTTCTTCTATAATATTTCCGTGGTCCAGGACAAATATTTTATCTGCTTCCCTGATTGTGGAAAGGCGATGGGCAATTATGATTGCCGTCCTATCCTTGAGCAGGATATTTAATGCTTTTTGAATCTGGACTTCTGTTTCAGTATCAATGCTTGCTGTCGCCTCATCCAGAATGATGATGCTCGGATCTGCTAATAAAGCCCTAGCAAATGAAAGCAGCTGTCTTTCACCGACAGATAAAATATTTCCCCGTTCCTCTACTTCAGTATCATATCCCTTTGGAAGCTTTTGAATGAATTGATGCGCACCGATTGCTTCTGCTGCTTTATGGACTTCTTCATCAGAAGCATCAGGTCTTCCAAACTTGATATTTTCTTTGATGGTACCAGAGAAAATGAATGTATCCTGTAAGACAACGCTGATTTTTTCCCTGACGCTTCTTAAGGAAACATCCCTTAAATCATGGCCATCAATCTTTACACTGCCTGATGTAGGATCATAGAATCGACTGATCAAATTGGCAATGGTCGTTTTCCCTGAGCCTGTATGGCCAACAAGGGCAACTGTCTCGCCTGCTTTCATCTCCAGGTTAATTCCTTTTAACGCCTTACGTTTATCATCATATGAAAATTCTACATTTTCGAATTCGATGCGGCCCTTCATTTCATCGATATCCACTGCTGATGTTTTCTCAGAAACAATTGGCTTTTCATCAAGAAACTCAAATATCCTTTCTGACGATGCCATACCCATCAATAATTGGTTGTACACCTGTCCCAGCCTTGAGATCGGCTCCCAGAACATGCCCAGATAGAACGCGAAGGAAACAAATTCACCTAATGTAAGTGAATTAGAATCTGTTTGAATCAAATGGGCGCCAAACCAAATCAGCACTGCGGTACCGACTGCATTCGTCAGTTCCACCATTGGGCGGAACATGGCATTCTTTTGCGTCGCAGTTTTCCAGGCAAGATAGCTTTCATTATTAATCCCATTGAAAAACATTCGGTTCCCTTTTTCTTGTGTAAAAGACTGCGTAATTCTAATCCCTTGAATGCTTTCATTTAAATGGGAGTTGATTTTCGACTGCTTCAGCCTGACATTCTGCCAAGAGCGTCTAATATTTTTTCTCAGGCTGGTGGAAATGAAAAACATGATTGGCAGGATGACCATTACAGCCAATGTCAACTGCGGCGACAATGTGAACAGGATGACTATGATGCCCACCAAAAGCAACATATCCATTAAAAGATTGATTACCCCATTCGTGAATAGTTCCTGTAAAGAGTTGATATCATTCATGATTCTGACCAGGATTGATCCTGCCGACCGCTGATCAAAAAATCGGTGTGATAAATGCTGTACATGTGTAAACAAATGCTTCCTTAAGTCATAGATGACACTCTGCCCGAGGATATTCATCCATTTAATCCTGAAATAGTTCGCGATATAAGACAGGATATAGAGGCCTGCAATAATTGAAACAAGAATTCCTAAAAGTTTGCTGTCTTTATTCGTAATTGCTTTATCTAATACATAAACCCCTATGATAGTAGGAATCATCAGTCTGACGGCCGTCGTAATCAAAACAGCGATGATGGAAGATGGCAGCAGGTTCTTGGAGTATGGCTTTAAATAAGCCAGCAGCCTCAACATCTGAGCCCAGTTGAAAGGCTTTTCGATAATTTGATCTGTTGAATAGTGGAATCGTTTCAGTACATTTTGATTCGCTTCTGAATTTTTTGGTTCCTTCACTTGTCTTCACCTCACCCTATTTGAGACTGCATGATATAGTTTCTATCTTTGAATTGAATGTCATAAATTCGCTGATATGGTCCTCCGTTGCTTAAAAGGAAGTCATGCTTCCCTCTTTCAACGATTTTCCCATTTTCGAGCACCAATATTTCATCGGCATGCTTCAATGAAGAGATGCGATGAGCAATGATAAAAGTTGTACGGCCTTTCATTACTTCTTTAAACGCTTTTTGAATCTTAAATTCGGTTTCCATGTCAACAGCACTGGTAGCATCATCCAATATTAAAATGCCCGGGTCGACGCAGATGGCACGAGCAATGGCAATCCTTTGTTTCTGACCGCCGGATAACCCCAATCCTCTTTCGCCAAGCATCGTGTCATAACCGTCAGGAAGCTCCATGATAAAGTCATGGGCCTGGGCCCTCTTCGCCGCTTCAATGATTTCTTCCATTGTCGCTTCCGGCCGTCCGTATGAAATATTTGCTTTGATGGTTGATGAAAAAAGGAACGACTCCTGCAGGACAAATCCAATATTTCTCCTAAGCGTATTCAGGCTATACTCATTTACCGGCACATGGTCAACTAAAATCTCCCCATTTGTCGGCTCGTAGAACCTTGTTATCAACTGTGTAATACTTGTTTTTCCTGAACCGGTAGCACCAATCAAGCCTATGATTTTCCCCGGCTCAGCTTTAAATGAAATAGAGGACAATGCCTCCTGATCATCTTCTGAATATTTTAAATCTACATTTTTAAATTCTACGTATCCTTCAATGCGATTTTTTTCGATTGCCCCATCCACATCTTTGATCAATTCGTCAGCTTCTAAAATTTCTAAGAGTCGCTCCCCGGAAGCTTTGGATTGGGAAAACATATTGATGACGAACCCAAGGTTCATGATTGGAAAGATGATGTATCCTACTAAACTATAAAAAGCAACCAGTTCACCCGGCATCAAATCGCCATTGATGACCAAGTACCCGCCATATCCAAGCATCCCGATTACACATATATTCCCTAAGAACTCCATTAGCGGAAAATACTTTGCCCATATAATAGAGGTAAAGATGTATTTATCCTTATAATCACTATTTGAATGATTGAACTTCCCTATCTGGAACTCTTCCCTCGAAAGAGATTTGACTGTGTTGATTCCACTGATATTTTCCTGGACATTCGTATTAAGCTTTCCAAATGACTTTCTGATGCTTCTAAACGCAGGATGGACAGCTTTATCAAACTTGTATACTGCAATGGCCAAAAACGGCAAGGAAATGATTGTGACGAATGTCAGAGAGACGGAATAGTAAAACATGACACTTAAGCTGATTCCGATTAATAGAACAAATCGAAGCAGCTCTGACATCCCGAATGATAAAAAGAAGCGGAATCCTTCTACATCAGCGGTAAGCCTGGACATCAGATCACCGGTCTTTGCATTGTCGTAATATTTGAATGGCAGATACTGCAGCTTTTTATATAACTCATTCCTTAAATGATAGACGGATGTAATCCCGAACAAATCACCTGTATATTGGTTGATAAAAGTAGCAGCACCTTTG
Source organism: Falsibacillus pallidus (assembly GCF_003350505.1). Lineage (NCBI taxonomy): Bacteria > Bacillati > Bacillota > Bacilli > Caryophanales > Bacillaceae > Falsibacillus > Falsibacillus pallidus. Next base: position 288,111 of record NZ_QQAY01000001.1, read on the forward strand.
ATGAGCATTACCCCAATGAAGCCGAGTGCCAGATAAGGAATCAACTGATAATTCCCTTTCAGAATGACATCATCTATCGTCACTTGCAGTATCATTGGATAGACAATCGTAATCCCTGTTACAAGCACCAGGAATATCATCGATGTAATAAAATACTTCTTATGCGGCCAATAAAAGCCTTTTAATTTCTTAAATGTTTCCATTCTTTAAAACTCCCCCCTCTGTTGAAAACCAATGAACGTAATTACTAATATAACGAGAATCGAAATAAATTTCCAGTTATTTCTGCTAAATTTTTTAAAAAATTATTCAAATCCCCCTATTCTGAAAACAATATTTATAATGAAATGAAAAAAGCTGCCGATTGATAGCTCGGCAGCCTTGGATATTCCTCATTATTCAGCTTTATCTAACTCATCCAATACACGGTTCACACGTTTTTCAAGCATTTTCATACCGCTTCCGCCAGCTTGGAAATGACGAAGTTTTCCATCTTTATCAAATACATAATAAGCTGGGACATATTGATTTTCAAATGCCTCTGTCAACTTGTGCTCACTGTCCACAAAAATGGGCTGAGTGATGCCATGCTCACTCGCAACTTTTTTTATTTCATCGATATTCAAATCGTCCTCAGAACGTGGCATGTGTACCGCTACAACGTTCAATTTATCTTTGTAATCATCACGGAATTGATTCACTTGCGGCATCGCTTCCTTACAAAGGTGGCAGCTGATTGACCAAAAATGAATCAATGTAGGCTTTTCGCCAACTAAGTCCGCTTTTGTCACTTCGCCGTTCAGCCATTCTGTTGCACCGTTTAATTCAGGCATTTGTTCTCTAAGCTTCATAATCGTTCCTCCTTATTTCAAAAGAGGCCTAACTACCTGTTAGGCCTCCAGCATTCAATGATGTATCTTACTATATTATACGTTTAATGTTTTTTGGCCTGGCTTCCAGTTAGCTGGGCAAAGTCCGCCAGTTTGAAGTGCTTGAAGGACACGAAGAGTTTCATCAACGTCGCGGCCGATGTTATTGTGGTTTACCACTTGGTACATCATTTCGCCTTCAGGGCTGATGATGAATAGTCCGCGAAGAGCTACCCCTTCTTCTTCGATGAGTACACCGTACTCACGGGAAATTTCATGATTAGTGTCAGCAGCTAATGGATAGTTAAGATCTCCAAGGCCGTTGTCTTTGCGATCTGTTTTGATCCATGCTAAGTGAGTGTGGATTGTATCTGTAGATACACCGATTACTTCTGCATCAAGATCTTCGAACTCGTCATAGCGGTCAGACAATGCAGTGATTTCAGTTGGACATACAAATGTGAAGTCCATTGGATAGAAGAAAAGAACTGTCCATTTATCGTTTTTCATGTTTTCTTCCAGGCTTACTTTACCAAATTCTTTGTTTGCCAATACAGCATCCATTTCAAAGCGTGGTGCTTGTTTACCTACCATGCGTTCTGCCATTAGAAAATCCCTCCAAAAAGTTATATTATTGAGAAAATCATCTTCACATTCTCAATTAATTCCAAATCAACAGTTAAAATTATAGTACAGGCCGTGTTCCTAGTCAACATCTCATTATAATTAATTTAATTAAAAAATAATTATCCCTTATATTGAAACAGTGCCACTGTAATGTTTTTCCCAAAACAGGCTCATACTAAACGGGCCAATCTCAAAAAGTGATGGGCTTCGAATGGCCCAATTACCCCTTTTTTGAACATAAATCAAGTTTATCATTTCTCTATTAGGGAATAAACTAAAATGCTTCTTCCAATAAGTCTTTAGAAAGGATGATTATATTGGAACTTCTCTTCTCATTTAATCAATTGGGGGAAAAAATCACTCATTATAATTGGACCGCTTTATTTGTAAAGCTTGGCATCATCTTTGTGAAACTCATTGCGATCTATATTGTATATTTAATTGTGAAAGCATTTGGGAACAAAGTGATCACAACAGGCTTTACACAGTATAAAAACCGCAACAACGTTTCAGAAGCAAGAGCACATACCCTTGAGAGCTTGACAAAGAATATCTTTTCCTACATATTAATTTTCATTTTCTTCGTCACGGTACTGCAAGTATTTAACATCCAAGTCACCGCTATTTTAGCAGGTGCGGGGATTGTAGGTCTTGCTATCGGATTTGGAGCCCAGGGTCTTGTAAGCGACTTTGTAACAGGATTTTTCATCTTGCTTGAGAGACAAGTAGAAGTTGGAGATTATGTATCTACAGGAAACTTCTCAGGAATTGTTGAAAATGTAGGAATTCGAACTACTCATATACGTGGATTTGATGGAACGCTGCACTTTGTACCGAATCGTGAAATAACAAGCTTGAGCAATCACAGCAGAGGAAACATGAGGGCACTCGTCGATATCGGCATCTCCTATGAGGATGATATTGATAAAGCGATTACGGTTCTCCAGGAGCTTTGCGATAAAATTGCTTCTGAAGATACTAACATTGTAGATGGTCCCAATGTTCTGGGGGTACAGAGTTTGGGTTCTTCGGATGTAGTCCTTAGAATCATTGCCAAGACAGCAAATGGCGAACAATGGGGAGTTGAACGGAAGCTAAGGAAAGCCATCAAAGAAACACTTGATGCAAATGGAATCGACATTCCGTATCCTCACCAAGTTTATATTGAGAAAAATACCAGTCAATAATAAAAAGCTGCCGGTTGCATTTCCGGCAGCTTTTTCATTTTAAATTTCAAGGTGCTCGATATATCCCGTGACAACATCAATGGCAAAAGGGATGACTGCTTCATCAGGCGTAAGTTTTGCATGATGCAAGCCATATTCAGACCCTGCACCAAGCCAGAACATAAAACCGGGTATTTCTTTTAACATATAGCCAAAGTCTTCCCCAGTCATAGCTTCTTTACATTCTATCAAGTTTACATCCTGCCTCCCTTTAAGGAAGGCCATGAATTCAGCCGTTATTCCCTCATGGTTGTATACTTGATGATACATGCTTCCATAATCAATGGAAGCAGTACATTCAAATCCTGCTTCAATTCCTTTTACCAGGGCTTCTATCCGCTCTTTCACAGAAGCCATCGCTTCATCAGAAAATGTTCTGATCGTCCCTTCCAGCCTTGCTTGTTCTGCAATGATATTTTGAACGGTGCCTCCTGTTATCTTCCCAATGGTAACCACAGCGCTATCCAGAGGGTTTACATTGCGTGAAACAATGGTTTGTAGCTGAGTGACCAGGTGGGAAGCGGCAACAACCATATCCTTCGTGTGATGAGGATATGCAGCATGGCCGCCTTTACCTGTCAAATCAATGAATAATTCCGATGTGTTGGCAAAGAGAATGCCTTCTTTGACCGCTATAGTCCCCGGTGCATATTCAGGAGCAATGTGAAGGGCAAAAATCATATCAGGCATCCATTCCTTCATTTCAGGGCTTTCAAGCATAGGCTGTGCACCTCCAGGCCCTTCTTCAGCCGGCTGGAATATGAACAGAAGATCATCATTGATTGGATTTCTCACAAAATGGCTCAAAACACCGAGTGCAATGCTCATATGAAAATCATGTCCGCATGCATGCATTTTCCCTTGATGTTCCGATGAAAATGGCAGCCCTGTCTGTTCCTCAATTGGCAGACCATCTATATCCGTACGATATCCAATCAATCTTGACGGGTTCTTTCCTTGTATCTTGACAAAAAAGCCGGTCTTCCATTTTTTTATTTCCATTCTTTCAGAAGGAAGTGACTCCAGATAATCAAGTAAATAGGTTTGTGTCTTGAACTCTTGATAGCCAAGCTCAGGAATACGGTGCAGATCTCTTCGAAGAGCAACAAAAGGATTAATTGTCATTATTATTTTCTCCTATAAAGAAAGGGCAGATCCACTTTTATGGAGCTGACCTTTCTATATCGATTTATAATTGTCGAAGTTCTTGTTTGATTTCTGTTTTTGATTTTGTTTTATCATCGATTTTCTTGATGACTCGTGCAGGTGTACCAGCTACAACTGTATATGGGGGAACATCGTCGACAACTACTGCTCCTGCTGCAACCACAGATCCTTTTCCTACAGTTACACCTTCCAAGACTACTGCATTGGCTCCTACAACTACGTCATCTTCAATGATGACAGGTTTTGCGGAAGGCGGCTCAATGACGCCTGCGAGAACTGCACCTGCACCAATATGGCAGTTCTTTCCGACTGTTGCACGTCCACCAAGGACAACGTTCATATCGATCATTGTACCTTCACCGACAACTGAACCGATGTTGATGACAGATCCCATCATGATGACTGCATTGTCGCCGATTTCAACTTGATCGCGGATAATGGCACCCGGCTCGATGCGGGCCTTGATATTTTTCAAATCAAGCATTGGAATAGCAGAGTTTCTGCGGTCGTTTTCAATGACATAGTCTTCGATTTTTTCTTTATTGGCAGAAAGGGCTTCAGAAATCTCAGACCACTCTCCGAATACCACACCTGATTGTCCGGTAATGAATGTCTGGGAATTCTTTCCGAACTCCAGCCCTTCTAGACTGCCTTTCACATACACCTTTACTGGCGTAGATTTCTTACTATTTTGTATAAATGAAATAATTTCATTTGCATCCATCATTTTCATAAAGACTGTATTCCTCCTTGTTTGCTGTTCTTTCTGAACATACTTTATCAAACAACTGCATTTAACACAAGAATTAAAAGGCGGTTGGATCTGATTGTAAATATTCTTGAATTACTTCAGTGAAGGCCTGTACCTGCTTAAGCTGAAACGCTGATTCATAGCCCAGCAGCCATGTATCCCTTTGGAGTGCAGAATCGTGGTCATCCATTAATGGAACCTTATAAATATCAGTATCCGCATCATTCAAGGTAATAGCCGGCAAAATTGCATATCCAATTCCGTTGATGGTCATTTGTTTGCACGTTTCGATCTGATCCACAACTATTGTCCTTTTTGGGGTCGTTTGAAAATGGCGATGCCACCAATCCTGAATTTCCTGATAATAGTTGGAGTCGCTTTTAAATTGGATGAAGGGGCGGTCTGTTTTCAGGACTTCTTCAATATCCCTGATTTCTTTATCAACCAAATATAAGCTGTCTTTAAACAAGTGAAGTTTTGGCCCTTTCCAATCAGGCGTTCCCCTGATGATTCCAATATGAACCTCATCATCATAAAGTGCTTTTATGATTTCACTGCTCCATCCGGTGATCAGAGAAATTTTGGCATGTGGATATTTCTCCACAAACCGCTTCAACACTTTTGGAAGCCAATTCTGCCCCACAATAGAGGCGCAGGCAATTTTTAATGTTCCATGCACATGGGTTTCAAGTGACTGCATTTCTTCCTTTACTTGTTCTTCCTTTTCGATGACTTCCTTGGCAAACTTGACAACGAGCTCGCCTGCAGGTGTCAATGATAATCCTTTTTGCGAACGGATGAAGATTTTTGTCCCCCACTCTTTTTCGATGTTTTGCAGCCGCTGTGATAATGCCGGTTGTGAAACGAACAGCCTTTCAGCAGCTTTCCTCATATTCATTTCCTGTGCAAGAACAGTCAACAGCTGATATTCAGAAAATGTCATGCCGCACCCCCTTCAATAAGTTTTGCTTATATTATATAACCAATCTACATAGTTTTCATTATACAAAAAAAGAATGCCTCTTTGGACATCCTTAATTCGCTTCTCTCCTGCGGTCTTTAGGCAGGAAGAAAATAAATAATAGACTGAGGACGGCAAATATCAGTACCGCCCAATACACAATATGAAGGGAATGCGTCAAACTGTTCTGAAGCAGCTCTTTAACTCCGGAACCAAGATGGCTTCTTTCGGATGCATTCAAGAGCTGATTAGTAGAGTCTACATTCAAATGATCGGTCTTATCTGAATTATGCTCTGTCAGATAGACAAGGATATTTTTATTTAATATTCCTCCTAAGAGCGCAGCACCGACCGTATTTCCCAAGTTTCGCATGAACATATTGGATGCTGTCGCAATCCCTCTCTTTTCCCAGGAAACGGTGCTTTGGATGGAAACAATGAACGCAGTGGATGTGAGACCCATGCCGATCCCGACGAAGAATGAGCCGAAAGCGGCCCATATCGGTCCAGCAGCTGGTGTCATTAGAACAAACAATACACCACCGACAATCAATGACGCTCCTCCAATCAAGGACGTTGCCCTGTAGCCGATTTTAATCAGCAGCCTTCCTGAAATGGTAGAGGCAATCGGCCAGCCAATAGACATCGCAGTCAAAGTGAAACCTGCAACTGTCGCTGATTTTTCCATGACCCCTTGTACAAATGCAGGCAAGAAGCTGGATAGCCCGATCAGCATGACCCCGGTTGTCAATGAGACAATATTGGCAATCAAAATGGACCGGTTTTTCCAGATATCAAATGGCATGACTGGGTTTACAGCCCTTTGTTCCTGCCAGATGAAAGCAAGCAGTGCAACAAGTGCGAGAGTCGACAAGGCAAGGACTTTACCTGAAGCCCATGGCCAATGCACGCCACCCTCAACCAGGATGATCATTAATGAAGACAGAAGAAGTGTAAGCAGCCCTGCCCCTCCGTAATCGATCGATGGTTTCTTTGATGAGATATTTTCCTTAAGGAAAAATGCCAGACCGATGATCGATAAAATCCCCAATGGGACGTTGATCCAAAAAACATATCTCCAGTCCACATATTGAACTAAAAATCCGCCGATGGCAGGACCCATGATGGCAGAAATCCCCCATACACTGGATAAATACCCTTGTATTTTGGCTCTTTCCTCCGGAGAATAAATATCACCGACGATCGTGGTGGCAATCGGCATGACTGCCCCCGCACCGAGTCCTTGGATCAAACGGAACACAATGAGCATTTTCATATTAGGGGAAAACCCGCATAATACTGATCCAATCAGAAAAAGTATGATACCAAATGTAATGACAGGCTTCCTTCCGAAAATATCAGACAGTTTACCGTAGATTAACACCGAGATGGAATTCATCAATAAATAAGCAGAAAACACCCAGCTATATAGCGAAAACCCACCAAGGTCGCTGACAATTGCCGGCATCGCGGTTGAAACGATCGTCGCTTCAATCGCTCCCATGAACATGGCCAGCATGACTGATGCCAAAACAAGCGGTCTTTTTGTCTTCCGCATAGCATCCCCATTTTTTTTATAAGTTGCAGCCTCCATTTTTCAATCCCCTACCATTCACCATTAAAATGCCAGGCATCCGGTATTACTGCCGGCTGCCTGGCTCTATTAACATCTTATAAGTGATTCAATCGATTGACATAACCCCTTAGCTGTTTGAGCATAGTCCTGCGTGTAAAGATTCCTTCAAAGACTCCATCTTTGTCCTCCACGCAAAGGAAGTTGTTATCAACCAGCAAATCCATTGCTTTCTTGAAATTTTCCCCTAGACGAATACGGGGAAAATCAGTCATCATCACATCTTCAACCCGTTTATTTTCGAGTTTTTCATATTCGATTTTCTCCAACCCTAAAATGGATTCTGTTATTAAGGCAGAATTGAGCAGTCCGTGCAATTTATATTGTGGATCCAGAACAGGTACTGCAGAATATCCGCTTTTAGTCAAAAGTAATAATGCGTGTTCAAGATTATTCCCCATCTGAACATGAGCAACTTTCTCAGACGGGATAATATGTTCGTCAATTTTTGTTTCTAAAAATTCTTTGCTTTGCACTGAAATCATATTAACTCCCTCGTTTTGAAATAGACATAGATTCAACATCATTGTAGCACAAATAAATTTCCAATGCTTTACACATCCTCTGCACAACTTAAAAGAATGCAGCAAAGGAATTGATGGCATTAATTTTCATTCCCTCTTTTTCTTTTTCAAAACCTTTGGTAAGAAGTGTACGAATTCCTCAATAAAAAAGACCCCTGAGCGGGATCTTATTTAGATGGATCTCTTTCTTCCTGCAATAAATCAAAAATTTCAATTGCAGCGATATCCATGTCATCAAATTGAAATTTATTAGCTTTTGAATCTGTATCATAAACTTCAAGTTCAAAAGCTCCAGTGGAAGGAAAGTATTTCACTTGGCAAAGTGTCTTCCCGTTCATTTCAAAAAGTCTTTGCTGTACTTCACCATTTTCGTTTGTTTCCTGCATTGTTTTTAGTCGTTGAATAATTCCGAGTAATTGAGACATGTTAAATCCCCTTTCCATCTTCTCTATAATGTATGATTTGCGGAAAAGCCCATTCTATCCGTCAACATTATAAGCTATTTCTGATTAAAATGGGTGAATCAGAAATAGGATTTATTTTGTTCATTTCATTTCAAAAAACAAAACTCATTTAAAAACTTTATCATACTTTGTAAAGAAAATCACTTAGAAAGAATTTACTAAATACTCTTTTTGACAGAAACCTAAAAATAAGCGACACTATGAAAAGCGTTCAACGATTTTATTGATGAAAGAGGAAATTGAAATGAAAGAAGTAATCGTTTATTCACAGCCGGAATGTCCTCCTTGTGAAATCGTGAAACTATTCCTCAAGGAACATTCCATCCCATTTAAAGAGAAGAACATAAAAATTGATTCCAAGGCAAAAAAAGAATTGATAAACCATTACAAAGCTTTTTCCACACCGGTTACTATCATCGATGGAGAAGCTGTAATAGGATTTGATCTCGAGAAAATATCTTCTCTTTTAAACATTAAATAAGGACCCCTTTGCCAGGGGCCCTTATTTTTATATGATTAACCGAACAAATAAAAAGCTTCTTTAAATGGAGAAAATGAAAATGAAGTTAAAAAATGCCCTATCAGACGATTGGCCAAAGCTGGCGTGTCATCTTTTTTCTTAGCCGTTTCCTTTTTAACTGCGATATCTTCCGGAGTGCCCATCCCGATATCATCGATTTTCCATCCATCATCCGTTTGAATCCATCTAACCCATTGATAGCCATCTTCAAAAGATACAGGACCTTCACCATCATCTACGAATTTTTCCATTACATAAATAGCATCTTTAGTACTATTAACTGCTTTTGTCTTTCCATCCTCATAGGTGAAAAACGGTATAAAATATTGCGCAAAGTCAGAGCCGAATGTCTGATATCCATTATCGGTTTGAACGATATTTTCATTTATGAATTTATCCATGAACTCATCAGTGAAATAAGGTGTCAATACTTGTTTTACTTCCCCCATAGATCTTTCCTTTTCGCTTAACGCGACTTGGGCATGAAAAGCATCTTTGGTTGCTGAAATCATGTCCATTCTGCTATCAGATGCCTTTGCCGGTGCAGACACTGCTAACGCGATAAAAAGGAACGCTGCCGATAACAAAACTCCCCTGCCGACCATTTTTAGATTCATGCAGTCCTTCTCCTTTCGATCTCCCTTTTGTCTGTCCTCATTGTAGCAAGTGAAAAGTGTCGATATGACTTCAATCGTTCGTAAAATTCCAACAATAATCTGTATAATATGACTTTACCCACCAACACTTGCGGTATTCTGGTTAAAAAGACCCAAAAAAAATAACCTCAATATGAGGTTATTTTTTTAGCATATAAGAAGATTGTAATCAATACCTATGCTGAAAAGCTTCATATGCGACATATAGCAATGCCAGACCAATTATGATGATATAGGTCAGGAAGATGGGGTTCCGTATATAAGAATGTTCCTTGACAGCCCCGGATATTTTTGAATCCAATTCACCTTCCACTGCTTTTTGGCCTTTGGCAATAAATAAAGTGTAAATAAGGGCAAATGCCAAAATAGCCACACAAACGATGGATAGGATGATCATGTATATACTCATGAAAGCTCCATCCTTTCAGGAATTTTTATTCTTACCATTCCCAAAAGGGGGCTCGTGTATTCAATCCTACCTTAGCAGTCCTTCCTGTTCGTAGAGAAATTCATAGGACAAGTCGATAAATAAAAATTGGCCGTTTTTTAACGGGTATGAAAATGTCCGGATATTCTGCCCGGTTTCTAAATCACTATATAAATCCGATAGCAGACCTTTTTGATCACGATTCATTTTAACAATATTTTCAAGGAAATACGGACGCCAGCTCCAGTTTTTCCCTTTATATTCAGCTTGCAAAATCCAGTTCTTATCCTTCTTAAAATAGTTGGAGGACTGCTGAATTCCATTTTCGTCGCATATATAAAGTCTGAAGCTCATGTCTTCTAATTCTTCCGCTATTAATTTCAAGGTTGGATCCGGTTCGCTCCCTTTTTTGCTGCTCAGAAAAAACTGCTGAAGCTTTTCTTGCAGTCCGTCCGCAAGCCTGTAGACCATTGCTAATTTATTTTTCTCATGTTCAATATATTTTTCAAATTTAGACTGGAGTTCTTTTTTGCACACATATTCTTCTGTAAAATCACTGTTGGGCTTATGAAGGAAGAATCCCTGATAATACCTTCCACCATTCAGCCAGGCAAATTGAAGCTGAAAATCCATTTCAATACTCGTAAATAAAAGGGATGCCCCAACTTTTCGCGCCAGGAGGGATATCGAAAATAGAATATCCTTTAAAGTCGTATTTCCGATATCTGTCCTAAGTGCTTTAAGGTCAACTTTTAATATATCGGGTGACAGCTGGCTTATCCGGTCAAGCTGTCCGTTTTCTTCCCCCATCTTGTCTAAAGCGATCTTGATACCCAACGCTTTCAGATATCTTAAAAAATGGTTTAAATCCGTTATATCACCGTTGTAGTTCCCTTCGGAAATTTCGAGGACAATCCGATTTAAAGACAATCCCTTCTCCTCAAATTCCTGAAGTATGGAAAGAAGCTGTTCACCATTATCAGCCATTAAGAGGTCGAGTTCCCGATTGATAAATAAAAGAGTTTCTTCTTCGCTCATCAATGCCTTCTCTAATGCTTTTGTTAAAACAAGATTATCAATTTCAATCCTGAATTCCTCTGGAATATGCACATCCTGAAAGAATGGGCCCAAGCTTTCAAATTCTTCCCCTGTTTGGAATCTGCCAAGGATTTCGTAACCGATGACCCTATGTTCATCTGCACTGAAAATTGCCTGAAAAAATGGTACAACCCTTTCACTTTTTGTTAGTATCTCTAGTGGATCCATTGTCAGACCTCCGGTTCCATGCAATATCATTTCTCTATTATATAACATTTCACCATGGCAGGTCTCTCTCCAAATTCAATCAAAACGGAAAAGGATTCAGCCATTGGCCTCCATCCATTGTTATACATTCTCCATTAATATAGCCTGCTTTATCGGAGAATAGGAAATAAGCCAACTCTGCAATTTCCTCCGGTGTTCCAAGGCGATGAAGGGGAACGCTGTTCAATGTCCTTTTAGCAGCTTCTTCTGATTCCCATAGCTTTTCTGCGCCGCCAGTCCTTTCAATCGGACCCGGGGCAATGGCGTTAGTTCGGATTCCATATTTGTGCCCCCATTCAACTGCCAACGTCCGTGTCATGGATAGCACTCCTGCCTTTGCTGCTGCTGAATGTATGACTCCAGCTCCGGCATTCCATGCATAAGTAGCAACCATATTGATGATGCTCCCCTTGATTCCCTTCTCGATCCAATATTCACCGACAAGACGTGAACAATAAAAAGTTCCATTCAATACGATATCGATTACAGACTTCCATCCATTTACCGATAGCTTCTCAGCAGGGCAAATAAAATTCCCTGCCGCATTATTGACTAAGTAATCAATTGTACCAAACGTTCTCACGGTCTCATTGATCATGTTCTCAACATGTGCCGGTTCCCTAACATCCATTTGGACGATCAGTACATCGTCACCTGATGAAGAAATTTCATTTTTCGCTGCTTCCAGCTTTTCTAAGTTTCTTCCTGTTATCACAACTTTGGCGCCGCCATCGACAAATCTTTTAGCCATGTATTTTCCCATCCCGCTTGAACCACCAGTTACAATCACAACTTTATTTTCCACTTAATATATCCCCCTTATAGCAAATCTTTGAATGAATACTCATTCATTATACCAATCCTCTGTCCCATTTCGCAATATTCTCACTATTATTAAACTCACTTAAAAAAAGACAAAAAAAAAAGACAGTGTCACTGTCCCTATCTCATTCACTCTTATTGATCAAAGCGTTATTTAATTTGGCAAGCGCCCTGACAATTGATTTTTTTCGGCTGTAGCCCTTTATATTGATCGTTACATCATTGAATTCGGCAATAACCTGACCCCATGCCCCGGCAGATTTAAACCCATAGATATATAATTTTATCAAGCCCTCTTCTATAGGAAGAAACATCATTTCGATTTTTTCATTTTTCTTCATCGGCTAACTCCCCTTTCTACAGAGAACACATCTTCCGACTACATTACTTTAATGGACAATGTAAAAATTGTCAAAATCGATGACTCAGGAAAAATAAAGAGAAAGCCCGCAAAAATCCATATTTATACCATATGAACTGCAGGCTTTGCCTATTCTCAATCGCTACATATTTGCAACAAGCAAATTCGTTTCAATTTCATTTGGACTGACAGGTTTACTGAAATAGAATCCCTGTGCCTTTTGGCATTTGGCATCGAGCAAAAACTCCACCTGGCTAAAATCTTCTACCCCTTCAGCAATCACCTCAAGTCCAAGGCTATGAGCTAAGTGAATAATTGTTTTTGTAATGGCAGCATCTTTGCTGTTCATTTTGATTTCCTTTACAAATGACTGGTCGATTTTTAATATGTCAAGTGGAAACCTCTTAAGATAATTCAATGAAGAATAGCCTGTGCCAAAGTCATCGACAGAAATGACCACACCGATTTCTTTTAATCGATTAAGCATCATCAGCGTCATCCTGGTATCCTGCATCGCGCCTTCTGTTATTTCGATTTCCAGTACATTTGGAGGTAAATCATACTTTATTAAGGCATTTTTGATGAATTCCGGCAGCTTGTGCTGCAAAAACTGCTTCGGTGAGATATTAATGGCTATCCTAATATTTTGGTGGCCTTTTTCTCTCCAGGATGCAATCTGTTTGCATACATTTTCAATGACCCACTCCCCGATTGGTATAATCAACCCTGTATCTTCTGCTAAAGGGATGAATTGAGATGGAGCCACAAAGCCAAATACGGGATTCTGCCATCTTAGGAGCGCCTCGAAACTATCCATCTTCCCCGTTATCAAATTTACTTGGGGCTGATAATAAATGATCAGCTCATTTTTTTCGATCGCCCTTCTCAGATGGGACTCCATTAAAATGTAATTCGGAAAGGCTACATTCATATCTGCATTATAAAACCGATAATGCGCTTTGCCTTTTTGTTTGACTTGGAAAAGAGCGCTGTCGGCACTTTTAATCAACGATTCTGTATCTTTTCCGTCACTCGGAAACATGCTGATTCCAATTGAAGGAGTGATAAAATATTCTTCCTCCATTAAGTAAACGGGTTCACTGAATACAGCCAATATCTTCTGTGCTGCTTTCTCTGCACAGCTTCTATGGGCTTGAAGCAGGACAACGACAAATTCATCCCCACCCAGACGGTAGATCCTATATCTCATCAACGAAAGATTCATGAGCCTGTCAGCGATTTTCTTCAAAATTTCATCACCAGTCTTGTGGCCCAATGTATCATTGAAGTATTTGAACCTGTCCAAATCAATATAGAGCAGGGCCATTTCCACCCTTTCAGCTTGAGCTTTCGGAATTTCATCCTGTAAATGCTCCAAAAGGGCACGTCTGTTCCAGAGACCTGTTAATTGATCATGAAATGCCATATACTTTATGGTTTCCGTATTTCGGGAATGTTCAGTCATATCTCTTATAATCACATAGATGCCAATTATAGAATCATTCACCACAATGGGAATGGACTTTAACTGTACAAGCAGTTCATTTCCTTTTTTGTGGATGATGCTGCAAATGCTCATTTCTTTCGCATTCCCTGAGAGGGCTTCTTTTAGCATATGAGAAATAGAAGCAAGCTCTTCATCCGGTACCAAATTGAAGATTGATCGCTGAACAAGTTCTTTTTCACAATACCCCATCATTGATTTGCTCGCAGAATTGGCATTAATAATTCTGCCTTTATCATCCAGTGAAAGTATCGCATCAAGATTGTGATCAATAATGGATCGATATCTCTGTTCACTTTCCAACAGCATATTTTTTTCATCAAATGTTGCTGTCATATCCCTTGATATTGCTACGACAAATTCAATTTCACCAGTCTCTTCATTATGTATAGGAGTCAATATAGACTGATTAACGATGGATTTCCCATTTGGCAGTTCAATTCTGTCGTAATAGGAAGTTCCCTTTGAGTTCTTCAGAATCTTCTTGTATTTACTTTGAAGAGTGATGGAGGCTTCGTGATCGCCAATGACCTCATCCATATAGCTGCCAATGCTTTCAGAAGATAAACCTGCCTGCTTCAATCCTATTTCATTGACAAATAGATATTTGAATCTTTCGCATTCCCCATGCTCCACTTTCATAATGAATACAGCATCATTAATATGGTGGAGAATGACCTCATAGAGAATCTCTTTAATTTTATTTTTATTTTCATTTAGTAGTTCATTATTGAGAATCTTTTCAAGCTGCTCCATCATACCATCCTTTTATGTTCACATACATCTGAACTATCGATTCAATTATTTTACCCGTCCCATTCTTAAATTGATATCAATAATCAGAATTTCAGCTAAATAGGTTTAATACTATTTTACTAGTATTTGCAGGGTATTTACTAGAATGATTCTGAAAAATTTATAAAATCGCAATAAATAGGTCTATATACCCATTAGTTTTTATACTAGACGTTTGTCCTGTCCTACCACCGGACAGGCGCATCTGTCTTTATTGTACATAAAATGTTGACAGAGAAAGGAGGTATGAGTTGATGTATCCTCAATACTATCACCCTTACCGAGCCCCCATGAATTATAGAAATGATGAACGATTCTTTTTTGGTCTAGGATTGCTTCCATTTTTGGCAGGTGGATTAGCAGGATTGGCAGTGGGACCATTCTTATATAACCGCCCATGCTGCCCACCGTATCCTTATCCGCCGTATCCTGCACCGTATCCTGCTCCATATCCTGCTCCATACCCGGCGGCATATCCAGGCTATCCACAACAATATCCGCCAATGCCTCAACAAAACCCGAATTTACAGTATGCTCCGGTTAACGAAACGATAAATGTTTATAAATGACAAAATTGACAGCATC
Organism: Falsibacillus pallidus; assembly: GCF_003350505.1. Lineage (NCBI taxonomy): Bacteria > Bacillati > Bacillota > Bacilli > Caryophanales > Bacillaceae > Falsibacillus > Falsibacillus pallidus. The sequence continues at coordinate 303,308 of NZ_QQAY01000001.1, forward strand.
AATTAAATGGTGCTGTTTTCCATTCGAGTCTTTCCTTTAAAGTGAAAAAGTGGTATAATCAAGACAATTCGGACAAATCTTCAGACCTATACTAAAATTGAAAGGAGATTCCAGCTTGAATTCTCAAGGAAAAACCACCCCTTCCAACACTACTATAGAAAACCTCTCCCGTGCTATTTTTACCGTAAATCGGCATGCCAAAACAGCTACCAACCCCAAATTTTTATACAACCTAAAAAGACAAGCCATCCTCAAAATGCTTAAAGAAGGCAAAGCAAAAAAACTTGGATTACACTTTTCGGAAAATCCCAAATTCAGCAAGCAGCAATCCGATGTACTCGTTAAATGTGGAGAATACTTGTTTCATATTCCCCCATGCAAACACGATTTTGAAAATCTGACGCACCTTGGTGAACTGGACTATTCAACAAGAAATCCAAATTATCGAATGCCTTTGACTCACGCTAAAAACCTCCTGCAAAAATACACTGGCGTCAAAGAAGAATCAAAGCAGCCTCCGGGCAAGAAAAAATATTCAAAGCCTGTATTTAAGAAACTTGGAGACAGTTTCTTTTAAAATTATAGCTCTTTTCTCAAAGTTTGTTGCTTTACGCATTATACCAGGAGAACTTTTGCAATCTATGCAGAAAATTCAGCTAGAAAAGAGCCTGGATACTCCATTTCAACGCGCAAAACAGGTGTTTTTACGTTAAAATCGGCTTTAAGATTTTAACAACAATATTTACGAAAACAGCCTTAATTGTTCAAAAAAAGCGGACACTTGTCCGCTTTTTTTATATTTATTTCATTAATTTATCCATTAACAATACCAGTTCTTCTATCTCAGGCTTGCTTACCTGCCCTTCTGCCCCAACCATTTCCCCTTTATGCTTCAGATCTTCTGTAATCAATGAAGAAAAGATAACGACTGGAATTGAAGATAGAATCGCATGTTCTTTTATTTTTTTCGTCAAATGATGTCCATCCATCTGGGGCATTTCTATATCTGTAATGATGAAATCTGGAAGCTTTGCAGCGTCGCTTTGTTCGGCTTGCTTCTGAAGATAGGTGAAAGCATCTTTTCCATTCTCAAAAAACTCTGTATGGACGTAGCCCGCCTCCATTAGCGTATCATGAAGAAGCTTTCTTAATAGCGGAGAATCCTCTGCGACGACAATCCGTTTTTCAGATCTCTCCCTCTTACCAAGCTTTTTTATTCTGTCCGTATGGATTCCGGATTCAGGATCAATATCCAAAAGGATTTTTTCGAAATCTAACAGAAGGACCATTTCGTCATTTCGTTTAATCACACCGACGACTTGTACTGCACTGCCTTGATACATCTGGGAAGGCTTTTCGATTTGTTCCCAAGAAATCCGGTGTATACGCGTTACATTATGTACTCGGAAAATCACGCTTTGTTTATTGAATTGTGAAACAATGAACTTCTCCTTTGCAGGATCGACCTCTGCACCCATTTCCATATCCAGAGCCTTGGCTAAATTGATGACCGGCAGCACTTCTCCCCGAAGCTGTATGATTCCTTCAACAATAGGATGAGCATGCGGAATCTTAGTTGTTGGTACAGGCTGAATGATTTCTTTAACCTTAATGACATTGATTCCGAATTTACTATTTTGCAACTCGAATTCTATTATTTCTAATTCATTCGTTCCGCTTTCAAGCAGAATACCTTTATTATTTTCCATGGATGTTTCACCCTTCCGACAAAGAGGTTATTATAATCTATCATTTTTTACTATATCATGAAATGGAAGGAAATTATGTTTTATAATTAAAAATGTGGTTATTTCATCCACCGGTGCGTGTCTTGAGGAATTGATCCACTTGATTCATATGGTGTTTATCATGCCATATAAAATCCAGGAATAATTCAGCCAGCGTCATTTCATTGCTGCCGACCTTAAATCTCACATCGAGATCTTCCTCTTTGAAGACTGCAGCCTTTTGGATCAGCTTCATCCTTGTACTCATACCTTCCTCTATCAGTTCCTCGCTTTTCTTATCTTTTGCATATTTCCATGCAGCCTGATTAACTGTTTCAAATGGAGGGAAATCTTTTACTGTGTTGCCGCTCCCGATCATAGGGAACTTTTCATCCATGCAATGAACATCCCAAAACATGATATGACTGATGATGGCGCTTGGAGACCATTTCCCTTCACCGATTGGTGCGTGGAACCAATTTTCATCGGTTTCTTTTAAAGATTCAAGCCAGGTCAAGTAATCCTGATGATGTTTCATGACTTCTTTCATGGACGTTTTCATAGCATTGTCCTCCTAATCTTCTTATCTACCCTCTATATATTCCTTTTCAAAGAGGCATTTCCTTCTCTTTTTAGACAAAATAAAAGCTGCCTTTATGGCAGCTTTTATCGTTTTACTACTATTGTTCCGGCGATGAGATCGTGAAGCGCCTGTTTTTTTTCTGTAAATGCTGCAATTATGTAGCCGATCATTAGGATTGTGGAAAGGAAACTCATGGCCAGAAGTCTTCCTAAGGCACGCCAGAATGAAATTCGATTGCCATTTAAGTCAGTAACCTTAAGTCCGAGTATCCTCTTCCCTGGCGTAGCCTGCATCTTTGATGAATGGAATCCGGCGTAATACAGGATGGATGCCAATAAATTAATGATGACCACTATGCCATAGGCAGCAAACATACCGATAAGCTGGCTGTTTGTGAGTTCCTGATCAACGTAGTCAGGATCATCAATTCCTTCAAAAAAGCCTGTAGCTCCGAAGAAGAAAAGAAAAACAAGAACGGTGATCCCTGCCAGAGGAATCCCTAAAAATATTCCATCTAGAAGATAAGCAGCAAATCGTTTCCAAAACCCGGCATACACCGGCTCTTTTTCGACAATCATATCATTCTTTTCAAGCAATTCCATGTGGTTAAACCCCCAAAAACACAATTTCTGATTATTATTAGTTTAACTTTAATGCATGGAAATGCAATTTGTAAATATTTACTTTAATTTCAGGAATCTTTTTCTCTTCATTTTCGGTTTGTTGAACCGCAGCCAGCCGATTTTCATAAACATCATGAACATGATAGCAGCAATAATCAGCATCACTCCCAATACGGCAAAATAGCCATATTTCCAGTGCAATTCGGGCATGACTCTAAAGTTCATACCATATACTCCCGCGATGAATGTCAATGGCATGAATATCGTAGTGATTACTGTAAGTGTCATCATGATGTTATTCATTTTATCTGAATTGATGGATAAATAATTATCTCTTATATCCGCTGAAAAATCACGGTAAGATTCCAGCATCTCCACAAGCTTTATCAGGTGGTCATAAACATCCTGAAAGTATAGCTGCTGGTCTTTCAAAAAAGCCATTCTTTCTGAGTGAAGGATCCGATATAGAAGATCTCTCATAGGAATCAGCGATCTTCTAAGCTTGGACATTTCATGTCGGATATCAAATAGATGATCCATCAGTTCATTAACCGTCTCTTCCCCGGAATTATCCTCAATTACATTTAAGCGGTCTTCAATACTGTAGACAGGCGGAAAGAACTCATCGACAAATTTATCTATTATAGCGTGAAGAATATTAAATGGGGTTTGACCTAAAGGCTCGCTGGTGTTCTTCATTCCATCCCATATTTGGTTAATCTCACGAACAGGATGTTTATGATACGTTACGATGAAATGATCATTAACGAAAACATCTACTTCTTTTGGATCAATGGTTGCATGATCCAATGCATGCAGCACAATAAAAAAATATCCTTCGTAAAAATCCAATTTTGGCCTCTGGCTGAAAGTGTCAAGGCAATCTTCTACAGCAAGGGGATGGAAATGGAAGAACTCCTCTAATTGGACATCCTCTTTAGAAGTTGGATCTGAAAAATCAACCCAATACCAGAGAATATCTTCATCCTTGCATCTATTTAGGGGCGCATCGTATTCGATGACTCCATTATTCCTGCATAAACATGTTCGAATCATAGCACGGCTCCTTCAAATACTCTTACTATATTATTTATCCCAAAATCATTAAGTTAATCTATTTCAGTTAATCATTGCACAAAAGAGTGATAAAATGAACATACAATCACGAGGAAGGAAGATTGGCATTGGAACACTTAATCAATGAAAAAGTAAAAATGATTGAAATCTCAGGAATAAGAAAATTTTTTAACTTGGTGAGTGATATTGAGGGAATGGTCTCTTTGACAATCGGCCAGCCTGATTTTGATACACCCGAACATATCAAAGCTGCAGGCATATCTGCCATTGAGCAAAACCATACCTCCTATACGCACAATGCCGGACTCCTTCCATTAAGGGAAGCGGCTTGTAAATATATGGCTGAAAAATATGGCTTAACCTACGATCCGGCCTCGGAAGCCATCGTAACAGTAGGAGCCAGCCAGGCAATTGATATCACATTAAGAACGATATTATCAGAGGGTGATGAAGTCATCCTGCCTGGGCCTGTTTATCCTGGCTATGAACCTCTGATTCGGTTATCCGGCGGCAATCCTATTTATGCTGATATTTCATCCAATAAATTTCGTATGTCGGCGGAAGTCATTGAACAACATTTAACAGACCGGACAAAATGCATCATCCTCCCTTATCCATCAAATCCCACGGGAGTCAGTTTGACTGAAGAAGAGCTATCGGAAATTGCCGAGTTGGTCAGAGGAAAAGACATCTTTATTTTGGCGGATGAAATATATAGTGAAATCGTTTACGGCCATAAGCATAAATCAATTGCAAAGTATTTAAAAGAACAAACCATCGTCATCAATGGACTTTCAAAATCCCATTCCATGACTGGCTGGAGAATCGGACTTCTATTTGCACCGGCCGCGATCACAAAACACATTATAAAAGTCCATCAATATAATGTTTCATGCGCTTCATCGATTTCCCAGCATGCAGCATATGAAGCTCTTACTAATGGAAAAAATGATGCAGCTGACATGACGAGAGTATATAGAGAACGCAGAGATTATGCATTCAGACGGTTGTCAGAAATGAATCTTAGTACAGTCAATCCTGATGGAGCCTTCTACTTTTTTGTAAAAATCCCGGACTATATTACTCATTCATCTTTTGAATTCGCAATAGATTTGGCGAAGAGAGGAAAAGTAGCAGTCGTCCCTGGAAGTGCGTTTTCCTCTTTTGGGGAAGGGTTTTTCCGAATGTCCTACGCCTGCTCAATGGACATGCTAAAGGAAGGGCTTGACCGAATGGAAGAATATCTTAAAAATTACAAGTAAAATGAAAGAAGCTGCATATCCCTCCTCTCATTACAGAGGGTATGCAGCTTCTTTTATGCCCAATATTTATAAAGTGCCTGTGTACCGCTATTTTCTTCTCCGGCATTTCTTAACTGATCATACATTTCTTTAGCCATTTTCAATCCTGGTAAATCAAGATTCATTTTTTCAGCCTCATCAAGTGCAATACCCATGTCTTTAATGAAGTGCTTAATAAAAAATCCCGGACTAAAATCTTCTTTTAAAATTCTTGGAGCCAGGTTGCTTAAAGACCAGCTCCCTGCTGCGCCAAATGAGATGCTTTCCAGTACCTTATTAGGATCAAGTCCAGATTTCTCTGCATAGACCAACGCTTCACAAACACCGATCATGTTTGTGGCAATGGCAATTTGATTGCACATTTTTGTATGCTGGCCGCTTCCCGCACCACCTTGAAGGACAATATTCTGGCCCACCACTGAAAGGACTTCCATGGCACGATCAAATCCTTCTGGATCTCCGCCTACCATGATCGTAAGTGTTCCATTTTTAGCTCCGATATCTCCACCTGATACAGGGGCATCTAAACTGACAAGACTTCTTTTTTTAGCCTCTTCATATATCTCTTTTGCCAATGTAGGCGTAGAGGTGGTCATATCGATCAAAATAGATTCTGCGGCAGCATTTTCAAGAATGCCGTCTTTTCCATAATAAACCTCTTTCACATCTGACGGGTACCCCACCATCGTTATCGTCAATTCTGACTTGGAGGCTGCCTCACCCGGTGTACTGCACCAAAAAGCACCTTTTTCAATTAAATCCTCTGCTTTTTCCTTCGTACGATTATAGATATTAACTTCATATCCATCATTAAGAAGGTTAATAATCATACTTTTCCCCATAACGCCTGTGCCGATAAAAGCAATACTTTTTCCTGTCATGTCTTCATCTCCAATTGAGGTATGTAAAAAAAAGACCTGTTCATGATTAATCATGACAGGTCTCAAAAAAAGGGGGGTATGTGAGAATCTCCAACTTTATGCTTGATAATAGTATACCCGCCAATCCTTTTTTGAAACCTATAAAAAAAATTATTTTCAATTAATTTTAGCACCCTTCTTTCAAGAACAAAAGAAACTCGCATTCCGATCAATTCCCATAGAAATGAATTGGATATTTTTCTTTAAAAAAGCGCTTACATATACTATAATAGAGCATGTGCTTTTCAAGCATAAAAAATTGGATGGAGCCAGTGGCCCCACCCATCAAATAGGGGGAAATGAGAATAAAAAGCTTTCAACGTCTTACCGTTAGCTCATTAATTAATTACCCCATTTATAATAATTAAAAACATTTTTTCTGTAACGGTTTCATTACAGTTCAATGACTTTTTTTACAGCCTCAATGACTTCTTCATTCGTGCGCAGTTGAAGAACCTCTTCTGACAATTTTTCAACGTCTGATTTATTCAAACGGGAAATTTGGGAGCGGGCCTTCAAGATGGAAGTGGCACTCATGGAGAACTCATCCAAACCTAAACCAAGCAAGATCGGAATGGCAATTTCATCTCCCGCCATTTCACCGCACATGCCTGCCCATTTACCTTCTTTGTGAGCCGCATCAATAACCATCTTCACAAGGCGCAGAATGGCTGGATTGTAAGGCTGATACAAATAAGATACCCTTTCATTCATGCGGTCTGCTGCCATGGTATATTGAATGAGGTCATTTGTACCGATACTAAAGAAATCTACTTCCTTCGCGAATAAATCTGCCATCACTGCTGTGGATGGAATTTCGACCATGATTCCAACTTCAATATGTTCAGCTGTATCTACTCCGCTTTCAGAAAGCTTTGCTTTTTCTTCAAGAAGGATGGATTTTGCATCACGGAACTCTTGAAGATTGGAAATCATCGGAAACATAATCTTTAGGTTTCCATAAGTGCTTGCTCTTAAAAGGGCGCGCAGTTGAGTCCTGAAGATGTCCTGCTCCTCCAGACAAAGTCTGATGGCACGGAATCCCAAGAAAGGATTCATTTCCTTTGGAAGATTCAAATAAGGAAGTTCTTTATCTCCGCCAATGTCAAGTGTCCTAACAACGACAGGCTTTCCTCCCATTCCTTCCAACACTGCTTTATAAGAATCAAACTGTTCCTCTTCGCTAGGAAGTTCATTTCTTCCCATGTACAAGAATTCTGTCCTGTAAAGACCTACCGCTTCCCCGCCGTTTTCAACAACCCCTTTTAAATCCTTTGGAGTTCCGATATTTGCAGCAAGTTCTACGTGGTGACCATCTTTAGATACGGTCGGTTCATTAACAAGTTTCGCCCACTCTGCTTTTTGAGCTTCATAATTATCGTATTCTTTTTGATATTGGCTGATCACTTCTTGAGTTGGATTAATATGTACTTCTCCATTTAATCCATCAACGATGACCATATCGCCATTTTGGATTTCTTCCGTTGCTGTCTTGGTTCCTACGACTGCAGGGATTTCCATTGACCGTGCCATAATGGCTGAATGGGATGTTCTTCCTCCGATATCAGTTGTGAACCCTTTAACATAAGTTCTGTTGAGCTGTGCGGTATCAGATGGAGTCAAATCCTCCCCTACTATGATTACTTCTTCAGCAATCATGCTTGGGTTTACAATTTGAACACCCAATAAATGGGATAGGACACGTTTTGTTACATCACGGATATCTGCAGCACGTTCTTTCATATATTCGTTATCCATTTGTTCGAACATGGAAACGAACATATCTGCTGTTTCTTTAAGAGCGAATTCTGCATTTATCCGATCTGTATTGATTTTGTCTTCTATTGGTGTGAGCAATTCAGGGTCGCTTAATACTAGAAGATGTGCTTCAAAGATGGCAGCTTTATCTTCGCCTAGATCTGTCTTCGCTTTATCACGGATTGCTTCTAACTCAGATTTAGAAGTTTCAATCGCTTTCTGGAAGCGGGAAACCTCTTCACCTTCATCCGTAATGGTGCGCTTTTCGACAGTTAAATCAGGTTCGACTAATCGATATGCCTTTGCAATTGCAATACCGTTAGATGCTGCAATTCCTTTAAGAATGCTTGACATTATTCAGCCAAACCTTCTTTTTTCAATGTTTCTTCCAAGCTGTTTAAAGCGTCCTGTTCATCGTTGCCCTCAGCAATAATAGTAATTTCTGCGTCTTTGCCTACACCAAGAGACATAACACCCATGATGGATTTAAGGTTAACTTTTTTCCCTTTATATTCAAGGTGGATTTCAGAGTTGAATTTGCTTGCTGTTTGAACCAATAATGTTGCTGGACGTGCATGGATTCCAGTTTCTGCTGTTACTGTAAATTGTTTTTGTGCCATATTTAACTACTCCTTTTATATGAGATAATTTTGCTCGCTTCATTAAAGTATCCAATCTTGGTCGATTCGTCAACAAATTACTTAAAAATGCAAGCATACAAAAAAACAGGGAGCTATCCCTTTCAATTTTTAAGGATAGCATGTCCCTATATGTAAGACAATTGTATTGCTCATAAATTTATTATTTCAATTTATGGAAAGACTATGACATCTTTTTAAAATTGTTTTTAAGGACTTCCCTGCACTCCATTTGTTTTTTTACATCTTTGATGGTTTTTTCAAACTCCACCAGTTCTTCATCACTTATTTCCCGATTCCCGTACCTCACCATTTCATAAATTTCTATAAAAGCAGCATCGCAGGATACTTCTTGATTATTCATCCATTCTCCGATGGTTTCCCAGCCCTTTCTCGACATGCCTTTTTTAGCAGCGAGTTTCTCCAATTCCTCCACAAGATCCCTTACCTTGTTTTCACTCTTTGAATAATAAAAAGCACTTTGTTCATAATCTTCACCCTCTATTTCTCGTCTCTTTGCCGATTTTATAACAGCATTTGCTGTTTCAGCCTCTGCTTCCTTTGATATGAATTTTCTTTTCCTGAAATAAAAGAGGACTCCTCCGATAATCAGAATAAACAAGAGGATTAAAACATCATCAAGCCAATCAGGCGTTTTTTCTGCACCCTGCCCCTGAAGCTGCTTCTGTTCTTCTACCTCATTGAACTTTATTGTACTTGTTGTGTCATGCTGGGATTTTTCCCTTTCAATCATCCTTGTCCGCAGCCATTCCATAATGGGGCCGAAAATATAGCCAAGAAGATAAATGACTCCCTTAAAAATTAAGTTTAGGCTGTTATGAAGATATGGACTGAATAGCAGCACGGCTGCTAAAGAAATCAAAAACAATACGAAGTAGCCAAAACTTATTATGAAAACCATCTTCCTTTTTCCTGGAACGGAAGACCCTTTCACTGTTTGAGAAATAAAAGCTCCGTATGTAAACACGAACAGTTGAAGAAGCAATAGCGAGATAATGACACTTTGGCTTGCTGGATCGTATGCTTTAGCGAAAAAGTAAATGAATAACCCTATGAAAATAGCAGAGGATGCCGTTTTAGAACTGACAGCTTCATATTGAATGTTCTCAAAGACTGCATGAGCCCGTATCTGGATAAAAACGAGCAAAATCCCAATCAGCCACCAAGGAATCCCACCGATCAGACTAAAAATGATGAGGATTATCATAATCATATATGGCCGAGGACTTTCCTTCATGAAAAGGGAAGACAATAGCACCGCGAAAAAAACGGATACTAAGATTGAATAAACAACTCTGCCCTGATGTGTCATAAGAAATATTGGAAATACGCAAATCAAAAGTAAGATGACTTCGCTCATAAAAGCAACATTAAATTGAATACACCGTTTCCAATTGACTTCGGCTAGACGACTGCTGAGGTATTCCATGGAATGATAGCTCCTTGTCCGTTATCGTTCTTCACGCAATATACTTCAATCCCCTTTTGGTGGAAGGAAGTTAAACCTGCCTTTGATTTTTCTGCTACCTCTCCGAAGCAAATCAAGGATGACACTTGAATATGGCTGCCCAGCTGATGCGACAGCAAGCTGCTGAATGGGATGGTGAATGATTGCTGAGAAATCATTGCAAGCATCTCCAGTGCTCTCTGCCATTGTTTTTGTCCTTCTCCAAGTCCTAAAGAAAAATAAGGAGCCTGGCCAAATGAACGGATATTCACCACTAAGGCAAAAGGAATCCCGTTTTTAAAGGCATGGTCAATCAGCTGTGCACATTGTCTAATCATAAGTTCAAGTTCATTAGAAATGGAGTATCCATCTGAGATATTCAATGCAATCATCCAGGATCTCTGTGTGGTTTTTGCAAATACTTTTGTCTGTAATTGACTCATTCTGGCCGAAGCTTTCCAATGAATATGCTGAAAACTGTCCGAGCTTGTATAGTCCCTTGTTCCAATCGGCTGCAGCGGGTCCTCAAATAAGGAAGCGGGGATGCTGAACAAGCCAGACATGTTCTTTTCTTTGTCTTGATGCTGATGGATAGTATTCCTTGCAGGGTAGACAAGGATTTCAGATCTGAGTATATGGGCATACTCCAATAAAACGGAGCCGCCCCCTAATAATCCGTTTACTGTAACCTCGATCTTTCTTAACTTGGAAATACCCCTTTCGACTGCTTCAATTGGAATTTCAATTTCTTTTCTTTGGTTTGGCAATATGGAAAACGGAATGGTTAATTCTACCAGGGACTGAATGGAATGGTAGTCTCCTTGCATTGGGATGACATTTTCATCAAACTGAACAAGAATTTGTCCATTCAGTATAGGAAGTCTGTGATTTTCAAATACGAGCTTCCAGCTTTCAAGATCGCCGGGATTTAATTTCTCCTTTTTTATTTGATTCTTAAGCTTTAAACTATCTGGTACTTTCCTTAAGTAGAAATCATCCAATTGTATGAACAGCAGAAACAGGAGGAATACACTCATCAGCAAATATTGATAGGTAAAAAAAGTGATGATGGCGAACAAGAGAAAAATGGTAAAACCAACTTTAAGAATCCTATCTCCATTTATGTCCGTTTTCCACATTGTCATGCCCCCGATTCAACAGGCACAGATACACGTTCCAGTATTTCCTGGAAGATTCCCTCAATCGACTTTGTAAGAGATGCGTCCGGTGTCAGCTGCATCCTATGGAGAAGAACGTTCGCAGCAAGTGCTTTCACATCTCCGGGTGTGGCAAAATCCCTTCCCTGTATGAAGGCAGCCCCCTGAGCTGCTCTCATCAAAGCCAATGCTGCCCTCGAGCTGACGCCTCCTTCAATAAGAGAATGCGTCCTCGTTTCCTGGATGATATATAAAATATAGTTTTCTAGATCATCTGATACATATACTTCTTTTACCTGCTTTCTCATTTTCCTAATATCGTCTGTCGACAGCACCTCCTCTACTTCTTCCAGAGGATCACTTGTCCTAAACCGTTTCAGGATTTCTTTCTCTTCCTGGAACGATGGAAATGGAATCTTAATTTTCATGAAGAAGCGGTCCAGTTGTGCAGCAGGAAGCGGAAACGTTCCCTGCTGCGATTCGACAGGGTTCTGTGTTGCAATCACCATAAATGGCTCTTCTACTTTGATGGTCGTTCCATCAATGGTGACCTGTCTTTCTTCCATCGCTTCTAATAAACTTGACTGTGTTCTGGGTGTAGCACGATTGATCTCATCGGCCAATAGAATGTTAGTGACGACAGGACCTGGACGAAGTTGGAATTCCCTTGATTTCGGATCAAAAAATTGAATTCCCGTGACATCACTTGGCAGGACATCTGGAGTAAATTGAATCCGTTTAAAATCTGCTTTAATGGATTTCGAGAACGTTTTGGCCAATAATGTTTTTCCTGTTCCAGGTACACTCTCAAGCAGTAGATGCCCCCCTTGCAGAAGTGCGATCATCATTAGCTCAATATCGCCTTCCCGTCCGACCATTACTTTATTCATTTCATTTTTCAGCTTCATCATTTCTTTATCCATATGTTACTTCCTCTCCGAGTTCTATATATTTAACAATAACCCAATCTTTGGAATTTTTCTATAATTACAAATTCAAATTCTATGAGGAACAAAAAACCCTGCACCGATTTGATGCAGGGAGATTACATGCATTATTCATTTTTTAAGGTTTTTCCACACGTTTACAACAAATAGCAGCACACCAACAGCCGTGAGTGTTGCACCTGCAGCAATTACAGGAGTAAGACTTTCATTCCCTGAAGATATTAATCCGGCCAACGCTGCCATCATGATAGGAAGTCCGATGTTATGAAGCCAAAAATGCCATTTGCTTAATGCACTTGCCTCAAGCTGAGGAAAAAGATGATAGAGAATGCCAATCAATGTCAATGCAGTCCATCCAAGCAAATTTATATGGACATGGACAGGGGTCAAATCGTAGGAATGGACAGAAGACATATAATAGCCAAGCAGGACCCCGATTGCAAAATAAACCGTTGAAATTTTTATAAGCTTAATACCCATGCTTGCACCTCCTAATGTTGTCATTAAAGTATATTAGGAGGTGATGCACTTTTAGCACCTATCTTTTATATTTTCATCAATGCTCGTAAATCATTTTCCGCGTCATGCCACCATCAACGACCAGATTGCTTCCGGTAACAAAATCATTTTCCGGATCAGCAAAATAAATACATGCCTTTGCGATCTCACTCGGTTTACCCACTCGCTTTGAGGGATGCTGTAAATGGTCTATTTCCCTTAATTGATCATATTCTTCTGTTTCTATCCATCCGGGACTTATACAATTCACTCTTATTTTATATTCGCTTAAGGTAATGGCAAGTGAATGGGTCAATGAATAAATGCCGCCTTTTGTAGCGGAATATCCTTCCGTATTGGCCTCTGATTGAAATGCCCTGGTCGATGTAATATTAACGATTGCACCACCATTTTCTTTCATATATCTGGCCGCTTCTCTCGCGCAATAGAAAACACTGCTTAAATTATTGTGCAGGATAGAAGTCCAGTCCTGTTCTGTCACTTCCCAGATATTTTGAAATTTAGAAATCCCTGCATTGTTGATGAGGATATCGATTTTTCCATACTTTTCATTTATTTTTTTCATCATATCTTTTACAGAATCCAGCCGAGACACATCACAGTGGAGAAATTGGACATCCCAGCCGTTCTTGCGAAACGAGGCTGCTGTCTGATCGCCGGACTCCTTATCATAATCAACAATCACTACTTTGCACTTTTTTTGAGCAAATGCTTCAGCGGTTTGCTTTCCAATCCCTTTTGCTCCACCAGTGACAATCACTACCTTGCCTTCAAACACAAATACCACTCTCCTTCTACTTCCTTTATTGCACAATTGTCTAGAGTTCAATCCTTTTTCAAATAAAAAACCTGAAGGATTGCCCTTCAGGTTTTTTAAGCTTATTTTGCAAATCGGTGATGACCGATTGTCAGAATTGTCTTTGTGGAGTAGATCCAATCACTTGTACTAGTGGCCGGATTATAGAAGTATAATGATCCGTTGCCCATTCCACGGTAAGCAATGGCTTCATTTACTGCCTTGACTGCTTCATCTTTGGCAGACTGATTGATGGCCCCATTTTCAACCGGTGAAAATGCATAATGGCCTTTGTAATTTTGATAAATGACATCATGTACTGAATCCGGGAATTCATTTGAATCCACACGGTTAAGCACGACAGTGGCAACTGCCACCTGGCCTGCATATGGCTCACCCTTAGCTTCAGCTGTGACAAGTCTTGCAAGCAAATCTTTTTCGGATGCAGTCAGCGATTGAGGAATCGTCAATTGCTGTCCGGGATAAATGATGGTGTTTTTCAAATTATTCACATGTTTTATTTTATTGATGGATACCCCGGAATTGGTGCTTAACTTCCATAAAGTATCTCCTTTTTTAACAGAATAGGATGATTCAGCAGCATCTGCTTTCCCGTATGCAGCTGAAAGGAGAGTTGTACCCAAAATAGCCGTTGCAGCAATTGTTCTTATCCAATTTCGTTTTTTCATACTATTACCTCCTGGCAATTTATTTCCCTCAATTACCTTAACAACCATAGTGATTGTTTTCAGCAGGAAATGATTGCCTAGGAATCTAGGAAGCTCTCAATCCATTCAACTCAAGGGATGGATAGACCCCTAGCAATTTCTAGAAACCAATTCAATTGTTCTTTTCAAACAAAAAAACTGCCTGAATGCCGGCAGTTTTTGTTCATTCTGTATTCAACTGCGAGGCGTATCTGAATATATATAAGTTACATTTCCGCCTCTTTGTGCAGTACCTTGAAAATGTTTAAAGTCGCTGCGTTTGACCAAAAATTCCCGAAAAGCTAAAAATTCTTCTTTTAACACCTGGAATTCCTTCAGTTCCCCATTTTGAAGGGCGTTCAATTTGAATTCCCAATCTTCCTGACTCATTCTATCTCACCCCATATCAACCATTGATCCTTTAAAACATATTATACATGAAGTCCCTTTTGCTTTAAGGAAAGGGAAGAAAATTTTTAAAGCCTAAGTTTTCTAAAAATAGCGAAAATATCTTTACGGATGAAAAAAAGTAGTGCAAACTATTAGTAAAAGATGGCAAAGGAGAGGTCAATCATTGAAAAAGGCAGAAGTGGGGAATGTAATTGAGTTTAAAGATGGTCTTCAAGGAATTGTAGAAAAAATAAATGAAAATTCCGTAATTGTTGATCTTACTTACATGAAAAATTACAGAGAACTGGAGCTTGAAGAAAAAACAGTCGTAAACCATAAAAATTATAAAATTATCGGATAAGCAATCCTTACTGAACCTGGGCACTCAAAAAGCGGTTTGAGTGCCCAGGTTTTTTATTAGGATGTTTAGACTATCTTGTTTAAGGAAATTTCTATAGTAGAAATTTCAGGAGGACCCTATGAAAACAAACTCTTTTTGGACAAGCTTTAAAAAGAACTTTTGGTTCAAACCAACCGTTTATACATTAGTTGCCGTCATTTTAGCTTACGGCACCTATCTAATCGATGCTTTATACGCAAATGGCAAGTCAAAAGTCATCCCTTCTATCTTTCTGACGGATTTCGACTTGGCCAGTACGATCATCAGTACGATTTCGTCATCGATCTTAACGATGACTACCATTACTTTCTCATCCATCCTGGTCGTGTTGACGACGTTTTTATCACAATATACCCCGCGGTCTGTTCAGAACCTTATTAATGACACACCTACACAGCGGGTGTTAGCTGCTTTTGCATCTAGCTATGTTTATACTTTGATCCTTCTTCTTCTACTTAAAGGCGGGAAAAAACAGGAGTTTTATTTATCTCCATCGTTTGCGGTCATTGCCGCCATCATCTGCGTATTTGTATTCGTCTACTTTGTTCATCATGTGGCGAACTGGGTGAAAGTGAGCAATCTCATTCATCAAATCACCCAAAAAACAAGCGAGAGGATACGCACCTCCCTGCCCATAAAAGAAAACCAAAAAGGATCCGATGATCATAGTGATCGCATGGACAGGTTCACATATATTCTCCACTCTTTAAAAGGAGGATTTATTCAAAGGATCGACAGGGATGCAATCATCAATCAAGCAGATAATGATCAGGCATCGGTCAAAATCCTTTACACAACGGGTCAATATGTACTGAAAGGCACCCCGATTATCGCTGCCAATAGTGAAATCAATAAAGAAAAGTACCTGGGCTTCATCAAATTGGGACCTGATAAAGAACCGATTGAAGATATTGATCTCGGTATCCGCAAACTTGCCGAAATCGCTATGAGGGCGATTTCTCCAGCGATCAATGATCCGAATACAGCTATAGACTGCATAGAACAAATGGGACTGATTTTATCCAAGCTTTCAAATCATTCACTTCCGGGTGACTATTTTTATAAAAATGGCCAATTACGCCTTATCCTTAAACAGCCTGATTTCAACGAATATTTATATAAGAGCTTTTACCAAATCCGCCATTATGGCAAGAATGATATTTCTGTTATCACTGAAATCATAAAAGCGCTCCATAAAATTGTACTGAACGGATCTCCTAGCATTAAGGAAACCATATGGGAGTTCAAAGACTATATTCTAAATGGCGTAAACTACGAGGCATTGCTTCCCCTCGATATTGATTACCTGTTGGAGCATGTAAACCGATTGGCTGAAGAATGCAGTAAACCTAAGTTGGCATTAGATGGATTTAGTAAAAAATATATAAAAAACGGCCAGCCTCATTAAGTAAAGCTGGCCACACTTTATTTATCCTTGGCATCTTCAAACAATTCTTTTTTAGTTGAAACTTTCCCATGAGGATGCTGGCTGTTCTTTCGTACATTCCATTGTCTTTCTTTCTCTTGTTTGGACTTTGTCATGATTTCACCTCAATATAAATTCATTTAAGGATTTTTATTTTGAACAAAAGACTTAAGTCTTACTCTCTTTAAAATAAAAAGGGGAAAATACCCATTTTCCTCTTAGAATTCCTTCATAATCTTTAGTTAAATTGAAAAAAATTAGGACAGTTTGATTATTTTTCTAAAATTGCAACCAAACATCCAAAATTTCGTCTACAATAATAGAAAGAGACCGCATAGAGGAATCCATCTTCAAAAGCGGAATATTAAAAAGGGGCTGATGAACTTGAATAAATGGGGAAAAGCAATTCTGCCAAGTTTAGTTGGAGTATTATTGCTTGCAGGCTGCGGAACTGCAGAACAATCGGATGACAAAGTGAGTGGTGGAAAGACAACCAATCAAACCCCAAAAACTGTACAGACCGAAAATACCGATAAATCATCGGGCGATTCTGCCACTGAACAAAAAAATGAGCAGCTGCTTACTTACACTGTGAATGGAGAACAGAAGGAAGAAAGCGCGAAGCTTGTAAATAGCGATAACCAAGGATACTCCATGTATGTTTTGCCTGATTTCGAATTAACGGCAGAAGAACCGAATAAAGATATGCTTTTCTTAAAAGATAACGATAAGATTTCCATGAGAATAGAAATCCTGCCAGCTGATTCGGATATGGAACAATTAAAAGAGAACACAAAAGCACAGCTTGGAGCTGTCAACAGTGATATTAAAGAACTTCAAGCGTCCAACGATCAGCAGTGGCTTTCAGATGCATCCATCATGCAGGCTGAAAATACGTCAGATCAAGTTACCGCCTATATCGTAAAAAAGGAAGACAATATCGTAAAGATGACTATCTTCTCTAAAAAAGATGCAGATTATAATGACGCATTTGTAAAAATGGCAGAAACAATCAAAAAGAATTAATGACAGTGTCCTAAAGGCAGAACTCCTCAGGCACAGCACGTTTAAGAGTGAAAGGGATCAGCACCCTTTCACTCTTTATTTTTATGCGGCTTCATCCACAATAGAATGATAAAAACCAAACTGATATATCCAAATATCGGATACAAGTAAGAAAGCAAGGTCCCGTAATTAATCACCCCAAAAGAAAATGCTCCGGCGATGATCAGCGCATACAGCCAAGCACTTTTAAACGGCAAATACCCCCTTATCTGCTTTTCCAGCCCATAAATATTTCCGATGACGGAACTGAAGATTTCACCATAGATAATGAAAATATAAATAAAATATATCTCTGATGCCATTTTCTTCATGATGACTGCAATGGGAATTTCATAGGAGTCAACATTAGGGAGCATAACAAGAGTGGCATGGCTCGACAATAATATGACTGTCAATAAAAGACCGCCAATTATCCCGCCTCTCCTGACCACTTTCTTATTCTTAACTTCTGCTGCAACCGGCACCAATACTGCCTGAGCCAGTGCCAGGTTCAAAGCAGTGTATGAAAAAGGGGCAACAACCGATTTCCATCCATCCTCTGCATAAGGGATAGTCAACAATCCTTGCAGAAAGTGAGGGTGTTGAATCGAATGCATCAATAAGTACAGGTTAAAAAAAATCATCATCGGAACAACAAAAGTGTTTACAGCAAAAAGCCCTTTCACACCAAGCATCATAACTATAAATGAAAGCACAGCAGTCAAAAGAACCCCTGCCATCTTTGGATAGCCAAGCTGCTCTTGAAAAATGGCTCCAGAGCCAGCGAGCATCACTGCGCAGACCCCTAAAAGCATGATCATCATTAAAATATTCATGCCTTTTGAAAAATACTTCCCGAATAAGTATGTATTAAGTTCTTCATACGATTGAGCACCGATATCTATAGATTTTTCCATCAGCTTTGTTCCAAGGGCAACAAATAAGTATCCTCCCATTAAAATTCCTATAAGCCCAATGAAACCAAATCGGGAAAAAAACTCAACAATTTCCTTCCCTGTAGCAAAACCTGCACCTACCACAGTACCTACATAAACAGCTGCTATTTGAAAGGATTGAATCCAATGCTTCATAATTAAGCTCCTCCCCTCCTTTCATCCATATGTACAAGTTCTTCATTTAAGAATTGAAAAAAATAATTAAAAAGACTTGAAAGTCAAAGAAGGTCAAATTATACTGTAAATATCAAAGGTCAAACTTAGTCAAAAACCTAAGCACATTTCTTGAGTCCATAAGATCTTTGAATTATACTCATAATCAATTAGTCAAAGTTAGTCAAAGTCAATTAATAGATAAATATAGGAGGAATGTACAATGCTATGTCAAAAATGTCACGAAGAACAAGCAACTGTTCAATTTAACGTTCAAATCAATGAACACAAAAAGCAGCTTCACCTCTGTTCCTCTTGTTATAAAGAAGAACGTCAAAAAATAGGAAGCGGTTTTGGCAGTTCTCCGCTTTCCTTCGGCCAATTCCAAGGAATTGAAGGATTAAATGAATTTTTCAAACAACAACAACAAAAGCCAAATATGCAAGAGAGACAAGAGCAAACAAACTCAGGAAATGGATTCCTTGACCAATTTGGCAAGAATTTAACGTATTTAGCCAAAACAGGATTGATCGATCCAGTAATAGGCCGTGAAAAAGAAGTGAATCGAGTCATTGAAATCCTTAATCGCAGAAATAAAAACAATCCGGTGCTCATCGGAGAGCCTGGTGTCGGGAAAACAGCAATTGCTGAAGGACTCGCATTAAAAATCTCAGAAAAAAAGGTTCCGCAAAAACTTCTTAATAAGGAAGTATATTTGCTCGATGTGGCTTCATTAGTGGCCAACACAGGCATCCGCGGACAATTTGAAGAACGTATGAAACAGTTGATCCAAGAACTCCAGTCAAGAAAAAATGTCATCTTATTTATAGATGAAATCCATCTTCTTGTAGGAGCGGGCTCTGCTGAAGGATCAATGGATGCAGGTAATATCCTTAAGCCAGCTCTTGCACGCGGAGAACTTCAATTGATTGGTGCGACTACTTTAAATGAATATCGCCAAATTGAAAAAGATCCTGCGTTGGAACGCCGCTTCCAGCCGGTGCATGTACACGAACCATCCGTTGAAGAAGCCCTTGAGATCTTAAAGGGCATCCGGGAAAAATATGAGTCCTTCCATGGCGTAGAGTTTTCAGATGAGGTCCTAAAGGCATGTGTCAACTTATCACACCGATATATTCAAGACCGATTCTTACCGGATAAAGCAATTGATTTGATGGATGAAGCGGGATCCAAACTCAATTTAACCATTGAAGCACCAGACCGTATTGCTGCGGAAGAACGTCTTCGTGCCATAACTCTTGAGAAGGAAAAAGCACTGAAAGATGAAAACTACGAAATTGCCGCTGCCTTAAGGGATGAAGAAGAAAGAATCCATCAATCGCTTAGCTCAACAGAGGAATCGCCAAGCGAAAAGCCTGCTGTATCCATCCAGGATATTGAAACAATCATAGAAATGAAGACCGGTATTCCAGTCGGAAAAATTCAATCTTCTGATCAAGAAAAGATGAAGAATTTAGCTGGTAATTTAGCCGAAAATGTCATCGGCCAAAAAGAGGCAGTAGAAAAAGTGGCAAAAGCAATCCGCCGAAGCAGGGCAGGATTGAAATCTAAACACCGTCCAATAGGCTCCTTCCTATTCGTTGGGCCTACTGGAGTGGGAAAGACAGAATTAACGAAGACATTGGCTAAGGAATTATTCGGTACTGAGGATAGTATGATCAGATTCGATATGAGTGAATTCATGGAGAAGCACAGCGTCTCTAAATTGATTGGTTCCCCTCCAGGATATGTTGGACACGAAGAAGCAGGACAGTTAACAGAAAAAGTACGCAGGAATCCTTATTCCATCATACTTCTTGATGAAATTGAAAAGGCTCATCCAGATGTACAGCATATGTTCCTGCAAATCATGGAAGATGGCAGATTAACAGACAGCCAGGGCAGGACGGTCAGTTTTAAAGATTCCGTCATTATTATGACAAGCAACGCCGGTGCTGTAGAAAAAACGATCACGGTTGGCTTTGAGAAAAATAATGCACTAAAAGAAACCAGCATCCTCGATTCATTGGGAAGCTTCTTTAAACCGGAATTCTTAAATCGAATTGACAGCATCATTGAATTCAATGGATTAGAAAAAGAAGATCTTCTTAAAATTGTCGATATCATGCTGGAGGAGCTATTGGAAACAGCCGAAGAACAAGGCATATCCTTTAAAGTGGAGCAGGAAGTGAAAGAAAAACTTGCAGAACTCGGCTACCACCCTTCCTTCGGTGCGCGTCCGCTTCGCAGGGTGATTCAAGAGCAGCTTGAAGATAAAATCGCAGATGTTATTCTAGACCACCCTGAAATCACAACCTTGTCAATATTCGTGGAAAATGACGAAATAAAAGTTCAATCATCATGAATGGCAAAAGGCTGGTCCGTAATAGGCCAGCCTTTTTCTTTATAGACAGTATTTATAGTAGTTTATCATCCACTGAATTCAGCCATTCCTCAATCGTACCGATGACTGACTTGACGCAGCCATCCTGGAATGGGGAAATTAATTTTGCTTCCTTCACAAGGCCTGTAAATGATTTGCTTCCACCTTGTTTGCAGAGGTGAACATAATCATTCCATGCATCATCAAATTGCTCCATCGATTTCTTCCAGAATTGAAACGCACAGATTTGCGCTAGTGTGTAATCGATATAATAGAATGGAGAATTATAAATATGGCTTTGCTTCTGCCAGAATCCGCCATTTTCCAGATATTCGATGCCGTCATAGTCTCGATGCGGCAAATATTTCTTTTCGATATCCTTCCATGCCTGCTTTCTGTCTGCTGGAGCTGCTTCAGGATTCTCATAGACAAAATGCTGGAACTCATCGACTGCCACCCCGTATGGAAGGAACAGAAGCGCTTCACTTAAATGAGAGAATTTATATTTGTCCGTATCTTCTTGGAAGAATTTTTCCATCCACGGATAGGTGAAGAACTCCATGCTCATCGAATGAATTTCACATGCTTCGTAAGTCGGCCAATTATATTCAGGGATTTCATGGTGCCTGCTTGAATAAACCTGGAATGCATGCCCTGCTTCATGGGTCAATACATCGATATCCCCGGATGTCCCATTAAAATTGGAGAAAATGAAGGGTGATTTATGATTCTCAATATACGTGCAGTAGCCTCCACCCGCTTTTCCTTTTTTAGCAACGAGGTCCATTAAATCGTTGTCGATCATAAAATGGAAAAATTCTTTTGTTTCTTCAGAAAGCTCTTCATACATTCCCTTTCCATTCCCAATGATCCATTCAGGCGAGCCTTTTGGAACAGCATTTCCGGAAAGGAATTGGAATCCTTCATCGTAAAATTTCAATGTGTCGACATTGATTCGTTCTTCCTGCCTTTTTCTAAGGGAGACAGCAAGGGGAACAATATATTCTTTCACTTGATCCCTGAATTTTTTAACCATTTCTGCATTGTAGTCTGTCCGGGCCATCCTGTAGTAGCCAAGCTCCACGAAATTTTTATATCCGAGAGTCTTGGCGATTTCATGTCTGACTTGAACGAGTTCATGATAGATTTCATCAAACTTTTCTTCATGTTCAGCAAAAAAGCCGTATTTTGCTTCAGTAGCTTTTTTTCTCATCCCGCGATCTTTTGATTGGGAAAATGGCTCAAGCTGTGCCAGCGTCCGTTCTTCCCCTTCAAATTCGATTTTTGCCGATGCTGTAAGCTTTGTATATTCTGAGGAAAGCTTATTCTCCTTTTGCAATAGCGGAATAATGTCAGGAGAGAATGTCTTCAGCTGAGCATCTGCCAGGTCAAATAGCTGGCTTCCCCATTTTTGTTCAAGCTCCTCCCTGAACTTCGACTGAACTAGTGCTTCGTAGTACTCAGCTACGAAAGCTTCAAGTTTAGGAGCCAATTCATCCATATAATCCTGTTCTTCTTTGTAGAATTCATCGTTCGTATCGATTGTATGCCGGATATAACATAGGTTGAACATGGTCCCTACATCATTTCTGATATCATTGACAGCATTCATTGCTTCACTCTGTTCTTCTACGGTCTGTGCTTCTTTGAAAGACTTGACCGCATCTTTGAATCTCGCTTCGATTTCATTGAAATCAGGTCTTTTATATGTATAATCTTTAAAGCTCATTAAAAAACACCCCTTAGCATTTATTATCAGAACCCTTGTTAGAGAATCCCAAAGTATGTTATTTCTACATTCGTGCAGGAACTTCCTTCAAAATCAAAAAAATCCCCATCCTGTGGATAAAATATCCGTCAGATTGGAGATTTTTCATTAAAAATCTTTAATGGAAAGGCCTAATTTCTTTAACAATTCAATTGATTGATTTTTTTCTTCGTCTGAGAGGACTGAAACCAGTTCATCGATTCTCTTCTCATGTTCCGGGAAGATGCTATGGATGAACTCTTTTCCTTGGTCAGTGATCTGGGCATAAGTCACACGCCTGTCATTCGGACATGCCACACGACGGATCAATTCCTTCTTCTCTAACTTATCCACCACGTACGTAATGCTTCCGCTTGCTAGAAGTATCTTTCCTCCAATTTGCTGCAAAGGCTGATCTCCCTTGTGATAAAGAAGTTCGAGCACAGCAAACTCTGTAGGATTAAGGCCATTTTTATAAATAAAATGATCGACTTGTTCATTCAATGCTTTATAAGCCCTGGAAAGGACGATAAAAAGCTTCAGGGATTTCTGTACATCATTTTCATTAGACATCATTCATCATATCCTTTTAATCGAAAAATATCTCAATTTCAAAATAATTATAATGGATTTTGAAGAACAATGTCAATAAACTCAGCCTTTACGCTCCTCATGGTTGGTTGACGACCTTCCAATTATGATTCACTGCAGCCTTCACTGTGCCATGTTTGATGAAATACTCAGCCAGGAGTTCAGGCATATCCATCTGAATTTCTTTTTTCATCTGCTTTCCTTTAAACATTTTATAATCCCCGCCGCCGCCCGCACGGTAATTATTCATTACTACCTCATACTCCGCTTTCATACTTAGTGGCCTTCCTTGAAAGTGCAATGATTCGATCCTATCCCCTATTGGTTTGGCGGCGTTTATGATATATTCTATCCCTTCCCACATGTCATAGTTATAATGCTGTGGTTTAGGATAAGAGAATGCAGGGTTTACAGTTATCTCCTCATTTTCAGCAATGGAAAAATAGGAAGCAGATCTTTCCAGTGCATCTTTAATGTCCTGACCTTTCAATAATAAGACGATTAATGTATTCGGATAAATATAGTTCGAAACAAGGTCGCGCATGGTCACCTTGCTTGGGAAGCCAAGGGAATCGTTCGAAAATAGAGCAGTGCTGGAAATGGGAGCACCCGTTGCTTCCATCTGAACTTTATTGATGAATTCAATGAGGGGATGCTCTTCCATCCTTGCCCTAAAAGGATCATGCATCAGCATATTTCCTTTAATCTTTCCAATCTCTTCATCAAGCCATTCCTGCGTCTTTTTTTCATACTCTTCAATGAGTCCGACGACATGACAATCCGCTTTTTCATTTTGGACATCAAGTATTTCTGGCGTTTTATTAACAACAGACCAGTTTCCACTCTTTTTTTCCAATTCGATTGCGGCTTTACCGAGTTTTTCTCCATTGCAGCCAGGCTGGATAACAGTCACTCCATTTATCTCCTCTGTCAATTCCCTGTGCTGGTGTCCAGTTAACAAAATATCGATTCCATCTACTTCCATACAGATCCGATACGCCTGATTTTCACCTGTATAGGTTTCAGTAGGGATGCCATTTACAACACTATTTTCAAATCCGCCATGATAAGAAACAATGAGGAGATCCGGTGATTCCACTTCATGGATGTAGTCCACCCATCGCTTCGCGGCCAGCAGGGCGTCCTCGAAATACAGCTCTCTTATATGGTCAGGATTTTCCCAATTCGGGATATAATGCGTTGTCAGTCCAAGCACTGCCGCCTTGATTCCATTGGCAAACCTTTTCGTCATATACGGCTTCCCGAAATAAGTTTCCTTCGTGGTCCCATGGCATATATTTGCTGACAGCCAAGGGAAATTGGACTCGCTGACCGCTCTATTCAATACAGCCATCCCGTAATTGAATTCATGATTGCCAATCACTGCAGCATCATATTCCAAATAATTCAGCAGTTTAATCATCGGATTTTGTTTATTCTTAAGGAATTTCACATAATGATAGGTTAATGGCGTCCCTTGGATCAAATCTCCATTATCTATCAATAGTACATTTTCAAATTCTGACTTTAATCTCTTGATGATTGAAGCAATCTTCACCAGTCCCTTTTCTGCATAGGAATTGTCCGCATATGACAATGGGAGGACGCTTCCATGGATGTCACTTGTTTCAAGAATAATGATTTTTTCCATTTAACCAAAAATCCTCCTCAAACAATTCTTTAAAAATGTTCAGCAAATTCAGATTCTCTTATTATGAGACTATCATATTTTGGTATAATAAGGTTTGGACTATTTGAATATATTTTTTAAGATTTGGAGGATTCATGGCTTTATGAAAACCTATCGGAATAAAGTCATTATCTACCTGATGATTGCCATCCTTCCATCCTTGGCAGGAACAGCAGTCTTTGGGCATTATACATACAAAAAACAGTTTAAAAAAGCTGAAGCCCACGCTGAGTGGATTGCAACGATACATCAGCATCAGTTAGGAGGGCTCTTTCATGAAACAAAGATTAGGCTCGAAACATTATCCATGACATTTTCGGAATCGGCACCTTCAAGGGAATCCCTGAATGTTGTTTTGAATAACCTTCAAGAAAAAGACTCGCGATATGCTGGATTATATTATGCTGACAGCGATGGGGTGATTAAATATGGTTCAAATAATCATCTCATCAATAAGAGCCTTCGGGGCAACGAAACCTTCACATTGGCCCATTTAACTGGGAAAACCAGCATTTCTGATAAAGCAGAAAGCAATAATCAGTCCATGCCCGTTTTTTCAATTATCACTCCAATTGTGAGCGGCGATGATATTAAAGGATATCTAATCGGACATATCCGTGCAGATTATGTTGTAAATCTTATCAGCATGCTTACACCTGGCGAAACAATCAAATTCATGAATTCCAATCAAGAGGTAATTCTTAAGGCAGGACCAGCTCTAGAGGAAAGCAGTCAACAATGGGTGAGTGATGAAATTTCAACAGCGCCATGGATCATTTCTGTAGCTGTTAATAATGAATTTAAAAATGAAGCTTTCATTTCAACCCTATTCTTCTTTCTCATTTCTGAATTCATCATGCATATCATCTTCCTGCTTTTCAGGAATTACAGAATCGGAAAGAGATCCAGACTGGAGAAAATTGAAAACGACGCCCAAAAGCTTGAGCTTGTAGGCACCCTTGCAGCAAGCACTGCCCATGAAATAAGAAATCCATTAACAGGAATTAAAGGGCTGATTCAGCTGTTAGCTGAGAAATACGATAACTCTCAAGACCAATTTTATTTTTCGATCATAAATAAAGAAGTCTTGCGGATCAATCAAATTGTAAGTGAGTTCCTTATATTAGGAAAACCCTCTATCCATACGGCTGAGAATTGCGATTTAAGAGATATCCTGCTTGATCTGAATCCTATCATCCGTTCAGAAGCGAACCTGAAAACAATAGAATATTACTATGAGATGGAAGTATCGCCTATCGAAGTGTATTGTTCAAAAGATCAAATCAAGCAGGTGATCATGAATGTCTCCAAGAATGCTTTTGAATCTATGATGGATGGCGGTACGTTGACCATTAAACTCTACATTCAAAATATGACAGGCTATATTGATATCATGGACACTGGTTCAGGCATTTCCGATGAGGACCTCCAGAGGATCTTTAATCCGTTTTTCACCTCTAAAGATGGTGGTACGGGACTTGGATTAGCTGTATGTAAAAGAATTGTCCAATCTTTCAACGGAAGCATTGAAGTATCCAGTGAATTAGGTAAAGGAACAAAGGTGACAATAGGTTTTCCGATCACAAAAAAGGAAGTGCGGCTTTAAAGAAGGATTTTCTTCTTGAACGCACCGGTTTTATTAATGAAGAATGTCATGGTGAGGAATCTTTTGATTGAATGTTTGGGGTTTTGTCTTTTTCTCAATGATAAAATATATCGGTTGTATTCATTTAAAAGTGAGTCCAGCTCCTGGCTGCATGCAACCGTTTGCTTTGATGCCAGTCCAAATTCCAGGCCCAGCTGAATCATTTCGTCCCTTTTCAATTGAATTTGAGCCATATAATGGTTTTTGTTATCTGTCTTTCCGATCACGATTAATACCCTCCAACTATATATTTCGACACTCGAGATTTTGTTTACTTGAGCATTATCCCAATATTATTCAGAAAAGTAAATAGATTCGCAATAATAGACAAAGCTTCTCATCTTTTGCCATAATACGACAATTTACTCACCCACATCCTTGCACTAAACGACTTTTTGTTTAAGAAAATTAATTGGAGGGAAATTAGTATTAAAAAGGCGGTGAAGCCATGAAAAGATGGATGCTGGGTAAACTTGCTTTTCGACTATTTAAAACGGACGCGCAGGAACATTTGAAAGATAAGGATAAAACAGTTCAATTAATGACAAAAGCTGAGAAAAAAGCCCTCAGCAACAAAACGACTCTTTCAAGCGTATGGCATAAATTGCAAATTACTTTTCAGCTCTTAAAATCCTGGGCTAAAGGCGAATATAAAGATATTCCTTATCGTACGCTCATTACGATTGTCGTCGGTCTTGTCTATTTTGTCTCACCTATTGATGTCGTTCCAGATTTTATAGCAGGACTGGGGATTGTCGACGATGTCGCTGTTTTAGGTCTCCTTTTTACACAGATCGACCCTGATTTGGCGAAATACATTGAGTGGCGCAAGAATAAAGATACTATCATAGATGAAAAATGATGAAAAATAGAAATTCAAACAAGCCCATGGAAATCCCCTGGGCTTGTTTTTCGCTTAGGAATTTATAAAATTGCTACCTTGTGGATAACTTTGAAAGAAGATAATCAACGTCCAGCTCCAGCGCCTAGCCCCTCGAGTCATATGCCGCACCTCTACGGAAATCAGGATTTCCTTCGAGTTTCGTCTTATGCTGGTCGGGGCTGACTGAGGCGCTTGCACTTTTGTTCTTAGCTTTATTCTAAATCAGACATTGACAGAAGTATTTTCATAAATCGGCACCCAGCCCTCCTGGGTGACAAAAATCCTTACAGCAACAACATTAAGATCATCAGACAATGTAAAATAATGGCGGATATTTTCAGGTACAGAAATTAGATCCCCTGGATTTAAATGAACTTCAAAAAAGTCTCCATCCTTTCCTTGAATAACGAATACCCCATGGCCGCTTACGATGAACCGCACCTCATCATCTGTATGATGATGCTCGCGATTGAAGTTTTCCAAAAGCTGTTCAAGATTGGGAGTGGCTTCAGATAAGGAAATGACATCCTGCGCTTGGTATCCCCTTCTCTCAGAAATATCCTTGATTTCATCATTAAAAACTGCAAGGATCTCCTCTTTTTCTTGATCACTTAATATAAACTTCTCCTGAAGGGCTGCGGGTAGTTTTGCAATATCCCAATTTTCATAAATAACGCCTTGCTCTTCCAAGAATTGAACGACTTCTTCCTGATTATCAATTACTTTTCCGCTTCCTTGAATTTTAATAGTTGTCATTTATATTTCCCCCTATATAGATAATGTTTGTTTTGGAAATTGAATGGCATTTTTAATTTGTATAAGTGAAAGATGATATTGGAAAATAAATTCACATGCTTCCAGCAATTTTTTAGCTTCAAAGCCGTCTTTTCCCCATACGGTGATTCCGTGGTTTCGAATTAATACAGCACCTTTATCCCCATGAATATGTTGTTGAAATTCCTTTGCAAGCTCAGGAATATGGGCGTGGTTAGGAATGATCGGGATGGTCAAAGCTGCGTTTTCATCCCAGAGTCCGAATGCCTTGATCAATTCCTGGCCCTGAAAGACGATTACCCCTTCATCCCCATAAATTTCAGAGACCACATTATTAGCAACAGTATGAACATGAAGGCTGCATCCTGCTTCTGTACTTCTATAAATCTCACAATGAAGGAGCGTCTCCGCTGAAGGAGTGAGAACGGTATCACCAATGGGTCTTCCTTCAAAATCCACTAAGAGAAAATCCTCAGCAGTTCTTTTTCTTTTATCTTTTCCACTGGCGGTCACAAGAAAGCCATTGATATTTTTATCAGCTCTAATCGATAGATTTCCGCTCGTACCCATGAACCAATCCCGTGCTGCGAGTTCATCTTTGATGTCAGCAAGTTCATTCCATTTTTCATTCAAATCAATCATACCCCCACTCCTTCCAATTTCGATAAAATCGAAGCACAATCATGGAATGTATCAAACGTTTCATGTGGGATGGCAAGCTCTTCGCATTTTTTAGCAAGAAAATCTCTGGCAAGTACAAAGTCTGCAGCATACGCCGCTTTTAAGTCTGTAATGGAATCTCCAATCACAACCTTGAAATCTCCTTCCGTGCTTAATTGATTTATGATCGTCGGCTTGCAGCATCCGCACTCGCCTGAGCATTCCTCCCCGCAGGTATACGGCCAATCAATCCGAATTCTTTCACCCTTAAAATCCGCTTGATTGCAATAGATCCCTGAAATCGAATCAAATCGTTTGAGTAATGGATGGACGAAGAAATCCATTCCTCCGCTCACAATGTAGAACGGTATATCCCTCTCCCTGCAGAATTGCAGCAATTCCGGGAATCCCGGCCTGATCCGAACACTTTGCTCCAAATAAGAAATGATGTTCTGTTTTAAATGGGAGGGAAGAAGTGAAAACATTTTCCCTACCCCTTCCTGTATGGATATTTCTTGTGAAAGGACTGCATCTTTTAACGCGATCCATTCCTCTGGGGCAAACTCTTTCATAATGGAGATAATATTATCATTTTCAGTCACGGTTCCATCGAAATCACAAAATACAATTGTCCTTCTCATTTGGACTCCACCGGGCTTCCCCATTTTCCTAAAGCTTTAGCCAGTTCCGGACTTGCTGCACAGTCTTCTTCAAGGCTCCTGCCTGCCAGTACCGCATCAATTGCCTGTCTGAAGGCTTTTCCTCCACCACAAGCACCATCAGGATGTCCGTGAACACCGCCGCCTGCATTTATGATGGAATCTATTCCGAAATCCTCAATCAAAAGGGGAACAAGACCGGGATGGATTCCGGCTGATGGCACCGGGAAGGTCCGTTTGAATTCATTTTGTTCCAGCAGATCATGTTTGATTGAAAGGGCTGATGACTTTTCCAAGGCGACACTTCCATAAGGAGAGGGGAACAGTGAAAAATCAGCTCCGGCGACCCTCAATAATTTACCGAGGAACAATGAATGAGAAGCACCGTATATGTTTGAACTTGTAAACGCACCACTGAAGGATGGATGTGCCATTAGAGGCAGGGCAATTTCATCATCCTCCCTTAATTCCTGGAGGACATCAAGCCCGTAGGTGAAGACATTAAAGAGCAGTGCATCCGCCCCAAGTTCTTTTGCTTTTCTTGCCTTATCCCTCAGTCCTGAAGTCCTGCCGGTCAAATTCACTGCATAAAGCGTTTTATGCCCCGTTTCCCTATATACTTCTTCGAGAACTTTCTTCCCCTCTGTGACACGTTGTTCGAATGGAGTCAAAGGATTGTCAAAAAGGATTTCATCGTCTTTGACCAAATCGACTCCTCCTCTTGCCTGCTCCCTCAACTGATGGGATAAAAATGACAGGTCTTTGCCTATTACCCCTTTGAAGATACTCATCAATAACGGCCTGTCGTATACATTCAGTACCTCTCTAATCCCTTCGATCCCAAATCGCGGTCCGGGAAAATGCTTCTTTAATTCGGTTGAGAAGTCAAGATTGATCAATTTGATTTTTCCATCCAATGACAATTTCCCGAATACAGTGGTCAAAATAGCCGGCAGATCTGCGGAGAAATTAAGGGCCGGGTAAGCGATGGATATATCTGCTATGACTTCATCCCCGTTCGCGCCCTTATGCTCTTTCACAGAAACGGTCCTTCCTTTATGTTTTTTCAGCTGTTCCTGCTCAAGTTCGGGAAGGCTGGTCCAAGTGCCGACTGTCAGTCCCAGGGCGATTTCCTCTGCTTTTTTTTCAAACGAGCCAGGACGGCCCAAAACTCTGTAAGATGCTATGATTTCAGTCATTTCACTCTTCCTTTCGCTGTTTTTCAGTAGCTGTCTGTAGTTGAATCCATTCCTGAACAGCAAAAAACCTCTCCGATAAGAAGAGGTTAGAAATTAACATCTTCTTATCTCTCAGCCTATAGCTGCAAGAATTAGCACCGTGCCTGAAGGAAGACAGATATCCTCCAGGTCGGTTGCCGGGCTTCATCGGGCTCGTCCCTCCGCCTGCTCTTGATAAGAAAAACATTCATTTAATTGTTTGATTATTAAAAAATATTAAAATCATTTGTGATTATGACAGGGAAATCTTTTCCTGTCAATCTTTTTTTATAAATAAACCTACTTTTTTTATTCTTTCTGCTGCTTCCTTAAGTCTTTCTTCACTGGTCAAAAGCCCAGCGCGGACATAGCCTTCACCCCATTTTCCGAAACCTATTCCAGGAGCTACTGCCACTTTTGCTTCTGTGAGAAGAAGGTCGGAAAACTCTTCTGAAGTGTATCCTTCAGGGACTTTCAGCCAGGCAAAAAAAGAACCTTTAGGAACTGCTGCATCCCATCCAATTCCTTTCAATCCCTGAACGAAAGCATCCCTTCTGCTTTCGTACATCTCCACCATTTGTTCCACACACTCCTGCGAATCGAGCAGTGCAGATGCTGCAGCTTCCTGCACTGCACCAAATAAGCTTACATAAAGATGATCCTGCAATAAATTGATGGACTCAATCACATCACTATTTCCTACTGCAAAACCTACTCTCCATCCTGCCATATTATAAGTTTTAGAAAGGGTATAAATTTCAATGCCAACATCTTTGGCTCCTTCTGCCTGCAGGAAACTTACTGGTTTTTCACCATCAAAACCTATGGCGCCATAAGCAAAATCATGTACAACGCATATATCATTTTTTTCTGCAAATCGAACAGTTTCTTCAAAGAAATCTAAATCTGCCACCGCTCCGGTAGGGTTATTAGGATAATTCAAAAACATCAATTTTGCTTCTTTTGCTGTGCTTTCAGGAATTTCCGAGAAGTCCGGAAGAAAGCCGTTCTCTTCTTTCAGCGGCATCGCTGCCATATGAGCGCGAGCCATGGCAGCCCCTGACCAGTAGTCCGGATACCCTGGATCAGGAACAAGCAATGTGTCGCCCGGGTCCAAAATGCACACTGGAATCTCTACGAGCCCAGCTTTTCCGCCAAATAAAACTGCTACCTCTTTTTCTGGATCTAACTCAACTCCATACTCCCTTTTGTAAAACGCAGCTGCAGCTTCTTTTAAGTAACTATTCCCGCGGAAAGGCGAATATTTATGGTTCAATGGATTCTCTGATGCTTCCTTCAATTTAGCCACGATATGGTCAGGTGTAGGCTGATCGGGATTCCCCTGTCCTAAGTTAATGATGTCATGGCCTTCTGCCGCTGATTTCCCGACTTTTTCCACGAGCGAAGCAAAAAATTGCTTTGGGAGAGACTTCAATAATTGAGACTGCTTGAATTCTTTCAAACGTTTCACCCTCTATTTATGAAAATTTCGACTTTAAAAATCTAGTCACAAATGATATAACGGAAAAAGCAGCTTGTAAAGAAAAAATTTTCAAACTATTCATAAAGGGGAAATATCATGAAGCTTAAAATAGCCTGTCTACAAATCGATATAGCCTTTGGCAATCCAGCACAAAACGTTAAGAATGCTAAGAAGTGGATCGAGAAAGCAGCTGAACAAAAATGTGATTTAATTGTCTTGCCAGAATTATGGATGACCGGCTATGACCTTGGACGGCTCGATGAAATCGGCGACCCTGAAGGAAATGATCTCGCCGGATTCATCAGCGAGAAAGCAAAGGAACACCACTTCGATATCATCGGAGGCTCTACAGCCAAGGAGACTGAGGAGGGTCATTTCAACACCATGTTCATTTCCGATCGGAATGGAGACATCATAAAACAATACAGTAAACTCCATTTATTTAAACTGATGGATGAGCATAAGCATCTGGTCGGCGGGAAATCAGATGGACTCTTCACTCTCTATGATGAAATCTTTGCTGGGTTTATCTGCTATGATATTCGTTTTCCCGAGTGGATACGCAAACACGCCATGGAGGGGGCAAAAGCTTTATTTGTCTCAGCGGAATGGCCACTAGCCAGAGCCGCACATTGGAAAACCCTGTTGACTGCGCGGGCAATTGAAAATCAATGCTTCGTCATTGCCTGCAACAGGTGCGGTGACGACCCAAATAATAAATTTGCCGGCCAATCTTTGATCATCGACCCTTGGGGAGAAATAGTGGCAGAAGGTTCACAAGAAGAAGAGCTTGTCATAGCAGAAATCGACTTGTCCCTTGTAGAAAAAGTAAGAAAGCAAATACCAATCTTCGAGGACCGTCTGCCTGAGTTTTATTAAAAATAGTTGTTTGAAATTTTTCAAAATTTTATTGACAAAGGGATTTTTTTCTTGTTATGATTCTCAGCAAGCGATTATTTTCAGTAATTTTTAACAATTCCATACTTTTACTCTTATCAAGAGCTGGCTGAGGGATTTGGCCCTATGAAGCCCAGCAACCGACCGTAATTCCGTTGTAAAACGGGGCGCAATTAATTATTTGCGCCGGATATTTTTCCGCAAGGCACGGTGCTAATTCCAACAGAAAGACGATTCTTTCTGGCAGATAAGAGGTGCGAAGCTTATTCTTCAAGCCTCTTTCACAAGAAAGAGGCTTTTTCATTTTTATGGAAGGCCTCAAAAAAATTGGAGGTCATGACAGTGGCAATATCTAAAACTAAAATTTATGAACCGTTGACTACAAGCAGAGCAATCAACTTATTAAAAGAATTGGATTTTTTCAAAAAAGACAGCATTCTCACTTGCAATGAAATCGGGGATGGCAACCTGAACCTCGTTTTTCAGGTGACAGAACCACAAAGTGGAAAAAGCTGCATCATCAAACAAGCCCTGCCTTATGCAAAAGTGGTGGGAGAAAGCTGGCCTCTGACACTTAATCGAGCGAAAATCGAAGCAGATGCATTGAAATTGTATAAAGAACATGTCCCTCAATTCGTTCCGGAAATTTATTATACAAATGATGACCTCGCCATTACCGTAATGGAAGATCTATCATCATTGAAAATAACTAGAAAAGGATTGATAGCCGGAGAAGAATACCCGCATCTTCCAGAGCACCTCGGAGAATTCTTAGCCAAGACATTATTCTACACTTCTGATTTTTATCTTGAACCGCCTGCGAAGAAAATCCTGGCTCAAAAGTTTTCTAATCCTGAGCTCTGTAAAATATCAGAAGACTTGGTATTTACAGATCCATTCTTCAACAGTGACACAAATGACTTCGAACCTGAACTATATGATGATGTTCAGACTCTATGGAATGATTTTACACTGAAGCTTGAAGCGGCAAAACTCAAGAAATGTTTCCTTACTGAAAGTGAAGCACTTATCCATGGTGATCTGCATACTGGCAGCATTTTCACCGATCAGTACACGACGAAAGTAATCGACCCAGAATTTGCTTTCTTCGGTCCCATCGGATTTGATATCGGACAGTTTTTTGCCAATCTAATTTTCCAGCTTCTTTCTAATCCAAAAGATAAAGAAAGATTGATTTCAGGGTATATTGTGGATGCATGGAATACATTTGAAAAGACATATTCTGATCTTTGGAGAAAAGAAAGCAGAGAAAAATATACAGAAGTAGAGGGTTACCTGGATTTCGTTCTTAAGAAAATATTCCAGGATGCCATCGGTTTCGCTGGATGTGAATTGATCAGAAGAACCATTGGCTTAGCCCATGTCGAAGATCTGGATGGTATTTTCGATAATGACCTTCGTATCAATGCGAAAAAAGCGAGTCTGCAATTAGGCAGGGCGTTTATCAAAACAAGGGGACATCATATAGGGCCAGAGTCCATTCTTCCCCTTCTTTCAGAAACTGCCGCATATGCGGCAATTAATAAGGAGTAGACAATCATGAATGCAAATACATCGTTCCACATCCCAACTTCAATTCAATGGCAGGATAATAGACTTTCTATCCTTAATCAGCAGGAGCTTCCACATAAAGAGGAATATCTGGATCTCTTTGAGATAGAGGATGTGTTTGAAGCCATTTTGACACTAAAAGTGAGAGGCGCGCCTGCCATAGGAATCGCTGGGGCATTCGGACTGGCAATGGCTGCCTTAAAATATGAAACTGATGAATTAGGAGTCTTCTTCAGTCAATTGGAAAGAGACAAAGAATATTTACTTTCAAGCAGGCCCACTGCCGTGAATTTATCCTGGGCTCTCGAAAGGCTCTATCACCTTGCTCTCCAATCGAGCAGTGTCAATGAAGCAAAGACCGAATTACTGCATGAAGCCATCAAAATCCAGGCAGAAGACGAGGATATGTGCCGGAAAATTGGAGAGAATGCTCTTACATTGCTTGATCCTTCCCATCCGGTGATGACGATATGCAATGCCGGGTCGATTGCCACGGCAAAATACGGGACGGCTCTGGCGCCTTTCCATATTGCTATGGAGAAAGGTAAGCAATTCAAAGTGTTCGCCTGTGAAACAAGGCCTCTTCTCCAAGGTGCAAGGCTTACGGTATGGGAGCTGCTAAAGTCAGGCGTGGATGCCACATTGATCACAGACAGCATGGCTGCTTATACCATTCAGGAAAAAAATATAAAAGCCATCATTGTCGGTGCAGACAGAATTGCCCGCAATGGAGACACTGCCAATAAAATTGGCACATTTGGACTCGCCTTGCTTGCTCAAGCATTCCAAATACCATTTTACGTGGCCGCTCCCTCTTCAACTTTTGATCTAAGCATCGAAACAGGAAAAGAGATTCCGATTGAAGAGAGAAAGGCAGAGGAAATTACTCATTTCAGCGGTATTCCTTCTGCCCCTGCCGATGCGAGGGTGTTTAACCCCGCTTTTGATGTCACTCCCGGCCATTTGATCACAGCCATTATTACAGAGAATGGGATATTGAAGCCTGATTATAAGGATTCAATTTCACAACTGTTTTCAGAACTTCAATAATCAGAAAACCATGCCAGAACTTGTCTGGTATGGTTCTTTTGTTTCTTAATTATTCTCTCTATCGATTAATATCCTTTTGAAAACAATAGATTGCTTTCCCATTCAGCATCTTTTCGTCGTATGGGGAAAATCCGATCGACTTCCAAAATCCGCATGCTTTCTTATTTCCCTCAATGACACCTAATCTGATTACATTGAAGTTCCTCTTCTTCAGCTGCTTCTCAAATTCAATGTAGACTTCTTTTCCAAGCCCATTTGCTTGAACGGAACGATGCATGACTAGTAGACCGAGCCATGGCATTTGATCATTCAGATTCAATGGGCAGAAATCTATGACGCCAAGCGCTTTTCCATCGATTTTTACCAAATATCTCTCCGTTTTCAGCTTCTTACTTTCTTCATATTCCTTTTGAATATCATCCTCTGATAATACTTCTCTGCCATTGACAAGTAAATTATAGGCGGGATTGGAATTCATGATTCCTAATTCTATTTCCCTTTGCTCCCAATGGTTGTCGATAAATTCTATCATCCCTCTGTCTTTGCCCACATTTCCGTTGGGTTTAACTCATAGATTCCGTTTTCACGGTACATGTAATGATTGATGATGAATTCCCTTCGGATTGTTGCGAAGTCTTCATGAAACTTTTTAATATATTCATTGATTTCTTTTTCGGGATATTTTCTCCCTTTTTCAAGTCCGCTTACAATATGTTCAAAGACATATAATTTCTTTTTCCTTTGTGCCGGTATGGACTTCAGCTTTCCATCTTTGGTAAAGAAGTTATTAATGACTGCCTGCTTTTCTTTCAATAACTTATCCATCGGTTCCTCTTCCCCCTTATCCTCAAGACAATAAGTCAATAATGCATTTGAGTGCTGCTTCAATAATTTTTGATTCAATTGGTAATAGATCGTATTCTTATCCCTGCGTTGATAGACGAGGCTAATATCCCTCAGTTTGCTCAAGTGATGTGAAATCGTAGGAGGGGTAAGCCCCAGCTTTCCTGCAATTGCCTGGCCGTGGAGCGGTCCTTGTGCAAGAAGACTTATAATCCTTATCCTTGTCGGATCCCCCATAGCTTTATGGAAGGAAACTATTTTATCCAGCTGCATTTCAAAATCAACACCTTTTTAAATGATCATCTAATTAGATGTTAATCTAATTAGATGATCATGTCAATCAATTCCAAAAAAAAAATCCTGATATAGTATCAGGAAAAACAATGGCCCTCATTATGTAGTTGGAAGCGTGATATGAAAGGTCGTCCCTTTCCCCAATGCACTTTTTACCTCCACATGGCCTTTATGTTCTTTGATGATTTTAAAGCTGACCATCAATCCCAAACCAGTCCCCCTATCCTTTGTCGTGTAGAATGGTTCGCCAAGCTTCCTGATCTTATCGTGTGGAATGCCCGAACCTTCATCCTGAATGGAAATCTTGATAGCATCCTGATCTGCTTTGTTCATGTGGATTGTAATCGTACCACCTTTTGGCATGACCTCAATCGCATTTTTTATGATGTTGATAAATACCTGTTTGAGCTGGTTCGGCTCACAGAAGATTGACGGAAGATCTTCTTCAAGGTGTACTTCGAATTCCACCCCATGCATCAATGCCTGTGCATTCAGGAGCTCGATTGTGTCTGTCATGATTTTTCTCACATCATATTCGAGATAATGAATTGCCTGCGGTTTAGCCAGGACCAGGAACTCAGTGATAATGGATTCAATCCGCTTCAGCTCTGAAGAAATGACATTGAAATACATTTCTTGGCCGCCATCTGTTTTTTCCATGCTGTTTTCCAGTAGTTGAATGAATCCCTTCAATGCGGTCATTGGGTTTCTGATTTCATGTGCAATTCCTGCAGCAAGCTCTCCAACAACGTTCAAGGTATCTGATTTTCTCAGTTGTTCTTCCATCTCCATTTTCTCTGTGACATCCCTGATCACCGTTAAGTTCATATTTGTCAGCAGATTACATTTCGTGGAGATTTCTAAATGTTTCAAATTAGCATCTGGATCTTTGTAAATAAACATCTGATTGGCCTTCCCGTACTTGGCCAATTTTTTCATATGTGAACGAAATTCCTTTTTTGTCTCCTCGTTTTCATTAATGAGCTCGCGGATATCCATGTCTTTATGAAAACTCTTTGAACAATTCAATATGGTTTGGGCTACTGGGTTCATATCAATCAATTTATAATTTTGGTCCCAAAGAAGCATTCCATCCAAAGTGCCCTCGAATACCTTCCTGAATTTCGTCTCGCTTTCCCTTAAGTCCTTTTCCATCTGATAGCGTTCACTGACATTCCTGAAAATCGTAATGTTGTATCCATCAATGGGATGCATCCTTGCAGTGAACTCCAGATGTTTGAGCTGTCCATTAGGCATTAAAAAGAGCAATTCATCCCTTATGGATCCAATTTCCTGGAATTCTTTCATGACCTTATAAAACTTATTGTCTTTTTCATATAAGAAATCGCATAGAATCGATCCTATAATTTCTTGTTCGGTACACTCAAATATTGAAAGAGCCGCCTTATTCACCCTCATGATTTTTCCGTCTTGATCCCAGAAGACAATGGCATCAATGGTTTCTTCAAACAAATCCTCAAATTGCTCTTCGCTTCTTTTCAATTTGATTTCCATTTGTCTTTTCTCTGTGATATCCCGTAAAATCGCCATGTGCAGCCCCTGGAATATATTCGGGCTTACATTGAACTCCATAACTGAGAGTCCGCTGCCATGGATAATGGGGATTTCTCCCCTGACTTTCTTGTTCTGCTCAATATATCCATTGATTTTCTCCATCTTCTGATGAAAGCCTTCAGGAATGAATTTCAGTACTTTTTGACCAAGTATTTGATCCCGCCCGAGATTCACCTTTTTACAAAAGACAGGATTCACATTAATAATCGTCCCGTTATTTTTAAAAATGATGATGCTGTCAGCTGCCTGAGTGAAGATATTGTAAAGCATTTGCTGGTTCCTCTGGTCTTCACGTTCGATTTCTTTTTCTTTTGAAATATCGCATAAGTGAAAGATATCCCAGCCATTATCCCTGTCCCGATATACTTTCAGCTTGATATGAATCTTGGCCCCGCAGGACCTTGTAAGCAAAACTTCATCCTCCACATAGCCCTGTTCAGATAATTGGTCAACATGGTATTTTTTAATGATGGAGGGAATCGCATTAAAATAAAATTCGATATTCCTTTCCATAATATAGTTAGACTCTTCATTCAGCAGCCTTTCCGCACACTGATTGATAAATTGAATATTTCCCTCTGAGTCAGTGACTATCACTGCATCGCTTACAGTCGATGAAATGGATTGAAACAATATTTGAGTCTGGTCTTTCAGCTTGTCAGACCCAATCCAATTATTTTTATGGAATTGGACAAGCGGGCTGCTGCTGTTCAATGAGTTTGACACGTATGTATCCTCCTTTTGATGCTCGAGAATCATGATCATGGACCAAACATGTCATTGGTCCGTTTACGGTTCGTCATTGTGGGTATAATTTACATGACAAAGCTTCAAAATACAGAATTGATGGTGAAAATATGGAAAAACGGGACTATTACTTTGATAATGCTAAATTTATCTTAATCCTCTTTGTTGTCTTTGGACATCTTATTCAATCGTATATCGATAAAAACTCCATCATTGAAGCGGTATATAAATTTATTTATACATTCCACATGCCCGCTTTCATATTGGTGTCAGGTTACTTTGCAAAAGGCTTCTATAATAAAGGGTATATTTGGAAACTGACAAAGAAATTGATTTTGCCTTATCTGATCTTCCAAACCATTTATACCGTTTTTTATTACTACCTGTACGATAAATCCACTTTTGCAGTAGATCCCTTAAATCCTCAGTGGGCACTATGGTTTTTGCTAAGTTTGTTTTGCTGGAACTTGCTATTATTGGCTTTTGCCAAGCTAAAACCAATTCCTTCATTGGCATTGGCATTTGCCATTGGGCTGTTAGTAGGGTATTTCGACTGGATTTCAAATTATTTAAGCCTTTCACGAACATTCGTATTCTTTCCGCTGTTTTTACTTGGCTACTTCATGGATCGAAAAACATTCAGCAGGCTGACAGAAACGAAATCCAAAATATTCACGTCAGTTATTATCCTTACGGTATTGGTCAGCATGTATCTCTTCCCAGATTGGAACGAGAAATGGCTGCTTGGTTCAAAGCCATATGATGTGCTCGGTGCAGAAGTTCCCTACAGTGCTCTGCTGCGTGCAGGAGTTTATATTCTTAACATCGTTATGGTGCTTTGCTTCTTTTCATATGTACCTGATAAGAAATATTTCTTCACAAAATGGGGTAAAAACACCTTGTATGTCTATTTGCTGCACGGATTCCTCATTAAGACTTTCAGAGAAAGTGACGTTTCCAACCATTATTCATTCGATATCGGCACCTATGTGATACTGGCTCTTGTATCCTTCATGCTCTCGATCTTGTTATCAAGCAAGTTCATTACATCCTTGACGCAGCCTGTTATAGAATTGAGAGCAAATAAATGGAAAAAGTTCAAAGAACGATTTAAAGTAGGCTTCCTTCATTTAAAAAGGATGCTCGGCAACTAATAAATCATGAAAAAAGACAGCCATCTGGCTGTTTTTTTCTTTTAAGAATAAATTCTAAAAAAAAATGTAAAATCCTGCCTTGCCTATTCAATTTTTTCTGTAAATTCTCCCATCCGTTGAGGTTTTTCCCATGCTCAGCTAAAATAAAGGGATGAATAGATGGAAAAGAGGAATTCGATAAAATGAAAATAGTGCTTAGTACACTGAATGCTAAATATATTCATATGAATTTGGCTTTGAGGTGCCTAAAATCATTTGCACAGCCCGAGTTTGAGGCTGAAATTGCTGAATATACCATTAAAGATCCTTCAATGAATATCGTTTCAGATTTGTTTTCCAAGAAACCTGATGTCATTGGATTCAGCTGTTACATCTGGAATATAGAAGAAACGATCACGGTTATCAAGATGCTGAAGAAAATCATGCCTTCTGTAAAAATTGTATTAGGCGGACCGGAAGTTTCTTATGACGTAATTTATTGGCTGGAAAGAATCCCTGAAGCTGACTTTATCGTAATCGGAGAAGGAGAAGAAACATTCAAGCAGCTTTTGGTGGAATTATCCGGATCGATGGAAATTTCAAATGTGCCGGGTATTGGCTATATGAAGGAAGGAAAGCCTGCCATCAACCCGCAGAGAAACAAATTGGACTTGAGGGAGCTGCCATCCCCTTTCCGTTTTGAAGAAGACATCCCGCATTTGTCAAAAAGGGTCATTTATATTGAAACAAGCCGTGGCTGCCCATTCAGATGCCAATTCTGTCTATCCTCCATTGAAGTGGGTGTCAGGTATTTTGATCGGGAAAAAATTAAAGAAGATATCCGCTATTTGATGAATAATGGTGCAAAGACCATTAAATTCGTCGATCGGACATTCAATATCAGCCGCAGCTACGCGATGGAAATGTTCCAATTTTTAATTGACGAACATCTCCCTGGAACAGTATTTCAATTTGAAATCACTGCGGACATCATGAGGCCAGAAGTCATTGAGTTCTTAAATCAAACAGCTCCAGCTGGATTATTCCGTTTTGAAATTGGGGTGCAATCCACTAATGACTCTACAAATGAACTGGTGATGAGAAAACAAAACTTCCAGAAGTTGACCAGAACAGTCAGCATGGTGAAAGACGGAGGAAAGATCGATCAGCATCTGGACTTGATTGCCGGATTGCCTGAAGAAGACTACCACTCATTCAGGAAGACTTTCAATGATGTATTTGCATTGAGAGCGGAAGAACTGCAGCTTGGATTCTTGAAGATGCTGCGTGGTACCGGTCTGAGGATACGAGCGGATGAACATCAATATATTTACATGGACCATTCCCCTTATGAAATCTTGGGCAATAATGTCTTGAGCTTTGATGATATCGTCAGGATCAAACAAGTCGAGGATGTGTTGGAGAAGTACTGGAATGACCATCGTGTGGATGAGACCATTGAATATTTGGTGACGAATGTATTTGAAAGTCCATTCGATTTCTTCCAAGCGTTTGGTTCATATTGGGACAGCCAGGGCTGGTCAAGAATTGGACATCAGCTTGAGGACCTTTTCAAACGCTTAAGCCTCTTCCTTCAAGAAGTATATCCATCTTCCCTTGATGTAGTTGAAGGTCTTATGATGTTTGACTACATTCAAAACCAAAAATACAAGCCAAGAAAACCTTGGTGGACACATAAACTAAGTAAGAGTGAGAAGTCAGAGATCTATCAATCCATCTTGTCAGACCCGGAAATTTTCGGAGAAGAATTCATGCAGCTGCACTTGAATGAAAAAGACTTGTATAAACACACCATGCTTGAACTTGTCCCATTCAACGCAGGAAAATATTTCAATACAAATGAAGTGGAAAAAGAGAGCACGATCATGCTTGTCTACTTCCAGCCTGCAAGTGGAAAACCTACCGTCTATTTTGCTCCATTAAAGGAAATTAAGACTACATCTGCTGTATAAAAACACAATGGGACGCGCTGTTCAATCCAGCGCGTCCCTTCTGTTTAGCATTTCTTCTTTTTATCGGATTTTACTTTTGTTTTTTGAAGGATTTCATACTGTTTTGCAGCGTTAATATCCCCAAATTCCATCCCAAACTCTTCACGAAATGATTGTTTGCTGCAGGATTCTTTTTTCATTATGCCCTGCCTTTTTTCCCTTTTTGGGAATTGCGGTTGGCATGCTTTGCAGTATTTTCTTTGCCTGCAAACTCTGTAGAGAATTCAGTTTCCTTCTTGTTTTCATACGGGGTTTGATTGTTTTTAGATGCTGCATTGAATTGAGCTTTTCTTTTCGCCATGATGATCTCCCCTTTTCATATGTCTAGGGTATTATCATTCCTCACTTTCAAAAAAATCAATCCCGTATCAATTTGGATATGCTTGAATTACTTGCCTATACTATCCGATGATGACCCTTTCTTTTGGGTAGCGGTATTTTACTGCTTCTTCCTTCCCGAACATGAATAAGAAGGATAAAATCCCCACTCTTCCAATGAACATAAGAATGATGATGATCCATTTTCCAACTACTGAAAGCTCCGGGGTGATGCCGAGGGA
Source organism: Falsibacillus pallidus (assembly GCF_003350505.1). Taxonomy (NCBI): domain Bacteria; kingdom Bacillati; phylum Bacillota; class Bacilli; order Caryophanales; family Bacillaceae; genus Falsibacillus; species Falsibacillus pallidus. The sequence continues at coordinate 346,313 of NZ_QQAY01000001.1, forward strand.
CAAGCCCGTCGTTCCAAACGCTGAACAGACCTCGAACATAATGGATAAAATCGACTGATGTTTTTCAGTATATGACATGATGATGACTGAAAAAGAACAAATAAGAAATGCAGTAAAACTGACAACATAAGATTTTATGATATCATCTTCCATTACTTCTCTTCTGAATACCTTGATGGTTTTTCTCCCTCTAGAAAAGTGATAGAGGGTCAACACATTGATGGCAAAGGTTGTCGTACGAATACCACCACCGACAGAACTCGGTGATGCACCGATGAACATAAGTACGCACAGGAGAAGGATGGTTGGTCTGGAAAATTCATTGACATCGAGAGTAGCAAGACCGCCGTTTCTGGTTGTTACTGATTGGAAAAGTGCATAAAATAAGCTTTCGTGCCATGACTTCCCTTTGAAGAAGTGGTCCCATTCCAATATGATAATGCCTAATGTTCCAATGATGATTAGGGCGAAAAATGTGAATGTGGTCAACTTGGTATATAGAGAAAAATGGTTCCTCTTAGGTTTTTTACGATTAAAGAAATAATCTTTTGTTTCAATTAGAACAGGAAATCCAATGGCGCCTAATATTAACAAAAGCATATTGATAATCTGGACAAAATAATCATGTTTGTACATAAATAAGGATGATCCGGTTATGTCGAATCCGGCATTCGTCGTTGCACTGACAGAAGCAAAAAGGCCGTGCAGAAGAGCCTCTTCCCACGTGGGATAATACTTTAAAAAGTAAAGCCCTAAAATGGCGGCTCCAGCCAATTCAATCAGTAGAATCAAACTGAGTATTTCCCTTAATAACCTTACTAGACCAGAAAGACTCGTCTGATTTTGATCCGTCATAATCAGCTGACGTTCTTTCAATCCAATTTTCTTGCGAAGGATAAGCCAAATAAATGTTCCAAGTGTCATAATCCCGATCCCTCCGAATTGGAGGACAAACATAAGAATAAAAATCCCAAGCGTATTAAATGTTTCTGAAATATCGACTGTAGAAAGCCCTGTGACGCTCACTGCACTTGCCGCAACAAATATCGCGTCGAGAAAACTCCAATGTGCTTTTGGATGTCGTGCAATTGGGAGACTGAGCAGGATGGTAGAAACGGTCACTGCAAGGAGATAAAATACTACGATTGCTTGTGCAGGGGATAATCCTCTGATTTTTAACTTTAATGACATTGCAGCAAAATCCCTTTCCTTAGTATCAATTTCTATCTTATAGAAAATAAATGCGAAATAAAAGGGTTAACAGGGAGTTTTATATGAAATATGATACCATTTACCATTCATTAAAAATCATGCGCGCAGCATAATAAGAAAACCAGAAATGGAATACCTTTTGAAAGGGGGAATTTTCATGGCAAACAGAAATAAATTGATTGTCCCTGGTGTTGAACAATATTTGGATCAAATCAAATATGAAATCGCACAAGAATTCGGCGTCACTTTAAGCTCTGATACTGCTGCACGTGCAAACGGTTCTGTCGGCGGTGAAATCACAAAGCGCTTGGTTAAACAAGCACAATCTCAGCTAAAAGGCCAATAACAGGTTGAACACTGCCATAAATGGCACTGGATAGATGCTGCATTCAAGGATGCGCACTGTGCTTCAATCGGTTTTATAATAAAAAATGAGAGCCGAAGAATTTTCTTCGGCTCTCATTCTAAATATGCATTATATTTCAATCTCTATGATTTTCTCTAGAGTTCCCTTTGCCTTGCCCGTGTTCATCATGACCTTCTGGATTCCAGTTATGCCCCTTCTTGCCCCAGCTGTTTCCGTGCCCTTCATCCTTGTTTGAATGACGGTTCCCATCGTTCTTTTCATGGTGGTTCCACTCATGTCCCTTGCCGAAGTCTCCATCATTTTTTGGCGGATACACATTTTTATTTTTCTCTGAACCATTCCCCGGATTGAAAGGATGATTACTAGTTGTAGATCCATTCTTTTTTTGCTGACCGGGATTATTTTGATTCTTGTTGTTCCGAGGAATGACGGCTTCTTTTCCATTGCCTTTTGATGAAGGTGCTTCCCCTTTATTTGCTGCTCCCTTATTTTGTTCAGAAGGACTTTTTTGCTGTTTTGGCTCAGCCTCTTTCTTTTTCGGTGGTACTTTTGTCTTTATTTTTTCAGGATTTTCTTTCTCTGTTAGAGCTTTTTCATTTTGCTCTTTTAAATATTTTCCTGTTGTTAGACCTTTTGCGGCTGCATCTTTTCTTTCTTGTGGCGTCCCTTTAATGGCAACCAAGTGGGCATCCAATGCTTTTGTTTCACTTTCGAGGGTTGTTATGGCATCGTTTAAGGACTTCGTAAAGCCATTAGTAGCTTTTTCACCAGGAACTGTCGCAATCACAATATTATGTTGCGGTTTTAAATATCCCTCTTTTTTGCTCTCTTCCATGATTTGAATAGCAGCTGCCTTGATGGATTGGTGCTTCTTCAAATCAATATTTTTCAAGATGCGTTTGCCATCGTTATTGTAGGCATGTGCTTCAATGACTTTCATACCTTTATTAATATTTAATTCAATGCTTGGATTTATATCAATTGATACGTACGCGTATACTTCTTCTTCATAAAAAAATGGCTGCAGCAGCAGGAATGCCAACATGATAACTGCAGCTGAAGCAGCAGCCATTCCGGATTTTGTCATCCATTTTGAGAATGCTGCATTGATCTTTTTCCTCTTAGACCCCTCATAAGAAAAAAAAGAAACTTCTTCTCCTATCTCATACGTACGCCTTTCTTTCTGCCCCTTCAGAAATTGGCCGTCCGCAGTGAGCATGATAAGGTAATCTTCTTTAATATCCATGATGATTCCCTTTTTATTCATAAGCCTAACCGCCCTTTTAAATAATCCTTTAAAAATATAAAATCCCCTGATAATATCAATACGACTGAAATGATATACTTCCGGTTTCTCTCTATTGTTTTCCGGCTGACATTTACATGCTCTTCTATTTTCTTTATAGGCAGCCTCTTTTTTTCAAAGAGGTAATTTTTAAATTCATCTGTCCCTGCAACGATCTGTGCAACCCCAATTGCATTGATGCGGGCATCTTCATGCTTTGGAGACTCATTCATCAATTCGTCCAGTGACAAGTCAAACTCCAATAGAGTCTGCTGGTAGCGAATTATCTCTTCTTTACGGAGCTCTTGCTCTTTTTTCTTTTTATATTCCTCAAACGATAGTGTTTCTTCAAGTGTCCCATTCGATTGGTCTTCTTCTTTTTCAAACGGGCTTACAGCCAAACTGATATCATTGTACTTCCCATTTTTACGGATATAATCGATTACTTTTCTCTTAATGATGACTTCTGAAAAGCTTAAAAGAGAGTTTCCTTTGTCTTGATTGAATTTCAGTATCGAATCATGGAACGCCATGAGTCCAATGCTGAATTCATCATCGCTTTCTGTGATGTATTTTTTGCATACAGAGGAAACCGTTTTTTTGACAAATGGCTTGTAGGACTGCAGAACTTCTGTAACTGCATCATCATTGCCATTTTGTATTTCCACGGCTAATTCTTCCAACGATTTTTTCTTTTTGCGAGCCATGAACAATAAACCCAGCATTTTCTCACCTCATCCTAGGCCATATTATACCACGATTTAAATTTCATCGTTTTTTAGGATGGAAAGAGGCAGCATTGACTGCCTCTTTTGATCGTTTATCGTTCATGATGAATCTGATCATCATAGTCTCATCCTTGATCAAAGTATTTATGGTTATTAATGATGTCCGCCGTGCTCTTCGTGTCCGTTATTTCCATGATTATGATTTCCGCCTTGGTGCCCTTTGTTTTCACCATCATGATTCTTAGTGAAATCTACATGGCGGTCTTGTTCATCTTCATATCTTTGCACATTTTCATGGGATTTTTCTGCGTTTGCTTTTTTCATCATTTCTCTTGCTTTTTCTTGCATTTCTTTCTTTTCTTGTTGTTCTTTTGCTTTTGCTGCTTTCCATTGTGCTTGCAGCTCATCTTTTTTCTCTTTCCAGGCTTTTGGCTGATGCTTTTGGATTGGAGCGGCTTTAGCAGCGTCGTCGTCTTTATTGTCTGATTCTTTTGTTTGTGTATCTGCATCCTGCGTATCTTGTTTGGAATCTGCTTCAGGAGCTTCTGTCTTCACAGCATCTTCCGTGCTTTGATCCCTTGACTCTTCAGTTGTTGGGGTTTCTGTAGGTATTGTTGGAGCAGTATCATCTGATTTTGCTTCTTCCTTTTCTTTCTTTTCGTGTTTCTTTTTATCTTTCTTTTCTTCCATCTTTGCAAGATGCTTTTCAATAGCATCTAATTTTTTTGCTAGTTTGGCATAGCTTTTTTCGATATTCTTTTCCAAAGCTGCTTTTGCTTTTGGATTTTTGACATGCTCCAAAGCTGCTTTTAGTGCCACGATGTTTTGTGTCATCATTTCTTGCAATTGGTCGATGACTTCTTGATCGCTCAATTGATCTTCATCTTTTTGCTCGTCCTGAACGGCTCCATCATCAGTAGTTGCCTCTTCGTCATCTTTTACTTCAGATGCTTGATCTTGATCGATGACTTCACCATTTTGGTCATTCACTTCTGTGGTTTCGTCTACAGCAGCATCATCTGATTTGTCTTCTGAAGCATTGCTGTCATCTTTGACCTCTCCGCTTTGCTCTTCAGAGGATTGCTCATCTGCAGTGACCGTGTCGTCCTTGTTTTCATCACTTTGTTCAACCGTTGATTCATCAGAGGATTTTTCCTGGTCATTATCCACTTTTTCCTGTGCTTCTTTCATGGAACTTAAAGCATCTTTAATGGTTTTGATTGCCAAGTCTTCTTTTCCTTCTGCAAAAAGAGCCTCAGCTTCTGCCAATCTTTCAGAAGCATATTGGGAAAGCAGTTTTGCTTCCTTTTCATCATTCATGGTAAATGCAAGTTTGATGTTTTCTAAAGCCAGTTTTGCAAAATAAAAGAAGTCTCCAGGCAATAGGGATGGCGCTTCTGTTTTGCTTTCGTCTACTTGTTTGATGGCGTCTTCAATTGCTTTTGAAGCATCTGTTCCGCTCATATTATCCGGCATGGAAACGCTGTCAGCCGGAATCGGATCTGTCGCTTTTGTTTCGGATGCGTGTGCAAATGTGTTAGTTAAAAAGAATGTACCTGCTACTAATAGTGCTAATGATGTTTTTGCTGCTTTTGATTTTTTTGTCATTTTTTTCACCTCTGCGAATTTTTATCCAGCGATCGCTTTCATTAAATTAGAATACGCAGCACCAATCAATTTTTAGGGGGGTTCTATCGAAAAGTATCGTATTTTCAATATTTTTAGTTATATTATCCTAAGTAAAACATGACAAAAGACCGCCCCTAAGGCGGTCTTTTGTTTAGGTTAAGCTGTCATTTTTGAGCTTTGCCGCTTGGAAATGAAGAAGCCTCCAATGGCCAAAGTTAATAGGATAATCCAAAATGTCAGTTTCCATCCTGTGCTTTCTGGGAAGTGATGGTGTAGCAGGCTTACGTTTGGATGAGAAACGGCAAGTACTGCAAGCTTCACACCTACCCACCCCACGATTAGGAATGCGGTGGTTTCTAGTGCAGGGTATTTTTCAAGGAGGCGTACAAACCAATTGGCTGCAAAACGGATGATGACCAATCCGATTATTCCTCCCAGAAACATAATGGTAAATTGCCCGCCATCAATTCCTCCGATTTCTCCCCACCCCGCGGGTCTAACAGTCACAGCAAGCGCCACGGCTGCAAGCATGGAATCAATAGCAAAAGCGATATCAGCAATTTCGACTTTTAATACTGTCATCCAAAAGGAGCTCTTTCTCTTCGGTTTATCCGAAAGAGTATCCTGCTCCTTTGACTTTCCTAGAATATGATGCAGGCATATGTACAATAGATATGCCGCACCAAGCGCCTGCACCTGCCAGATATCAGCCAGGAATGAAATCAGGAACAGCGCTGCAAACCTGAATACAAATGCCCCAAGCAGTCCATAAAACAATGCTTTCTTTTGCTCGTCTTTCGGAAGGTGCTTCACCATGACTGCCATAACGACAGCATTGTCTGCGGCGAGGATGCCCTCAAGTCCGATCAGGACGAGAAGAACCCACCCGTATTCCATTACCATTGATAACTCCATATTGATCCCTCCAATTAAGTATTTGACGAAATTCCTTAATTGACAGGATCCAAATAAAAAGAGACCTCTGCCATTAAGGCAAAGGTCTCGCTAAACCGTTCAAGGTCAATAAAGCCGATGGAATACTCCATGTAATGACGACTTTATTTGGGTGATTAACCCAACGCTACTCCCCTTCGACTTTCGTCTGTGAGTCATTCAATTAATATGATTATAAAAGATATAAATAAATATTTCAATCTTTCAATAAACTTTTTTTCGAACAATTAGTGAACGAATCAGGAACCCGATTCCAAGCCCGGGAAGCAGTGCAAGTATAGGGAGGAAAACAGGTCCTGGGAATAGGTTAAATAAGTAAACTCTTGGAGCATACATCAACCCCACTGTCACTAAATAAGCACCGAAAGCAAACGGAAGATAGGTAAACTGTTCTTTTTCTTTCAGTGATAGTTTATAGGCATCCCACATTGCAAACATATAAAGACATGGATAGAACATAAGCCACTGATAATCAACTATTTCAGCTGCTTGACCCGTTTCTCCCAAAAAACTGAGCATGATGGCTTTATTAAAATGACTCATCATATTAAATAAAATCTCAAGGGAAACGAATAGTATTCCTTTCACAAGTGATCCCGCAAGAAGCTGCGGAAAGCCCGGAAGTGCGATAGACCAAAGGATTGCCTCTAATTTATCAAGCTCTTTCATATATCAATCAGCCTTTATTCTTGGGATTTCGACAATGTTGCTGACAGCAGCAGTTACATTCCCTCATACCAAGTCTTCCCCATTCACTTGTTAATTATCATAAATTCTTCCACTAAATTCGCATGGAGGTTACTTACTTCTTTAAAAGCCTTGCGTATGCATCAACAAATTTTAAATAGTTCTTCCTTTTACCGAAGTAGCTTTTAAACAATTTAATAAACAATGGATATTTCCCTTCATATGGGAACCATTGAACTTCTGTCCTTCTTTTACCGGAATCCTCCAACACGGCTTTTTCGTGGCAGAATATCTGTATCCCCTGCTCTCCATGATATCTTCCAATTCCGCTTTCCTTCACCCCTCCAAAAGGTAGATGATGGTTCGCTACGGATGTGATGACATCATTGATGACAACGGCTCCGGATAATAATCTTCCTGCGGTCATTCTGGCTTTCTCCATATCGCCGGACCAAACGCTTGCATTCAATCCGTAGCGGGTAGAGTTGGCAAGTTCGATGACTTCATCCATTGTTTCAAATGCCATGATCGGGAGGACCGGCCCGAAACTTTCCTCTTTCATGATAGCCATGTCAGGAGAAACATTTGTGAGAATCATCAAAGGTAAAAATAAACTCTCGTCCCATTCCTCTGGATGGACCCCTGTCTCAAGGATGGCACCTGCACTAAGAGCTTCAGTAATCTGTTCCCTGAGAATTTCCTTTTGCGAATGAGAAGTCATCGATCCCAGGTCATCATCAACAGATGCTCCATGTTTGATTCGTTCCGTCTCTTTTTTTATCATCTGCAAAAATTCCTGATAAACAGACTGCTCTACATATAGCCTTTCGGTACTCATACAAACCTGTCCGCTGTTCGTAAAAGCCCCCCAGACAGCCCCTTTTGCCGCTCTTTCTAAATTCGCATCTTTAAAGACGATCATAGGATCCTTTCCACCAAGTTCCAGAGTTGAGGGAATGAGGTTTCTAGCTGCCGCCTCTCCGATTTTCTTTCCGGTATGGACGGATCCAGTGAAAAAAATGTAATCAGCTCCAGCTGAAGTCAAGGCTTCTCCTACTTCCCTTCCGCCTTGCACGACCTGAACGATATGCAATGGGAAGCCTTTTCCGCGAAAAAGTTCTGCCATTATTTCTCCCACGAGCGGCGTTACCTCCGACGGCTTCAGGATGACGGAATTCCCGCCTGCCAAGGCACTAAGAACAGGGACCATGGCTAAATTCAGCGGATAATTCCACGGAGATATGATCAGGACAGTTCCTCTCGGCATCCACTCCACATAGGATTTTTTTCCGATCAGCAGCAATGGGGTTTTTACTTTTTTTCTTTTCAATCCTCTCTCAGCATACTTCTCCATATGCATGATTGCATCGATGGTCGGCATGATATCTGCTGTAATAGCTTCAGTCAATACTTTCCCCGTGCTTTTTGAAATGACTTCCGCTATTTCCTCCATACGGTCCACCATTTCTAAACGCAGTCTTCTAAAGGATTCCATCCTATCCTTAATAGACTTTGAAGCCCAATCTCTTTGTGCCTCCCTGCTTTGAACATAGATATCTTTTATTTCTTCCACCCGGGTCATTTTGACTTCTGTCATTTTTTCTCCTGTGGCGGGGTTTATGGCCGCTAACGTATCAGCAGTAGAAATCTGCATCCTATTCCCTGCCTCTCATTGAATCTTAATATGATAATTTTGATTGTCTTTATTCTTTTTATAAAATTGCACCATGCTTGGCAGTCCATCTAAAAAGTCCGGGCACTTAATTCCTGTTCCTTCTAAATCCATTTTCGTTTGACTGCAGTCAAAATGCCCGTCCCATATGAAATAATCCAAAGCCTCTTTTTCTACACCAAGCATGCGTCTTAAAGTTGGCTTCGATAAGAAATAAGCAATGACGTCCTTAGAGATGGCGCCTAAAGGCTTCTTTCCTACGAGCTGATTCATCATTTCGGCATAAATCGTGCTGACTTTATAAGGGGAGGGATCTGTAATATGGTACGTTTTATTTTCACCAATTGGATGATGTCCAAGGTACATAACTGCCTTGATTACATAATCGACAGGAACCAGGTTCACTTCTGCATCACTCCCTTTTATCGCAGGCAGGAATGGCAGATATCTAAGCCGATGGAGCATATTCATGATAAAATAAGGTCCATCGAATTTGACGGTCTCTCCTGTCTTGGAATCCCCTTTCACAATCCCTGGACGGATGATGGTGACTGGTACTTCCCCTTTTAATTGTTCAACAAGGATTTCTGCTTCAAATTTAGTCTCTTCATAATAATTATGAAACCCTTTCGGCCTAATGAGTTCATCCTCTTTCAAGATGCCCGTTCGATCTCCGGCAACATATGCAGTGCTAAAGTATACGTATCTCTTAAGACGTGTGCAGTTCTTAACAAATTCGTTTACATTTTGCGTGCCTTCCACGTTAACTTTTTGGGCAATATCCCTTGGTACGGCTAAATCGTATATGGCTGCCAGATGCCATATATAATCTATCCGCTCAACGAGATGGTCCCAATCCGAATCTTCCACACCGATTTTATTCTTTGTAATATCCCCGGGAACCAGATTCAATTGATCCTTATGAATGGATGTCTTCTCTGTGATCCTTGCAATTTCAGATTCAGCTTTTTGTTTCATGGACGGTACGTATAGCAAATAAATGATTGCGTCTGGATTCTGTTCCAAAATGCCTTCAATTAATTTCCCGCTCAAAAAGCCTGGAAAACCTGTTATGAAATAATTCTCTCCCATCAGGCACACTTCCTTTTTCCTATTTACTTTCTATACCCATTATAGTATGAAATTTCAGAAAAAAAAGAAAAAGTTAGCTGTATTGCATATACAGCTAACTATGTTTGTGTATTTTTCTTGTTGCTGGATCGAAATAGCTATAAATGACCGGAATGACAAATAGTGTAAGGAATGTTGAACTGACCAAACCTCCTATTACCGTAATGGCCATAGGCTGATTGATTTCCGTCCCTTCTCCAATACCCATTGCTAATGGAATCAAGCCTAATATAGTGGTTAAAGCTGTCATGAGGATCGGCCTGGTCCGATCTTTCACTGATTGAATGATGGCTTCAAGACTGTGAATTCCTTCTGACTTTCTTTGATTTATATACTCGACCAGTACAATGGCATTATTCACCACTATCCCTGCCAGAATGATAATTCCAATAATGGAAGAGACACTGATCGGGGTTTGAGTGGCATAGAGGGCTGCGCCTATTCCAATGACCATCAATGGGACACTGAACATTATGACAAAGGGATACTTAAATGATTCAAATTGGGCGGCCATGACCATATAAACCAATATGATCGCAAGCCCAATCGCCATCAGCATGTCATCGATTGAATCATTCAATAATTCACGATCCCCGCCGAATGAGATTTCCGTATCATCCGGAAGATTCAGCTTGGAGATTTCATCATCCACTTTATTAGAAATGGAGCTTAAGTTTTCACCCTCTTTATATTTCAGGGTAAATTGGACTGCTTTCTGTCCATCGATTCTTTCTATCTTTACAGGCCCATTCCCGATTGAGAAATCAGCCAAATCCTTCAAGGCAATGAATTGACCATCCGGCTTGCGTATTTTCATCTCTTTTAAGTTCTCAAGGGTCCGGGTATCATTTGACTGAAACCGGACGAATACTCCTAGTACCTGATCCGAATCTTTCGAGAGAATTTGAGCTGCCTGGACACCTCTCGTTATTTCCGTGACGTTTTTTGCAATTTGGGCAGGTGCCATCCCTGCTTCCATTGCCTTTTCCCTGTTTATTTCTAATTGAACTTCCTTAACGATGTCCATTTGGTCTGTAGATAGTTCTGATACCCCATCGAGTCCCTTTAGACCTGTTGATATTTTTTGAACTGATTGTTCAAGTTCTCCTGCATCATGGTTTTGCACACTGAATGTCAATGTTTGAGGACTGCTTCCTGATGTGGTTTGAAGATTATATGTAAGCACTGCAGTTTCATCCACATTTGCGGCTGCCTTTTCAAGCTTCTTTTTATAGGAATCGACTAAATGGAAAATCGATTGGTCCCTCTCGGAGCTTGGTTTTAATTTAACATTGATTTCTGCTTCACTTGTATTGCCGGTCCCCCTGAACGTATCTTCTTGTGTAGATCCAATGAGGCTTGATACCACTTCAACATCTCTTTCTTTCATGAGCTCTTTTTCAATTGCAGAAACCACTTTTTGAGTACGATCCAGGGAGGCCCCGTTTTCCAGCTTTACCTTTAGAGTGAATGTCCCTTCATCGGTCGGCGGCAAAAATTCCATCCCAACTCTGCTGATCCCTAGAGAACCGATCACAAACAGAATGAGGGTTGCTGCTAATATGGTTTTTCGATGACTTAATGTCCATCGGATGGAACGATCGACCCTGGCCATCCATTTACTTCTGCTTCTTCTTGCATCCCCTTTTTCCCTTTGGGGCTTAAGCCATCTGCTGGCCATCATGGGAATGACAGTAAGGGCTACAATCAATGAAGCAAAAAGGCTGAAAGATATCGTCAAAGCAAATTGGGTGAAAAGCTGTCCGATTAATCCTGTGATGAAAACCACCGGCAAAAATACCGCAACAGTTGTCAATGTAGATGCCGTAATGGCGCCTCCCACCTCTCTTGCTCCATCAATCGCAGCCGTTTTCGGATCCTTTCCGAATGAAAGATGGCGATAGATATTCTCAATCACCACAATCGCATTATCCACGAGCATCCCAATACCTAGGGCCAATGCTCCAAGCGTCATGATATTCAATGTGAAATGTGAAAAATACATCAATACAAATGTCACTATGACTGAATAAGGAATAGCGATCCCTATAATGAGTGGACTTCGTATATTCCTTAAGAAGACAAATAGCACCAGCATAGAAAAAATACCACCGACAAGAAGGGAATTGGTGATGCTCCCTATGGCTTGTTGAATGTAATCTCCCTGGTCAAAAAGGATATCTGCTTTGATTCCTTTAAAATCGTTTTTCTTCAATTGTTGAGTTAAGTTTTCTTGAAACCTTTTCGATACTTCAGCGGTGTTGGCATCTGATTCCTGCAGGACGCTGAGAAGGATAGACGGAGATTGATTGGTCCGTGTAATCATTTTTTCTTTTGGTTCAGCGATTCGGACATCCGCCACATCCGCTATTTTAACTTTTTCTCCTGTCAATGGGCTGATGGTCAAAACCAGTCCCTTGATTTCCTCTTGATCATGAAGGGAACTGATCACCCTTGTCGTCAGTTCTTTCCCTTGAGCCTCCACCGTATCTCCCGGCATGGAGATATTATTGGATCGAATAACATTCACAATATCAGACTGACTAAGTTTGTATTGCTGCAGTTTATCCTGATCAATGACCACATTGATCTGCTCAATGAGCTGCCCTGATAGACTTACATTTGCCACCCCATCCATACGGGAAAGTTCTTCTTTCAGTTTTTCCGCTAAGCGCTTTAATTTTTTCCCATCCTTCTCTCCGCTTAAAGACAATTGGATGATAGGGAATTGCGAAGGGTCAAATTTCAAAAAAGATGGTTGATTGGCTTCATCCGGCAGCGGTATACCATTAATTCTTTGGAGGATTTCATTCTCAACCTTATCTATGGAAGTGCTCCATGAAAATTCCAATATAATCAGATTCGTTCCTTCTTGTGAAGTGGATTGGACTTTCTTGATGCCCGGGAGAGTGGATAGACTTTGCTCCAGTGGCTTTGAAACCTTTTCCACCACTTCTTTAGGGCTTGCACCGGGATAAGTCGTCACCACAACACCGACAGGAGGATTGATATCCGGAATAAGCTTTAATGGAATTTTCAACAGGGATACTGTACCCAGTAAAAGGATTAAAATTATGGTTACGGTAGTAAATACAGGTCTTTTTATTGAAAAATCGCTTATTTTCAAAGTTCCATCCCTTTTCTAATGTTGTGATTAAAAACTTTTCGATTCCTTGGCGTTTGGAAAAATATTCTCATTCACTATAATGCATTGCACTTTATCATTCAACTTATGGATGTGCCATTTTCTTATAAATTTGGATGATTAGGCAATGCTATGATTAATCATTTCTTTCAGAGGAGCTGCACATGCAAAACTGGCTATGGTTCTTGTTGCTGACAATCTTGAGTCTTAGTTTATTCTTTTATAATTACCATAAAATTAAGAGCCCCCGTGTCCTCCTTTTTTGGCTGTTCATTTCTGGATTAAGCTATTTATTGGAACTCATTATTTTTGTTGTATTCGACAGCTACTCTTATCACCCTCATGTTTTTGCAGATTCCTTTAATGACAGTGTATTAGGGGCGATCACTTCTCAGGCATTTTCCGTTCCTATTGCTCTGACATTCATTTCGAGCAGTGATTTTAAACTAAGATGGAAAGCGGTCTTTGTTGCTGCTTTTTTTCTCATCGAGCAATTTTTCCTCTATTTAGGGGTTTATCAGCATTTTTGGTGGCGTACGTGGTATACAGCCATCATCTTAACGATCGCCATCCCATTAGGGCGGATGTGGTATATATCCCTTGAAAAGGCTAAGAGCCCCAGGGTTTACTTCATCACCTTGTTTTTTGTGATATACGCCATCCTTGCTTCTCTGGTCTGGGTGTTGTCCTCCATATTGAATTTATTGACTATGCATCCCGGTTGGTTTGAAGAGGCATCACGGGACAATGTGCTGGGCTTCAGCATTTATTTATGGATTGCAGCGGCATTCTATACTTGTGTCATTTTTTATCAATATGGAAATATCGTCCTGATAGTCGCAGCAGCCTTGTTCCTGTTCTTTATGGAACAGGCAATGGCTTCAACGGGGCTTCTAATCTTCCATCCACATTGGCTGATATACTTAACCCCTTTCGTTCATGTCATTAATATGCGTCTCATGGGGGATATCTATAAAAAACACTTCCCCTCATTCGCTTTTTGGCATTTCAAAAATTCTTCTATATATAAATAAAAGAGAGGCTGCAGCCTCTCTTTTATTTATTATTCAGTTGTTTCCATCGGATTGATGAGTTTAACATCAGGATTCTTATCCTGGAACCATCTGAGTGCAAAATCATTTTCAAATAGGAATAATTTCCTGTCAAAACGATCTTTGACCAACAGACTCCTTGAACTTGAAAGGGATTCATTGATTTGCTCGTCTTCAATCCATCGAGCAACCTTTGACCCCATAGATTCCATATTGACTTCTGCATTATATTCATTTTTCAGCCTGTGCTCAAAAACTTCAAATTGCAAATGGCCGACAGCCCCTAGGATATAATCTTCTGTATGGAGTGTTTTATATAATTGGATGGCCCCTTCTTGTACCAGCTGGTGGATCCCCTTATGGAACTGCTTTTGTTTCATGACGTTTTTCGCCGTAACCTTAACGAACAATTCAGGTGTAAATTGAGGCAGTTTTTCAAACTGAATCGGTTTCTTTCCTGATGTGATTGTATCGCCGATCTGATAGATTCCTGAATCATAAAGCCCGAGAATATCCCCACTCACTGCTTCATTGACCGTACTCCGGTCATCAGCAAGGAATTGAGTTGACTGGGACAGCTTCATCGATTTTCCTGTTCTTGATAAAGTCACATTCATACCACGCTCAAACTGTCCGGAACAGATTCTTACAAAAGCAATCCTGTCACGGTGAGCAGGATTCATATTGGCCTGTATCTTGAAGACAAATCCTGAGAAGTCCTCGGCATCCGGTTGAATTTCACCTTCATTGGACATCCTTGGCTGCGGTGATGGAGCGAATTTTAAGTACGTCTCCAAAAATGTCTGTACGCCAAAGTTAGTCAAGGCACTCCCAAAAAATACTGGCGTCAACGCCCCATTGGCAATCTTTTCTTCAGAGAAATCATTCCCGGCTTCATTCAATAGAAGTACTTCCTCTAATGCCTGCTCATAGATGGAGGATTGCTTCATGGAATTCTCCACTGCCAATTCCCCGTCTTCATTAAGTGGAAGGAAACGCTGATCTTCATCTGTCCTGAATTGTTCGATGCGGTTATAGAAGCGGTCATAGATGCCGAGGAATTCTTTCCCCATTCCGATCGGCCAGTTCATTGGATAGGATTCGATTCCCAATACTTCCTCTAGTTCTGAGAGGAGTTCAAGCGGCATTTTCCCCTGTCTATCCATTTTATTGATGAAAGTGAAAATCGGGATTCCGCGCATCCGGCAGACTTTAAATAATTTGATGGTCTGATCCTCTATACCCTTAGCGGAATCGATGATCATGACAGCAGAATCCACCGCCATCAGTGTGCGATACGTATCTTCACTGAAGTCCTGATGTCCAGGGGTATCAAGGATGTTCACTCGATACCCATCGTATTCAAATTGCATGACAGAGGAAGTGACCGAGATGCCCCTTTGCTTTTCAATTTCCATCCAGTCGGAAGTTGCAAATTTTCCGGTTTTCTTCCCTTTAACGGTACCTGCTGCCCTGATGGCGCCTCCGAATAATAGGAGCTGCTCTGTAAGTGTTGTTTTCCCGGCATCCGGGTGGGAGATAATAGCGAATGTCTTTCTTGAGTCTACTTCTTCTTTAAAGTTTTTTTTCATTGATGTATTCCTTTCTAATCCATATGGAATCTTTAGTGGAGCCTACATTTCACGCGTCCAATTATATATTCTTAATGAAAGTGATTCAGCTTCAGCTCCGTCCAATTTGGATGTCAATCCTTTTTGCATCTTTTTCAAAAGCTCAGCCTTTTCTTCTTCATATGTAAAAAACACGGACCATTCGAGATCAGGAATGGCTGTCATGAAGGATTCTTCCTTTTTATTTTCATATATATATACTTTTGATTCGCGATCTTCAATGTTTGTCTTTCTTATCTTCATCTTATTTACTCCTTTTCAAACACAGAATACGGAAGTTCCATACCCGTTTTCCATCATACCAAATCTCGTATGGATTTGGACAGTCATCAAACAAAAAAGCTTCTTACCAATCAGCAGGAAGCTTTTAATCCATGATAATATAGGGTATTTCAAAATAACGGCTTCCGGCAATCTGAAAAATCTTCAGCTGCGGTTTATCTTTTAATGAAAGAATCGCCATTTTCACACTCTGATCAGGATGAAAATGGATGTCTGCCTGTGATGGGACTGGATTCGAAGTAGGATGGCTGTGATATATTGCAATTAAATCATGGCCGATTTCATTTAAACGAAAGAAAGCCGCCTGCACATTTTCTTCTTTCACAAAGAATTGTCTGTTGGATCCTGCTTCATTTTTCAATGGGATGACGGATAAAATATCACCTCCATTCCCACCCAATAATCCGCATGACTCTCTTGGCAAATCTTTTTCAGCATACCTCACAAGGTGATTGAATAGTTCAATGGACATTTTCATGATGGATTATTCAGCCGTTTCAAGGTTTCTTCTTCCAAAATAATGGAAAGAAGGACATGGAGCTTTCTTGTTCTTTCGGAGAAGTATCAGTTTGTTTCGTGCTCTCCCCAGCGGGTTTTCCCTTTACCTCTGGAGGTGATTGATTTTCATTGGGGGCGGAAATCGGAATCTGCTTTTCTTCAATCTGCTCTTTTTTCTCAACGGATGTTTCAGCGGTGCTTGTTTTTTTTACTGATTTTTCAAGTTTTTTTTTTAGCATATTTGGATGCGGCTGTTTATTATTCATCACAGTGTTTTTAGCCCCACTAAATTTATTTGGGTTATTTTGTTTTGGGGCATAAATACTTTCTGCTCTTTGAATATCCCTGAATGAGAATGAATTAGATCGTGGCGCCGGCGTTGGA
Organism: Falsibacillus pallidus; assembly: GCF_003350505.1. Lineage (NCBI taxonomy): Bacteria > Bacillati > Bacillota > Bacilli > Caryophanales > Bacillaceae > Falsibacillus > Falsibacillus pallidus. Next base: position 362,970 of record NZ_QQAY01000001.1, read on the forward strand.
TATGGCTGTGGATACTGTACTGGCTGCTGGTTCATCTGTGGATATCCATAATTTGATGAAGGCATCTGAGCAGAAGGGGAATAGGATGGCTGGTATGTTTGAAGGGCGGATCTTTCAACGTACTCTGCTTTTACCGGCTGTTGGTTTGATGGGGCTTCTTCTTTTTTCTCCATAATATTGGATAACTGCTTCTGAATATCTGCCAACACGGCATTATTTTTTTCCATCAGTTGTTGGAAGGCTTCTTTTTCCGGCTGCACATTTTCTTGTTTCTGCTCTTCAAACGTATTGGCAATCCCCTGGATTTTACCGGTCATTACAGAAAGCTGTTTCTGAATTTGATTCACCATTCCCTTTAATTCATTCACTTCAACTGATACGGCTTCCACTTCCTTCTCAAGACGAAGATTCTTGAGATTGAGTTCATAATAAAGCTTTTCATTATCAGTACTCATTTTCTTCATTTCCTCCTCCTTTTGTTTAAGTTTCATCAAAAGGTTTTGATGCGACTCTTTAAGCAACAGATAGTCTTCCGTCAAATCATTTTCCTGAAAATCCTTAATGATTTTTTTATATTTTTTTTGTTCATTCAATAATTTGGCATAGGCATCTTTTGTCAGCTGATCTTCCCAGTCCAAATCCGCCCCCCCTAAAACTTAGGACTCCATCATTATATGTTGGTACACAGACAAGTGTGAGCGACATACTATATGACAAATGAAATCCTCCCGTCGTGGATTTCTTTTGATCCCTCATGGAAACAATGGGACAAATGCTTGTTTTCTACTAAAATACACGTTTATCCCAGTACGCATTTACCCTTAGTCTCATACCTTGTAACTGTAAATAAAAACTTTTAAAAGGTGGTAAAAAATATGCAAGCACAGCCATTGCGCGGAGCTCAAGAGCTTTTGTGTATCAATGCAGAAAAAGTTTATGATTGGGTCATTCTTCAATCCAGCGATTCTACAACAATCACACCAGGTGCATCAGGATTAACAGGCATTGGTCTTCCAGCAGGATTCAATCCTTGTGCCAGCGGAATTGAAGATCTTTCAGTAGCATGCATCCTTACAGATGCTTCTGGAAACCCTGTACCTCTTTCTTCTCCAGATGCCGTGACTTTCGAAGAAATCGGCACACGCACTTCTCAACAATTTGTAGTTGATGGAGCGCTAGTAACACTTCAGGATGTTTCTTGGATCAAATCTGTATATGTCGTATTGGAATTCACTGGTGTATCCGGTGTCACTCCATTCATCATCACAAGCGATCCAATCCTTTTCGAAATTCCTGAATCAGCATTCCTTTGTGCACCAGATGGAACAGACCTATTAATCAGATTGACTGACTTCAGCTGCCGCACTCGTGTGAACTGTACTGGAACTACGTTGACTGGCCTTGATATCTTCATCAACGTATGTCAATCTGTACAGACATTTGCCAACGTGACAATCGAGCTTGAAGCAGAGTTCTGCCAGCCGCGAGATATCATCAACGAGCAATGTCCAAACCCAGTCATCCCGCCACAATGTCCAGTTATCTTCCCTGCAAACGGGCCGGTAATGGGTTAATAATTGCCGATATATGGCATACACTTGAAGAGAGGGTTTCCCTCTCTTCTTCTCATTTTATAAAGAATGTGGTGATGTCATGAATGAAAAGTTAATCGAGGAAAAATTTGAGGAGCTGAGGAAGCAGACAAATCATTACATACAGTCAATCAAAAATGAATATAAAAAACCAGAAAAAGTCCCCCATTTTTCATTTGTCAGCTACTTCAGCCATTCTTTATCAATAGCCGATCAAAAGGATGAAAATCATGTTTTAATCGGCAACTACACAGTCAAGAATACCGGCACCCTCCCCATCAACTCACCTGTCATTTTTCTCAGGATTCAATCAGAAGCAGAGTATTCCTTTTTTGGAAAGTTCAAGCAGGGGAGTAAATCTCCAAATATCGTCATCCCCTGGGAAAGAATCGAGGTGGAAGGCTCAAATCCATTCAACGAATATTGGCTAAAGCCTACAAGGGAGACAATTATCGGGGTAAATGAACAGGTTGTCTTTCAGAATTTCCAGATCAAATGGAGCGCTTCCCAAGCTTCCCAGCTCATTTTAGAAGGATTTACGTATTGCAGTGAACTGAAAGAAGGGCTGCCTTCCTTAAATACGATTTCCATCAGAACTTAATAGGAGAGGTGAGGAAATTGGATGAAAATATGGAAAAACTGATTGAACAGGCAGTGAAAAAATATGTGCAGAATTTCTTTCAAAATGAAGGAGACGGAAAAACAAACTTATATGAAGGCCAATCTGTTATCCATATCGATAATGGAAATTTGCCGATCGTATTATTATATTTGTTTTTGAACAGCCAAAAAACCAGCGCTCCATCCCCTTCATACGGTACCCCTTCGCATCTTTCAGGCATCGCAAATTCCCTCGATCAATTTTCACTGGAGCAAAAACAACAGTTTGAAGATCTTCTCAGCGAATTAAGACAGAAAGAAAAGGATGGCTCCTGAATAAAGGAAGCCATCCTTTTTTATAATAATCTTTTTATGTCATTTTCGATTTTTTCCGGCTTTGTCTGAGGTGCATATCTGTCGATCACTTGTCCATCACGATCGATAAGGAATTTTGTGAAATTCCACTTCACTTCTGACCCAATAATGCCTTTTTTCTCCTTTGTGAGGAACTTAAATAATGGGTGTGCATCTTCGCCTTTTACGTCGGTTTTCGAGAACATCGGGAATGTCACTCCGTAGTTCACTTTACAAAATTGCATGATTTCCTCATTATTATCAAATTCCTGATTCATAAACTGGTCGGAAGGAAATCCTAAAATCTCAAGTCCATCTTTATGGTACTTTTCATACAGCTGCTGCAGCCCGTCAAACTGCGGGGTAAATCCACATTTGCTCGCCGTATTGACGATGAGCAGAACTTTTCCTTTATAGTTTTCAAGTGAAACCGTTTCTCCATTAGGTTTTACCGCTGAATAGGTGTATAGTTCCAAGATAATTCCCTCCTGTTTCAATTATTTCCTTTCATTTTACACGACCGCAAATAATTATAGAAATCTTAATACTTTTCCATGTGTCATTGTTTAGGGATCTCATTACGTTATAATTGAATTGTAATCTAATTGAAAAGCAGGTAATACATTTGAGGTATTTTGAACAACTAAAAAAATGGAGAATAATCGGAGGAAGAACATTAAAGACGGGGATTGCTGTTTTCCTAACTTCCTTTTTATGCCATCTGCTTCATTGGCCATCCGTCTTTGCGGTTGTGACCGCCATCGTGACGATTGAACCAACTGCTTCCGATTCAATCAGAAAAGGCATGGTCAGATTTCCCGCATCAGCCATTGGGGCGGCATTTGCAATGATTCTTACTTCATTTTTTGGTGATGAACCACTTACTTATGCATTTGCAGCCATTTTGACCATTTCTTTTTGCCACCGATTTAAATTGTATGATGGAATGGTGGTTGCCACATTGACGGCTGTCGCCATGATTCCTTCTACACACGATCACTTTTTAATCAACTTTTTTGTACGTTTAGGCACCACGACCATCGGATTGGCAGTGTCTACATTGGTCAATCTGTTTATTTGGCCGCCTGACTATTCCACCACCATAAGGGAGAAGGTCAAGAATTTACACAATCACGCCGCTCAATTATTGGAGGCTAGAATATCAGAGCTTCTTCAATTTCAAAAATCGAATAGAAAAACGAAACAACAGTTCAGGGATTTTGTCACCTTGATGAACCATGCAGATAAATTGTGCGAGTTTCAAAGAGAAGAATGGAAATTCCACCGAAATTCTAAACAAAGACTTCGGCAGCTTCATTATTTCCAAAAGAAGCTGCAGCTGATTAGGCAGTTTGCATATCATTTAGGAAATATGATGTATGTTTCCCCCTCTCCCTTATCGTGGAACGAGGAGGAAAAGAAGAAAATCTTGGAGGCATCCCGTCTTTTGGCATTTTTAATAAGGGATCCTAGCATTGACCATCGTAAGGAGCTCGCGTTGCTCAAGGAGGAACTCCCACCTTCTCCAATGTGGACTCCAGGGGTTTCTGAAAATAATAAAGCCTTTATGAGCGAAGAATCCATTATCTTATACGAACTATTATCCCTATTCGACATCATTGATGAGCAGCGCCAGATTTATCAATTTGAAATTCGCAGGATGAAAATTGCAAAAAAAATGTTCTTAAAATAACACCAAACCCCCTGTATTTAGATACAGAGGGTTTCTTTTTTTTCAATTTCATTATTTGTATAAACTGTTCCATTTTCTAATACTGCACAGTTTTTCCCGTTTCCTTTTGCTGTATATAACAACCGGTCTGCATTCGTAATGACCATTTCCACCGATTCGTTTTGTTCACCGGTAACGGCACCTAGACTCATGGTTACTGGTTCATTTTGTTGAGAATAATAGACATGATTGAGGCTATGGAACAATTCCTTAAAAAAGCCCGTTAGATCCTCCAGGTTTTTTGAAAGAATAAAAGCAAATTCTTCCCCTCCATAACGGTAGGCTTTGCCGCCATATTTAGGCAGTAATTCATTAAATACAATTCCTAGCCGCTGCAGGACTTCATCCCCTATTGTATGTCCGAAGGAATCATTGATTTCTTTAAATCCATCGATATCTGCCAATATGAGCGTATAGGATTCATCACTTTCACTGCAATGGCGGATGTTTTCCTGAAAACAGCGATGATTGTACAAACCTGTCAAATAATCATGATTCAATAAACCTTTAATCACTTCTTTTTCTCTGAGATGTGCACGTTCCCTTAATACAATCATAGATCCGAATAAGCCGATGATCCACACAAAGATCAAGTTCATATAAAAGTAGACACTGTTTGTAAAGTTTGCCTCATTAAAGGAGTAAAAAAAGATGGCATACCCCGCTGTTACAGCAGAAGAAGAAATGACCGCCCCTTTTGTTCTCCAATAAATGGTAGCATGCATCACCAATAAATATGCGATTGGAAAAATGGGACTTTTCATCCCGCCAGTCAGCGTCATCAGCCAAAAAAAGGCAATATAATCAAAGACGATCCCGCATTTCGTCAGGAGATTAAACTTTCCATGAGAATCTTTTACTTTTGCAAGAGCCAGTTGAGCTATTGCCATATAGACAATTCCAAATAGGAAAAGGATGGGGAATGTGTCTTTATTAAACGCCAGACTCTCTGCAAATGGGGGAACATAAAATAAAATGAAGGATATGATCAAAAATATCCAGCGCAAAGAGGAAAAGACTTTTTCGATTTCATAATCACTTAAATATAAACTGAATTTCATTGCACTTACCCTTCTTTTCCTATTAATAAAGAATAAAACCAGAAAGTTATTAGCTGGAATTCCCCTTTATGCAGGCCAATGTTCATTGATGAATTTTTCTACCGCAAGATGATTTTCTGCACATGAGTAATGGTCAAGATAATTCAGGGCATTGACCAAAGTTTTCCGGGGAATTTGCCCCCATTCCTCTAATTGATTTGTACGATTATGGACAGGGAATTTAACTGTAATGATTTGCTTTAGAAGAGGGATGAATTCTATAATCTTTCCCTCTCCTTCCTCTGCTGCCTTCATAATGGATTCCCACCTGATGACGGGACGAAGATAAATTTTATTGTATAGTCCAGGGTCTTCAAGAAGGCCGTCCACTTCCCTTTCGCATATTCCCCTTACAAGAAAATCCATCCTGATCTCTTGTCTTTCTTTTTTAAAATCATCATTCCACATTTTCAGCATAAGAAGATCGCAGAATACATTGACAGTCATCCCTTCAGCACGGAGACTTTCCCACACTTCATTCAAATCCTGCATTTTTATAAGAACCCTTTACCGGTTTTCAGTCAATGCGGATTGAACGTAAGCTTCCAGGAGCTTTTCCGTATGGAATAAGGAAGATTTATGTGTCCGTTCAAAAGCATGGGAAGATTCAATGCCCGGCCCAATCAATCCGTGGACTATATCATGTCCGGAACGAATGGCTGCAGAAGCATCCGATCCATAATAAGGATAGATATCTACTTTATACTCAACATCATTTTCTTTAGCGAGTTCGATTAAATGCTTGCGCAGGCCATAATGATAAGGACCTGAAGAGTCTTTTGCACAAATGGAAACGGTATACTCGTCAGAACTTTGTCCGTCTCCGAGAGCTCCCATATCGACCGCTAAATATTCTACTGTCTCAGGGGTAATATTTGAATTCCCTCCATAGCCTATTTCTTCATTATTGGAAATCAGAAAATGTGTTGTGTAAGGAAGGGAAATCTTTTCTTCGCAAATGTGCTGGATTAACTTAATCAAAATAGCCACACTTGCTTTGTCATCCAAATGCCTTGATTTAATAAATCCGCTCTCTGTCATTTCAACCCTGGGATCAAATGAGACAAAATCCCCTACTTCGATGCCAAGGCTTCTGACGTCTTCTGCATTTGAAACTTTTTCATCGATTCTTACTTCGATATTATCCTCATTCCTCGGTGCATCCCCTGCATTTTTATATACATGTACAGAAGTCTGATGCATCAAGATCGTTCCGGTAAATATTTTCCCGCTATGTGTTTGAATCTGGCAATATTCGCCTTCCACTGAATTCCAGCGGAACCCTCCGATCATGGAAAGTTTCAGCCTTCCGCCGGGTGTGATGCTTTTAACCATTGCGCCTAATGTATCGACATGAGCTGTCAACATGCGGTGTCGAGCTGTATCTTGTCCAGGCAATGTAATCAGGAGTCCGCCTTTTCGATTTCGTTTCATGTTCAGTTCATAGCCTGAAAGCTGTTCCTCAACAAATTCTATTATTTTATCCGTATTTCCGGATGGGCTTGGAATGGAAACAAGCTCCTTTATCAATTCCATGGTACTTAAAGTATCTGGATATGTAGTCATAAAAGATGAATCCTCCTTCATTTTTAAATCTATTATTCTATCACTGGCTTTTGTTAGAACTTTTTGCCTATTCTAGGATTTTATCATAAAATAGCAAGTAAACACTGCAGAAAGAGAGAATGAAAATGAGAAATTCCACAGTGACTCCTCATTTTTTAAACTGGGTGGATTTCATTTCTGCTCTTCTTTATTTATTCTTCATCTATAGGGAATTTCCCTATCTTGCCCATTATTTTTTCATATTTTTCTGTTTTTTAATGTTTACTTATTAAAACAAGGAGTGATTGGAATGGCTGAACACGTTTTTAAACTGCATGCAGCGTGGCAGGGCGGCAGAAACAGCATCGGGGAAATTGAATCAGGCCAGCTTAAAACCAAGGTATCCATCCCCCCTGAAATGGATGGTCCGGGGATTGGGACCAATCCCGATGAAATGCTCCTTGGGGCTGCTGCGACCTGCTACATCATCACGCTGGCCGCCATGCTTGAACGTTCAAAAATCAGCACACTCAGCTTAGAAATGAATTCTGAAGGGATAGTGGCTGTCGAGAAAGGTGTCATTACCTATAAAAAAATTCAGCATATGCCCGTTTTGACAATTCCTGAAAACACCTCGCAGGAAACAATCGCAAAAATCCATCGATTGATAACAAAAGCTGAAGAGAGCTGCATGATTTCAAGAGCAGTAAAAGGAAATGTCGAAATAAGTGCAGCAGGAAAAATATTAATTGGGGAACGATGAACTAAAAAACTGAAGCGGGATAATACCCGCTTCAGTTTTTTAATTGACTTCTAACCTTCTCATGAGCGGCAGTCAGGATTTCATCAATCGCTTTTGCATCGTCATAGCATTTTTTGATATATTGTTCCATCGCTGCGATCATCTCGCTTCTTTGTCTATGGAACAATGTGACTTCTCTTGCTTTTTTCATTTTTTCTGCGAAGACTTCATATCCCAGTGGATTTAATGCACTGGCTATTTCCTTATAAAAGTAGTTCTGAGTCCATTCTTTATACAGTGAATTCAGCTTTTGAACAGAATGATTGATGCTTCCGGCAGATTTTCGGTTTTCTACAAGTTTTTTTGCTTTTTCAATTCCCTTTAACAATTCTCTTTCTTGACTGAAAAATTTTGTTTTTTCTTTCTCAAGCTTGGTGGAAGCCTCAACGAAAAACTCTTTTGAATAGCCTTCATCCTCTTCCGTTTTCCATTTATCTGCTGTACATGGATTCTTCAATCTTGAATGAATGACATCAATTAATTCCACAAATGAAGTTCCTTTTATTTTTGCACCGCCTTTTGTCGAATTGATAGTTTCTTTTTGATTCATCTCGATATAGTTTTCCAAAAGGATTCTCATCTCATTTAGCGAGGCATCTGTCTCAATCCATTCACCATCTACATCCTCAACAGGAATATACTGTTTTTTTAATTCTTCTTCACTTAAATCAGCGTCTCTCCAGTCATAAGAAATCCCCTTCGCATAATACTGCCCTTTTCTGAAAGCAAGATTCTGCCCTACCAATATGATAGGGGAGCACCCCAATTTCATCAGCATCTGATAGGCAACAATCGCAATGGAATACGCATCATTTACGGTTTCCGGCAGTGTCCCGTCTGTATTTCTCGCATATAGGCGGGAAATGGGATCCCGGGTGTTAATCAATAAATGAAGCTTTTGACCCGGATATTTCGAAAGTGTCTGATGACAGATGCTTGATCCAAATATCATCGGTATTTCTTTTATCTCTTTCTCCACAATTTCTTTAAAGACGTGCTGGTTTACACTTTGAGGTTCAAATGAACAGACAGCATCCGGGTAAATTCCTGCTTGTATCAGCGGCTTATTGGCGGAACCAACCGCAAAAATATATGCCAGTCTGTTTTCTTTGATATACTTCAGATTTTCAAGTTCTTCCTGCAGTGATGGCCCGGCTGCCACAATAATCGCTGGTCTGTCATGAAAATGGTTTTTTTTCTTCAAAATGTTTGGTGTAGTGAATGTAGCTGGGAAATTGATGATAGAGTTCCTTATCCAGTTCATTTGGTTATTCGCCAACGTCACTAGATTTAATCGTTTTCTCTCAAATGAAGCCTTTAATGCACCCAAGAAATCCGCGTATTCTTCAGGATAGAGCAGCTCGTAGCTTGGGAGGGGGATCACCGCTACCCTTCCACCCAATTGGGAAGCCAATGCATCTGCGTGGAGTTGAGTATCTTTTCCTATTTCTCCTAAGAAGAAGCCACGGGCTCTTTCAACAAAAGAAATGGAACGGTTATTCAAAAGGTGATGAAATATCTCCATGGAGGGTTCGAAGATGGAATAAGGTTGTTTTGGATATAACTCTATGAATTTCTCAATATGATATCCAAGTCCCATTCCATAAAAAAGCACATGAGAATCTTCTTTAATCATTTCCTTCTGGGCAGCGATTAATTTTTCCGCTTCCTCTTTTATTTGCTCCGGGCCGCCATGTATAAAACAGGCTCCGGTATCAGCATCCTTTTTCAAATCGATGACTTTTCCATCCATTTTGACCTGTTCGAAAACATTCCGCGGTTTGTATCCCTTCATCTTTTCATATATTTCTTTATTGTTTGCTTTCAGATAATTTAAATTATCTAATCCGTTCAAATGGATCCTCCTTCGCTAATCATAGTTGGCGATAAATACACACCCATCTTCCTTTATTGCTTCATTGATATGGTATGAATAATAAAAATATGTTCGCCAGCGAGATAAGTACAAGGCGGAGGCTTTTCCACGGGTTCTAATTTGATTTATCCAATTGTATAACAATAATATGGAACACCCATGCCGCTTTTCGGGGGGAGAAGTTCATGTTCAATGGAAAACAAGTACTGATCACTGGGGGAACCGGTTCAATCGGAAGTGAATTAGTACGGCAAATCATCACTCAGTCCCCAAAGGTCATCAGGGTCTACAGCAGGGATGAATCAAAGCATTTTCAACTGCAGCAAGAGTTTGCCGATCATGAAAATATTCGCTACCTTGTTGGGGATATACGGGATAAAGACCGACTCGTCTATGCTGCAAAGGACATTGATTATATATTTCACGCAGCAGCCCTGAAACATGTCCCTGCCTGTGAATTCAATCCATTCGAAGCTGTCAAAACCAATGTCCTCGGGACTCAGAATATCATCGAAGCAGCGATTGCCAATGAGGTGGAAAAAGTCGTATCCATCTCCACAGATAAAGTAGTGAACCCTATTAATACAATGGGGGCAACCAAACTTCTTTCAGAAAAAATCATATCTGCCGCAGAGTTTTATAAAGGATCCAGCCGTACTAAATTCTGCTGCGTCCGTTTTGGAAACGTCATGGGTTCGAGGGGGTCTGTCATCCCTCTTTTCATCCAGCAGTTAAAGAAAAAGCTGCCAATTACATTGACGCATAAAGAGATGACACGATTTATGATGACCATTGAAGAAGCCGCGGGCTTGGTCATAAAGGCTGCCTCTATGGCAAGCGGCGGCGAGACGTTTGTCCTTAAAATGCCGGTCATCCGTATCAATGACCTCGCAGAAGTGCTTTTAGAAGATTATTTAGATTCAGGCAGCTCAGAAAGCCATCCTGGCATTATTAAGGTCGGGATGCGCCCGGGTGAAAAGCTGCATGAAGAATTAATGACCTTGGAAGAATCAGAGCGAGCATATGAAAACGACAGGATGTTCATGATTGTACCTGGAAGGAACAGCAAAAAAAGTCTGCCGCAGGAATTTTCCAAGGCAGCAAAAAAACCATATGCATCCAACGGAGCTGAACCTTTGGATAAAAGCCAATTAAAAGAACTATTAAAAAATACAAGATTCATTTAATCAGAGGTGAAAAATGAAAACAATTGCCATCATCCCGGCAAGAGGCGGCTCAAAAGGATTAAAAAACAAGAATATCCTGCAACTGAACGGAAAGCCGATGATTGCATATACGATCGAAGCTGCATTTAAATCAACCGTCCCGGATGAAGTGATTGTCTCAACTGATTCTGAACAAATCCTTAATATCGCCAAGCAATATGGAGTAGATTCTCCACTCAGGCGCCCTACGCATTTAGCAGAAGATACAACCTCAACAATTGAAGTCATCCAGCATGTTATAGCAGAACGGTATGCAAATGAATCAGTAAACGTCATTTTACTTCAACCTACTTCTCCGCTGCGGACCGCCAGACATATTCAAGAAGCCTATCAAATTTATCTGGAACGCGGGATACCTGTCCTCAGTATAAGTGAGGCAGATACACACCCGATTCTGATGAGAGAAATAAAGAATGGATTCATCGTTCCGTTCCTCCCAGCTTCATCTTTGAACAGAAGACAGGATTATCCCCCATATTATCAGTTAAACGGGGCCATTTATATCACAGATTCAAGTTATATCAAGGCTGGGAGGCTATACAAAGATCTTTCTGCCCCATATGTAATGGATAAAGAATCTTCCATTGATATTGATGATATCTATGATTTTATGCTGGCATCCTACGTTATGGAAAAGAGAGGGGAAAAAAATGATAAATATCGGCCGGAGGATCATCTCTGAAGAATCCCCTGCCTATATCATCGCAGAGGCAGGGGTCAATCATAATGGATCAATCGAAATGGCTGAGAAGCTTATTAAGGCTGCTTATGATGCCGGGGCTGATGCTGTAAAATTCCAAACCTTTAAAAGCGAACTGCTCGTTTCTAAATCAGCCCGTAAAGCGGACTATCAATTAACAAATGAAAGTGATGGAGAGAACCAGTTTGATATGTTGAAAGGACTGGAATTGACTTATGAAGAATTCCACCATTTACAAAGGGTATGCAATTCAATAGGAATTGAATTTCTCTCTACCCCGTTTGACTTAGAAAGTGCCCAATTCTTGAATAAACTTGGCTTGCATGCTTTCAAGATAGGATCAGGAGATTTAACCAACCTTCCGCTGCTTACAGAAATCGGTGCTTTTCAAAAGCCCGTGCTTCTTTCAACCGGCATGTCAAACCTGGCGGAAATCGAAGAAGCAATCCATTCTATCAATCATCCAGCTATCGCCCTCTTTCATTGCACATCTTCTTATCCTGCACCACATGACGAACTGAATCTCCTTTCCATCCAGTCAATGAAACATGCTTTTCAAAAAATTGTCGGCTATTCAGACCATACCTCTGGAATTGAAGCGGCTGTCTCCTCTGTCTCAATCGGTGCAAAAATTATCGAGAAGCATATTACCCTTGATCAACTTTTGCCTGGACCAGACCACAAAGCCTCTCTCTCTCCTGAACAATTTGCAGAATATACAGCGGCCATCCGAAGAACGGAAAAGATGCTTGGGGATGGAAAAAAACGATGCATGCCTTCAGAAGAAAACACTCGTACAACTGCAAGAAAAAGTATAATTGCCTCTTTGCCATTAAGCAGCGGGGATATCCTTTCACCCGACACTCTTTCGATTAAAAGACCCGGAAGCGGAATACCTCCGAAATACCTGCCGCTCGTCATTGGCAGAAAAATCAACAAAGACAAACAGGCAGATGATCCAGTAGATTGGCATGATCTATCATGAATAAGAAAATAAAGAGCATTTGTGTCGTTACGGGAACGAGGGCCGACTATGGAATCTACTATCCTCTGCTGAAAAAATTAAATCGTCATCCAACCTTTAAATTGTCCCTTCTTGTTACAGGGATGCATCTTTCGCCTGAAAATGGCTTTACGTTCGAACTTATAAAAAAAGACAAATTTCCCATTATGGGAATCGTGGACACGATCATGGTACATCAAAATGACGCCAATATGGCGAGATCAATCGGTTTAGGCGTTTTAGGAATGACTCAGCTGTTTGAAACAAATAAACCTGATTGGGTGATTGTCCTTGGTGACCGGGGAGAAATGCTTTCGGCTGCCATTGCTGCAATCCATTTAAATATTCCTGTTGCTCATCTGCATGGCGGAGAGCGCTCTGGATCGATAGATGAAAGCATCCGGCATGCAATTTCTAAACTTTCTCACCTTCATTTCCCTTCCACAAAAAAAAACGGCGCAAGATTGAAAAGAATGGGTGAGGATCCCTCAAGGATTTTTGTCGCCGGTTCGCTTCGAGTGGAAGGAATGTTCGCAGAGCCATTAAAAGACCTCGAAGTGGTTTTGCAGGAATACGGGCTGCCTGAAACAATCTCCTCCAAATCTTATTTTCTTTTCATTTTCCACCCTGTCACGTATGAATGGAAATCCGTATCAGGGCAAACTGAAACCATTTTGAAGCTCTTGACCACGAAAGGAAAGCCGATCATCTGCATCCTTCCCAATACAGATGCCGGGGCAGGTGAGATCTTGAAATGCTACAAAAAATTTGAAAATGATCCACATTTCCATATGGTTAAAAATTTTCACCACCAGGATTATTTAACGATATTGAAAAATGCCCATGCTCTAATCGGAAACTCATCTTCCGGAATCATCGAAGCTGCCACCTACCAAGTCCCTGTTATAAATATAGGATCCCGCCAGAATCATCGTGAACGCTCCTTGAATGTCATCGATGCGGCTCCTGAAAAAGACGAACTGAATCAAGCACTCGCTGCTATAGAAGATGAGGAATACTCCAAAAAACTTAAGCGGGTCAAAAATGTCTACGGCATAGGCGATACTTCCGACATCATCATCAACACAATCCAAAGGACGGCATTTACCCCGGATTTCATTGCAAAAACCAACTCCTACTAAAAAGAGGTGGGCACATGTTTGTCTTAATTGGTGCTGGCGGCCATAGCAAAGTAGTGAAGGATATACTGATTGCAGGCGGGCATAGAGTGCTGGGTTTTTTAGATGATAACAGAAGTGAAACATCCTTCTGCGGGTTGCCTGTGCTTGGAAAAATAAAGGATTTGCCAACGCTAATTGATTCAGAGGATTCTTTATCCTTTATCATCACAATAGGAGACAACAAAAAACGAAAACACATGGCAGATGAACTGAACCAATATCCCATTCGCTTCGGGACAGCCGTCCACCCTCAATCTTTCATTGGAGATAATGTTCATATTGGAGAAGGATCAGTCATTATGCCGTTTGCCGTAATCAATGCTGACACGTTCATCGGGAGCCACTGCATCATCAATTCACATGCTGTGGTGGAACATGACTGCATTGTTGATTCCTTTGTCCACTTATCCCCTCAGTCCACTTTGACCGGAAGTGTGAAAGCAGGCGAGGGTGTTCATTTTGGTGCTTCATCCTGCATCATCCCTGGCAAACAAGTGGGGTGCTGGTCCATCATCGGGGCAGGTTCCACGGTGATTCGTGACATCCCCGCTTTTTCCACTGCTGTCGGTTCGCCTGCGAAAATCATTAAAGCACTGGAGGACGGCCGGACATGAATCATTCAAAACGCATCTATTTGTCACCTCCACATATGAGCGGTGATGAACAGTCATTCATTCAACAAGCTTTTGATTCCAATTGGATTGCCCCGCTTGGTGAAAATGTGGTCCAATTCGAAAATGAAATTTGCCGGTATACCGGTTCCCCATCATCCCTTGCAGTAAGTTCAGGAACCGCCGCTATCCATTTAGCACTGATTTTATTGGGTGTTTCAAGAAATGACTATGTCATTTGCCAGTCCCTTACTTTTGTGGCTACCGCAAATCCCATATTATATCAAGGGGCTCAACCCGTTTTTATCGACTCAGAGCCCGACACCTGGAATATGTCCCCAGCAGCACTTGAAAAGGCTCTTTATAAAATGAACAAAGAAAACTGCCTGCCAAAAGCTGTCATCATCGTTAATTTATTGGGCCAAAGTGCCAAATACGAAGAATTATGCACCATTGCTGAGTATTATCAAGTGCCTGTCATTGAGGATGCCGCAGAATCCCTTGGTTCCAGCTATAAAGGAAAAAAATGCGGGACATTCGGAAAGTTCGGAATCCTATCTTTCAATGGGAATAAAATCATCACAACTTCCGGAGGCGGCATGCTGTTATCAGATGACCACGAAGCCCTGGCAAGAGCTAAATTCCTTGCTACACAGGCCAGGGACCCTGCCATCCATTACGAACATAGCCAAACAGGCTTTAATTATCGGATGAGCAATATCCTTGCAGGAATCGGACGGGGACAGCTGCTTCACATTGAGGAGCGCGTTGAAGCGAGGCGTGAAATTTTCAATCGTTATAAAAGTGGCTTGTCTACAATTGATGGCCTTGATTTCATGCCGGAATTACCGGATTCAAAATCAAACCGCTGGCTCACGGCCCTAACCCTCTCCCCAGAATCGAATCTTTCCCCTCCAGTGCTGTTACATGCTCTTGAAAAAGAAAATATTGAATCAAGGCCTATCTGGAAGCCACTCCATACTCAGCCGTTATTCCGCGGCTCTCCATACTTTGAACATGAAAATGGCAGGGACTTCGCCAACCAACTATTTCAAACAGGAATATGCCTTCCTTCCGGCTCATCCCTGACCTTAGAGGAACAGGAAAAAACTATTGAAATCATAAAGATCACTCTTAAGCAATCGAGTGTATAACATCCCTCTTTCGGGATGTTTTTCTATTTAAAAATGAATAATAATTGAGGAATGGGTGATATTTTACAAGAAGAATCTGTCGCCGTTACATCGCTTCTATAAGATAACAGTGAATCGATCTCTGAATTGGAGCAATACTTTAAAGATTATTACTTCTCCATTATTCATTGATTATAAATTTTTAGTAAATTATAATTTCTAATTGTGTTGAAAAATTTCAGACAACAGAGGTGATTCGGTGGAAGAAACATTGCAGAACAACACAAAAAAACATCCTAAAGGTCTATACTTACTATTCTTTACCGAACTTTGGGAACGCTACAGCTATTATGGAATGAGATCTCTTCTTGTTCTATATCTGACAATTGCCTATGTCAGCGGCGGACTTGGCATGGATGATGCTACCGCATTAAGAATTTACGGACTCTATACAGGTTTGGTCTATTTCACTCCGCTGATCGGAGGATATCTGACGGACAGATTCATCGGATTGCAGCGCGCAATCACAATCGGCGGCATTACGATGGCATGCGGGGATTTTACCGTCTTCGCAACTCATTCTACAACAGGGCTATACATAGGCCTCTTACTATTGATCATTGGAAACGGTTTCTTTAAACCGAATATCTCGACACTTGTTGGGGAACTTTACCCAAAAAATGATAAGCGAAAAGATGCAGCATTCACTATTTTCTATATGGGAATCAACATTGGTGCTTTCTTCGCCCCCCTTATTGCAGGCTTTCTGGCAGAAACATTATTCTTCTCGAAAGATGCAAATGGGATCGAACATTGGGGATTCCAATGGGCATTCCTTGCTTCTTCAATTGGGATGCTGATCGGCCAGATCATTTACAGCTCATTAGGCAAGAAATACCTTGGGGACATTGGGAAAAAGCCATTGCGTCAAGGGCTGGAGAAAGAAAGCAAAGCTCCTGCCCAGCCATTGACACCTGCAGAAAAGAAACGAACTTGGGCAATCATCATTATCACATGTTTCGTTGTCTTCTTCTGGGCTGGATTTGAACAAGCTGGAAGTTCTTTTACATTATATACTCAAAAGTTTGTGGACCGTAATGTCTTCGGATTCAGAGTACCTGTTTCATGGTTCCAGTCAATCAATCCAGTATTCATCATCATTTTGGCTCCGATTCTTTCAGCTATTTGGTCCAAGCTTTCGAATAGCAAACGCGGGGATATTAAAATGACAACAAAAATGGGTATTGGGATGATTTTATTGGGAATTGGATTCCTTGTATTGATTCCAGCCGTACTCCAAACAGGAAGCGATGAATCGAATATTCCAGTTAAAGCAAACCTATTATTCATCGTGTTCACTTATTTCCTTCATACACTTGGAGAACTATTCCTGTCTCCTGTCGGTCTTTCTCTTGTAAGTAAAGTGTCTCCTGTCAAATTGGCTTCTTTATTGATGGGTGTATGGCTATTCTCCAGTTCAGTAGCGAACTTTGTGGCAGGACAGCTTGCAGCCTTGACTGAATCCTTGGGCTACTTGGAAATCTTCCTTGTAATCGGAGCAGCAGCCATCGTGCTGGGGCTTGTACTACTATCTATTTCAAGAAAACTTGTTGCTATGATGGAATCCCGATAAAAATCGATAATGAATCAATGTTAAAAGTCAGACTTTTTGTCTGGCTTTTTTTATATTTTCATTCTCACATAATTAATTCTATGTTAGAATAAAAATGTAATTGAGAAGATTTATCATTCTCATTGCAGTGAAATGAACAAATGATAATTGAATGGGGATTTTCATATGAATCTTACATCATTGAAAAAAGGCCAAATCGGCTATATAAGAGATATTTCTAAAACAACTGGCATCTTGCAGAATCGGCTTCTTCATATCGGAGTCTGCGAAGGATGCCCCATCAAATTGGAGCGTTCCCTTCCATTCGGCGGCCCATGCATGGTGGAGTGCGGAGGACAGATGATCGGGATCCGCCGCAAGGATGCCGAATTCATTAAGGTGGAATTGGAATCATGCAAACAGCATTAATCGGCAATCCCAATACAGGGAAAACATCATTGTTCAACACCTTGACCAATTCATATGAGTATGTGGGAAATTGGAGCGGCGTCACAGTCGAAAAAAAAATCGGTGTCCTATCAAACCAACATGGCCACCTGATTGATTTGCCCGGCGTCTATTCCCTGCAGCCCTTGTCGAGAGATGAATCTGTCGTCATCCATTTCCTGCTTCATGACGACTTTTCAAACATATTAAACATTGTCGATGCGTCACAGCTGGAACGTAATCTCCAACTTACATTGTCGCTTTTAGAATACGGAAAGCCAGTGACCATTGGCTTGAATATGGTGGACGTCGCCAAAAACCGCGGCATCCAAGTCGATACAAATAAGTTATCTTCCCTATTAGGGGCTATCGTAGAGCCAATCATAGCGAGAACAGGTCAAGGCTGTAAAGATCTTCAGGAGGCGCTCTTGGCTTCATCAGATTCTTCTAATGCCTCTCCATTAATCATTGATTATGGAGCAGCAATGGAAGCAGCCATTAATAAAATCAATTCCCTTCTGCCAGAGGACCTTCCATTTCCAAAGCGCTGGCTTGCGCTTCAAGTGTTAGAAGGAAATCAATCTTCTATTGATTATTCTGCTGATTGGATTGATCAGGAAGTTCTTCGCAGCATCGTTGATGAGCTGCGTGCTGAATTGAAGGCGGTCTCCCCGGCAAAATGGATTTTCCAGGTAAGGAAAGCCTGGATTCGAAATGTGATCAAGGAAGTCCAAATCCATGAAGCACCCGGCAAAGAATCAGGTTCTGCCAAGATAGACAAAATTGTCACAAACAAATGGCTTGGCATCCCTATTTTCTTCTTATTCATGTATATTATGTTCATGTTTACATTTGATTGGATCGGCACTCCCTTGTCGGATGCCTTGGATGCATTTTTATCCGGGCCAGTGACAAACATCATATTGGCTACATTGGAGGCCATCCACGCCAATCAATTTATTAAAGATTTATTGATCCAGGGAATTGTAGCAGGGGTAGGCGGGGTCCTCGTATTCGTTCCCCAGATTTTCATCCTATTCTTGTTTATATCCTTCCTGGAGGATTCAGGATATATGGCCAGGGCTGCCTTGGTAATGGACAGACTCATGGAGCGGGTTGGATTGAACGGAAAAGCTTTTATTCCAATGATCATCGGTTTTGGATGCAATGTTCCGGGTGTTATGGCAGCAAGAACAATCGAGCAGCCAAAGGAAAGGCTTTTGACGATTCTCCTTACTCCATTGATGTCATGTTCTGCGAGACTTCCTGTCTATGCCCTGTTTGCCGGAGCGTTTTTCACAAAGCATCAATCAATAGTCGTTTTTTCCCTTTATGTTTTAGGAATTGCGGTCGCGCTGCTCTTAGCCAGCATTTTCTCGAAGACCATTTTAAAAAATGAAGCTTCATTATTTGTGGTCGAGCTTCCTCCGTATAGAATTCCTCATACAAAGACACTTTGGAGGAGTACATGGGAAAAAGGCAAAGGGTTTGTTCGCAAAGCAGGTACCTTCATTTTCGGAGGATCTGTTTTCATCTGGCTCCTATCCTATGCAGGACCTGATGGATTGAATGTCCCGATGGATGATAGTTTTCTTGCCATGATCGGTGGAATCATCGCTCCGCTGCTTGCCCCGCTTGGATTTGCTTCCTGGCAGGCTGGAGCATCACTATTAACCGGCTTCCTTGCAAAGGAAGTTGTCGTATCAACCATGAATATCATTTACCACACTCCAGATACAAATACTTTGCAGGGCTTATTGGCAGATCATTATACTGCTTTAAGCTCATATAGCTTCATGGTGTTTATATTGCTATATGTACCATGTGTAGCAACAGTTGCAGCTATCAGGAATGAATCAGGTTCCAAGAAGTGGACTTTGTTCTCCATTGGATACGCACTTGCTATTGCTTATCTGCTTTCCTTTATCATTTATCAGACAGGGAAACTCTTCATAACATTCTAAGGAGGCGTTATCATGATTGCCAGCATCCTGATCGGACTGCTCATCTTTGGTTATGCCGGATTCACACTATATAAGTTTATCAAGAAGAGTAAAGAAGGAGTATGCGGGACATGCTCCCTTAAGAAAAGCTGCAATTCAAAATGCAGTGCATTTCAAGATGAAACGAGATGACAAAAACCGGCCTGTAACTTCGGCCGGTTTTCTATTTCTATTATTTTTTTTGTAACTTATCACCTTAATTTGCGTCTAAAAATATATCAACGTGAGATAAGGAGAATTTATGCAGACCGTCAATTTAAGCAAGCCACAGCCAGAACCTGATTTTATGTACATAATGGATGAATTGATTTCATCAGAAGACATCCAGGAAGACACTCCCCTGCAAGAGCAGATGAAGACAGTGATGATGATTGAAGTGATTGATCCGGAAAAGAACGGGTCTGTGATTGAGCAAGACACCGTTAAAATGCTCGGTGCCATCGGAAATCCCTTGAAAATGAATACAGAGACAGATGGCCAACTCTACTCATACAAGGCATCTAATTCACAACAGACTGCCTTCTCATATGTAGTTCAATCCCCATCAGAAAAGGCATTGATCCGCTATACAGTCCTTAATCAAAAGCAGGACTTCACTTTGGACCCTTTCAAACAAATGCTGAATTCTACTGTCAGACTTATAAAAAGATAGTCTATGGACTCCATTTGAAAAAACAAAAAAGCATCCTGATAAATCAGGATGCTTTTTCTTTTAATCGATGATCTGAGAGGGATTCGAACCCCCGACCCCTTCCCTGTCAAGGAAGTATTCTCCCGCTGAACTATCAGATCGCTATCAGCTACATATTCTATTATATTTATTTTTCATAGAAAGTCAATTGGTTTTATGAAACTTTTTTATTTACAGAAAATCCTATCTAATTCAGTTTATGATCTGTCCATTGTGGTAAACACTCTATAACATTCACAAGGAGGCTTTTATTTTGGAAAATCATATGAATAAAGTTGAAGACAAATTAGAAAACGTTGATGAGGCCAAAAAGGAACAGATCTTAAAGTCTTTTGAAGAATTTAAATCGTACCTCTCTAAAAAAGTGGAGATGGGTGAAAAGCTTGGTTTAAATGAAGAACAGCTTGCTGTGGCAGCGGAGAAAGTAGCTGGTCATCTTGCTAATAAAGAGGAACCGCGTAATGCTGAAGAAAAGCTTTTGAATGAGCTGTGGGAAGTCGGAACAAAAGAACAGCAGCATCATTTAGCGCATATGCTTGTGAATCTCGTTAAGAAATAAATAATATATCATTTAGAAGCCTCCATTTTTTGGAGGCTTTCCTTATTTCTTTGAAAAATTCAGCTCTTTCCCTAAGCATCGACTGCTTAAATCAAGAATTGGGAAAACAGTCTTCATTTATGATAAAATCAAATGTATACGCTTTATTTATTTGCCATAGTTGGAGGTATTCATCATGTCTACACCAAAAGGAACAATCAATGAAATATCGTTTCAAAGTATGGAACTTGGGGAAGAAATAAAATTACTGGTTTATTTGCCAGCCACTTTTTCACCCCTATACAAATACTCGCTGCTCATTGCACAGGATGGCAAGGATTACTTCCAACTAGGAAGAATCGCACGGCTTGCTGACGAGTATTTGGATAACAGGGAGATAGAAAATCTTATTATAGTGGGAATCCCTTATAAAGATGTGGAGGACCGCAGAAGAAAGTATCATCCGGACGGCGAACAGAACGCAGCCTATATTCGATTTCTTGCTCATGAGCTGGTCCCATTCCTGGATAAAGAATATCCAACCTACCATATGGGGCTTGGCCGAGGGTTGATCGGCGACTCACTCGGGGCAACCGTATCACTCATGACCGCAGTGAAGTATCCTAATACGTTTGGAAAAGTCATCTTGCAGTCGCCGTATGTCGATGAAAAAGTACTTAAGGGCGTGGAGCAATTAAGCCAGCCACAGCTTCTTAATATCTATCATGTCATTGGAAATGGCGAAAAAGAGGTAAAAACGACCGATGGAAAAGTGAAAGATTTCCTCGCTCCAAACAGATCCCTTCATGAATTGATGGAAGAAAAAAACTATACTTGCTTCTATGAAGAATTCAATGGCGACCATACTTGGAAGCATTGGCAGCCCGACCTAAAAAGGGCATTGAAATTTATGTACTGAGCCTTATAGTCCAAAAGCAATATTTTGGTGCACCCTGTATGAAAAATATTGGGGTGCCTCCTCAATTTATATTATAATATTCAAAAAAATGTTATAATAATTTATAAAAGATTGTACTCTCTATAGAAAAATAAGGAGGACTACACTATGAAGTATGGTGTCGCTATTTTCCCATCCAAAAAGCTTCAAGATCTTGCTAACTCTTACCGTAAACGCTACGATCCCCATTATGCATTAATTCCACCGCATCTTACTTTAAAAAACGCATTTGAATTGTCAGAAGAAGAAATAAAAAATGCAGTAGAAAAGTTGGAATTTGTGGCAAAAAACCACACTCCATTCAAAATGAGTGCTTTTAAAATCAGCTCATTTCAACCAGTGAATAATGTCATTTACATGAAAGTGGAACCAACGCCGGAACTGGAAAGCCTTCATCAGGAACTCAATGCAAATCTTAATGGCGAGGATTCAGAGTATTCTTTTGTCCCGCATATCACAATCGCACAAAAGCTATCCGATGAAGAGCATTCCGATGTCTATGGCTCACTAAGAATGCTTGGCGTAGAGCACGAAGAAGTCGTTGACCGCTTCCATCTGCTTTATCAATTGGAAAACGGCTCTTGGACAGTATATGAAACATTCCGTTTAGGAGAGGGATAAACATTGAAATTGCAAGTGGTGCAAAATAAACAAGAATTAGAGCAGGCCTTTTTAATTCGTACGAAGGTATTCGTTGAAGAACAGAAAGTGCCGGAAGAAGAAGAAATCGATCAATTTGAAAATGATTCCACACACTTTTTGCTGATGAATGATGGAGACCCTATAGGTGCAGGCCGCTTCAGGAACCTTGAAGGCAAAGGAAAAGTAGAAAGGATTTGCGTCCTTTCCTCCCAAAGGGGTACAGGTGCCGGTAAAATCATCATGTCAGGAATTGAAGAATTTGCAAAAACGCAAGGTCTAAAAATTCTGAAGCTCAATGCCCAGACCCAGGCCATTCCATTTTATGAGAAACTGGGCTATGAAGTCGTTTCAGACGAATTCCTTGATGCCGGAATTCCACATAGAACAATGGAAAAAGCCATTTAAAAAACGAAGCAGCCACTAGAAGCTGCTTCGTTTTTTATTTATGTATGTTCCATAATCCCATTGACCATAATGATGAACAGTGTATATCTGCACGTTAAGGGGGATTGAAAATGGATTACTTGCATATCGGCTTTGAACTTATCGTAGGATATGTTGCCTTATTTATATTGACAAAAATCATAGGGAAAACGCAGATCACTCAAATCACTGCATTCGATTTTATCTCTGCACTCATTTTAGGTGAATTGGTGGGAAATGCTTTATATGATGGAAAAATAGGTGTCAAGCAAATCCTTTTTGCTGTATTTCTCTGGGGGCTCCTCTTATATCTGACAGAATTCATCACACAGAAATCCAGAAAAGCGAGGCACTATCTTGAAGGTACACCAACCATTATCATTCATAAAGGAAAAATCGACTACGAAGCACTAAAGAGGAATCATCTTGATTTGAACCAGCTCCAGCATTTACTGAGAACTAAAGATGTATTTTCAGTCAGAGATTGTGAATTTGCATTATTAGAGTCAGACGGAAGTGTATCCATCCAAAAAAAATCACTTCTCCAAAATGTAACCAGAGAGGATTTGAACCTGACTCCAAGCTCTGTTTCCATCCCTGTAGCTGTCATATTAGAAGGACATATTATCTACGACAATCTAAAGGTGTATGACAAGTCAGAAGAATGGTTAAAAAATGAGCTGAAGCTGCAAGGATATACTGATTATAAAAACGTATTATTCGCTGAATGGAAAGAAGGAGAATCCCTTTTTGTACAAGAGTATGATGCTTTAAACAGCTAGATGACTTCGTTGATATACTTCCCTTTCCCTGTATACGGATAAAAATCATTAAGCATTCTGTTTTTATTTTTTGTTTTTGGAACAGCAGCGGCATAAGAATCAGACTGCTTCCTCTTCTTCGCTTCTTGATTTTCCGGCAAATCTTTATCAATTTCAAATGCAGCAGTTGGAGTCACCTTTGTTATCGGCTGCAAAAAGAATGGATCGTATTGCTTGCTGGTCACTCTTTCTTGGTATTGCTTATACTGATAATGTGGGATTGGTGCAATGTATCCCATGGTCTCCACCTCCTGTTTATATTGGATATTCCCCATTTTCATATAAAGGAAACGGCCTTTGTATACAATTTACGAGTTAAGAACAAGTTTTATGCGGGTATTTCTAAATAGAAAAGCACTGGTCAATATTCTATCGATCAGTGCTTTTGGCTATTATTTTTTATTAATCATTTTTGAAATGGTTCCAAAGTCAAGCTGCTTCCCATCTTTTATGATGGATTGAACGATTTTGTCTTCCATTTCTTTTGATACAGGCTTATTTGCTATTTGGGAAACTCGTTTGATGACTCCACGAACTGTCTGCTCATCTTTGAAATTTGCATTTTGCAAAGAGTTTGCCAACTCAAATACATCCTTCATGTTGACTCCGGTTTTCTTTTCCAGGTTTTTAAAAAACTGATTTTCCATTCTCTCACGCCCTCTCTTTCAACTACTCTATAGTATGAGAAGGAATTCAAAGGGTGAATAAAAAGGGAGAAATCAACAGCGGCGTTATCACAACTATAGGAAAAAAAGGACAAAACCCGAGGGTTTTGTCCTTCCTCCTTTATCTCATTAGCAGAAGCTAGCTCCAACAATAATCAACAAGATAAACAACACCACGATCAAAACAAAAGTAGAACCTCCACCGAAACCGCCGCATCCATAACCGCAGCCGCCCCATCCATAACCATAAGGCATTGACTGTCACCTCACTTTTCTCTTTAGTACACTCATAACATATGTGAGATGATGAAAATGTGTATGGGCGGATTCCCTAAAACTTTAAGGTATAGTATCTCTCCTAAATCTTGATGCTTTGTCCATTCCGCTTGGCTCAGCCCTTCGGCTTAAAAATGAGGGCTCCAATAAATCCAAAAATTATTGCAGCGGATATTCCAGATGAAGTCACTTCAAACATTCCTGTCAGCACTCCGACAATCCCATGCCTTTCTGCTTCTTGCATGGCACCGTGAACGAGCGAGTTGCCAAAGCTGGTAATGGGAATAGTGGCACCTGCGCCCGCAAAGTCAACAAGGGGATCATAGAGGCCGAACACAGAGAGGATGGCACCGATCACAACAAGCAGGCTCAACGTGTGGGCAGGCGTCAGCTTTGCAACGTCAAACAAAAGCTGCCCAATGACGCAGATGGCGCCCCCAATGATAAAAGACCATAAAAACATGGCTAACATCGCTTTACATCTCCTTTCTTATGCATATCACATAAATTCGATGGATACGGCGTGGGCTATGCATGGGATGGATTCATTTTGCTGAAAGGTCAATGGGGAAAGAAGCGCCCCTGTGGCGACAACGAGAATCCGCTTATACACTCCCTGTTTCATTTGGTTAAGAAGATGGCCGTACAAAACTGTAGCAGAACATCCAGGTCCGCTTGCACCAGCTTGTACAGGCTGCTCCGAACTATAGATCATCATGCCGCAGTCCTGAAATTGCTCCTCTTTTATACCCAGACCTTTTTGTTTAAGTAAATCCAGTGCCGTCTGACGCCCTATCTTAGCTAAGTCGCCTGTCACAATCAAATCATAATGGGAAGGATCCAGTTGAAGGTCCTTGAAATGCGCCTGGATTGTATCTGCTGCTGCAGGAGCCATTGCGCCTCCCATGTTAAATGGGTCCGTCAGCCCCATATCAATCACTTTGCCGATGGTGGCCGATACGATCCTCGGATGCGGTCCAATGACGCTTTGTCCTGCACCTATCAGAGCATAACCTGCACCAGTGACTGTCCACTGAGCTGTAGGGGGCTTCTGTCCGCCATATTCAGTTGGATACCGGAACTGTTTCTCTGTTGCCGCATTATGGCTGGAAGCCCCTGTCAAAATATATTTAGCCCCTTGATAGTTGGCCATGAACGCAGATATTGCGAGTCCTTCCATAGATGTAGAGCAGGCTCCGAAAAGGCCTAAATATGGTATTTGGTGAGTCCTTGCTGCAAAACTGGAAGGAGTAATTTGATTAATCAGGTCTCCGGAAAGAAAATACTGTACCTGATTTTGCGTGATTCCGCTTTTTTGAAGTGCAAGCTGAACTGCATCTTCTATCAATACTCTCTGTGCCTTCTCATACGTATCCTGCCCCATCCAAAGATCATCATGGAATTGATCAAAGTCGGATGCCAAAAGTCCATTTTTCTCAAATGGCCCCCCTACAACTCCTGTGGATAAAATAACGGGCCTGTTGGCGAAATACCATGATTGGTTTCCTTTAAGCATTATAAAATCCCCCATTTCATCAGGAGGGTTTTAATCAATACCAGAACAAAAGCTGAAAATACCCCGAATACGATGACGGAGCCCGCAAGTTTAAAAATATTTCCCCCAACGCCAAGGACATAGCCTTCCGTGCGGTGTTCAATGGCTGCAGAGATGACAGCATTCCCAAATCCTGTAACAGGGACCGCACTTCCTGCACCCGCGAATTGCCCTAGGCGGTCATATATCCCAAATCCAGTTAAGATCATGGAGAGAAACACCATTGTTGCCACGGTTGGGTTGCCTGCGGTCTGTTCTGTAAAATCAAAAAAATAGATATAAAAATACGAAATTGCCTGTCCAATTACACAAATGATTCCACCGACCAGAAAAGCTTTGATGCAGTTGGCCAATACTGGACGTTTCAGTTCATATTTTTGTTCCAACTGCTCATATTGCTTCTGTTCCGGTGTTTTTTGTGATTTGGCCATAATACACCCCTCTTTCTACGTTTGTTCCATTTGCAGTTCTTTTATTTCCTCAAAGCGCTTGGAAGCATCCTTTTTACTGATTGTGTCAGCTTCCATTTCCTCTTTAAGTCGAATTGCTTCAAGGAAGATCTTATAATCGCTCGAAACAATGAAGTTTTCGTCCGGGTATTCTTTTTCAAGCCTGGAATTGATTTTCTTTTCGATTTTTTTCATTCTAAAGCGCTTTGAATGTTTCACTTTATAAGCAACGATGATTTCATCCTTTCCTTCAATGACAGCTGCATCATATACTTCCGGAATGCTGTCTATTTCGTGCTTCACCCTGGCGCCGATTGATTTGTTGTCTGGCCGCACCTTCAATTCGATTGGTTCCGGATTGGTTGTTTTTATCAATGCCAATTGACTATCATGCTTCGGTTTAGATGAACAACCGCCTGCTGCCAATAAACTTACGCACAATATCACAATTCCTATTTTCATCAAATATATCTCCTTCCCTCATTCATTGAAGTATCCGCAATATATATTTTGGTTTAAAAAACCGTTTTTATGAACAAAGTTAAACAAAAAGACTTCCATTTTAAGGAAGTCCTCTCGCCAATAAGTAATTCATTTAATTGTATGGTCCATTTGGAGTCAATGATCCCTGATGAACGTGCTTTCCAAACGAAGCACTTATTTTTTCTTTCCGCATCCACAGCCTTTTTTCTTAGGTTGTACGGCTTGAACAGGTTTGACAGATGTGCCATAGACTTTCGTTTTCTTCTGCATTCATATTTCCCTCCAATCAAAAGAAAAAGACTCTATACAGCATATGAAAAATGTGAGTGCCTGTTTGAATCATTGGCCCACTTTTCATTATTCTCCACCCCATTTTTGAACAGCTGATTCGATTAGTGATGCCACACCTGCAATCGCAAAAATAATGATCACTGGTTCAGCCCATTTCGGAAAATAGAGGGCAGATAAAAATAGCGCAATGCTGACCCATATCCCGGTACACCAATAGCAGCTTAACAACTCACCGATCCATCCTCTTACCCCGCTTTTTTTGGGAGCAATATATACGGCATCATTGCCGTCTTCATCTTTCATTGTAAACTCGTCAAAAAAAGGAGCCCGAAGGAAAGCTGTTATTTTATCAAAGACAATCAAATGAGTTATTCGGAAAGAAGCGAATCCCAATATAAAGAATTGAATGAATGTTAATCGCACAGACCTGTCCCCTTTTGCTTATATTCATGCCTATTTTAAGAAAAAACAGGCGTTTGTCCGTTACTCATGATAGGTAATTGCAATATGTTAATAATGTAAAATCAATTAATCTAAGGAGGAAAAAACATGGGTTGTGGTAGTCATGATGGCCATAAGGACCGTAACTGTGTATGTGAAGTAGTCCGCGCAATTAAAGATATACAAGATAATGCAGTAAACGATGAGTGCTTGGAGTGTTCATCTAATTGTTTCTTGGAGCCGCTTGGAGATTTGGTGAGCCCTGCTCGCCGACGCCGCGCTGATACACGTGTATTCACGTTGACTAATAAAAACGGCGATCTTTTCAAAGGATTATTCAGGGAACATCACGATGATGCTGCTGATACAAGAGATACTCATCACAAAGAGAAAGCTTGTGCTTCCATCTATTTCAGAGTAGAAGATGTTTTCGATAATTGCTGCGCTACTCTTCGCGTTCTAAAACCTTTCAAGGGTTCATACCAAGTTGGAGTTGTGGATGAAAAGGGACGCGTGAATTATGAAAAAATCTGTGAAGTAAATCGTTTCGAAGCAACTAATTCCTGCATCACTGTTGATCTTGATTGCTTCTGTGCCATTCAGTGCATCAAAGACGAATACTTGGGAATCTGCGACTAATACACAGATGGAGCGGCCGGAATTTTCTCCGGCCGGTCTTACATAATGCCAATCATTTTGATTTCTAATAGATCATTTTGATGAACAACAAAAAAATCGTCTGTAAATGTTTTGATTTCAATCAGCGGTCCATGAATACGATGAATGATTCCCTTCACTCTAAGTTCATTTGTCATAAACTCACAAGGGAATGGGGCCTTTCCTCCGGAAAATTTCGCAAGATACGCTATTTTTTCATCCAGTTCCATCATTCTGAAAGGTTTTACCGGTTTGAATTCGTATGTTCCTGTTTGACTGATTGAATCTGACGTATTCTCTACTTCCTCTTTTGGGCTATTATTTTTATTCTCATGAGCTGTCTGGGCTTCTTCATTCAATTCGCTGTTCGGTTTAACCGCCTGCTTCAGCTCAGTCTCTTCCTTTGAAATGTAAATTTCCTGCATATTCGTTTTTTCAATATGGAAGTCCGGCTGCTGAATATAGATGAGCGGTCCTTTTATACCCTGGTTGGTTTTTGAATCATTCTTCACCTAATTTCACCTCCTGCCTTCCCCTGCCATTCTATATGTATGCAATAAATTGAAATACGTTTCCCAATGAAATCTTTAACGAAAAATTTACTGGGTCCTCATTAATTTTTAATTTTCAGGTGGTATCTTTATCACATGAAGGAAAAGAATCTTCTCCTTCCCCCCTATTTATGGTCCGCCTTCCTTTGGAGGCGGGCCTATATTTTTGAGCATAACAAAGGCGGCCATCATCGACGGCCGCCTTTTTAATATTTATTATTCACTTGTATTATCCCAACACGTGGTATCCGGAATCTACATGGATATTTTCGCCTGTGATTCCTCTTGCAAGGTCGCTGAATAAGAATGCAGCTGTGTCGCCCACTTCTTCTGGAGTAGTCGTTCTTCTAAGCGGAGATCTTTCTTCAATAGTTTTAAGAATGGTATTGAAGTCGCTGACTCCTTTAGCAGATAGTGTACGGATTGGCCCAGCTGAAATGGAATTGACGCGAACTCCGTATTTCCCAAGGTCGCTTGCCAAATATCTGACACTCGCTTCAAGTGAAGCTTTTGCCACACCCATAACATTGTAATTCTCAAGGACACGCTCTCCTCCAAGATAAGTAAGGGTGACCATGCTGCCGCCTTGGTCCATTAGCTCAAGCTTTTGTGCTGCCTTCGCCACAGCCGTCAATGAATATGAGCTGATATTTTGAGCTAAAAGGAATCCTTCTCTTGTTGTGTTCATGTATTCCCCGTTCAACTCTTCTTTATTTGCAAAAGCAATACAGTGAGCAATCCCATGTACACTGCCTGTCTGTTCTTTGATTTGAGCAAAACTCTTTTCAATCTCTTCATCATTTGTTACATCGCATGGAATGACTAGATATTCTGGGTTCAAGCTTTCAGCCAACTCGCGTACACTCTTCTCCAAGCGGTCACCGGCATATGTAAAGACTAAATTTGCACCAGATTGATGCAGCGAACGTGCGATTCCCCAAGCAATGCTTCGCTTATTTGCCACACCCATAACGATAAATGTTTTATTCTCTAACGATAAGTTCATGATTTAACCTCCGTTTATCACAAGTTATTAGTACCTAGTACTAATATTACCTCATTTTATAGGAATTGAAAAGAGGACTCACAATCCCAGCTGCTTCTTTATGTCTTCAACTTGATGAATATGCCGATTCTCATGTTTTCCGACGAGCTCAAAAATCTGCCAGATCGGCATTTCCCCAAAACGATGATGATTAAGACTAATACCGGAAAGATCACTTTCTTTATACTTGTCAAGAAATTCAAAGGTCATTTCCCTGGAATTCTTCAAGACCTCCACAAGTTCATCCTTCCCTTTCCACTCTTCAGGAGGCTCAATGGGAGCTTTTAATTTCTTGGATGGATCATCAAAGACAGAAAGATCAACATCAGCTGGATTTGTTTTTTTATTTTCTTTAAGACCTTGGAACGCGGCATGCATAAAACGCGTCTCTGCTCCGGCGACGTGGAGTACGACTTGGGAGATGCTCCATTTTTCATGACCTGGCTTCGTATTAATATCACCTTTATTGAGTGTGATGAAACTATCCAATAACTTTTGTCTAATCCTTTCAAGTTCCTCTTTATTCATTGCCGTTCATCCCCTTTAATTTATTTGATATGAAAAGGCTCTTTTCTCAAAGTTAACAAAAATGTTTACGAAAACAGCCTATGAAAAAGAGAGGTTTTTAAACCCCTCTTTTCTTTTCTAACAACGTTCACAGAATTCAAGTTCCCGCTTCAATTCGTCTACATATTTTTTTGATCCCGTGACAATGAGGCGGTCGTTTTCTTTAAGCTCTGTATCCCCATGCGGTACGATAGAATCCTTGCCCCTGAAAATCCTGACAAAAATGATATCCCCCGTGAACGGGAATTCCCTCAGAGTCATTCCGTGGAACTGCATATTCGTCATCCTGATTTCATATAGGGAAGTTTCTTTATTCGTCAGGATATTAATTAAGCTCGGCGACTCGATGAGACCTCTTAACAATGTCTTATTGGAAAGGAGTGCGGAGAAGATTTCAATATCATGCTCCAAAAGGCTTTCTTCCAGGTCAGGACTTTCCACCAGCGCAATGACTCGCTGAACGCCATTTTCTTTGGCTGAAAGAGCGAGCATGGCATTAAGTTCCTCGCTGCCGGTCGACATGACAATGATATCGAATGAAAACAGCTCTTCTTGTTCCAATGTTTCCAGTTCATAATCCTCAATTTCACGGATCTCAAATAAAGAGTCGGAAATTTGCTTATCGGATTTTTCCAATTTCGTATGGAATAGGATTGGCTGATATAAGCTTGATTCCAATTCTCTTGAAACTGGAAGGGTAAGCTGATTCGCACCAACAAAAGCCACCTTGATTTTTTTGGCCTGGGCAATTTCCTTCGGGAAGTATTTTTTGAAGAAAATTGGTGTAATCACACAGGTGATGACTGCCACTAATATGAGTGTTCCGCTTATTTCAGTTGAGATGATATTCAGTCTTTCTGCGATCTTGGCAGCTGCAATGACCAATGACAGTGTTGATGTCAGAAGGAATGCAGAAGCAATGACGGTCTTGGAATCATACCACTTCTTCAAAGCATAAACCGGGATGAATTTAGAAAGAAGGAATGCTGCTATCAATAAGGGAATGAGCAAAAGCATTTTCTTGTCGCTCAAAAGCGTCCAAAGATCGAGATCTACCCCGACCATTACAAAGAATATGGGAATGAGGAATCCATAGCCAAATGAATCGAGCTTTTGAACCATTTCCTGATTCGGGGACAAGAGTGAAACTAGTACCCCTGCAAGGAAGGCGCCAAGGATATTTTCAGCTCCAAGGGACTCTGATAATGCCACTAATAAAATAATTAGCGTGAAGACCGCACGAGTGCCAATTTGAACGGTTCCAGCTGATAATTTTTCAAATATATTAAGGTTTTGAAACCTTCTACCAAGGAAATAAAGTACGACACCTGCACCAAATAATATCAGCAAGAGCCACATATTTCCCGATCCCTGATCGTTTAATGACACGAATACGGAAAGCAAGACCATAGTCGCCAAATCGGCAATGACAGCGATCAACAAAATGATCTGTCCGATTCCGGTATTCATCAGATGCTCTTCCTTGAGAGTTGGCACGACCACCCCAAGGGAAATGGTCGATATAATCAATGTCATTAAAAGTGCATTTTGTATCAATCCAAAAAATACAAATAAATAGGATAGTCCTAGTGAGATGACAAAGATCCCCGAAAAAATTACGCAAGCGACAAGAAAGCGATTCGGCTCCAATCTGCCGCTGGGAAGCATTTCTCTTTTTTGGCTCCCTTTAAACGCAGCAAAATCGATCTCTACACCACTCAAGAACATCAAGAAAATAAAGCCAAGGGTGGAAAGCGTCCCAATCCACATATCTTGCTCCACAAGATTAAACCCTGATTTCCCTATAATTAGTCCCACCAATATCTCTGCAACTACTACCGGAATGAATGTCAGTTTAAATCTGTGCAGGAGTATCGGTGTAATGAATGCAGCCAATATGACGATAACAAGCGATGCTACGGAGGCATGCTGTTCCATCAAGACCACCCCTTTCCCCAAAAGTCTCTTTATTTTTGTTATCTTTTAAGTCAATTTACTCATAAAAGCAGTGGCGATCCCAAAATAAATCAATATTGAAATGATGTCATTGATTGTTGTGATGAACGGACCGGAAGCCACAGCGGGATCTATCTTCAGCCGGTGCATCAGTAAAGGGACAAGGGCACCAGCCAGAGTGGCAACAATCAACGAGGCTAATATAGAAATGCCGACCAATATGCCAAGAAAGAACTCCCCTTGCCATAAATACACGACTAGCATCACAATTATTCCACAAGTGGTCCCAGTAATGAGGCCAGTCCCGAGTTCTCTTAATAGGAGTTTCCACTTGCTTTCCCTTTCTAAGTCCCCTGTTGCAATCCCGCGGACCACTACAGCAAGTGCCTGTGTCCCTGTATTTCCGGACATACCGCCAATCAGTGGAATGAATACGGCCAAAATAGCCACTTTGCTCAGTGTTTCTTCAAACCTTCCAATCAGACTTGCAGTGAACATACCGAGAAATAATAGGACAATCAGCCAAGGAAGGCGCTTTTTTGCTGCGGAAAATGGATTTTTATCCAATGTATCGACATCGGAAACACCCGCAAGCTTTGAATAATCGTCAGATGCTTCTTCATCAAGGACATCAATGATATCATCAACCGTGATGATCCCCAGCAAATGCCTTTGAAAATCCACGACAGGAACAGCAAGAAAGTCGTAATCCTTCATTTTCTTGGCTACCTGCTCCTGATCTTCTGCTGCTGAGACAGCCATCACACGCGTATACATGATTTCAGATATCATGGTATCATCATCGCTGATAATCAAATCCCTTAGAGAAATGACCCCCACAAGCCTTTTTTCATCATCCACTACATAAACATAATAGATTGTTTCAGCATTCGGGGCTTCTTTCTTAAGAATATACATAGCAGATCGGACTGTCTGATTCGCTGCAATGGAAATGAACTCCGTTGTCATGATGCTTCCTGCTGTATATTCTTCATAATGAAGAAGTTCTTTTATTTCATCTGCTGCTTCTTCATCCATTATGGTTAAATAGCTTGCCACATGATCTTTATCAAGCTCGTTCAAGACATCTACAGCATCATCTGTGTACATGCTCGAAATCATATCTGCGGCATACTTGGGATTCATTTCTTCAAGGATGTCCTGATAGTCTTCTTCCTCTACTTCTATATTTTGGAATATTTCCGACATTTCATCAGGGGATAAAAAATGGTAAAGTTCCCTTCGATCATCTTTATCCATTTTCAAGAAAAACTGTGTTTGATCATAAGGATGCATATCCATGAATTCACTGCGGAATGCATCAATATCATTGTTTTTGAGAGCCGCTTCTAATTTTTCGAATGCGCTGCGCTCCAGCTCCTTTGTATTTTCACTCAACAATCATCCCCTCCTTTAGCTTCATTCCAATATACTAGCAAAATTGCCCTTGATTGTCTTGTTAAAAGACTGATCCTCTTCTTCATTATTTCCTATTTTTATCACCGTCATGTTACAGTATGATTGGATGAATATGTATACAATAAGAATGTTGATAGTAATAACCGGGAGTTGAGTGATCTTGCTGAAAATCGATATTATTGGAGATATTCATGGATGCATAGATGAATTTAAAGAACTTACCATTAAGATGGGCTACGAGTGGATCAGCGGCATTCCAATCCATCCTGAAAATAGAGTGCTCGGTTTTGTCGGTGACTTGACAGATCGGGGCAAAAATTCAATGGAGGTTGTTCAGATTGTATATGACCTCTGGAAAAATGGGCTGGCACACTATGTCCCTGGGAATCACTGCAATAAATTGTATCGCTACTTATTAGGAAATAAAGTGATGATTGCCCATGGACTTGAAACGACAGTGGAAGAATTGGATCGGCTTGCTCCTGCTGAACGTTCAAAAATCACCGATGCATTCAAAATACTCTATGAAGAAGCCCCGCTTTATTCCTTGCTTGATGAAGGAAACCTCATTCTTGCGCACGCAGGAATCCGTGGGGACTATATTGGAAAAATGAATGAAAAAGTAAAGACATTCGTTCTGTATGGCGACATTACAGGGGAAAGAAATCCAGATGGATCGCCTGTTAGAAGGGACTGGGCGAAACATTATAAAGGCAGCTCATTGATTGTCTACGGGCACACTCCTGTCCAGGACGCACGGTTCATAAACCGGACCGTCAATATTGATTCAGGAGCTGTATTCGGCGGGAAACTTACGGCATTGAGATATCCTGAAATGGAAATCGTGGATGTGCCATCATCCATGCCGTATGTTCCGGAGAAATTCAGGGATTTTGATTAAAAGGCAGACTTATTAGAAGTCTGCCTTTGCCAGTTGTTCCATATCCTTCGGCAGATCTGCTGTGAAAATGAGTTTTTCATCTTGTATCGGATGATAAAATTCAAGTTTCACGCAATGGAGGGCCTGCCTTTTTATATGTTCCGTGCTGCCGCCATACAGGTCGTCTCCAGCGAGTGGATGGCCTATATAAGACATGTGTACACGGATTTGATGTGTCCTGCCCGTTTCAAGCTTTAACTCCACCAATGAGTGGGAAGGCTGCGAACGGATTACTTCATAGTGCGTCACTGCTTTTTTCCCCTGTTCATTGACTTCCCTCTCAATGATGCTTGTCGGCTTTCTTCCAATCGGGGCATCAATGACCCCTTTTTCAGGACTGATATTGCCTTCTGCGACTGCTAAATACGTCCGGGTCAATTGATTCGTTTTTTGCTGTTTTGATAGGAGGTGGTGGCAGTACCTATTTTTAGCGATAAGAAGCAGACCTGATGTATCACGGTCCAGCCTTGTCACTATATGGATGGTCGCACCTATCATTTTTTTGTTGTAAAGCCCGAGGACAGCGTTTGCGATGCTGCCATCTGGTCGGTCTCTCGAAGGTATAGTATTCATTCCTGGTGGTTTATTTATTACCAGCACATGATCATCTTCATATACGATATCGAGCGGGATATCCTGTCCCAATAGCCCGCTGCTCGGTATTTCCGGAGGGAAAAGGACCGTCAGCTTATCCCCTGTCTTGAGAAGATACCTTACATTTACTACCTGTCCATTGACTTCAATGCGTCCACCTGAAAACTTAATATCCGTCAATGCTCTTTTGGAGATCTCCCTGGCAGCAAGGAAATCTTTAATGCTCATTTCTTTGCCGGCGTCATCTATCTCCCACGTAAGAACAAATGAATTCATGCCGATTCCCTTTCAGTCTGCCACGAATGAATCATGGACCCTTTTCCAGAATGGGAACGGACGGAACCTTGCAAAACGGATTTTTTCATCAGCCACCCTGAATTGAATGGACTTTACATCTTTATGCAGTAGAGTCAGATGGTCAACTGTAATTAAAAAATCTGATTTATTAACAGGCTTAAGCATACATGTATGATGAGCTGGCAATATCAATGGTGATCCAATGGTGCGGAAAACCTTGTTATTGATCGAAGCCATTTCCGCTAGCTGAATGGACGGAAGGGATGGATGAATGATCGCTCCGCCAAGGGCTTTATTGTAGGCTGTACTTCCTGATGGCGTGGAAACGCACAATCCGTCGCCGCGGAATCGCTCAAAGTGCTCTCCCCTGATTTCCACATCCATGACAAGGGTCCCTTCTACTGCTTTCACGGTAGATTCATTCAGTCCGAGATACCTTGTCTCTTTGCCCCCATGCTCATACCGGATGATCACTTCAAGAAGAGGGTATTCAATGATTTGATAAGGGGTCTTGGCTATTGCAATAACTAACTTTTCAATTTCCTCAGGCACCCAGTCGGCATAGAACCCCAAATGCCCAGTATGGACCCCGACAAATGCCGTCTTATCCAACCGTGAGCTGTAGCGGTGAAAAGCATAAAGCAAGGTGCCGTCACCACCAACGGAGATGACAATATCCGGCTGTTCTTCGTCATACTCCAGCTCAAAGTCCTGCAGATATGTCCTCATTTTGTGCATTAATGTATTTGATTTCGAATCGCCCTTCGATTTAATGGCAAATTTCATTATGAGCACCCTCTTCATTCATTGGACTAGGATTTCTTTTTACTTTCATTATGTATTTCTTTCTTTTTTGAGAAAAACACCTGCGCTTCTTGAATTTCTTCCCTGATCTGAGACATCTCTTCATCCAATTGGAATGCAGCTTCAGCAGCTCTTTTCAGCCGCATTTTAATCTCTTCAGGAAACTGCCCCCGATATTTATAATTCAATGAATGTTCGATTGTCGCCCAGAAATTCATGGCAAGCGTCCGGATTTGAATTTCCATCAGAATCTTCTTTTCTCCATCGATCGTCTGCACGGGATATTGAATGACAAGATGGTAGGAACGATAACCGCTCGGCTTTTTATGTGAAATATAGTCTCTTTCTTCAACAATTTCAAAATCATTCCGCTTCCTGAGCATCTCAACAACCGGCTTGATATCATCTACAAATTGACACATCATTCGAAGGCCGGCGATATCCTGCATCTCTGACTCAAGACGATCAAGGGGAATCCCTTTCTGGTTGGCTTTATCTAAAATGCTCGCTATCGGTTTGACCCTGCCTGTAACAAATTCTATCGGGGAATGTACACCATCCATCTCGAATTGTGTCCGCATCCCTTTCAACTTGATTTTCAATTCGTCAACAGCCTGTTTATATGGCGCTAAAAAAAGCTCCCAGTGTTTCATCACATTCACCTCATTCAGCCTGCTATTTACTTAGAAAGGAAGACACTCTCTGCTTTTTTGACCATTTCTTCGCCATAATTGCTGTTGCCTTCTATATTTTCAATCAGATAAGCCAGTTCCTCATGGATATTTTCAAGGACAAGCTCCTCATCCCCTGAAACGGCTTTAATCGTGATTTGTTCATCAAGTGCCGATTTCATATCTCCCCATACACTCTCCGGAAGGTAAATGTATACATAGTCTTCTTCCGTTTCTGCCAAATAAACAAATGCCACTGCATCAGAATCAACAATTAGTTGTCCAGCCGGCTTCAACTCGCTGAGGGGATACTTTTCTTCACTATGTAAAATAAGTGCATTGCTGAGTTTTTCAGCATTCTTCAGTTGTAATGTCTTTCTCATAGTAAATCTCCTTCCTATTGCTTCTTTTAGTATTTTACCATATGATTCTCAATACATCTAAGGATTGATGAAATAGACTTTTAAAGGAATAATGGAATAGAATTTTCTTGTTGAAAAGGAGTTTCGGTATGTCAAAGGAAATTGAAATTGAATTCAAAAATCTATTAAGCAAAAAAGAATTTGAATCTTTGAAGAAATCATTCGGGATAGAAGACCGATCCTTTACCTCTCAAGTGAACCACTACTTCGATAGTGAAGACTTTAAGTTGAAAGAGCTGGGTTCTGCTCTAAGAATAAGGATGAAAAATGACAAAGCTGTGCTGACGTTAAAGGAACCTGCGGAAGTAGGGCTGCTCGAAACTCATCAGCCGGTTGAGGCGGAGGAAGTAGATTCTTATTTGAAAGGTCATGCCTTTCCTCCCGGTGAAGTTGTCGATCGTTTAACGGAACTATCTATTGATATGGATTGCCTCAGCTATTTTGGCACCCTGCAGACGAATCGGGCCGAAGCAGATTATAAAGGCGGCCTGCTTGTTTTGGACCATAGCTCCTATTTAAATTTTGAAGATTATGAGATAGAATATGAAGTGAAAGATTTCCAATCCGGGAAAAATTTATTCAATCAATTATTGGAAGAACATCGAATCCCCATTCGGGAAACGGAAAATAAAATCAAACGCTTTTACTTAGCAAAATTTAATTCATAAAGCTCAATCCAGGAGGTTCACTAATGACTTCTATTAACTCTCTTAATTCCTTGATGCAGCTGCAGGCAATCAAAAATATAACCGGGAACGGAGAAACATCCATATTTAATAAGGATACCGAAGATAATCTGTTCTCAGATCTATTAAATGAAATCATTCAATCAGCAGAAAACGGCACGCAAAAAATAGGTGAAGGAACTTCGCTTTTATTATCTAAATTGAATCAAACCGTCCCTATCCAGTTAAATGATCGTTTGAAAACGCCGATAACAGGCAAGTCGGACAGTGAATTTCATTCTATTGACAGCATCATACAAAAAGCTTCTGATGCATTTGGCCTGCCGGCGAAATTGATTCACGCCGTCATCAAACAGGAGTCTAATTACAATCCCGAAGCCAAAAGTGCGGCAGGAGCAGCTGGATTGATGCAATTGATGCCTTCAACGGCAAAAGCGCTGGGAGTATCCAATATCCATGATCCGGAAGAAAATATCTTTGCAGGGACCAAATATTTAAAGCAAATGATGAACAAGTACTCCGGCAACGTAGATTTGGCATTGGCAGCGTATAACGCCGGTCCGGGAAATGTCGACCGGTATGGAGACATTCCTCCATTTAAAGAAACACAAAAATATGTTGAGAAGGTAAAATCCTTCTTCCTCAGCTGACTATAAGCCTTGCATGTCCATTTTAGACATTGCAGGGCTTTTTTCTTTGATTCATAGAATAGAATGAAGTAAAATCATCAAACATATTAGTATTCAGACAGCGGGACAAAGCGATTTGTTTGAGTTATCCCATTTCCCTTGCTACAATGGAAATAATCTAAAAGGTAAAGGAGTTACCAATATGATCGAGAAAGATGCTACGCCTTTTAAATTGATTGGCGAGGAAAAACTCTCGATGCTGGTGGATGCATTTTATAGAAGAGTTGGAAAACATCCTGACTTATTCCCCATCTTTCCTGACGATCTTACTGAAACCGCTAGGAAGCAAAAGCAGTTCCTGACCCAATATCTCGGAGGTCCCCCTTTATATACAGAGGAACACGGGCATCCAATGATGAGGGCTCGCCATCTGCCCCATCCTATCACACCGACAAGGGCTCAGGCTTGGCTCGGCTGTATGAAAGAGGCGATGGACGAAGTCGGTCTCGAAGGACAAATCAGGGATGAATTTTTCGCAAGATTGACATTGACCGCCCGGCATATGGTAAATATCACGGAAGAAGAACTGGGTGAAGAGATTTGATGGATATGACTGCATGGAATGATTCAAACAGCTGCGGACAGCTAAAAAAGCCGTTGGAGATCTATATGTTCATCGATCCGCTCTGTCCCGAATGCTGGGCTCTTGAACCTATCATGAAGAAGCTTCAGATCCAGTACGGTCGTTTTTTCACACTAAAACATGTAGTCAGCAGCAAGCTTGCAAGATTGAACACCGCTGCTCAAACCCCTGAGAATATTGCAGATTCCTGGGAAAAGACTGCATGCCGTACAGGCATGTCATGTGATGGAAGTCTTTGGTTCGAGAATCCTATTTCTGCTCCCTATTTAGCGTCAATGGCGATTAAAGCTGCCGAGCTTCAAGGAAAAAGAGCTGCTTCCAAGTTCTTAAGGATATTACAGGAATTTCTTTTTCTTAAGAAGGAGAATATTTCTCACCTGGATATTTTACTTGAATGTGCAAAAACGGTCGGGCTTGATACCGAGGAATTTATGAAAGACATCCATTCTGCCAGCGTCGCGAAAGCTTTGCAATGCGATCTAAAAATTTCTTCTGAAATGGAAGTTTCAGAAATTCCAACCCTTGTTTTTTTTAATGAAAACATTGAAGATGAAGGTTTAAAAGTAACTGGATTATATCCGTTTAAGGTATATGTACAGATCCTCTCAGAACTTCTTGACGAGGAACCTGAACCTGCACCTACACCTAGCCTAAATGCTTTTCTGAAGCATTATAAGGTGGTAGCATCCAAAGAAATTGCAGAGGTTTATGAAATGTCCATTTCAGAGGTTGAAAAAGAAATGAAGAAATGGGCTTTGCAGCAAAAGGTCAAAAAGATACCAGCTAAACACGGTTCTTTTTGGAAATACATTGAGTCCAAATGATATTTTAAAATAATAAATAAACACAAGAAACCCCTGGCATAGCCAGGGGTTTCCATTTTACGAACAAAGGGGATGGGAGAAATTTTTCACGGTCAAACAAAGGGGTATATGTTTGTATGTGATCAACTTCACACTAGTAATATAGCATGGGGAGACTTGTATTTGCAAGTGCATGTTAGTTATTTCACAATATTGTCAAAAAGCTTTCCAAGATACCTGATTAGTTGGAATAGATCCCATTCTCTTTCATATATATAGCTTATACTGCTTATCCGGAGTGACATGCTATGAAATTGAACTGGTTTCTTATCGGGTTCATCCTCCTTTTTTTGGCCGCTTTTTGGTTCAATGTCCTGGGCTTATTGGAGATCTATCCTATTTTAATAACGTCGCCTTTTTTGTTTTTTTCTTTATTTCTGCTTGTTTTCTACTTTAATCAAAGAAAGAGATTCAAAGGGTTCAAAAGACGATTTTAGTGGAAACAAAAGGAAAAGAGGAGGGCAAATGCCATCCTCTTTTCCTTTTATCCTAATAGCTCTTCTAGTTCGGCTAACTTTTCTTCGAATACTTTCAAAGCCGCTTCAATTGGTTCTGAAGTCGTCATGTCCACTCCTGCTTTTTTCAGTACTTCGATAGGATAGTCAGAGCTTCCTGACTTCAAGAAGCCGATGTATCTTGAAACAGCTTCTTCGCCTTCGTCCAGAATCTGCTGGCTCAAGGCAGTTGCAGCACTGAATCCTGTTGCATATTGATATACATAATAATTGTAGTAGAAATGCGGGATCCTGGACCATTCCAAACCGATTTCTTCATCAATCACGATATCTTCGCTTCCGAAGTATTTTTGGTTTAGCTTATAATACTCTTCTGTCAGCAAATCTGCTGTCAATGCTTCGCCATTTTGAGCTTTCTTATGGATCAGATGCTCGAATTCCGCAAACATCGTCTGACGGAACACCGTGCCCCTGAAGCCTTCCAAATAATGATTCAAAAGGTAGATGCGCTTCTTCTCATCATCGATGGTTTTTAATAAGTAGTCATTCAGCAAAGCCTCGTTGCATGTAGACGCTACTTCAGCTACAAAAATAGAATAGTTCCCGTACGTATACGGCTGTGACTTGCGTGTATAGTAGCTGTGTACACTGTGGCCGAATTCATGAGCCAGCGTAAATAAATTATTGACGTTATCCTGCCAGTTCATCAAGATATACGGATTAGTCCCATATGCTCCTGAAGAATAGGCGCCGCTTCTCTTCCCTTTAGTTTCAACAACATCTACCCACCGGTTTGAAAATCCTTCTTCAAGAACATTTCTATATTCTTCACCCAATGGAGCCAGGCCTTCAAGGATCATATCTTTTGCTTCGTCATATGGAATTTCCATTTTTACTTCTTTCACAAGTGGTGTGTATAAATCATACATATGCAATTCATCAACACCAAGAATCTTTTTGCGCAGCTTTACATAGCGGTGAAGCAGGTGCAGATTGTCATTTACAGTATTGACCAGATTATCATATACACTTTCCGGAATATTATTTTCAGAAAGGGCTGCATGACGCGCTGAATCATAGTTGCGAACCCTAGCATTGAAGTTATCTGTTTTCACCTGTCCGCTCAGGGTGCTGGAAAAAGTATTTCGATACTTTCCATAGGTACTGTAAACAGCTTTGAATGCATCTTCCC
Source organism: Falsibacillus pallidus (assembly GCF_003350505.1). Lineage (NCBI taxonomy): Bacteria > Bacillati > Bacillota > Bacilli > Caryophanales > Bacillaceae > Falsibacillus > Falsibacillus pallidus. The sequence continues at coordinate 405,111 of NZ_QQAY01000001.1, forward strand.
TTACACGACGGTCAGCACTTTCCAAAAAGCGGGTATATCTGCCGTGAGTGACTTCTACTTCCTCACCGTTCTCATCTTCAATGGATGGGAATTCAAGGTCGGCATTATTCAGCATCCCGAACGTATTGCTTGAAGCCATGAAGACCTCTCCAGCCTGTGCAAGCAGTGCCTCTTCCTCCGAAGAAAGTACATGCGGCCTTTGAAGGTTGATTTCTTCAAGTGCGTGCTTATATTGCTGTAAATCCTGATTTCCTTCAACGAATTTTGTAAGTTTCTCTTCATCGATGGATAAAATTTCAGGAACCACATAGGAAAAAGCACTGGAAATCTGGGTATAGAGGTTCTTGGCTCTATCATCCATCCCCTGATAAGTCGAATTCGTGGTATCCTGGTCATACTTCATATGGGAATAGGTATAGATTTTCCCCATCTTTTCCAAGACCTCATCCTGATATTTCAATAGCTTCAACAAGTCTTCTGCACTGCTGCCAAGCTTTCCTTTAAAGGAATCAGCGTCTTTCAGCATATCCTTTACTTCGCTATATTCTTCATTCCATTTTTCATCTGATCCAAAGATATCTTCTAATTTCCATGTCAGTTCTTCAGGCACTTCTTTACGCTTTGGCAATGCCTTTGTCGCAGTAGAGTTTTCCATCTCTAAATTCCCCCATTCTTTCGTGTTACGAAAAATTTTACCTATCTCTCATCAATTCGATGTAAACAAGGGAAATCCTTCTAGAAAAACGTAATTCTCTCTATTAATTGACGATTTATATCCTTAATGATGGTCATATAATAGTTCTTTTCCTCTTCTATCCCCATCTCCATATTGAGATAAAAATTGAATTCCTTTACATACATAAATTTATTCTTGCCACAAATTTTCAGGTGTCCTGTTCTCACAAGCAGATGTAGATAAGAAGAGACCATCCGCTCCGTAAAATCAATAGAAAACAGCGGCAGCGGCCTTTTTTTGATATCCCCTCTATGAATTCTTTTTTGAACATTTTGCAGGCACCTGTCCATATCGATTATTTTACCCTTATTGTGATTAAGTGTATCCGTCCAAATATAAAGCTGCCATTCTAATGGATGAGACGATACAGAGCACATATAAGAGACAGGAAGGCCTATTTGAGGAGCAAGCAAAAATGGATTTAGCCCATTCTCATAAATGGCCAATAAGAAACGATCCCTTTTCCATCTGCTGTAATGGACACGCTGCTGCATCCATTTATTTTTTTCATCAATCCATCTTTTTATAGGATATTGTGTAAAAGAATCTGCAGGATTAAAAAGAATTTGTGAAGGGTCCAGTTTAGTTAAGGGAGAGATGAGTGGAGCAGCAAACGTTTTTGATGGTGTAAGAGGAAAAATTTTTGAGTATTGACCCATGACTTTACTATCAGGGGAGTAAGAAAGGAGTATTGGACTGCCATTTGAGGACATCTGGGCAAAGGACCATTGAAATGGTGAAAGTTTATAGATGCTTGTATTCCCTTCCTTCCCTTTTCTGATAGGCGCATCTCCCATTATCCAAATGGGTTTTATATTCATCTCGTGATAGCCTTTTGTCCGGGCTTGAATAAGGGAGGATGGTATCGAAGAACATTGATATTCTATGGCATAAATCTGTCCCTGGGCCATCATAAGGATATCCGGCCTTTGTCCGATTTCCTCGAGATACGGTTCAAGCTCAACTGAATCCGGATAGAACTGTTTTAACCAATTGAAAATATCAAGCTTACCATTTAAATGCTGAATGGATTCTGATTCGCTGAGACTGCTGCAGGCGGATTGACTTTTGTGGGAGAAATGGGGAATGTTGATGCTCCCTGCTTTTATAAGCAGTGAATCACCACAGTGAGGGCAGTAAAACTTTTGGGTTCGTCTTATTCGTTCAATTTCGTTTATGGGCTTTTTCCATAATACAGTGAAATCTCCATTTTCATTTTTGGCAGAAATCACAACTTCACCTCCTTGTTCATTATCATTCTTCATCCATTCAATAAACCCTGCAAAAATGAAAAAAACCGCCCAATATTATGCGCGGTCTAATTTCTAGAGCAAAGGCGATAAAAGCCTCGATGTGGACTCCAGAAGCCTGTATCCGATGTGCCGGTCCTTGAATGTATCCAGATTCAGTTCATTGGAATTTTCCAAATCATGGAGGTATTCCTTCACTAACGTCTGGGTGCTTAAGGTCCTATATAAAAAAGCATTGACTTCAAAATTCAAATGAAAGCTTCTCATATCCATATTCGAAGTCCCAATTGAAGCAAGTTCATTATCGACAATCACAATTTTACTATGCATAAATCCTTTTTCATACTCATACACTTTGACCCCTGCCGCTAGCAGCTCCGGAAAATACGATCTGGAGGCATGAAATACGATTCTTTTATCTGGGCGGTTTGGTACAAGCAATCGTACATCGATTCCGCTCAAGGCAGCAATCTTTAAAGCAGAAAAAATATCTTCATCAGGGATAAAATATGGAGAGGCAATCCAGACAGAATGCTCAGCAGAATTGATCATCGCAAAAAAGATGTCTTTCAAAACACTCCATTCATTATCTGGTCCCCCTGCTATCATCTGCACCCCACCATCCTGAAAAAGCTCCGGCGGCTCTGCATGAAGATATTTTTCATCCAGGAAATGTTCACTTGTCATGTAATACCAATCTTGAAAAAATATGAGCTGAAGAGATTTTACAGCTTCTCCATGTACCATTAAATGGGTATCTCTCCAAAAGCCGAAGTGGTCATTTTTCCCTAAATATTCATCTCCGATATTCAACCCGCCTACAAACCCAACTTTTCCATCAATCACAATGATTTTTCGGTGGTTTCGGAAATTAAACTTATTGTTCAAAAAAGGAACCTTTACCGGTCCGAATGGAATGGCTTCGACACCTGCAGCCTTCAATTCAGAGATATATCGTTTAGAGAGCTTCCACGAACCAACTGCATCATAAAGGAAACGAATTTTCACACCTGCTTTGGCGCGGTCTATTAGGATCGATTTTATTTCCTGCCCAAGTTCATCATTTCGTACAATGTAATATTCCATATGAATATGATGTCGTGCACGTTTTAATTCTTCCTTGATGAATTGAAAAGTCTCTTGTCCATTTGTCAGTACTTTAGTAGCAGTCGAGAAGGACACCGGACTATGCCCAAGCTTTTGAGCAAGGTGATAAAGCTTCTTTTGGTGATCCCCGAGCTTCTCAAGCCTGGGTTCATGATTCTCTGGAAAATCTTCATATTTTATAAAAGCTTCTTTATCAAGGATGTATTTTTCCCTGAACATCTTTTCTTTTCGATAATTCCTTCCGAAAAGGAGATAAAAAACGAATCCCAATAACGGAAAACTCCCAAGCACGACCAGCCATGTGAGCGTCTGTGTGGGATGCCGGTTTTCCAAAAATATCACTACCCCGATAAAAATCACTGATAGTGTAATGATAAAGCTGAGATATTTTAATACATCATACTCAAGCCAATCTTTCATAATAATGTATACACCGGTTAACGCTGCTAAAAACAAGACTAATCTTACTGTGTTTTTCACGTGAATCCACCGCCAGTCATGATCCCATTCTAATTAACGCACCTGAGCGATAAAAAAACCGATTTCTCATGGAAATCGGTGTTGAAGCCTTTCAGCTAAAATGTTTATTAAGGACAGAAAATACATCTTTATCGATTACAATATTACCGTATTCTTCTAACCGATGGATGGTCATCTGTGTTTCATTTCCGTATTCGAGAAGCACACTCAACACGTTGTCGATTTCATCTTCTTCAAATACATCTTCCTGAAACTCAACATATAAATAATATTTATCCTCAAATGAGAACAACTTTGTATTTAAATGCTCTAAACCAGGACGCTTTGACAATGATATGGCATCCTCAATGTCTTTGAATGATAATAGAAATTCAAGTGAATCCTCATTATCCGAATCCTGCTGCCTTAATTGAAACTGCTGATCAAGAAGTTCTTCAATTCTTTCATCCACAGGCAAATCCTTTAATTTATCTTCCGGAATAGGCAGTTCAAAACGCTGGCCATCCTTGGACATCTGTGCTCTAGTCACTAGGACTTCCAAGCCTTTGTCAAGCGCCTGTACCTGAATCCATAAAGGACCTTCTACTGAAAACTCTTCTTCCTGATGGACTTCATCCATCATTTCCCAAAAGAGTTCCTCACTACGCTCGCGATTGTACCAAATTTCTTCGCGATCGAAACCTCTCTCTTCTATATCAAGATACGAAATATAAAATTTAACCGTATTTTCGTTAATTCTCTCGATTTCCACTTTCAACTCTCCCTTCTTTGTTAAAGTGATGAAGGGACTACACCCCCGAGCATCTGCTCAAATCGATGTTGAAGCTGTACAAAGTATTTTGTACCTTGTACTCTTATTTTATGATAATAAGGTCTAAAATGGAAACAAAATGTACTATTTCTTGAACAAAATAATCAAATGCCCATCAAGTCCTTTTTTCAATTGGGTCGTTTTGGCTATTTTAGCCCATTCAAATAAAAATTTCAAGTCAGAATATTTTTTCAATTCAAAAGACTGGTGATGAATGTTCGAATTTTCTCAGCCCATCTTAAATGAATAAGAAAAAGCCTGCCGGTAATGTACAGCAATGCAGCGTTGAAACTTCTTGTCTCGAACTTGCAGCCGAACATATTATGGGCAGGCCTTTATAGTTAAAAATTAATTGACCATTCTTTGCGCTTCACGCAATTGGAATGTCCTTACTTTACGAGGAAGGAATCTTCTAATCTCGTCTTCATTATAGCCAACTTGAAGGCGCTTTTCATCAATGATGATCGGACGTCTTAAAAGACCAGGATTTGATTGAATCAATTCAAATAACTGCTGCAGAGGAAGAGTTTCTAAATCCACATTCAGCTTTTGGAATATCTTTGAGCGGGTTGAGATTATTTCATCTGTACCGTCTTCTGTCATACGAAGGATCTCTTTGATTTCCTCTAAGCTAAGAGGTTCTGAGAAAATATTTCTTTCCGTATATGGAATTTCATGCTCCTCTAGCCATGCTCTTGCTTTCCTACATGATGTGCAGCTTGGGGAAGTGTATAATGTAACCATTCTTCATTCACACTCCTATATAATAATGGATTTTAGTTATCTTATGGATTTTTAGTTTATAATTACTATAAATAAAAAATCTATATTGTGTATTATACACTATTTAAATATAATTGAACATACATTTTGGAATATGTAATAATTGTTATACATACATTGTACAATTTTTGTCAAAATTCGTTTGATATAATACATTACCCCTTATTTACTGCATATAAACATGCCTTTTTAAAGTTTTTTGAATATAAAAAGGTGCGGCTTTATGCCACACCTTCTGCATTAAATATCCTTTAATATATCTTCTGAATCCTTCGTGTCTTCATCATATGTCAACACTTCATTCACCGGCTGATATGATGCACCATAAAAATCTGTGTCCTTATAAGTATGAATCATTTCGTATGTTTTCTTCATTGCTTCATAAACTTGTTCTTCGGACTCATTATTAGGAGCCCAATAAAGGATTTCCATTGCATTGATTTCATTAGTAGCTAATGAACGCCTGCGATAACCAATGTTCTGGGCATGCTCAAATCCTTCCCTCTTATAAAACCGAAGTCTTTTCTCAGTATCCGTATCTTCATAATTTACTGGTTCAACTTCTAATATAATTGGCTTGTTTTTCTTTTTCAACTTTTCAATTAACTTATGTCCAAGTCCTTGGCCCCTTGCATCTTTGGAGACAAATAAATAATCAATGAAAGTAAAATCTTCAAGTTCAACATACATCAATACGTGTAGTGGACCTTCATCCTTATGGTAGATCTCACCCTTATCTTTCAATAATGTCTCCATATGTTCTTTCGATTTCATTTCCACAACGGGAAAATACTGATTCAATTTTTCATACCAATGCATTTTTCTGCTCCTCCTGAACTTATTCTCAATCAATAAGCTCCCATCTTTGTATTTATATTATTGCGATTACTACTGCTTTTCATTCAGGTTCCGGCATACAATGAAATAAGCGCAGCAAGTCCAATGGCAATACTTAATGGTTAGAGAGCGATTAAATATAAAGATGGAGGTTTATGATGACTGAGTATGTGATTGATTTGATACTTTTCTCCGCATTCGTCATCGGGTTAACGGCCATAATGGGCGTTTTGACAAATGGAATAGGAGAAAAATTATTCGGTGGAAAGAATAAAAGGTTTTTCGTGGAAAAATCAGCTTCCATTCAATCTGGCTGGAATAAGGTTGGCGGAAGAAGTGATTAAACTTTTTTAGACGTTTCCAACACTATATCCAATTATCTCTTTTCCCCCTATTTATAGTTATTAAACATAAAAAGAGAATTCCCTTTATATTTTTTATTCTAACTTGTTAAGTTTGTGTCGAAATTTCCGAGGAAATGAGATAAAGGACAAAAAAAAACGATCCAATTAGGATCGTTTTTTTCTATTTATTAATCATGTTTATATTGTGCTTGGTATTGGACAAATTCCTTTTCAGAGCAAAGGACGAAATGACCAGGTGCTACTTCCCTCATTTGTACGTCTTCCCCGTCTTTATAATCATGTACGTTCGGATCGTAGGTTTTTCTCTTTCTGGACCGTTCGTATTCCGGGTCCGGAAGCGGAATCGCTGAAAGAAGTGACTGTGTATAGGGATGCAAAGGATTCTTATACAATTTTTCAGATGTTGTCAACTCGACTAATTTACCGAAATACATAACACCGATACGGTCTGAAATGTATTTTACCATTGACAGGTCATGCGCAATGAACAGATATGTCAGGCCTTTTTCTTTCTGCAATTTTTTTAGAAGGTTAACAACCTGCGCTTGGATGGAAACATCAAGCGCTGAAATCGGCTCATCCGCAATGATGAACTCTGGATCTACAGCCAAAGCACGTGCAATTCCGATACGCTGTCTTTGCCCGCCTGAGAATTCATGCGGATAGCGGTTCGCATGCTCTTTATTCAATCCAACCGTTTCAAGAAGATCATAGACAATTTTCATGCGCTCTTCTTTTGATTTTGCAAGACCATGGATATCAATACCTTCGGCGATGATATCCGCTACTTTCATACGGGGATTCAAAGATGCATATGGATCTTGGAAAATCATCTGCATTTTGCGATTGAATTTTTTCAATTCTGCCCTGGATTTTTTTCCATGAACATTTTCCCCATCGAATAGTACTTCACCATCTGTCGCATCGTACAAACGGATGATTGTACGGCCAGTCGTTGATTTTCCACAGCCTGACTCGCCAACCAACCCTAATGTCTCTCCTTTATAAATATCAAAAGTGAGACCGTCAACTGCTTTAACCTCGTTAGGGCGTCCTACGTTGAAGTGCTGCTTAAGGTTTTTGATTTCAAGTAATTTTTCTGCCATTTCTTAACGCCCTCCCTTTGATAAAGATGTTTTCGCTGAAGGGAATTTGCGCATACGAACCTTCACAGCTTCCGGCGGCTCAACTTTCGGAGCATCCGGATGCAGAAGCCATGTTGCTGCATAATGAGTGTCAGAAACCTTGAACATTGGAGGCTCTTTTTCCAAATCGATTTTCAGCGCAAATTCATTACGAGCTGCAAATGCATCTCCTTTTGGAGGATCCAATAAATCTGGAGGAGTACCAGGAATCGCATATAACTCTGCATCAGCAGCATCAAGGTTAGGCATGGAACTGATTAATCCCCATGTATATGGATGCTGTGGGTTATAGAAGATTTCATCCACTGTACCCACTTCCACAATTTTTCCACCGTACATAACTGCTACTCTATCCGCTACATTTGCCACTACACCTAAATCATGTGTAATGAAAATAATGGATGTATCAATTTTCTTTTGTAAAGCCTTCATCAATTCAAGAATCTGAGCTTGGATTGTTACATCCAATGCAGTTGTCGGCTCATCCGCAATAAGAACCTGTGGATTGCATGCTAATGCAATCGCAATAACGACACGCTGTCTCATACCACCAGAGAATTGGTGAGGATATTGCTTCAGACGAACTTCAGGTTTTGGGATCCCAACAAGTTTAAGCAGTTCGAGTGCACGATTGCGCGCTTCTGCTTTGCCTAAATTTTGATGCTTCAACAATGGTTCCATTATCTGCTTTCCAACTGTCATCGTTGGGTTCAAGGAAGTCATTGGATCCTGGAAGATCATCGAGATGTCTTTTCCACGGATTTTCTGCATTTCTTTTTCAGATGCTTTGGTCAAATCTTTATTGTTAAAAAGGATTTCTCCAGATTTAAATTCAGCACTTTGCTCAGGCAATAATCGCATAATTGATTTAGTCGTTACGGATTTACCTGAACCTGATTCACCAACTATCGCGAGTGTTTCCCCTTTGTATAAGTCGAAGTTCACTCCACGAATTGCTTGTACTTCACCTGCAAAGGTGTGAAAAGATATGTGCAAATCTTTTACTTCTAATAACTTTTCCATTATTTCACCACCCTTATTAATCACGCATCTTAGGATCTAATGCGTCTCGTAGACCATCTGCCAATAAGTTGAATGCAATCATCAACAAACAGATAATGATTGCCGGGAACAACATGATGTGCGGAAGGATCTGCATAGTGCGGTATCCGTCCTCAATCAATGTACCAAGTGATGCTGCCGGAGCCTGAAGACCCAGTCCGATAAAGCTTAAGAATGCTTCGAAGAAGATAGCACTCGGAATTGTAAACATAGTGTTGATGATAATGACACTCGCCAAGTTAGGAATCAAATGTTTAAAGATGATTTTCCCATTGCTCTCACCCAATGTACGGGAAGCGAGGACATATTCCTGTGACTTTAATTTCAGTGTTTGTCCACGAACAACACGTGCCATACCTACCCAGCCCGTGATGGTAATTGCGATTGTGATGGATAATATTCCTGGTTCCAGAACTAAAATCATCAAGATTACTACAACGATATTCGGTATACCTACTAGAACTTCAAGGATACGCTGCATGATATTATCGGTGCGTCCGCCATAGAATGCTGAAATTCCGCCGTAAGCCACACCAATGACCATGTCAATGAAGGCTGCCAATATGGCAATGTATAGGGAAATCTGTGTTCCTTTCCACGTTCTTGCAAAAAGGTCACGTCCAAGTCCGTCAGTACCGAACCAGAAATATTCGTCAACATTCTTTCTTTCATACATGTCTACTTCTTGACCGCCAAGCTGCATTTTTCCATCAAAGATTCCAAGCTTTTCAAGACCTGGAACTTTCGGAGGCAGATTCGCAAAGGCAAGGTTTTGTTCTTTATAGTTATGTTTCGTCATATGTGGGCCTGCAAAAGCCATGAACGCCAAAATGATAAGAAGGATCAGAGCAAATAGGGCCCCTTTATTCTTTTTGACACGCAGCCATGCATCTTGCCAATAGTTCAAGCTGGGCTTTGCAATGCGCTCACCTGATGATGTATCAATATTAGCGGGCTGAAATAATTCTTTTGAGATTTTTTCTGGCTGATTCATTATTTTTTACCTCCCGCTAAACGAATTCGAGGGTCGATTACACCGTATAGCAAGTCGACAACCAAAATGATTGCGATTAAAGCAAATGCGAATAAAAGTGTTGTACCCATAATAATCGGGTAGTCATTTGTCATGATGGACTTAACGAATTGTTCACCAATTCCCGGAATAGAGAAAATCTTTTCAACTACCAGGGATCCGGACATTAGACTTACAGCTAATGGTCCCAATACTGTAATCAATGGAATCAAAGCATTACGGAATGCATGTTTGAATGCAATTTCAAAAGATGAAGCACCTTTTGCTTTTGCCAATGTTATATAGTCGGAACCTAATACTTCTATTAATTCTGAACGCATAAAACGTGCTCCTGTCGCAATTGGGAACATGGCCAATGCGATAGTAGGCAAGATGCTGGATGAGAACCCATTCCAGAATGCCACAGGGAATATTTCAAATTTAACAGCCAGCACATACTGCAAAAGTGCAGCGAATACGAAGGATGGGATTGATTTTCCAAGAACAGCAATGAAGGTACTGCTGTAATCCACCCATGTATTTTGATAAATAGCTGCCAAAACCCCTAAAATGACCCCAAGAAGGGTACCTACAAACATAGCTTGGAAACCTAGCATAGCGGAAGGTCCGATTCGTTCGAGGATTAGCTCAGTTACGCCGTGGTTATCGAATTGAAATGATACTCCCATGTCACCTTTAAGCAAGCCAAAGATATAATGTGCATATTGAACAGGAACGGGATCATTCAATCCATACTTTTCATTCATGATATGAACCTGTTCTGCAGATAGCTTCTGGTCGTTAAACGGTGAACCAGGCAGTATTTTCATGAGGAAAAATGTAAACGAAGCAATGATAAATAAAGTAATAATCATGTATATTACACGCTGTAAAACATACTTCGTCATTGCTGCACCTCCTAGTAATAAACTCTATCTTCTATAGTATCTGTGATTCACTAAAATTAGTGTCGAAATTTAGTATTTTTTCTAAAAATTCGCCAATATTCGACAATTCTTATACAGGGAAAAAGAGAGTATACTCGAGGATATACTCTCTTTCCGCTATTGGAAAAATATCAGCCTATATTATTTTTCAATGTGCGTCCACTTGTAGCTGAACTCAGGTCCAAATGGATGTACATAAAGATCTTTAACATATTTTTGTTGAAGAACTGCTTTTGCACGTTGGTATAATGGAGAGATTGCAGCATCATCCATTAGGATTTTCTCAGCTTTTTGCAGAGCTTCCCAACGAGCTTGAGGATCAGTTGCTAAAGTAGTTTTAGCATCGCTGATCAACTTATCGTATTCTGGGTTGGAATATCCCATTTTATTTTGAGATCCGCCAGTTACGAACAAGTCAGAGAAAGTCATTGGATCTTGGTAGTCAGGACCCCATCCAGCAACTTGGATATCGTAGTCTTGCTTAGTATCAAGATCAAGACGGATTTTGAAAGGTACTTCTTTCAACTTGATAGAAAGGCCTTCAAGGTTCTTTTCAAGTTGGTTTTTGAAGTAAGCATCCATGTTTTTAGATACTTCAGAGTCACCGCCAAGAATTTCAAGGTCTAACTTGTCAGTTCCAAGTTCCTCTAATCCTTTTTTCCAGTACTCTTTCGCTTTATCAAGATTGTATTCGTTCATATCGCCGTTTCCTTTACGGAAATCGTCGCCGCTTTCAGGATTGAAAGCAAATTCTTTTGGAACTTCGTAGTTTGCAACAACTGATCCGTTTGCAAGAACTGTATCAACCATAGATTGTTTGTCTACAGCCAAAGAAAGTGCCATACGGATGTTTTTGTTAGCTAAAGCAGTCTTTTTGCCTGTGCGCTCTTGGTTAAATTTAAACCAGAAGATTGTCGGCTCAAGATATTTGTTCAAATCTGGATCGTTTTCATATTGTGTTACATATTCAGCGCTTAGAGCAGCACGGTCAACTTTACCAGTTTTGTAAAGGTTAACTGCAGTACCAGTTTCTTTAACAACGTTTACGTTAACTTGAGTAAGTTGAACTGTGTCTTTATCCCAGTAGCTGTCGTTCTTTTTGTATTTCCAAGAAAGACCTGTTCCGTTCCAGTCAGACAATGTGAATGGACCGTTGTAGATCATGTTATCGCTGTTAGTAGCGTATTGATCGCCTTTAGATTCTACGAACTCTTGGTTTTGAGGGTAGAAAATAGGGAATGTCATTAATGATAGGAAGTAAGGAACTGGACGCTCCAAAGTAACTTCTAAAGTTTTATCGTCTATAGCTTTAACTCCCAATTGATCTGGAGCCATTTTGCCTTCGCCGATTTCAGCTGCATTCTTGATTACGCCGCCCATCATGTAAGCTCCGTATGGAGTTGCATTTTTAGGGTCAATTGTTTGCTGCCATGCATAAACGAAATCGTTTGCAGTTACAGGAGTTCCGTTAGACCATTTAGCGTCGCGGATCTTGAAAGTGTAAACTGTACCGTCTTCATTTTTTTGAGGTTCTTCAGCAGCCATACCTAATGTTGGCTTGTTGTCTTTGTCAAGACGCATTAAACCTTCGAATACTTGGTTCATTACGTTAAGAGAAACAGCATCCTGTGCCATGATTGTATTCATGGTTGGAATCTCCGCAGTTTCGTAAGTATTCAGGACTTGCTCAGTTTTAGTCTTAGTACCTGTGTCGCCTTTACTGCCCTCATTTGAAGCTTTCTCTTCATCTTTGCCGTAGCAAGCTGAAAGGAACATGCTTAGAACGAGTGAAAAGCATAAAAGTAATAATAATTTAGACTTTTTCACTAGTAGACCTCCCTTTTTTATTTTTCTGAAAAATTTCTACAATGATTATTATACATAAATTCAGAAGATTGTACATTACTTTTTTTAAAAAAAATTTACACAATTGAAATATTTTTATTATTCTATCAAAAGCATAATTGAAATATTCTATTACAATAGCCTCCCAATTAATAGGTTCAAAGCCTTGATTTCATGCCTTTCGCCCTAAGAGGGAAATTTTTGGAATATAATTATTTCGAAAGCCGCAATAATGTTTCTTCCTTATTTTTCATTGTAACTATTACACTTCTTTTGTAATATGAATACGGTAGTATTTCATTACGAAGACAATACTAATGAAATATAGACTCATTATTTTCAAGGGGCTGTTGCTATTGCTGGCAAAGAAAGTTGCAAGATTATTCATCCCTTCAGAGATTGCGGTATTGGCTGCTTCTTATATTCATTACCATGACCTCAGCCTTGTTCATTATATTAATACTTCTTTTTTTATAGGTGGACTGTTTCTATTCTTCTCATTGACAATCTTCATCCTATCCAGCGGTTTTTTTGATCGCACGGCTAATGGATTCAGAAAGACTTTCACTTTTAATGGAAAAGGCCTTTCAAAAGATGAATTGAGTGAAATAAAGCCATTATCTGAACTCATTGCCATCCCTTATCTTCCATCCCTTCTAAATGGCGTACTATTAATGGCCGTCATGATGGTTTGCCTATGGATATATTATTTATAGGAAGGGCATGCTTGAAATGTATCATGTGATTTCTTATAATAATGTCATTCAATAGTTAATAGGCTATGAAAAAGAGTAGTATAGCTGAGTTTCGTTTTTAGAGAGCCTGTGGATGGTGGAAACAGGCAGCGGATCAGCTGGAATGGACTTTAGAGCCCTGTCTGCCAAAAGCATTGAGCTTAGTAGTGGACAGCGCATGCCAAAGCGTTAAACTGGCACCATGGTGTTTCGCCATGGACTAAGGAGGCTTATTTAAGCACTTAGGGTGGTACCGCGGATGTTCAGCCATTCGTCCCTATTTTTCAGGGATGGATGGCTTTTTATTTTTTAGGAGGTTATTATATGAAGACTATTTTTTCAGGGATTCAGCCGAGCGGCACAATCACGCTTGGCAACTACATTGGTGCAATGAAGCAGTTTGTAGAGCTGCAAGAGGAATATAACTGCTATTTTTGCATCGTGGACCAGCATGCTATCACAGTTCCTCAGGATCGACTCGTCCTCCGAAATAATATCAGGAGCCTTGCCGCCTTATACTTGGCGGTTGGAATCGACCCAGAAAAGACGACGCTATTCATTCAATCAGAAGTGCCGGCTCATGCCCAGGCAGGCTGGATGCTTCAATGCGTAGCCTATATCGGCGAGCTGGAGCGCATGACCCAATTCAAGGATAAATCACATGGAAAAGAAGCTGTATCTGCAGGACTTCTTACGTATCCCCCTTTGATGGCGGCTGATATCCTCTTATATAACACGGACCTGGTTCCTGTTGGTGAGGATCAGAAACAGCATATTGAGCTTACAAGGGATCTGGCAGAACGCTTCAACAAAAAATACAACGATATCTTCACGATTCCAGAAGTTCGTATTCCAAAAGTCGGAGCGAGGGTCATGTCCCTTCAGGATCCAATGAAAAAAATGAGCAAATCCGACCCGAATACAAAATCCTTCATCACGCTGCTGGATGATCCTAAACAAATCGAGAAGAAAATCAAAAGCTCAGTAACTGATTCAGATGGCATTGTAAAATACGATAAAGAAAACAAGCCGGGAGTTTCTAACCTTTTATCGATTTACTCCATCCTTTCCGGAAAATCCATTGAAGAGTTGGAAGCTGCATACGAAAATAAAGGATACGGTGATTTCAAAGGCGACCTTGCTGCATTAGTCGTTGAAACCATCAAGCCGATCCAGGATAAATACAATGAACTTATGGCTTCCTCAGAGCTTGATGAAATACTGGATAAAGGCGCGGAAAAAGCTAACCGGGCTGCATCCAAAATGATCAAGAAAATGGAAAATGCAATGGGATTAGGCAGAAAGAGAAAGTAAAAAAGAAGCTGGATGATAGATTTTATCATCCAGCTTCTTTTTGTTAAGGTTGTTTTCATAACAAATGTTGTTAAAATCTTACTGCCGATTTTAACGCTAAATTAGCTGTTTTGGTGCGATGCGAATTTGTATCCAGGCTCTTTTAGGGCCAAATAAGGAATACTACTCTCATAAGTGATCCTGCTTTAATGGCTTAAGCAACAAACTTTGAGAAAAGAGCCATTGTTAATTTACCCTCGGACCATTCTCAACTTCCCACAGTTTTTCAAAGAATGGCTGGCCTTTTATAAGGTTTTCACAAAAATAAAGATGTTTCTCGCTCCACCCATGCTTCATATCTTCAAACAAGCCTGTCCAAATTTCCTCAAAACTCATCTCCTGAATTTCATGATAGAGGTTTGGGGACCACTCTGTATACCAATAGCGCATCTGGGCGGTATTCTTTGAACTATAAAGCTGGTCTAACCCCATGAATAAAAGCTGCTTCAGCTGTCTTTCTTTCCTTGTCAAACCATTCATCAATTCCGGATTCGGTGATAAAATGTGGTACTCTTTCGCCCTAGGCTTCGCGGCAAAAGAAAATGATTGTGGTTCATGCATTTCCGTCATTTCATAAACGAGCTGCTCCTGACGTGGAATCAACCTGCTCTTTCGGATAGGGATGTTATAGCCAATGGTGTCTACTGCCAGGATGCCTGTCCCATCTGTAGCAACAAAACAATATTCAAGCTGAGTCCTTTCGTGGTTCTTTCTTAAATATGCCTTGTGATATACCTCATCAAGAAGTGCTTTAGGGAGTTCTGACAAATCATTCTCAATATAGTGGAACAATAAAGAATCGACTTTGAGCAGTGGAACCTGGTCCAATAGCTCTATGACATCATCTTTCCTCCACTCGTGGAAGTGGCATACATTATACCCATTCTCTTCACCTTCGAACCAGTTCACCCAAACATCATGAAGATATAACATGTTTTACCCCTCGCTTCATAACCGTTTGTCATTCAGTATAGGCAGCAGCAAGGTTAATTATTCCTTTTCCCGAAAATCACCTTAGGAATCATCGGCCTCTATTATGTGGAAGAATGATAGCAAGAATGATGAAAACCATCCCTCCAATAAGAAAGTACCCTTCAATCCGCCTCGACATAAAAAGCAGATACCCTGCTGCATCGCTGCCAAAAGTCATGATGTTCAAGTAAACGATCCAGCTGATTCCCCCTGTGACGGCAAATCCAAAACCAATCAGCAACAGAAACAACCTCAAATTGAACCAGTCCATTTCTTATTATCTGTTTGTCCTTTTTTAATACGTATTCCCATTAACCTGCTGATAGAATAGCAATCGAAGATACAAAAAAAAATCTACCATATGTCGATGGTAGATTATCGTCTTGATTTTGGATTTAATGCATCTTTTATTCCTTCTCCAACAAAGTTAATGGAGAGAATTGTTAAAGTGATAGCTAACGCCGGTGGAACCCACATCCAAGGCTTAGATTGGAGAACATCTGGTTCGTTGGCGAAAGATAGCATGTTGCCCCAGCTTGGTATCTCGGCCGGTACACCGAATCCTAAGTAGCTGAGTCCTGATTCCGCAACGATCATTCCCGCAAACACGATGGTTGCTTGAACGATGATTGTTGAAAGGACGTTTGGCAGCAAGTGTTTCATTATAATTTTTGCAGGTGAACACCCAATGGATATTGAAGCGAGAACATACTCATTTTCTTTCTCTGCAAGGATCTTACTTCGAACAACCCTGGCGATGCCGCCCCAGCTAAGTGCACCGATAACCAGGATTAATATCCATAGTCCACTGACATTAATAAAAATAGTCTTCAATACAATAACAAAAACCAAGAACGGGAAGTTCAAAACAAAATCAGTGAATCTCATTAATGCATTGTCTACTGAGCCGCCGAAGTAGCCTGCGACAGCTCCGACAATCGTTCCGAGTACTATTACAAATAATGTACAGGAAATACCGACTAATAGAGAAACCCTGCCTCCATATAAGAGTCTTGTGTATACATCCCTTCCACTCTTATCAGTGCCAAGCCAGTGGTCCCCTGAAGGATCGAGGGACATCTGTCCAATATTTACTTTAACAATATCCTGCGTTGTAATATATGGTGCTAAGAATGAGACAATTATGACAAACATCAAAAATACAAAGCTGACCATCGCAATTTTATTTCTTAGGAATTTTCTTCGGGCAATGGCCCAGGGAGATAAATACTTCACTGGTTTTATTGATGTCTGGGCTGTCTTCTGTGTTACTACTTCCATCTGCCATTCCTCCTAATCCATTCTAATGCGCGGATCAACTATTCCATAAAGAATATCTGCCACTAAATTCCCGAATAGCGTTAAAAATGAGAACATCATTGTCAATGTCATCAATACTGAATAATCACGCGTCGTAACAGAACTTAAGAACAGTTGTCCAATTCCCGGATACGTAAAGATTGTTTCAGTAATGATTGCTCCGCCCACAATGGCGACAATGTCAAATCCCAAGAAAGTGATCAAAGGGATAATTGAGTTTCTCATGATATGCTGATTATAGATCTTCCTTTCAGGTGTACCTTTCGCACGAGCCGTCCTTACGAAGTCTTTACGGCTGTTTTCAATTATGTCATTACGCAGGAACTGCGTATAGTTTGCTGTACTCAATAAACCTAATACTAGAGCTGGAAGTAGGACATGGTGGAATCTGCTTGCCCACCAGCCTAAAGTGCCTTCCGGAACAGAAATGTCCACGGATCCATTCGACGGGAACCAGCCAAGATAAAAAGCAAAGATATAAATGGCGAAAACCCCTGCGACGAATGAAGGCAATGCGAGGCCGAGATAGTTGGCTCCACCTATAAAATGATCACCTATCGTATACGGCTTCCTCCCTGCAAATGTCCCCATTGCAAAAGCACATATATAAGTAATTAAAATAGAAGTGATTCCTAAAAATACAGTGTTTGGCAGACGCTCTAAAATGATGTCGCTTGCCGGAATTTTATAGCGGACGGATTTGCCGAAGTCTCCATGTGCAAAATCATTGATCCATCTGAAATATTGTTTATAAACTGGATCATTGTAGCCAAGCTGTTCCCGCATTTCTGCAATATATGTAGGATCCGTATTGTTTGGATCGATTTCCCCACTGAGGGAATCCCCTGGCATAAGCTTTGCCAGGGTAAACACTACAATGGAGATAAGGAAGAGCATAGGGATCATACCGAGTAATCTTCTTAAAGTGTATTTAAGCATGATGCATTCTCCTTATCTAAGTGATGCCATTAGGATTATTGCTTGATCCACCATTCTGCAGGTGAATTTGATCCAGAAACATCATATTTCACGTCTTGTACGCGTTTGCTTACAGCGTATACATCATAAAGTTCAGCGATTGGAAGTGCTGGAACTTCTTCGTTGAAAAGTTTTTGCCAATCAACATAAAGCTGCTTGCGCTTCTCTTGGTCTGTACCAACAACGCTTATATCTACAGCATCTTTAAGAAGTTTTTCTGAATCATCGTTCACCCAGCGAGGGTAGTTCCATACTGCTTCTTTACCCCAAAGTGGTAGTGGATCTGGATCTGCACCAGTTCCCCAGCCGCCATAGAATACTTCAATAGAAGGATCATCTTTTTCTAACTGATCGTAGTAAAGGTTAACGTCAGTCATTGTAAGCTTGGATTTCAAGCCGACTTCTTCCCAATATTGAGTCATTGCTTTCGCACGAGCTTCATATGTTGGGTTTCCTGTATCATAGTGTGCAAAGTTAACAACAAATTTCTTGCCGTCTGGATCTTCGCGGAAACCATCGCCGTCTACATCTTTGTATCCAGCTTCATCAAGCAATTGCTTTGCTTTTTCTGGATCGTACTTGTAATCGTTCGGAAGATCTTTGTTATCAGCAGCAATCCAGTGTGAAGTTGGGACAGGACGGTTAATAGGTGAGCCTAAACCGCTGAAGAACGCTTTAACCCATTCATCGCGGTTGATCGCATAAAGCATCGCTTGACGCAATTTTTTGTTTTGGTATTTCGGTAGATCCATTACGTTTTTCTTGCCATCAAAGTGGCCCAATTTGAATCCGATGTAGTAATAAGAAAGACCAGGGACTTTTTCAACACGTACATTGTCAAGCTTCTCGATTTCAGGAAGCAATGTTGGGTGGAACGCTGTCATATCAACGCCGCCATTTTGAAGCTCACCCACTGTCAAAGATCCATCGATAACTTTTACGATGATCTTTTCAATGTGAGGCTTGCCTTTCCAATAATCATCGAATCTTGTCAATTCAACAGATTCACCAGGAATAACTTTTGTAACTTTGTATGGTCCTAGACCGACTGGCTTTGTACGGACTTGCTCGGACTCTGCCATTTTCTTAGGATCCATGCCTTCAAACTCTTTGCGGGAAAGAGGGTATGTCCAAAGGTTTTCCAAGTTGTTCACACGAGCTTTATCAAAAGTAATTTTGATTGTGTAGTCATCAACGACTTCAACACCAGAGATATGGTCTGCTTTGCCTTCATTGAAAGCTGTAGCACCTTCAATTGTGTTAACGTTCGTCCAGCGAGGATGCTCTGGTCCGATTTTCGCAATTGTTTCAAGGGCAAACTGCCAGTCTTGAACTTTCAATTCTTCGCCGTTTTGCCATTTAACCCCTTTTTGGAATGTGAATGTATAAACTTTGTTATCATCCGTTTTCCAGTCAGCGATGTTTGGCTGCGGTTTAAGGTTTTCATCATAGTCAATTAAAGTATCATCGAAAAGGCCGATGATTTCAGCATCTGATGAGCTGTCATAGAAGTTGACGTTCAAAAGTCCTTTGAACTCAGACTCCATCGCATAAGTCAATGTACCGCCGTCCTGTGGACCAGAATCAGCTTGTTCGCTGCCTTTTTTATCTTCATTATTATTCTTAGTGTTTGTTGCGGTTTTCTTATCGCCGCCACATGCAGCTAAGAACATTGACAACACTAGTACTAGAGTTGTCAGCCACAAAAGTGATCTTCTCTTCATGTTTTTCCCCCCAAAAATATTTGTTGTTTCTTACTCATAAAGGATGCAAGCTACACTATGACCAGGCTTCACCTCCTTTAATGCTGGCTTGATCTTGGAACAATCCGCCTTTGCCATTGGACACCTTGTATGGAATGGGCATCCTGACGGAGGATTGATCGGACTCGGTACGTCGCCTTGAAGCACAATCCGATCTTTCTTTTTCTTTGGATCCGCTTCTGGAATCGCCGATATCAGAGCCTGTGTATATGGATGAAGCGGTTCAGCATACATGGATTTCTTATCAGCAATTTCAACAAGGTTTCCTAAGTACATGACACCGATTCGATCACTCATATGTTTAACGACACTCAAATCATGGGCAATAAATAGATATGTAAGGTCAAAATCTTCTTGAAGCTCTTTCAAAAGATTGAGCACTTGAGACTGCACCGACACATCCAGTGCCGAAACCGGTTCGTCCGCTACAATCAGCTTCGGCTTCAATGCCAGCGCCCGGGCAATTCCGATACGCTGCCTTTGGCCGCCGGAAAATTCGTGTGCATATTTATAATAGGCATCTTCCGGAAGGCCGACGCGGTTAAGAAGCTGCATCACTTCACCTTTCAGTTCCTTAACGCTCTTTCCTGTATAGTTGCGGATAGGTT
Source organism: Falsibacillus pallidus (assembly GCF_003350505.1). Lineage (NCBI taxonomy): Bacteria > Bacillati > Bacillota > Bacilli > Caryophanales > Bacillaceae > Falsibacillus > Falsibacillus pallidus. The sequence goes on from NZ_QQAY01000001.1 coordinate 425,219, forward strand.
CAGATACAATATCACCGACCATCTGCATCGGGTTGAGGGATGCATATGGATCCTGGAATACCATCTGGAAGTCCTGTCTTGCTTCCCGCAGATTCTTTCCTCTTAATGCTGTAATGTCCTGGCCGTCAAATAGGATTTTCCCATCTGTAGGATTCAACAGTCGGAGGATCGTTCTGCCAATGGTAGATTTTCCGCAGCCTGACTCCCCAACCAGCCCGAGTGTTTCACCTTTTTTTATTTCAAACGTAACATCATCAACTGCTTTGACGTTGGCAACCGTTCTTTTGAAAAAACCGCCTTTAACAGGGTAATAGGTTTTTAGATTGTGAATTTCCAAGAGGTTTTCTTCAGAAATCTGCAGTGAAGATTTTTTGTTTTTCTCTTTGACATCCGTGATGCTCATCATACATTCATCCCTTCTCTAGGCTGGCTTGTTTCATAAAGCAAGCATGCTACTTCATGTCCCGCTGTATTTTCTGCCAGCTTCGGAGTGATTTGAGAACATTCCGGCATTGCTTTAGGACAGCGGTTGGCAAAACGGCAGCCGACAGCAGGCATATTCTTCAATGACGGGACAATGCCCTCAATCGAACTGAGCTCTTCCACTTCTTCATCCATTTTAGGGATGGCACCCATCAATAATTCTGTGTAAGGATGCTTCGGTTCATGGAAAAGGGTTTCGACATCGGTTCTTTCAACTACTCTTCCGGCATACATGACGATGACTTCGTCGCACATTTCCGCAACAACACCAAGATCATGTGTAATCAAGATGATGGACATTTCATTTGCTTCCTGTATTTCTTTCAACAGCTCAAGGATCTGGGCTTGTACCGTTACATCCAATGCTGTAGTCGGTTCATCTGCAATGAGAAGCTTTGGCTGACATGCGATCGACATGGCAATCATGACACGCTGCCTCATCCCGCCGGACAATTGATGCGGATATTCATCAACGATTTTTTCCGGCCTGGAAATCCCTACACTTTTCAATAGAGCGATGCTTTTCATTCTTGCTTCTTTTTTTGATATTTTCATATGATTGAAGAATGCTTCCTGAAGCTGGAATCCAATGGTGAATACCGGATTCAATGAAGTCATCGGCTCCTGGAAGATCATCGAAATATCTTTGCCTCGGATTTTATTCATTTCCCTTTCAGAAAGGCCATCGATCTTTCTTCCTTCGAAAACGACCTCTCCGCCGGCAATCTTCCCGATTCCTTTCGGAAGGAGCTTCATGATTGACAGTGACATAACACTCTTCCCGCAGCCTGACTCCCCTACAATTCCTAATACTTGGCGCCTTTTGACTTTGAATGAAACATTGTCGACTGCATTGTAGTACTTTCCGTCTATATCGAATGCAGTTTCCAGATTGTTTACTTCAAGTAAAGGAGCGTCTTTATGTATATTCTGTTTAGTACTCATCTAGACACCTCTAACTATTTAAATTATCTGTCTATTTATTATATTTGAATAAAATATTATTACAGCTTTGTTACAATTGCAAGATTTTTTTATCAATTTAGAATCTTCGTTCTTTGCAAATAACAGGAAAAAGCCCATTAATTAGGCATTTGGGCATTTGTAAAAAATTTTTTTATTAGTAATTTTTTAGGGGGTAAATAGATTGCTTTTGCAGTTGAAAATGAATTTTCTTTCTTAAATTGTTCAATCAGATAGTATCCCATCGAGTAGCCGAGCAATTTCGGATAGCCTCTCTTCCCGAACAAAAGATCATCATGTGCCTGTTCATTCTTTTTTAATCCCAGCTTGTTTTTGAACCACTTTTCCCAGTATCCTTCCAGCTGCTTCCCTCCCCTCGATTGACACCAGGCAGCCAGGTAGTCTTCACCGCAATACTCTTTTACTGCGTGCTCGGCCAATCCTTCAAACATCAAGGAATCTAGAAGTGTGTAGTCTCCCATTTCTTTTTTAAAGTGCTTCAGCCTTACTGCATGGTGGTATTCGTGGACAAACAATGATTCATATTCCTTATCATCTTTTTGAGGGGAAAAGAAAAGGTATATACAATCATGAAAGGCGATTCCAGAGCGTCCTCTTGTTTCCCTCATCAAGCCTCTATTTTGAACATCGATGGGCAGAATGGCGATATTAATATCCACTCCATTCCAAAGCTTTTTATATTTTTTAAACATGATTTCAACCTTTGACCACACGTCATCTTTCACAAGCTCTTTACAGCATTCTTCTGCCCCACGGGAAGGCTGGTACATTCCAAATGACCGCAAGTATTTATAGAACTGTTTTCCATCTTCAAGATTGCCATCAATTTTTTTCAAAATTTCAAGCGGTTTATTGAGGTTCTTTTCAAGCCATTTATCTGTCGGCAATATCATCTTTGGCACCCCCGATAATTTCTCTACTTACATCCTATGTCCGTAATCTAGTGATAATGGCTAAATTCTAGACACAAAAAAAGCAAGACCATTACGGCCTTGCTTTCGGATTATTATTTTAGATTAGCTGTATTTTTTAAATACAATGGTTGCATTGTGGCCGCCGAAGCCAAGTGAATTGCTCATGGCAGCAGTAATTTCTTTTTTCTTTGCTTCAATTGGAACATAATCCAGGTCGCACTCAGGGTCTGGATCATTGAGGTTGATGGTCGGCGGAAGGATCCCTTCTTTAAGCGCCATTACTGTAAAGATGGCTTCGATTCCTCCTGCTGCACCTAATAAGTGTCCTGTCATGGACTTAGTGGAACTGATGGCAACCGTTTGGGCATTTTCGCCGAAAACTTCTTTGATTGCCATTGTCTCATACTTGTCATTATATTGCGTGCTTGTTCCATGCGCATTGATATACCCGATGTCGGCAGGTGTAAGTCCACCGTCTTCAATGGCAAGCTTCATTGCCCTCGCACCGCCTTCTCCACCTGGAGCTGGTGCAGTGATATGGTAAGCATCACCTGTTGAACCGTAGCCGACGATTTCAGCATAGATTTTAGCGCCTCGAGCTAAAGCGTGCTCGAGTTCTTCCAAGACAACAATACCTGCACCTTCTCCAATAACAAATCCATCACGGTTCGCATCAAATGGACGACTTGCACTATTTGGATCCGGATTTGTAGATAATGCTGTATTTGCACAGAATCCTGCAATGGACATTTGAGTGATAGGCGCCTCTGCTCCGCCTGTCACCATGACATCTGCATCCCCGCGCTGGATTACTTTGAAGGCATCACCAATTGAGTTTGTACCAGTCGCGCACGCTGTAACTGTACAAGAATTGATTCCCTTTGCACCAAGCATGATGGATACCTGCCCTGCAGCCATATCAGGGATGATCATCGGGACGAAGAAAGGACTTACCCTTCTATATCCTCTTTTTTGGAACGTTTCAAACTGCTGTTCGAACGTTTCCATACCACCGATTCCAGATCCGATCCATACTCCCACACGGTGGGCATTTTCGTCTGTAACAGTCAAGTCCGCATCTTTTGCAGCCATAACCGAAGCCGCTACCGCATATTGAGTGAAGCGGTCCATTTTTCTAGCTTCTTTCTTTTCTAAATAGGCTTCAATATCAAAGTCCTTCAACTCTGCAGCAACCTTTGCAGGATAGTCATCGGGATTCAGCCTTGTCAAAGGCCCTACCCCATTGACTCCTGCAATGGCATTTTTCCATGAAGTTTCTGCGTCATTTCCAAGTGGAGACAATGCTCCGATTCCTGTTACTACTACTCTGCGTTTAGTCATGATTTCCATCTCCTTTATCTCAATCAAGAAGATTCAATTGATTATCTTCATTCGATTATCTGCCCCATTTAATGGCAATTGCTCCCCAAGTGAGTCCTCCACCGAAGCCAACCATGACAATAACATCATCATCTTTCACTTTACCGGCCTCTAATTCTTCCACTAGTGAAATCGGGATGGAAGCCGCTGATGTATTGCCATATTTATGGACGGTCTTAGACATTTTCTCTTCTGGAAGCTCAAGTCTCTGCCTTGAGGCTTCCATGATTCTGATATTCGCTTGATGAGGAATGAGGAAATCCACATCTTCTTTTTTCAGACCTGCTTTTTCTATCACATTAATACATGATTCACCCATTTGTCTAACGGCAAACTTAAAAACTTCCCGGCCATTCATGTAAAGGTACTTTCCGTTCTGGAATAAGTGCTTCCCGCCGGAACCGTCAGCACCAAGTTCAAAGGATAATATTCCTCTTCCTTCGGATACTGGACCGACAATAGCAGCCCCTGCTCCATCCCCGAATAGGACAGCTGTATTCCTGTCCTCCCAATCTGTGATTTTAGAAAGCTTCTCTACACCGATAACCAATACATGTTTATACGTGTTGGTTTCAATAAATTGCTTAGCGGTAACAATTCCGTACATGAATCCTGCACATGCTGCACTGATATCCATCGCTGCTGCTTTCTTGGCACCGAGCCTTTCCTGCAGCATTGTTGCCACACTTGGAAATGGACGATCCGGTGTAACGGTCGCCACAAGGATCAAATCGATTTCTTCAGGATCGATTTCAGCGTTCTTTATGGCATTCTTTGCAGCTTCGTAGGCAAGATCGGACGTATCCATATCGTCACCTGCAAGCCTTCTTTCTTCAATGCCTGTCCTTGTCCGGATCCATTCATCCGACGTATCCATTATCTTTTCCAAATCTGCGTTTGTTACCACTTTCTCAGGATTGTATCTTCCTATACCAATGATTCCTGCATTCATGAAAGGGATCCCTTCTTTCGAATCAGTTGTTTTTCATCCATCTGCCAAGGTACAGCAGCCAGGATGATTTAAGACAATTTGTTTCTAAATTTATTTTTTATTATCAAATATTATGACTTGGTACTAATTTTATCGGATTTCATTTTTTCTTGCAACTTATTTGTGCTTTTTCAATCATTCGTCTATACCGTATCCACCAAGAATCATATACATGTCATATGTACTAATGTACTATCCGGAGGTGAATGAAATTGGCTGATGGCCCATCCGCAGAACGCACCCATCCATTTGACCAATTAATATTCGGGAATAAAATGCCAGAGACGAATGAGTCCCTTCTCGAGAACCTGCAGCAAAAAGCAGTCTCAGGGCTCGATGAAATAGATGTTGATGAGTTGTTCGGGCATATCGATTCCTTGATGGAGACTTTTGCTTACTTTAAGCCTTTATTCAAGAAAATCGGGCCCTACCTAGAAGCCTTCATACAGCAGGATGATAAATAAAAAAGGCAATGCATCGGATGCAGGTTGCCATCCGAGTGCTTTGCCCGTTTTTTTATTTATTTGCATCTTGTTTGCCAAGTTCGTATGCTTCGCTCATTACTTTTGTGAAAAGCTCCATGAACGGTTGAATCATTTCCATTGATAATTCCACACCTGCACCATCCAGCTTTTCTTTTGCTTCCGGCAGGTATTTCATAGCTATCTGCATAAATTGCATGTTTTTATCTTCGTGCATCTCTCATTACTCCTTTGTTTGGTCTGATGTTTGCAGTTTACCTGTCTTTTTATATGTATCGATCATGTCTGCCACTTTCTGTTGGAATTTTTTATCCACAAGTGAACTATATTTCCCCATGGAGATGACCCCATCATTGAAATCAAAATACAGATTCCCGGAATCAAGCTTCCCTTTAGAAAATTTTTCGGCAACAATTTCATACAGCTTCGGTACATGTTGGACAGTGCTGGTTAATACAGTTGTTTCTCCAAGGTCGGACTGATCGGAAACATACCCGATTGCATATAAGCCCCTGGACTTTAACTCTTCGATCACAGGAATATTATATCCATCTCCGGCAGGATACACAACATCTGTCCCATCCTTTGTCAGTTCATCCAACAGCCGTATTGCTTTTTCCCGGTTGTCCCAATTCCCTACATATTTTATGGTGACTTTCACATCTTTATTTTCTTTTTTGGCACCATCAATGAATCCTTTGATTTCAGGCTGCCATTCGAATGCGGCAATCATTCCGATTTGATTGGACTTCGACATATGGGCGGCTGTCATACCCCCGAAATACCCCATTGCATATGATTTAAAATTAAGGCTGGTGGTGTTTTTTTGTTTCGCATCCCCGTTGAAGCTCACAAACCTGATATCAGGGTATTTCGGCGCCAATTTATCAAAGTAGGCTGCATACTCATTACCATGCCCGAAAATTAAGTTGACACCTTTTTGATGAAAGACTTTGACTGATTTTTCTACAAGGTATTCAGAGTCCATCCCTTCTTTATAGTAGACTTCCACTCCGAATTTAGATTGAATATTAAGCAGCCCTTTATATCCTTTTGTTCCCCACACCTGATCACTCACTGTCTCCGGGACCAGCAGTCCGACCTTTTTGATTTTCCCTTTTTCAGGGTCTTGAGAACAGCTGACCAGCAGGAAAAGAACCAGCAGGATCGGTACCCATTTTTTGATCAATATTCAGCAACTCCTTTGTTCATGGCTGCCTTCCATATTTATGAAAGAAACATCTATTATTCTACCTATTAATTCGGTTTCTGAAAAGACCCGTTAGGTCCGTTTCTTCAGGAGGCTGTCAATACAGGTTCTTTGCTGCTGTAGTCCTTCTTCCAATGTAGTGCTGCTATTTATGACCAATTCCTTATAAAGAAGCGCAGGCTCATGAGATTGATATGAACTTTCCCCCGCCTTTTCACCTAAGTGCTTGAGCCCTTCTGCCCAGCGTCCATTCTCTCCGGTAGAGAGCACCAATGATGCTTTATCTCCCTTTTTTTCCGCATAATCAATGACCCCTGCTGCCAAGTCATCCACATAAAACGCATCCTTTAATGGTTCTTTATAGTCGATCGTGGACTCAAGCCCTTCCCGTTCCTCCGATAAAAGTTTATGAAAGGCAAATTCTTTTGGCTGCCATGGGCCAAAGACGGTCGGCAAAAAAAGATTACTGTGAGGAATCGGAATTTCATTAAGCAGTGCATCCTGTTCTATTCGACTTTCACTGATAAAGCGAAGAATCATGGTTTGATGGACGGACTTATCAAACCATGATTTATTTTGAATTATTTTTTTCTTGATTTCCGAGGTTCTTCCTTCGTACCTTTCCCCGAGAAAATCGTAGTATGGGATAAAACAAAAGAAGGGTTCTTTAAGTCCGCCTTCCCAATCCTCCAGTGAAGAAACATTGAAATTGGCATTCCTTCCGAATTCCATCCATTTATTTTCTTCTGAGATCTGCATTGTTTCGTTATGTTCGATTGCCAAAACATTGTAGCCTCTATTCAAAAGTTCCCTGCATAGGGAAAAACCGATGAATCCGCCGGCGGAAAATACAATTGCATGATTCATGCTTCCGATACCCCCAAATAATAAGTTGTTATTGTATCGTATGCTATGAATCTCATTTTCTTTCATTTATCCTATAGGTCCAATTCAGAATGATGAAATTCTTTCAGCATCTTTCTTGGGATGAGGGTCCTTTTTTCAGGTAGGAGATAGTGAAAAGAAATAGGCAGGCCTGCATCCTTTCTTTTCTGGATTGTTTGATTGATGAGTTCCTGCTGCCCATCGTAGCGGCTTCTTTCTACAAACTTTATGATGACCATCGGAAAAATGGCTTCTGCCAGTTTTTCCAGGTTTCCTTCCTGAGTCTTGAGTAATTCTTCGATTTGATTCTCGTTTATTTCATGAGAATTAATGAGTTCCTGGACAATCCTTTTGTAAAAAAACTTCTTTTCTTTCTCCTGTTCCACATGTTTTTTGAGAGAAAGGCATGGAGAAATAAGCGATACGGATCTGATTTCCCCTTTCATCATTGTGATGAGCTCAATCGCGGCCAATGCCCCCATTCCTTCTGCGATAACGTGGATTTTCTCGTTGAGGATTTCTTGCTTCATGATTAAATGATACAAGGTTTGTGCTAACTCTGCGGCTTTAGTGCTTCCCCAATTCTTCCCGTATAAGTTCGAATAAAAAACTGTATAGCCGTTGGAAGTCAATTCTTCAATCATTTTTGCCCTTCCGATATTTTGTGTCCAAAAGCTTTGGTTCTCTTCCACAAAATGCTGCTGATCGCCTAAGATCATTACCGCAAAACCGTTTGGCTTTTCAGGGCAATGAATCATACACCATTCATGTTCAATTTGAAACGTTCGCTGCGTCATAAGGAATTCTCCTTTTGCAAAGTGAGTCAATATAATGTATGAAGGGAAAAGATGTTGGAAAGGGACAAAGCCTAGTTTTTAAAAAATCCGCTCTCGGGAAAGCCGTGATTTTAGGCAAGAAAAGGTTTTCAATAATTTTGCGAAAAATATTTATTAATTATTTTGGCTGTGATACTATGTAACGAGAAACTTTTCCGTTTTACATTTTATGATAAATGTATTTGAATAGAGGTGAATAAGAAATGAGATACATCTGGACTTTCTTTTGGACTTTTTTGTTGATTGAAATGGTTACATATGTAGTAAGTGCCATGAGCGGATCTGAATTCCACTTTGCAACTGGTGTGACATTAGCTGTCGCTGCTACAATCTTGATCTTTATTATTCCTGCAGTCATCCCGAATGAGCCTGTGGAGCACGAATAATTATTTGGATGGCCGATCATTGATCAGCCATCCTTTTTCATTTAATTCACGATTATTTCTCCATCGATCAATTGGATGGTCACTTTATCATAAGGATGTACATTCCCTGCAATGATTTCTTTCGCGAGTGCCGTTTCTACTTTCCTCTGCAAATATCTCTTTAACGGCCTTGCACCATAGACAGGATCATAAGCTTCCTCCGCAATCGCTTTTTTCGCTTCCTCTGTTATCTCAATTGAAATATGCTGTTCATCCAGTCTTTTCTGCAGCTGTTTCACTAACTGATCTACGATTGCTTTTATATTATCTATCGATAATGGACTAAATAAAATGACATCATCCACACGGTTTAAAAACTCCGGACGAAAATGCATACGCAGCTGTCCCATCACCTTATCTTTTGTTTCATCACTTTCCATATCGCCTTCAAGCAGCCATTGTGAGCCAATGTTTGAAGTCATGATGATGACAGTGTTCTTAAAATCTACCGTTCTCCCTTGGGAATCTGTTATCCTTCCATCATCAAGCACCTGCAATAGGATATTAAACACTTCAGGGTGCGCCTTCTCAATTTCATCAAGAAGCACCACTGAATAAGGCTTCCTTCTGACTGCCTCCGTCAGCTGTCCTCCCTCTTCATAACCTACATACCCCGGAGGTGCCCCAATTAATCGTGAAACGGCATGTTTTTCCATATATTCGGACATATCAATCCGAATCATCTGTTCCTCGCTGTCAAACAAAGTGTTGGCCAGTGTCTTGGCGAGCTCGGTTTTTCCCACTCCTGTCGGCCCAAGGAAAATAAATGAACCGATAGGACGGTTAGGATCCTTTATCCCTGCCCTTGCTCTCAGAACGGCATCACTGACAAGCCTTACTGCTTCATCCTGCCCAATGACACGTTCATGCAGTATGCTCTCGAGTTTTAATAACTTTTCACGCTCGCCTTCCACCAGCTTGGATAGGGGAATTCCTGTCCATCTTGAAACAATCCCTGCAATTTCCTCCTCTGTCACTTCTTCTCTAAGCAGTCTAGTTTCGTCTTTTTGTTTTGAAGCCATTTCTGATTCGATAAGTGAAAGCTCCCGCTCCATAGCCGGTATCTTTCCGTGGCGAAGCTCAGCCGCTTTATTCAAGTTATAATCATTTTCAGCCTCTTCCAGCTCACGTTTATATTTTTCCAATTCTTCGCGTTTAGATTGAACCTTTTGCAGCCCTTCTTTTTCACTTTGCCACTTTGCTTTCATCGCATCTGCCTTTTCTTTCAGGTCAGCCAATTCTTTCGTCAGCAAGGAAAGTCTTTCTTTACTCGCTTCATCCGTTTCCTTTTTCAAAGCGGCTTCTTCAATCTCCAGCCGCATTACCCTCCGTGTGACTTCATCCAATTCTGTCGGCATGGAGTCTATTTCCGTACGGATCATTGCGCAGGCTTCATCCACCAGATCAATTGCCTTATCCGGCAGGAACCTGTCAGATATATATCGGTTTGATAAAGTGGCAGCAGCAACTATCGCTCTGTCATGAATCTTGACTCCATGGTGTATTTCAAATCGTTCCTTCAATCCCCGCAGGATGGAAATTGTATCTTCCACAGTCGGTTCATCAACTAAGACTTGTTGAAATCTGCGCTCAAGCGCCGGGTCTTTTTCGATGTATTTCCGATGTTCATCAAGAGTAGTTGCCCCAATGCAGTGAAGTTCTCCCCTCGCAAGCATGGGTTTAAGCATATTTCCTGCATCCATGGCCCCTTCTGTTTTTCCTGCCCCAACGATTGTATGAATTTCATCGATAAACAGAAGGATCCTCCCTTCACTCTGCTTGATTTCATGGAGAACCGCCTTAAGCCTCTCTTCAAACTCTCCACGAAATTTTGCTCCGGCAATCAGCGCACTCATATCCAGGGCGAAAATAGTCTTATCCTTTAATCCTTCGGGAACATCCTTTCTGACAATGCGCTGCGCCAACCCTTCTACAATTGCTGTTTTTCCCACGCCAGGCTCACCGATCAACACTGGATTATTTTTTGTCTTTCTCGATAGAATCCTTATGACATGCCTGATTTCTTGGTCCCTTCCTATTACAGGGTCCAATTTCCCTTCCCTTACTTCCGCTACAAGGTCCCGTCCATATTTCGCCAATGCTTCATAGGATGCTTCAGGATTTTGATTGTCCACCCTTCTATTCCCCCTTATTTCTTTGATGACTTTTTCTAAATCTGTTTTCCCGATTCCCTTTTTTCCTAAGTATTCCACCAGAGGAACATTTTTTTGATTCATCAATGCAAGGACAACATGTTCTACTGATAGATAATCGTCTTGAAATTGGTCCTTTATTTTTTCAGCATCATTGAATAATGTATGGAGTCTGCTTGAAATATATTGGCCGCCGCTCACACCGCTTCCAGATACACGTGGACGAGCCTCCAGTGCTTTTTCAATATATAAGAGGAGTTCCCTTTTGTTCAGTCCGAGCCTTCCGTATATCACACCTATAAGACTATCCGGTGATGAAAGCAGGGAATGCCAAAAATGCAGAACATCTATTTCTTGATGATTATGTGCTGCTGCAGCTTGCTGAGCATGTGACAGCCCTTCCTGAAGACTTGTGGTCATCTTATTGAGATCCAACAACCATCACTCCTTGACCTTATTTGACTATTGTGAATCCATTATAATTCATTTGTAAAAAAAGGAAAAGAAAAAGCGCCTGCCGAATGCAGGACGCTTATGATTCATTATGGTTTCCGCTTGTACGTCCAGTAGCGGTCATCGTTTGAAGTTTCAGGAAAGTGGTCCCCGGCTTTCAATTTGATTTTCTGCGGGTGTTTGACCATGCTTCCTGTTTCTCCGATTTCTACATATATCCCGTTGTTCGGAGCCTTTTGCCCTGGTCTGAATTGATGGCTTTGTCCCATGAATGACCCTCCTTAGAAGCTGTGGCTTCCTTTACAGTTTTCGACGATTGAGAGCAAAACATGAGCGACGATTTTTTCCAACATAAAAAAGACACAGCCAGCAGGCTGCGTCTCTTCTTTTATCGTATGCCTAATGCAATTTTTGCGTATCTGGACATTCTTTCTTTTGACCATGGCGGGTTCCAGACAATATCGACTTCCGTACTTTTTACTTCAGGGATATCGGAAAGGGCAACCTTTACTTGATCGACAATGGTTCCTGCCAGAGGACATCCCATTGAAGTCAATGTCATAGTTACTGTGGCTTGTCCCTCTTCATTCAAATCTACGTCATACACAAGCCCCAAATTCACAATATCGATTCCAAGCTCTGGATCGACGACCTGTTCCAAGGCCCCCATAATATTATCTTTTAAATCTTGATCGATCATTTCACAACACTCCTCAGGTTAATATCCTTATCTTCATCCTAACAAATCCTCGGCAGGAATGAAAATCATAAATGCTTATCAAACCATTCCGCCGTTTTCAACAGCCCTTCTCTTGATACTTTATGATCCGCTTTTTCATCAATAATGAATTGCAGGTACTCTTCCTTGCCTTTATATTCCGATTGAATGGATTGATAAAAACGGTAAGTTGGTTCAAATGGTACGACTGGATCCCGCTTCCCGTGCCAGAACAGAATCGGTCTTCCATTTAATTTATCCACTTGGCTGCTTAAATCATACTTTCTTAATATCTGGAACTGTTCCTCAAGCTGATTATCATCCAGGGGCAATTCTATATTGTTTTGCTTCAAGTATTCAATCTGGCCTTTCGCCAGTTCTTCATACGAAGCATTTCCCATGAGGCTTACAGCAGTTTTGATCCAGTCATATTGGCTTAATGCTCCAAGAGAGGCTATTGCTCCCATAGAGGTGCCTGCCAAACCGATTCTATTTTCATCAATGAGTCCTTTGACGGTAAATGCCTCTCTCAAGACTTTCAATTCCTCGATGGTCTGGATGACCATTCTCCAAAACTGGTGGCTATTTTTAGAAGGGTCCACCCCATCAATTCTTTCTCCATGCCCATATGCTTCCGGCATTAGGACTCTGAAACCTTTTTGCGCCATTAAGTATGCATAATGAAGATTATGTTCTTTTGCCGAGGTAAATCCATGAAGAAAAAATACCGTTGGTAGCCTATCTTGAGCTTTCTCTGTTTCCACTACGTGTAGTAAAGGAATATTCTGCACATACTCCTGGCTGATTTGAATCAATGAAATCGCTCTCCTCATAAGACGGTTTAAACTCCACCCTTTTTTTGGTAAAATAAAAGGATCATCTGTAAATATTTCATATAGTGTATTTTATCATGTAGACATTTCAATTCCTAAAGATTTACACTGTTTTTAGACAGACACCGATAAAAGAGGAGAAAAATTATGACAGCCAAACATTTGATATGCCTTGATTTAGATGGAACATTACTGACGGACGATAAACATATTACAGAAAGAACGAAGAGTACTATCAAAAAAGCAAAAGCAGCTGGTCATGAGGTGATCATCTCAACTGGCCGCCCTTTCCGTTCGAGTGAACCGTATTATAAGGAATTGGAGCTTGAGTCACCTATCGTCAATTTTAATGGTGCTTTCATTCACCATCCACTTGATAAGGATTGGGGTGTACATCATAGTCCCTTGGATATTGAAATCGCCAAAGAAATTGTGGATACATGCCAAAAGTACAACATCCATAATATCATTGCTGAAGTGATGGATGATGTGTACTTCCACTTTCACAATGACAAGCTCATGGACATTTTTGGAATGGGGAATCCAGAAATCACTGTGGGAGATTTAAGACAATACCTTGAAAAGTCCCCTACTTCCCTGTTGATACATGCAGAAGAAAGCCATGTGGAAGAAATACGCAGTCATTTGAGCAGTATCCATGCAGAAGTAGTCGATCATAGACGATGGGCAGCTCCCTGGCATGTGATAGAGATTGTTCGAAACGGTGTTCATAAAGCCGTCGGAGTCAAGAAAATAGCGGAATATTACCAAATCCCCCAATCAAGGATTATTGCATTCGGTGATGAAGACAATGACCTTGAAATGCTTGAGTTTGCCGGAGTTGGCGTAGCAATGGGAAATGGTATTGATTCCGTCAAATCGACTGCAGGCAATGTAACCCTTTCAAATGAAGAAGATGGTGTAGCTGTTTTCCTTGAAGAAAAATTGAATTTGTAGTCATTGCCTTTGAATCCATTAATTGATTAATGGATTCTTTTTTATTAATGCCATACTAAAGAAGAACGAACGATTTCGTTCAATGATTGCATGCTTGATAAAGGGGTGTTCATTGTGGGTAAACGAAACAAATCAAAACGATTCGTCCAACAAGGAAAAGATACGGTGAACCAGCATGATATGCGTATTCCATATCATCTGACGTACGCAGAGGCAGAGGCTCAAAAGCTTGAGAATGTAGAAAAGTCCTCTCTTGGAGGAATTTAACGATGGCAAATCGTCTATTTCAAGAAGCCCGAAAGCGAGTCGACCTGGCTAAACAATCCCAGCAGGCAAGTTCTGGTGCAGCAATGGAAAAAGCAAAAAATGCCCTTTCCTCGGCATATGCCAACTCCACAGCAGCAGAACAGATGCAGCTTCATGACATGCAAAAAGAATTAGATCAGATTAAATAAATAAAAAGGGCAGGATTTTCTCATAAAAAATCCTGCCCTTTTCCACTGCTACTCCCTCCGGAAAAATCCGAAGATGCCTGCTGTTTCTACAATATTTGTAAATGCATTAGGATCCACTTCCCGTATGATTTTCTCCAAATCATACAGCTCATACCTTGTTATGACGATAATCAGCATTTCTTTATCTTCACCTTTGAACGCACCCTTTGCCGGGACACGAGTGATTCCGCGGACGAGTTTCCCATGGATCGCTGTTTTCAGTTCTTCTGATTTCTTCGTTATAATCATGGCAGTGAGCTTTTCATGTCTTGTGTGGATGGCATCTATGACTCGGGTGGAGGCATACAGCGTCACCAATGTATACAACGCTTTATCCCCGCCATAAAGTAATCCTGCACTAGTTATGATGACGGCATTCAGCATGAAGAAGTACGTTCCAACCGGACGGTCCTTCATTCTCGATAAAATCATAGCCACGATGTCAAGGCCTCCCGTTGAAGCACCATATTTCAAAGTGATTCCTACCCCGACTGCAGCTATGACTCCTCCAAATACCGCATTTAATAAGATATCTTCTGAATATGTATGAAGAGGGATTATTTCAAGAAAAACGGTCATGAATGTAACGGAAATAAAACTATATAGGGTGAAGGATTTCCCAATTTTCTTCCATCCTAAAATAGTGACAGGAATATTAAGCAGGAACAATAATATCCCGGTAGAGATGGTAAAAGGCGTGTATTCTCCTACAATACTTGAAATCAATTGGGCAACCCCCGCAAATCCACTTGCATATACCTTTGCCGGAATCAAGAATTGGTTTAAGGCCAGTGCATTAAGGAATGCTCCGATGACGACGATGATGAATTTTTTCGATTCCTGCCAAAACATATCTTTAGACATGCTAGCCCCCCTTTGGTATTATATTTCTCTCTTTAGCCTATTTTCTTGCACATTAATACACTTATTGTCAATTTTCCATAAAATCGCTAAACTAAAAGCATATCTTAATCGTGAAAGGTGAAGAAAATGACCATTAAATTATTTGCGGACAGTGCAAGCGATCTGCCTCTTTCCTTCTATGAAGAAAATGACGCAGTCTTGATCCCCCTCCGCGTAGAAATCGACTCGAATGAATATGATGACCTGAAAACCATCAATCCTAAACAGCTTTATACAGAAGTTAAAAATGGCAAGATGCCTAAGACTTCACAGGCTTCCCCTCAGGTGCTGCAAACCTTATTCAAGGAATTGGCCGAAAAAAAAGAAACTGGCATCTATATTGCTTTCTCATCTCAGCTCTCAGGTACATACCAAACGGCCGTGATGGTGCATGATCAAGTCAAGGAAGACTTCCCTGATCTTGATTTGACGATTATCGATTCCAAATGTGCTTCCCTTGGATACGGATTAGTCGTATTAGAAGCAGCCAAATTGATTCAAAACGGTGCTCCGAAAGATGTAATTTTAAATGATATTCAATTTCGCTGTCAACACATGGAGCATCTTTTTACAGTGGAGGACCTGGAATTCCTTGCACGCGGGGGAAGAGTGTCCAAGGCTTCTGCATTTATCGGTGGATTATTGAATATTAAACCCCTTCTTCATGTTGAAGATGGAAAATTAATCCCGCTTGAAAAGATACGGGGAAGAAAGAAACTCTTTAAACGCATGGTGGAATTAATGTTGGAACGAGGTCAGGACCTGGAAAATCAAACGATTGCAATCAGCCATGGGGATGATGAAGAGTCAGCCTTGCATTTGAAAGAATTGATTCTTGAAGCCTCTTCTGTGAAAGAGGTAGTCATCAATATGATCGGTGCTGCTGTCGGCTCACATTCCGGCCCGGGCACAATTGCGCTATTCTTTTATAACGAAACAAAAAAGTGACATAAATCCTTGCTGAAGCGGATAAAATAAGCCTATCACCATTAGAAAGGCGTGACTTTTGTGCCGTATACTTCCGATAATGACAAAAAGGCAAAGGATAACAATGCCTTGCTTCATGAAAAGAATATGGAGCGGGAAAAAAATAGAAAAAAAGGGAAACACCAATATTCCAAGAAAACAGATCACCTCTGATTTCTGAAAAATCAGCCCCGCCATCCATTTGGATACGCGGGGTTTTTTGTCCCTTCCCCTCTCCTTAGTTGTATACTAAGGAGATTTTCACTATAATGAAAGACACATAAATCCATTGGGGAGGTACATACATGGCTAAAGAAAGCTCATTCGACATCGTCTCTAAAGTCGATCTTGCTGAAGTGACTAACGCAATCAACATTGCTTTAAAAGAAATCCAAAACCGCTATGATTTTAAAGGAAGCAAAAGTGATATCAAATTAGAAAAAGAAGATTTGGTTCTTACCTCTGATGATGAATTCAAGCTTGAACAGCTAAAGGATGTTCTAATCAACAAATTGATCAAGCGTGATGTGCCCGTTAAAAATCTTGACTATGGCAAAATTGAAACTGCCTTGGGCGGCACTGTCCGACAGAGGGCGAAGCTTGTCCAGGGCATTGACAGGGACAATGCAAAAAAAATCAATGCCATCATTAAAGATTCCGGTGTCAAAGTAAAGACACAGCAGCAGGATGACCAAATCCGGGTTACGGGGAAAAGCAGAGATGATCTTCAACAAATCATTGCAGCCATAAGGGCAGCTGACCTTTCCATCGATGTTCAATTTATGAATTATCGATAAACAGTGTCTAATTAAAAGAACGAATGGGTAAAGTAAACTGACCCATTCGTTTTTTTGTATATAAAAATCTTTCAAGCCTGTAAGACGGCGTTTCATCGTATACATATGGAGGTGATCAACATGCCTAAACACATCGTTATAGTGGGGGGAGTTGCTGGCGGCGCCACTGTTGCAGCTCAATTAAGGAGACTGAATAAGGATATACGCATATCAATCTTTGAAAAAGGCGGTCAAATCGCCTATTCCAACTGCGGGATTCCTTATTATATTGGAGGAATTGTTCCTGATCGAAACAGCATTCTTCGCGATTGCCAGGACTTTTCTGACAAATACGATGCAGCCATACATTTATATACCGAAGTCACTTCTATCGACAGAGAAAAGCAAAGAATCAGCTTTATTGATTTAAAAGACAACAAAGAAGGGTATGAGGAATATGACCACCTTATCCTGTCACCCGGGGCATCTGCCAGGATTCCGGATATTCCAAACTTAAATGCAGGTAATTGCTTCCCTATAAGATCCATACAGGATATGGATCACGTCCACCAGTTCATTGAAGAATCCTCCCCTAAGACTGCACTGATTGCTGGAGGGGGCTTTATCGGAGTGGAAATGGCGGAAAATCTCATTTTAAGGGGATTAAATGTCCAATTGCTGGAACGCTCCAAACAAGTCATGGGGATATTGGACAGCGATATGGCCGAATTGATGGAAAAGGAAATGCGGGATAAAGGGATTTCCCTTCTCTTCGATGAGGAGCTGGCTGCCGTTGAAGATGGCGGTACAACATTTGTCATGAAAAGCGGGAAAAGAACTGAAGCTGACCTTCTCATTCTTTCAATGGGAATCATCCCAAACACTTCACTCGCTGAGCAGTCAGGTTTGAAGATTGGGGAGACAAAAGGGATTGTTGCCAATGAATTCATGCAGACAAATGATCCATTGATCTACGTACTCGGGGATGCGGCTGAAACTGTCGACCCCATCCTGCATAAGCCTAAACAAGTTCCTCTAGCCTGGCCTGCCCACCGGCAAGCCTATATCATCGCAAATCATATCGCAGGCGTTCCCATCCCTTATAAAGGGACCTACGGAACAGCCATTGTTAAGTTCTTTGACCTGGCTGCAGGTATGATCGGCCATAATGAAAAAACTCTCAAAAGCATGGAAACGCCTTTTAAGACAGAGGTTGTGGAGGCAAAGTCTCATGCAGGATATTTCCCTGGTTCCATGCCATTAAAAATCAAATTGCATTACGACCCGGTTTCCAGAGCAATCCTTGGTGCACAGACAATCGGAAAAGATGGTGCAGATAAAAGAATTGATGTAATAGCTGCAGCAATGAAAGGCAAATTGACAGTAGACGATTTGCAGGAGATTGAATTAGCCTATGCCCCTCCGTTTTCATCGCCAAAAGACCCTGTAAATATTCTCGGATATATGGCCAGTTCCAAAAATATAAACAAGGAGTGATTGCAATGAGTTCCAATAATCAACCAAAACAGACATTCCCGCCGCAGCACCAAAATATTCAGCCCGGCATAGAGTCGCAAATGAACCCAGAACCTCAATTTGTAGATCCTAACTATAAAGGGAGCGGAAAGCTTCAAGGAAAGAATGCCATCATCACGGGAGGCGATAGTGGCATCGGCAGAGCTGTTTCCATTTATTTTGCAAAAGAAGGAGCGAATGTTGCCATCGTCTACCTTGAAGAACATGAAGATGCCAAATTGACAAAGAGCCTTGTTGAAAAAGAAGGCGTACGCTGTGAATTGTATCCCGGAGATATTGGAAGCGAAACGTTTTGCAAATCCATCATCGACAAAGTTGTTGAAAGCTTCGGGGGAATCGATATCCTTGTCAACAATGCTGCAGAACAGCATCCGCAAGAAAGCTTGCTGGACATTACTTCTGCACAATTGGAAAGGACATTCAGGACCAATATCTTCTCTTTCTTTCATATGACAAAAGCAGCGCTTCCCCATTTGAAAAAAGGAGATGCCATTATTAATACCGCATCCATAACCGCTTATAAAGGCAATGAGCAATTGATTGACTATTCTTCTACTAAAGGGGCCATCGTCTCATTCACAAGATCGCTTTCTCAATCGCTTGCCTCTCAAGGAATAAGGGTTAACGGGGTTGCGCCAGGTCCCATTTGGACGCCGCTCATCCCTTCGACTTTTCCCGCAGACCAAGTGGCCAAGTTCGGTTCGGGCTCCCCGCTTGGGCGTGCAGGGCAGCCGTTTGAACTCGCACCAGCCTACGTTTACCTTGCAGCAGCCGATTCACAATACGTGACCGGCCAAATGATCCACGTGAACGGCGGGAGCGTGGTTAACGGTTAATGAAAAGCAGGTGGACAACAAGAAGCAAAAAAAGAACCCTCTATGGGTTCTTTTTTTGTTGTTTTGGCGCATTTGTACACGAGCATCTCTTGATGATTTGATGCGGAACAATGACCCGCTTGATAGGTTCTTTCGGATCTTCGATTTTTTGGATAAGGCTTTTGGCTGCCTGGTACCCTAAATCAAAGATGTTGATGTCAACCGATGTGAGGGGCGGCTTTGACATCTCTGCCATAAGGACGTTATTAAAACTGATGATCGAAATATCTTCCGGAACTCGGATATTCATATCATCGAGTGTATTGAGTACACCGAGCGCCATCAGGTCATCCGCAACAATCAGTGCGGTAGGAGGCTCTTTTAATGTCATCAATTCATTGACCGCTTCACGCCCGCCTTCACGCAGGAATTCTTCATGGATGATATAATCATCCCGAAGAGGATGCCCGGCCTCTCTCAAGGCTTTCTCGTAGCCGAGAAGGCGTTCAATGGTCACGACCAGATTCAAATCCCCGCCTATAAAGGCAATTCTCTCATGTCCGAGGTCCAGCATATGTTCAGCGGCTTCCTTAGTAGCTCTGAAATTATCATTATCGACATGTGTGATTTCTTCAACAAATTTAAAAGGCTTCCCTACCATGACAAAAGGAAAGGCACGCTCTTTTAAGTACATCATGAGCTTATCTTCCACTTTGGAGTATAAAAGCACCACACCATCCACACGGCCTCCTTGGACCATTTGGACGACGCCCTCATAGATTTCTTCATCCGTTTTCCCTGTAGTCAGCTGCAGAGCATATTGCTTCTCATCTGCTCCTTCACTAAGTCCCTGAAGGACAGTTGGAAAGAATGGATTCTGAAAAAACACTCCTGCAGATCCGGGCATAACAAGACCTATGACCCTCGTTGACTGATTAGCCAGACTTCTGGCAATGAAGTTAGGATGGTAGCCAAGATGTTCCATTGCTTCACGGACTCGTTTCTTGGTTTTATCACTGATACGGGGATGATTGGCAATGACCCGTGAAACAGTCGATGGTGCTACATTTGCCATTTTTGCAACGTCTTTAATGGTGACGGCCAATTCTATACACCTCTTCTCCAAAAGCATAGGGCACTTTTCTCCCTAAATCACGCTTCCGGGCTAATCGCGAAACCGTTTACATTTTTGTGGCAGAAAATAGGGCGATAATGCCCTATTTTAATATTCGGCTTGATCCTGATGCCGGTGTGAACCACTTTAATCAGTTATTCTTGTTTTTATTTTTCTTTCCCCTTCTCCAAGCCGCAATTAAAAATATCATGAATGCAATATAAACAAGTGCAAGAGAAGAAATAAACTTAATATTCACTCCTGATTTGTCAGCAAGAGCGTAGATTTCTGACTTTTCACGATCAATGATAATGGTATAATTCCCATTCTTATCTTTAACAAGGTCATCATGCTGAAGTCCCCGCAATTCTTTATCGGGCTTCAGGTCCTTTTCAGGTATGACGACTTTTTGGGACTTGCTTGTGTTATTAATAGCTACAACAACAGTTTCGTCCTTATATTCACGTTTAAAAACGGCCATTCCATCTTTTTGATAGAGCAGTTTCATGTCTCCTCTGCGGAGTGCAGGAAGCTGCTGCCTCAACTCGCCGATTTTTGTCATGTAATCAATAAGGTCTTTGTTTGCACGGAAATTCATGAAACGCCGGTTATCCGGATCATTGCCGCCATCCTGTGCAATCTCTGTTCCATAATAGACGATCGGTATTTCAGGTGTAGTATAAAGATATGTAAGAGCTAATTGCCATCTTGTACCCGGGAACTGTTTTGCTTCTATCATATCTCTCGTATACCGCTGCATATCGTGGTTATCCAAAAAACTCCCCATTAACTCAGGGTGGGGATAGATATTCTTATTGATATCCCACATTGTGAATGGACGCTCCATGGAAACATCCGGCTTCACAAATGCTTCCTTCAACGGTCCGTTTAACGGATAGTCCACTAAACCGTCAATTCCAGCTTCCTGATATTTCTTGATATAGTTCGGATCCTCGGACCATACCTCACCAAGAAGGTAAAAATTCTTTTTGACTGATTTCACTTCTTTTGCGAAGTCCTTCCAGAAAGTGATCGGAACATGCTTCACGGTATCGAGGCGGTAGCCGTCAATATCCGTTTCTTTGATCCACCATTTAGCTGCATCGATCAAATATTTCTTAACCTCTGGATTGTCTTGATTTAAGTCAGGCAAATCATAGATCCATCCATTTTCAAGGCTGCTCTGTCCGCTGCCGATAATCGGCTTCTTCTCATGGAACCAATCCTTTTTGGCAGGGTCATTGACCCATGGATTGTCAGGGCCTACATGATTGGCCACGAAGTCCACGATGACTTTCATATCGCGCTTATGTGCTTCTTTCACTAATTCTTTGAACTTTTCAATCGAACCAAAATGTTCATCGGTTTTGTAAAAATCATTGATCCAATAGCCATGGTATCCCCCATCTTGATTATCAAAGATCGGAGTGAGCCATATTGCAGTAAATCCCATATCCTTCAAATAATCCAGTTTATCTATGACACCCTGGAAATCCCCGCCTTGATAGGCCTTGGGGTCATTCATGTTGACATTGAAATCATTTGAAGCATCGCCATTATTGAAACGATCGACCATTAAGAAATAAATCGTTTCATCCTGCCAATTGCGTTCCTCTTTTTCAGCGGCTTTTGCATTATAACCGTGAAAAAGGAGGAATGGGATGAGAAATATAGGCAGCCACCTTTTTCTCATCTCTTGCCCTCCTTGCTGTGTGAATTATTATCCTTTTGTACCTCCGGAAGTCAAACCGGAAATCAAGAAACGCTGCGAGAAAAGGTACGCAATGGCAATCGGTATTGCAATCAAAATGGAGCCGGCTGCAAAACGGGTAAAGTTATTTGCAAACTGCTGATTGATAAAATGGAACAATCCGACGGCAAGCGTATATTTTCCTGGGTCACGCAAGATGATCTGCGGCAAAAGGAAGTCGACAAACGGAGCCATGAAATTGAATAATGCAACAACGCCAAGAATCGGCTTGGCAAGCGGAAGCATAATTCGGAAGAAAACCCCGAGATGTCCTGCTCCATCAATGCGTGCTGCTTCATCCAGTTCACGAGGTATTGTATCAAAATATCCCTTGACCAGCCAAGCATTAAATGGAATTTGTCCACCTACATAAATAATAATAAGTCCTTTTAGTGAATCAAGCAGACCAAGCATATTCAGCATAACATAAATGGCCACCATCGCCATCAAAGACGGGAACATCTGCAGAAGCAGGAATGCATATAATCCATATTTTCTCCCCACAAATTTGTAGCGGGAGAATGCGTACGCCACAAGTGCCGTCAAAAGCACTGAGAAGAAAGAATTGGCTACAGCCACAACTAAACTATTTTTATACCAAGTGATATAGTCGCTGCCTGGATCTGTCAACAGCCATTTGTAATGAACCAATGACCAGTTGTCGGGGATGATCTTGGCTGAATAAAGGCTTTGCCCCGGATTCAAAGACATCCCGATCGTCCATAAAAGAGGATAGGCAATAATAATAAACATGAATGCAAGAAATAGGTAAATCAAAGCTACTTCTATATTCGATTTTGTTTTCCTGCTCATTAGATATTCCCCTCCTCTTTGAAGGAACGTGTGCGTCTGAACTGGAAGAAAGCAAATAGACAGACGATGATTCCAAGAATGATGGATACGGCTGCTGCCATATTGTATTGGTTGATATTGAACGTTAGATTATAGACCCATGAAATCAGGATATCCGTCCCGCCAGCGCCGTTTTGTCCACGTACTGCCGGTCCACCTTGATTAAATAGATAAATAATATTGAAGTTATTAAAGTTTCCTGCATATTGCATGATTAATAGCGGAGCTGTTGCATAAAAGATGTGGGGCATTGTTATGAATTTGAACTTTTGCCATCTTGATCCCCCATCTACATCAGCCGCTTCATACCAATCCTTAGAGATGCTCTGAAGAACCCCTGTAAATAAGGCAAAGACAAATGGGAAGCCCAGCCAGGTCTGAATCATGATCAAGGCAACTTTCGTCCAGAACGGGTCCTGCAGCCAAGGGATGCTTAAATGGAACATCGAGAGAATATCGCGATTGATCGAACCGAACTTATCATTGAACATTGCTGCAAATATCAAAATAGTGACAAATGCCGGAACAGCCCAAGGTAAAATCAAAACCGTACGAATCAATCTTTTGAACTTAATCCTTGGATCATTTACGAGCAGCGCCAAAAACAATCCAAGTGCAATTTGAAGCGTTGTAGCTACAACTGTCCAAACGATCGTCCAGGCAAATACGTGGAAGAAAGTATCTTTCCAGACATCAATTGTGACAAGCTTATGGAAGTTATCGAATCCTACCCAATTCAAAAGCTTGCGTGGAGGAGAATTATATAGATTATAGTTGGTAAAGGCCAGGGTCACTGTAAAGAGAATTGGTAAAACAACGATAAATAAGAGCATGATCAAGCCGGGAGTGACGAAAATGTATGGGAATCCCTTATCCCAAGTGTTGCGGATTGCTTCACGGATATTAGGGATCTTTTCACCCCGCTGGATTTTAAAAGCCTGCTTTCTGGCATCGATGACATTATAGATATAAATCGTAATGGCAAACGCCAAAATGATGATGGAAACCAATCCATAGATAATCAGGAAAATGGAGTGATCGACCATCGGGATCGTTCCGAGTGTACGGATGCCCCAAAGACCGTAGTTGATAAAATTCCCCAAAGTAAGGATGAAAGATACTTCGAGTATGATGAAAATAATCCCTTTGATGAATCTTCTATTATATAGTTGTCCAAGTCCTGCTAACAGGATGGACAGAATCATGGCCAATGTGGGATTATGTCCTTTTTTCTTCCCTTCAGAATATGTAGACATAGGAAATCCTCCCAAGATAGAATAATGAGGCTGACCCCTGAATACCCGCTCCCCTTCAGAATCTCTTTGAAGGAGGCCTGGCTCTTCATGTTAGAGTCAGCCCCAAGATCATTTAATTATTATTTGGATGCTGCAATGTTATCTTTGATTGCTTTTACAGCTTCATCTAATACATCGCCAACAGGCTGGCCTTTAGCAATGAATGCAAGAGCATTATTGATTGGCTCCCAAACCTGCTGCATTTCAGGTGCTGACGGCATTGGCTCACCGTATTTTACTTGCTCAGCAAATGCTGCAATCAATTGATCGCTAGTCACTTTATCATCTTCTAGAGCAGCTTTGTTTGCAGGCATTTCACCGGCAACTTCAAAGTAGTGCAAAGAGTTTTCTTGATTTGTGACGAATTTCATCAAATCTGTAGCCCACTCTTTATTCTTAGAATAAGAAGAAAGCATCCATGATTTTACACCAACAAATGATTGTGGGATCTTTCCATCAATTTTTGGAAGTGTTGCTGTACCAAGTTTGTCGCCTAGAGCATCTTTATACGTTGGGATATTCCAAGGACCAGTGATGACAACGGCAGTATTTCCTTTTGTGAATAATCCGTTCATGATGTCAGGATTTACTTCTACAGGGATATAGCCGTTTTTAAACCAAGAACCGATTAGTTCTCCGCCTTTTTTAGCGCCATCATTGTTTAATCCGATGTCGTTTACATCATAAGATCCGTTATCCTTCTTGAACACGTATCCACCGTTTGCTGCAAAGAATGGATAAGAGAAGTAGAAGTTTGCAGCTTCCATCAAGAAGCCATATTTATCTTTAGATGCATCCGTTTGATTTTTAGCAATTTCCATTAATTCATCCATTGTTTCAGGAGCTTTATCAACTAGATCTTTATTGTAGAAAGTTCCATATGTTTCAACAACCAATGGAGCTCCCCAAACTTTTCCATCGTAAGTCACGGCGTCTACAGCTGTATCGATGTAATCACCTTTTGCATCGCCTAAATCAACTGGATCAGCCAATCCTTGAAGCACGATGCTTCCGATGCGGTCATGCGGCTGGAAGAATAAATCCGGACCTTTTCCTGCAGGTCCATCAAGAGCAAGTGTTTTTACTTGATCAAGCATGTCCATAGGAACAGCTTCAACTTTAATGCCAGTTTTCTCTGTGTATTTAGCAAAAATGTCTTGTAGAGCTTGTTTTTGCTTATCTTCGTTGTTAACCCAGACAACGAGTTTATCCGGCTTAGCAGCCTCTTCTGTCTTTTTCTTTGTGTCTTCCGGTTTGCTCTCGCCCGTTTCACGTTTTGGTCCACATGCAGCAAGGACACCCATAACGAGAATTAGAGCCATGAGCAGCGATAGAGCTTTCTTCATTTTAGACCCCTCCTAAAATATGTAGGTTTTCACCCATTGCTGAACAGCCGTTTACACTAAAAATTATGATTGATTAAAGATAACGCTTTCATTTTAGTGAAAACGATTGCACAACCTATTCTAATTATATCGCCTATTTCAAATTTGACAACCAATTTTTTAAAAATTTTCTCAATTCCTTTTGTCAAATGAAAGCGATTTAATTTTCTTCTAAAATCCGTTGACAATGCATAGGGATTGGAATAGCCTTTAACTTGATACATATATTGGATAGGAGTTGTGTTCCAGATGCTTAACGAGGCTGTATATCATCGTCCGAAAGATAATTATGCATACGCTTGCACTGAAAGTGAATTACATATTATGATCCGCACAAAAAAGAACGACATAGAGCAAGTCAACCTACTTCACGGAGATCCATTTGATTGGGCTGACGGAAAATGGCTGTTTCAATCAAAACCGATGATCCTTAAAGGAAGCGATTCTTTATTTGATTATTGGTTTGCAGAAATTTCCCCTCCCTATCGCAGGCTCAGATACGGATTTATTCTTGAAGACGGCGGGGAAAGTGTATTTTATGGTGAAAAGGGCTTTTTTGAAGAGCCTATCCACGATACAGGGTATTATTTCTGCTTCCCATTCTTGAACAAAGCAGATATTTTCAAAGCACCGGAGTGGGTGAAAGAGACGGTATGGTATCAAATCTTCCCGGAAAGATTCGCTAACGGCGATCCTTCAATCAATCCTGAAGGAACACTTCCATGGGGGAGCACTGACCCAACCCCGGAAAACTTCTTCGGTGGAGATTTTGAAGGTGTCATAAGCCATCTAGACCACTTGAATGAATTGGGGATCACAGGAATTTACTTCACGCCGATCTTCAAGGCATTCTCAAACCATAAATATGACACGATCGACTACATGGAGATCGATCCTCAGTTCGGGGACAAGAAAACATTTAAAAAACTTATTGATGCCTGCCATGAAAGGGGCATTAAAGTAATGCTCGATGCTGTATTCAATCACAGCGGCTACTACTTCCCTCCATTTCAGGATGTATTGGAAAAAGGTGAAGCTTCTGATTATAAGGATTGGTTCCATATTCATGAATTCCCTGTTCAGACTGAGCCAAAGGCAAATTATGATACATTTGCATTCACTCCTTTCATGCCTAAACTCAACACCGAAAACCAGGCGGTAAAGGAATACTTGCTTGAAGTGGGCAGATATTGGGTAAGGGAATTCGATATTGATGGCTGGCGGCTGGATGTTGCCAATGAAGTGGACCACGCATTCTGGAGGGATTTCCGGAAAGAAGTGAAAGCCATCAAACCTGACCTGTATATTCTCGGTGAGATTTGGCACGATTCCATGCCTTGGCTTAGAGGGGATCAATTCGATGCTGTCATGAACTATCCGTTCACAACAAACGTACTCAATCTATTTGCCAAACAGTCCATTACACCAGCAGAATTCACTGAGAACATGGTTTCAGTCATGAACATGTATCCTAAACCTGTAAATGAAGCAGCATTCAACCTTGTAGACAGCCATGATACTCCCCGCATCCTGACAGAATGCAGCGGCGATGTTATGCGTATGAAGCAAGTGTATACATTTATGCTGACGTTTGAAGGAACTCCATGCATCTATTACGGAGATGAAATTGGAATGACAGGTGTGCATGATCCCGGGTGCCGTAAATGCATGGAATGGGATTCAGAAAAACAGGATAGAGATCTTTTCAGCCATATTCAGAAGCTGATCAAAATCCGCTGCAGCCAGCCTCTTCTAGCCAATGAAGGAACCTTATCATTCCTTCCTGCAGACTACCATAAGCAATGCATTGCCTATACGAGGTCCAATGGCAGCGAGACCATACTGGTCATTTTGAATACTTCAGATAGTGAGGCAGCTTTTACAATCCCATTCGACTTTACTGACAAATCAGTCACAGATGTTTGGGACGGAAAGCCATATGAGTTCAATGAAAAGGATCCTTCTATCAAATTGGACGGATACAGTTTCAGAATATTGAAGTTTTAAATCATAAAGCACTAGAGTCTTAAGGGGCATTTCAGCTCTTAAGGCTCTCTTTTTGATTACTTAAATACGGGGAGTCTTACATATGAAAAACAAACAGCAAAAGATGACTTTGTTCACCCTGACTTGGCCCATCTTTATAGAAATAATGCTTCACATGCTAATGGGAAATGCAGACACACTCATGTTGAGCCAATATTCAGACCAGGCAGTAGCAGCAGTTGGCGTATCCAACCAAATTTTATCTCTAATCATCGTTATGTTTGGATTTGTAGCAGCCGGAACGGCCATCATCACTTCCCAGAATATAGGGGCATCCAATCACCTGGCAGCCAGGGAAGTTTCCGTCGTTTCTTTATGGGTCAATTTAGGATTTGGCCTCCTGCTAAGCTCTATCCTAGTCATCTTTCATAAAAACCTGCTTGCCATGATGTCGCTTCCGCCTGAATTAATGAAAGACGGAACAGCTTATCTGGCAATAGTCGGCGGATTCATCTTTATTGAAGCTCTGGTCATGACATCAGGCGCCATCATCCGAAGCTACGGATATACGAAAGATGCTATGTATGTCACTATCGGGATGAACATCCTGAATATCATCGGAAATTATCTGTTCATATTCGGAGCATTCGGGGTTCCTGTCCTTGGAGTCACTGGAGTGGCCATCTCCACTTCAGTCAGCAGATTTGCGGGACTTCTTGCCATGGGCATCTTGCTTAAGAAACGGATTCCTGGGGAACTTCCATTTAAAAAGATTCTTAAACTCCCTTCCATCCATGTCAAAAACCTGCTGAAGATTGGGATCCCTTCTGCCGGGGAACAATTATCCTACAATTCTTCGCAGATGCTTATCACTTATTTTATCTCAATGATTGGAACGGAAGCTCTGACCACCAAAGTTTACACACAAAATTTAATGATGTTCATTTATTTGTTCAGTGTAGCCATCAGCCAAGGGACACAGATCCTCGTAGGAAGGATGATTGGTTCCCGACAGACAGACGATGCCTACCATCGATGCATGAGAAGTTTGAAGATCGCCGTCTCCATTTCCTTTGCTATGGCGCTCGTATTTTCATTATTTGCCCGTCATTTATTCGCCATTTTTACAGACAATCAAACAATTATTGAATCAGGCATCCTATTAATCTATTTAACGATTCTACTTGAGCCTGGGAGAGCCTTTAATCTAGTTATCATCAATTCTCTAAGAGCTGCTGGAGACGTTAGATTCCCTGTGTACATGGGAATTTTGTCCATGTGGGGTGTCAGCGTGACCATTTCCTATTTTTTAGGCGTTGGGTTAGGATTGGGCCTGGTAGGAATATGGATTTCGTTCATTGCAGACGAATGGCTCAGAGGACTTCTCATGCTGAGACGCTGGAAATCAAAAATATGGCTAAGAAAGTCCTTTATACAAAAAGCCGTTTCATAATATGAAAGCAGCCTACGAAAATAGGCTGCTTTTTTTATCGATCCAGCAATATAATATTATTTTTCTCAAACCAATAGTCTACTTGAATAAGATAAGCAAGCAGCTGCGGCCCTTTCATCAGCTGTCCGTACCAAGGCACTCGGAAAGCATCCCCTCCGCTGTCTACAATTGCTTGCAGCTTCCGAGAGTCGAACAGCTCCAAAAGGACACTCGAACGATTATTCAAGATTTGCGTCAGCTTATCTTTGACAAGCTTCGTATAAACGGGGTGATGGGTCTTTGGATAAGGGCTTTTTTTCCGGTAAAGAATGTCATGCGGCAAAACCCCTTCAAGCGATTTCCTTAACAGCCCCTTCTCTCTTCCATCGGCCATCTTCCAATCCCAAGGGATATTCCAAGCGTACTCGACAAGTCTGTGATCAGCAAAAGGAACTCGGACTTCCAAGCTCGCTCCCATGCTCATTCGATCTTTCCGATCAAGCAGAGTCGTCATGAACCAGACCATATTTAAATAAAACAGTTCTCTTCTCCTTGCTTCTAAAGGACTTTCCCCCTCAAGGCAAGGAGTCTCATCAACCGTATTCTGGTAGACTGCCTGAACATATTCATCAAGCTTCAATTTACTTTTCCATGAATCATTCAAGAGTCCTTGCCTCTCTTCTGTTGACCTCATCCATGGAAATCCTTTTCTGTTTAAATCATCCTCGCGATGAAACCATGGATATCCCCCGAATATTTCATCTGCGCATTCCCCTGAAAGACTGACAACAAAGTCCTGCTTAATCTCTTTGCAGAACCAAAGAAGGGAAGAATCCACATCTGCCATACCCGGGAGGTCCCTGACCAGCACGGCTTCTTCAAGGTTTTCAACCAATTCTTCCTGTGAAATAACACTATAGTGATGCTTCGTTCCAAATGTATTGACCATTTGTTCGATCCATGGTCCATCAGAGTTCGGCTGAAAGGCATCCGCTTTAAAGAACTGGTCATTTCCTTCATAATCAATGGAATACGTATGGAGGGCTCCTTTTCCTTCCCGCTTGAATTGATTGGCAGCAATAGCCGTAATGGCGCTGGAATCCAACCCGCCAGAAAGAAATGTACATAATGGTACATCTGACACAAGCTGCCTCGTCACCGCATCATTCAATAGAAAGCCTACGTTTTCAACTGTCTCATCAAATGTATCTCGGTGTCTCTCACTTTTGACATTCCAGTATCGCCATATCTTCAGTCCATCACGTGAAAATGTCAATGCATGGCCAGGGCGAAGTTCGTTCAGATTTTTAAATACGCCATTCCCCGGCGATCTGGATGGACCAAGGCCTAGCACTTCTGAGAGCCCGGTGCGGTCTATTTCCGGTTTCATATCTTTGTGGGCCAAAACGGTTTTCATCTCTGAACCAAAGATGAATCCCCTATTTATTTCTGCATAAAAAAGAGGCTTTACCCCAAGCCTGTCGCGTCCGATGAACAATTGCTCCTTTTGGCTGTCCCAAACAGCAAAGGCAAATATCCCATTTAGAAAGTCAACGCAATTTTCCCGCCATTCTATATACGCATTCAGCAAAACTTCTGTATCCGAATGACCTTGAAACGAATATCCTTTAGAGAGCAATTCTTTTCTCAAATCCTCTGTGTTATATAATTCTCCATTATAGCAGAGGGTGAAAACGTGCTCTCCGCGCTTTCTTGACATTGGTTGCCTGCCTCCAGCCGGGTCTACGACAACCAAACGCTTATGTCCAAGTGCTGCATGCTGATTCGACCATATGTTGACATCATCTGGTCCTCTTTTACTTAATGTATCTGTCATTTTCTTAATGACATCCAGCTCATTATTTAAATTATGATGAAAATGAATCCATCCAGTTATGCCGCACATAGTCTTGCCCCTCTCTTTCTTCTAGTCGCACTTAAATAGGCATGCATTATCCTATGCACTGCCCTAGGGAATAGTTATTCGTCCCAAAAAAATTAAAACCCCCGGCTGCATGACGGTATGAAATCCATTTTGGATGTCAAAAAATAGTGAGTAGAGTAAGAATATTGGAGGTTTCTTTCGTGAAGCACAAAAATCGCAGTCAATTGCTGGATCGGCAAACACGTGCTTTTACAACAGGCACTGTGGAATTAATCAATGATCAATGGATATTTTTCGATGAAGAAACAGATGAAGCATCCATGCTTGAATATTATATAGATCAAGAAATTGAAGTACTCCGCTTTAACAGTTGGGAAAAAGGCCAGCTTCTCGAGGAAGGTCAAATCAATCTTCCATACGGCATCGTTGCTCTGGAGAACTCTGCTTCTATCAGAATCAAGAAAAATCTCGTTTTTTCCCTGGAGATGCTGCTGGATGATTTGAACGACGATGCATTCATTCAATTCATCACTAGTTTAAACACAGCCCATTTCTCCATCTATGATTGCATCTATTGCCACAACCATTTATCTTTTCTTCAGAAAAGCGGACGCAGGGAAGGGGTCAATTTCTTGATGTTCGACAATATGGATGGAATCTGTGCGGTTCAGCACCATTTCCGGTACAACGAAAAAAATCAGGATCGCTTCGAATTTACATTGAATACAGGGAAAAGATTCATAATAGAAAAATTACCCTAAAAATGAGACAGCCGCCCCAAATCAAATTGGGACGGCTGTTTTATTTGGCTCTGGCTTTCATTTCCCGATTCAACGGGAGCCATTGATAAAGTTCGCTTGCTTTCATTGGCTTAGCGATATAATAGCCCTGTGCAAAATCACAATTCATTGACTCCAGGAGGAGAAGCTGATCCAATGTTTCCACCCCTTCTGCGATGACCTGCAGACGAAGTCCTTCTCCCATGGTCATGATTGCTTTGACAATAGCAAAATCAGGCGAGCTTTCACTTAGGTTCATAATGAACGAACGATCAATTTTTAAGATATGGAATGGCAAATGTTTAATATAGCTCAAGGATGAGTAGCCTGTACCGAAATCATCAATGGAAATATTCACACCGATTTCGCCCAGGGTTTTAAGCCTTTCCATCGTTGAATCTGACTGATCGATCATCACGCCTTCAGTTAATTCCAAGTGAATTCTTTCCGGGCTGATTGCTGTTTTTTCAATGGTTTCCTTTATTTCATAGATAAACGAAGGATCTTGGAATTGTTGGGCAGATACATTTATGGACATGGATAAATCGTGATATCCCTGCCGTTCAAGTTCTTTTAGCTGAAGCGAAGCTGTCTCAAGGACCCAGCTTCCGATTGGGATGATGATTCCCATTTCTTCAGCAAGAGGGATAAAATCAGCTGGGGACACCAAGCCCCTCTGCGGATGCTCCCATCGGATGAGGGCTTCAAGCCCCGTCACCTTTTTATTTCTTATATCTAAGATAGGCTGGTAGACGAGAAAGAATTCTCCGTTATCCAGCGCTCTCCTCAACTGGCTTTCAAGTTCTACCCTTCTTAATGCATCTTCATTCATATCATTCGAGAAAAACAACAGGTTGTTTCCACCATGCAGTTTCACTTGATTGAGGGCGGTATCTGCGTTCTGCATCAGCTGCTCTGTTTCCAATCCATCCTGTGGATAAACGGCAATACCCATGCTTGCTGTGACAAAGAACTCCTTGTCTTTAAAGCTGAACGGTTCCTGGACTTTGTCAAGCAATTTTCTCCCTGTATCCACAACAGCTTCATCATCAATATCCTTGGTGAGGAGGATGGTGAACTTATCGCTTCCGAATCTTCCCAAATATGCGCCATTCGGCAAAGCACCTTGGAGTCTTGCTGCAAGCTCCTTCAACATTAGATCCCCCGCAAAATGTCCGAGAGTATCATTGATGATCTTGAACCGGTCAATATCGACAAAGATGACGGCAAGCCGCCGTTTCTTCTTCTTTGCCCGGTGAAGCATCTCTTCAAGCACTTCGTTGAATTTAGAACGGTTCGGCAGGCCCGTATCATAATCATAATTGGAAAGCCTTGAGATCTCTTGCTGGATTTTCTTTTGTTCGGTCATATTTTTTCCTATGCCGTAAATTCCGACGCACTTGCCATTAATGGTGATAGGGATATTTTTAATCTGGAAATGAACCTTTTCTGCATTCTGCGTGTTTACAAGAAGTTCATAGTATTGTTCCTTCCCTTGTACAGCCTTGTGAAAATGACGCCTAACGAGCGCATGGTTCTCTGGTTCCACCCATTTCAATGCTGATTTTCCAATGACCATTTCTTCTTCCTGGCCGAATGTTTTAAGGAAGGATGCATTTACACTTGTAAAGATGCCATTTAAATCAGTTGAATAAACAAAATCATTATTATTGTCAAAAAGGGATCGATAGTAGCTTTCGGAACGTTCAATATTCACCCGAAGCTGATTGATATCTTCTGAAGTAGCATTAATCAAATGAGTCAAGGCTGATAAATTTTTGACTTCTGAAGAAATGTCATATTTAAACCTTAAATCCTTATGTATAGAAAGTGGGCTTTCAGAAATGGCCAAATAAGTTAGCGCATGGGCAAAAAGCCTTGGCGGTTCATCCGCTTTTTTCCCAATCTCTCCGTTAGAAAAGAAGCCGCACACCGGTGAAATCCTGCTCATCATTTCCAGTTCTTCAGAAATATATTTGGATAGGGTGTTTTTTCTTCCAATGCAATTGTATAAAAAGATGGATTCAACGGGCTTTTTGTTGAGCCTTTTTAATTCTTTAATCGATTCTTCCATTAACTTTTCTATATTGGCATAAGCAAAATTGATTTCTTCACCCTGCTCGATTTCATGGCTCATCTGAATGGCCCCGTGATCAAGGACATTGTAGATAAAAAGGGCCTCATCCCCTTTTCTAAAAGGGATTTGGATAGCGGATTGCGGAAGCCGCGCCACAAAATCTTCACCTAAATATCTCCTGATGATTGATGTAGGTTTTTTATGATCGATTTCATAAATAGTCTTGCCTGAAGCCTTTGTCACAATAAATGGGCGCCCGATATCCTCCCATTGTTCATTTACAGAGGAATTCACAATCAAGTCCTTGCCGCTCAATGCAGCAACGGCCATTCCCCTTTCTTCGGCAGCATATTCATTCATTACGATTGTATCCCTGCAATTCGGTATATCGGCAGCAACTCCACCGGAGAATGCGATCCCAGGATAAAGTTCATGAACTTTCTCTAATATATAGCTGAAACTCAGCTCAAGATGGCTGATAAGGAATATGATAGCTTTAGTATCTTCCGTGATTAATTCTTTGCTGATCTTTTCAATAATAGCCTGTTCATCCATTCTTGTCTCAAGGTTGAACAAGCGGGTAGAAAGATTGGTATTTTCGAAGGTTGTAAAAGAAATGATTGGCACGTCTTTATTGATGATTTCATGATGTGATATGGCATAGGTGGTGCTGCATCCAATGAGCGCTGCTTTCGGGAGGGCATCTACAACAGCCGTCCTGATTTTTTCAGCCTGGTCTTTCCCTCCTTGTCCTAAAAAAACCTGAACAAGAATGGAATTAACCTTATCGAGATTATGAGATGCTATATAGTCCAAAAGTCCTTCAACGCTTTCATATCGATAGTTATAGGTTTTTGCCATTTTTTCACCACGCTTACATATTATATATAAAAAATACCATATCCCCCAATCATTGAATATCATTATTACAAAAAAAAGAGCCAAAAAGGCTCTTTTTTGATCCATTTTATAAAAATGGGTGGAATCCAAGCGGAAGGCGAAGCCCTAAATATAGAACAAGCGCAAGGGCGATGACGAAAATCACCCAGAACGATCCAGCGTTCTTCCCTTTGGAAATTTTGATCAAGATCATTTCAAACATGGAAATAACCAATAAACCTGCAAGGACCTTAATGCCATAAAGTGCATGGTTGGCAGATTCATTTCCGAATGGATAAAGCAGGATTCCGGTGATAATGATCAGTATGTAAAAGACACGCAGAATCATCTGAACGATTTTAAATCCTTTCAAGTTGCCGCTCTTATGCAAGGACAGTGCAACAATGAACAAGATAATCGCAATTGCCCATGTAGTAATGTGGGCATGTGTAGTACTCATCATATATTTTTTCCTCCAATCCATTTCCTCTAAATTAATGCTTCCCATATCATACCATAGCGCATGCAAAATGTAGAACTAGTTATGTCCTATTCCTTAACAATATTGTGAAGAACACCGATTCCTTCAATTTCAACCTCGATTGTATCGCCAGGTTTCAGGTACTTTGGAGGTTTAAAGCCTTTTCCCACTCCTGCAGGTGTACCTGTTGCAATGATATCACCCGGCTCAAGCGTCATTCCTTTTGATAATACAGAAATGATTTCATCAATCGGGAAAATAAAATGCTCCGTACTGGAATCTTGGCGAATCTCACCGTTTACTTTTGTCTTGATATTCAATGAATGGGGATCTGTGATGAGTGATGAATGAACAACCCATGGCCCCATTGGACAGAAGGTATCGAGGCTTTTCCCAATGAAAAATTGTTTGTGCCTTGCCTGAAGGTCGCGGGCAGTTACATCGTTGATGATGGTATAGCCAAAGACATGCTTCAGGGCATCCTCCCTCGAAATGTTCCGACCACCTGTCCCGATGACGACCGCGAGCTCCCCTTCATAATCCAATGCATCTGTCAAGGATGGATGCGGGTCGATGGCGTCCCCTTGCCCGATGATGGAAGTAGGCGGCTTAGTGAACATCATAATATCTGTTGGGATATCCGCTTCTGTGCCCAATTCAAGTGCATGTTCCCGATAGTTTTTCCCAACGCACAGAATATGTTTGGGCGGCCTCGGTATTGGTGGTCCGATGATGGCTTCTGCTGCAGATTCTTGATAGATTGAAGGATCGGAGCAAGATTTCCCGAAATTGATCCATTTGTTTACTTCTTTAATGAATGTTTCGCCTTTTTCGATTGCCTGCAGCATGGTTTCAGGATAATCTGTTCCCTTTTCGGATGCATGATGAAGGGCTTTCAGATCCCATATATATGTTTCATCCCCTGATACGACACCTAAACTGAAAGACTGCTTTTCTTCCATTTTATAAGAAACAAATTTCACTTTTCACCACTCCTATTTTTATATGATCTTTTATTTATAGGTCCATTTTCTCCATATGCTTTCCATTGGGCCATATGTGAATTTGCTGAACCATATTTCAGCGAGAATTACTTGGATCATAAAAATCCCAATGGCAACCCATACACCAGTCTCAAGCGGCAAGCGGTTGTACATCCCCATTCCATAACCATAAAAAATGAAGGATGAAAGAATCGACTGCATTAAATAGATGGTCAATGACATTCTCCCGGCGGCTGCTAATGGCTTTAAGATTTTTCCTGCCAGGGGATTTACAACAATCAGAAGGATTGCTGCAATATACCCCATCCCGGTGATCGGCCCCCCGATAATGTCCTGAATGTATAGAAAAACGGTATTTTGAAGCAGGAGATAAGGAAGCGATTTCAATAAAATGCCCAAGAAGAGAAGAACCGTCATCCCTGCAATCCAATACCCTTTATTTTCTTTCACTTTTTTAAACAAATCAGCTTTAAACGCCCCTGCCCCTATCATCATCATTGGAAAGATTGTCGTAAGCATATAAAGAAAGTTGACCGGATTATTGACTGCATACCAATCTATTAACCTTTGATGCAAGGCATCAAAATAAGAGGATGACGTGTAGGAAGCAATGGAGTCCTTCACTCCTCCAATATCTGTCCAAAGCATAGCGCCATAGGGATTCGCGATTGAGCTCCAACTCAAGTAAAAAACAAACAATAAATTAGGGATCAGAAGCAGAGTCAGGCCAAAGGAAATCAGTCGTCTTCCTGAGTATGGCAGGACTGTCATCAGCAAGAAACCAAGCAGCGCATAAATGATCAGGATATCTCCGAACCATATAAAAACGGCGTGCAGTACCCCGATGAAAAGTAATAGGGCGAGTCTCCTGCTCCCTATTCGACTAAACCTTGCACCCTTTTTCAACGCTCTTTGTCTGATGGCTGCCAGTCCGAATCCGAAAAGCAGCGCAAAAATGGGATAGACGCTTCCCTCCAGAAAAATATCGATCCATTCATAATTGATAAGTGTATTACGGAATTCCCACCATTCAAATGGGTTTATGTAAAGGACCGGTGTGTGGAATGAAATGATATTCACAATGAAAATGCCTACTAATGCAAGCCCTCTTAAAATATCTATGGATAATATCCGGTCCTTTGATGAAATAGGCTCCATTTTCCTCCTCCTTGCTAAGCCTTGGCCATGCTGCTTTATGTATTAAAAGTAATTTTGACCGGTGCTTCATGCTGTCTCATTTATTTTACAATGCTTTTTGAAATTAGGCGAATGAATCACATTTCCCCCATCCCTTCATACAATGGGATATGAAATCATGTAAAGGATGTGAACGGTCATGCCTGCATTTGTTGGTGCCGTTCAAGTCATCAACCTGGGGTCGAGTGGTGTTTTTCATATCGGGGATGTTTTCCAGATACAGCCGCTTTCAAATGCAAAAACGTATTCAGGAGCCGGTTCATTTAATACTGGAGACGGACTTTCCATATACAACGAACGTTCTTCCACAAACACCTATGACCAGGACGCTTTAGATCAGGGGCAATATTTCAATGTATAGAGATGCGGTGAAGCCATGAAATTGTATATCCAGCAAACCATTCAAATTCATTTGATAAAAATAGGCTCTGTATCCAATTCATCCGTTTTCCAAATCGGAACGCTTGGCGCAGTCACTGAGACGTCCAATCTTTACAATACTGGTGGATATACCCAGCCAGCGCCGCCTGCGAAAAAGCCTGGAACAGCAGTCTTGGAGCCCGGTGAATACATTAAAGGCGGGGAAAAGACATTTGTTCCTTTCCCTCCTGCCGGCACTCGATAAGAGTAGTATGCAATAAAAAGGGGGTGTCAACATGCAAGATCTCTATTACTACATCAATCAACTATATTCCTTCATCAAACAACAGAATAAAAGAATGGAAGGATTGGAGAGTGCCATGAAAGATCTTCAAAATGAAATCGAAGCACTTAAAAATCGCCCCTCCATCAATGTAGAAAGACTGGAATATAAATTTGACCAATTGAAAGTCGAAACATTGGAAGGAACGCTCAATATAGGGTTAAACCCTTCTGATATTGATAAAATAGAAGATTTTGCAGTTGACCAGCAGACCTCCGCAACCAATTCCCACACTTCAATGTCCCAGCTTCCGGAGGGACTCCGTGAAAAAGTCGACGAATCCAGCAATGAGTATATTGAACAAGAGCTGCCTGCCCTGATTGTTGATACTGAAGATCAACTGCAAGTCAAACTCGATCCCCAATATCACACGATGATCATCGAGGATATCAAACGCCAGCTCCCTCAAAGAATCAGTTATTATATCAATACGCTGAGCGGCCAGTATAACCGTTCTTCAGAAGAATCCAGCCTGGATGAAATTATTTTCTCACGGATTAAAGCAGATATCCAACAGGCGGTCTATACCTTCATTGCCCAATTGCCAAATGAACTGAAAGGAAAGAATAATGATGGAACTTAATGTTGTAAACCGGGAATTATGTGTCAATTCCATTCAATTAACTGGTGTTTCTGCATCTTCCCTCTTTTTAGTTGGAGATGCGAATACAATCCAGCTTGCTTCCACCTTTGATACACCTGCAGAATCCTTAATCATCGGACCGTTTGTTCCATTGACTCCTAAAGGATGAACATCACTCCTTTTGGTCGCCAGTCCCTCGTCCACGATATCAAGCTGAGAACCCTTGCCTTCAGCTCCACATTTCAGATCGGGGATTCCTGCAAAATTAAAGCTGTTTCAAATGTTTTAGCCATTCAAAGGGAGCGTGAACTATTCTTTGATGATGAAGGAAAATTTGAAGACTATCCGATATTTTCAGAACCAATACCCCTTGCTCCTATTACGACTCCTGTCAATGTGAATACATTGAATGCGAATGGCACCATTAAAGTGGGTTCCATAGATATTATCGGGGTTTCGTCTGCTTCCATCCTTCATGTCGGGAATACAGATGATGTCTATCTTGAAAATCGGACCCACCACATCCGTCAATTGAGTGATGCCGAATAGCATTTGAACCATTTTACTTCCCAGGAATACAATAAAAAACATATCCAACAAAAATGACTTTGAATGAAAGAAAAGAGGATAGTACTATGCCTGCTTTTACTGGTCCTGTTTCTGTCCTGAGTGTAAGCGGCGGAAATATTCAATTTGGCGACACGGCTGTCATCTCTCCAAAAAACGCATCCAAGACTACAACCGGATCAGGTTCCGTCAATACAGGCGGATTCTTTTTCACCAATACTTTTTTCAGTATAAACGGCACATTGAATACGAGCCTTCTAGACCAGCCGGTAGTCGGAAACAATTAAAGCTGGCACCTGTGCATCTGCTGCAGCCTTCATGGCCGCAGCAGATACAGGTGTCAGCTTTTTCGTTTTCTAGAAAAGGAACAGCCTAAGACTGCCCCTTTTCATTCTTACCTTATAATTCTAGAATATGAGCACCGTCGAAAAAGAAGAGGAACTTTTGTTTAATAGGCTTCTTCCATATTTTCCGAAGGGCTTCTTCGTAAAATTCCAATTGCACCCGATACCTGTTCTCCAACACAGGTTTCGCATCTTCGAATTTCCCTTTGAATCGATCCGTAATATTATCCGTTTTATAATCAATCAAGACCAATCCATCCGGTTCTTCGATGACACAGTCGATGATCCCTTGTACAAGCACACTTTCATCAGGGCTATTCCAATCAGTGTAAATTTCATTGGCTGGAACGGCGATGCTGAAGGGGATTTCCCTGTGTACATTTGACGATTCTGCCATCTTCCTTCCCAAATCCGTCTCAAAAAATGACAAAATTTCGCCAATCGTAATAGCCTCTTTCTGCTCTATGGATAATAATTCTTTCTCCACCATTGCTTCAAGCAGCGTATTTAAGAGGTGGACATCAATTCGTTCTCCGAATGGGATATGCTGCATGACCATATGCATGGCAGTACCCCTTTCTGCCGGACTCAGCTTCTGCTCCTGCATGAACTTCGGTCTTTTCATCACAGGCTTCTGGAATTTCTGCAAAAAGCTTGTATCACTTTCAGCATCCCGTGTCTCTAACATTCGCTTCAGTTCTGATACCGATTGCTTTGATCTCCGTTTAGCTGCTTCTTGATATGGATATTTCCATGAAAGAACCTCATCTATCTTGTCCCCGGATGAATCAGAAGACTTCAATGGCTGTCCTTTCTGTACCGCTTCGATCCATCCATCATTTTCACTTTCAGGCTCCGGGAAGATATTATGAAGCTCTGATTTATGATGCACCTCTATATGCCATCTTGATTCATGTGAAGCGATTTCCTCACTTAGGAGCGGATGAGGGGAACTTCCCTCTAGAAACTCCCTTAAATCACTGTGGCGTGCCATGGAAGGACCGATCCAGTCAAGATACGACTTTGCACTAGCACGGTCATAGTCTTTCAACAGCCAATCTTGGTGGGATAATGCTCCTGCCCACTTTTGGATGCTTTTCTCCAGATTTTTTGGACTCGCCACTAAATACAATTTTTCTTTGGCCCTTGTCAATGCCACATAGAGAACGCGCATTTCCTCTGCAATGGTTTCCAGTTTTTTCTTTCTTTTAAAAGCAATCTGCGGCAAGGAAGGATATGTGATCCGTTTTTCCGGATCCATGTACTTGGATGCAAAACCTAAATCCTTATCCAATAAATAGGACGCATTTAAATCCATCATATTAAAATTCCTTGAAACGCCAGCCATAAAGACGACCGGGAATTCCAACCCCTTGCTGGAGTGGATGGTCATCAGTCTGACTACATCCTCTCCTTCACTTAAGGCTCTTGCAGTCCCGAGATCATCCCCTCTTTCCCTCATACGGTCTATAAATCGAAGGAAGCGGAATAATCCCCTGAAGGAAGTCGACTCATATTGGCGTGCACGGTCATAAAGAGCACGGAGGTTTGCCTGCCTCTGCTTTCCACCGGGAAGTCCTCCTGAAAAATCGTAGAATTTTGTATCCCTGTACAATTGCCAGATCAGCTGCGACAATGCTCCCTGCCTTGCCAGCGTCCTCCACGCTGAAAGATCTGAAAGAAAAGACTGCAGCTTTTCGTTTAATCCTTCTGCTTGCCCTGAATGATTCTTTCTGGAAGCAGCTTTAACCGCATCGTAAAAAGCACCGCTTGAACTGGAAGAACGGATAGCTGCCAATTCTTTTTCCGATAATCCCACTATAGGCGACCTCAATACAGAAGCAAGAGGGATATCTTGATATGGATTATCGATCACTTTTAAAAGGGAAAGCATGATAGTGATTTCCGTTGCATCAAAATAACCTGTAGCCAAATTGGCATAGATGGGGATTCCAGCTTCTTTGAATTCTTCCATGATGACCGGTGCCCATGGCATTGACCTTAAAAGAAGGACAATATCTTTATACTGAATTGGACGGTAAGCTTTTCTCTTAGGATCATAGATTTGCTTCCTGCTGTCTATGAGCTCCTTAATCTTAGCCGCCATCCATCTTGCCTCGAGCTGTGATTTTTCTAAATCCACAAGATCTTCTTCAGGCGACGCCTGATCTTCAAGTTCATCGGCTGCACTGCCGGATTCATCCTCTAAATCAATCAAATGAAGTTCGATCGGATACGTTTCATCCTGAGGATATGATGCACCAAGTTTAAGTTCGGCATTTTCGTCATATTCGATTTCGCCGACTTTCATTCCCATGATTTGCTTAAAGAGATAATTGGTCCCCGCCAATACTTCATTCCTGCTCCGGAAGTTCATGGCCAGGTCAATTTTAAGCCCAGACCCTTCTCCTTCCGAATCAAAGGCATTGTATTTATTCAAAAACAGATTGGGTTCAGCCAGCCGGAATCGATAGATGGATTGTTTGACGTCACCCACCATGAACAGATTGCCGTTATCCCTTTCTGCTGAAACAAGCTGCAATATCGTTTCCTGGACCATATTGGTATCCTGATACTCATCAACAAGCACCTCTTTGAACTGTGAGCGATAGGACTTTGCGGCTTCTGATGGGGTATTCGGATCATCTGAGTCCATCAATATCTCCAGACAGTAGTGCTCTAGATCTGAAAAATCAACCAGACCTTTTTCTTCTTTTACATCCTTGAACTTTTCACCGAATGTTTTCACAAGTTCAACAAGGGAGGAAATGACGCCTTTCATTTTCTGCATATCATTCAGAAATGTTTCAGGCTTTCTTGAAAACAATTCATTCCTCTGCTTTTCAAGAATCGTTTTCGCTTTCTTTCTCAAGTCATCAGCCGACTTCACCAGATCTTTATTGAAGTCATCCCCCCTGCACGCCTTCGCCCGGTTGAATTCCATCGTATTCATGGCGAGATAAAGCTCATTCCAGCTGGTTTTCCCGGCTGTTATCAACCGGTCAACCAACGCCATATCGTCCAGATAATTTTCTGCCCTCGGTGCAGGACCGCCAGGCAGCTTCGTCAATTCATAGGCTTCCTGAAGCAGCGACTTAGCCCCTTCAAATTGAAGCAGCAAATCCCATAAAATTGCATCATAAAAGGGAAGTTCCTCAATGGGTCCGCCATCATTCACATCATACATGGAGACAAGCTCATCAAGCCACTGATCCGGGAATGGATGGGATCTTGAAAAATCATAAAGCTTCCTGACCATGTCTTGAAGTG
Organism: Falsibacillus pallidus; assembly: GCF_003350505.1. Classification (NCBI taxonomy): domain Bacteria; kingdom Bacillati; phylum Bacillota; class Bacilli; order Caryophanales; family Bacillaceae; genus Falsibacillus; species Falsibacillus pallidus. The sequence goes on from NZ_QQAY01000001.1 coordinate 467,996, forward strand.
CTGCATCGCTCCGGTCATTCGTGAAGGTATCCACAAGAAGGTAAAACGGTTCGTTCCCTTCTTTTCCATACTCTTCTTCAAATAAATCATCGAGCACTTCATCCCTAAGCAGCTCTCCTTCTGTCCCATCAGCGATCCTGAATCCTGGATCAATATCAATCAAATAGTAATATTTTCTGATGACTTCCAGACAGAAGGAGTGCAAAGTGGAAATCGATGCCCTGTTGAGAAGGCTCAGCTGCTTTCGCAAGTGTACAGAAGAAGGGTTTTGACTGATGGCTTTTTCAAGGGCTTCCCCGATCCGATGCCGCATTTCCGCTGCAGAAGCGTTCGTGAAGGTCACGACTAAAAGACGGTCTACATCGAATGGTTCTTCTTCTGAAATAATCTTTCCAATGATCCGCTCAACAAGTACTGCTGTTTTTCCGGAGCCTGCCGCCGCAGCAACCAAAATATCCTGATTCTTGGCATGGATGGCTTTCCATTGATCATCTGTCCAAGTGACTGTTTCCGGTTTTACGGGAATTACACTTCTTTTCATTCCCCATCAACCTCCTCTCTCATATATTGAATGACTTCATCCGGTTTATGAGGCTTCAAGACTCTGTAGTCATTTCCTTCGAGCGACTGATCGAACTGGCAGACAGGCCGGTATGAGCAGAATTGGCATGGTGTTCTGTCCTTCAGCTTGTACGGAGAAATATCCACTGATCCGGAAATGATTTGATTCCCGGTTTTTTCGTATATTCTCCGGACATATTTCCTCATGTAATGAAGATCTTCTTTTCCTGCTGTTTGAGAAGCAGCCGTCAAGCTTCCGTCCTTTTTGAAACCTGCTGAGACCACTTTGGAATTTCCGCTTTCAAGAGCCGTATCCATCATCCTTAGTACTTCGGGATCATCCAGGATCAGCCCTTTCATCTTGAAGCTTTTAAAAATTTCCTCTTCAATCTGATCCAGTGTAAGAATAGAGTTTGCCTTGACAACCGGGTTATGGACATGGAAATAGAGGACTCCTGCAGGTGATGCTTCTGTTCCGACCAGGTTTTTGGAATGCGCGATGACAATGTCCAAATATGTCAGCATCTGCATGGCCAGGCCATAGTAGACCTCCGTGTAGTCAAGGGTTTTGGCACTTGATTTGTAATCGATGACTCTCAGGAAGATTCCATTTGGATTCTCCGCTTTATCCACACGGTCAATTCTTCCTTGAAGGGCCATTTTGACTCCATTCTTCAATGTGAAGGAAAATGGCGGAAGGCTTCCATTCGGGCCAAATCCCAACTCGAGGCCGACAGGAGCGAAGCCACTGACTTTTGCATGCTCGCTCAATACATAGGAAGCCCTGCTGATGACGTTCTCAAGCTTCCGTTTAATATAATGATGGCGATTGGAGCTTAACAGGATCTGATGCTGAAGCTTTGGTGCCAGCTCATTGACCGCCGCTTTCGCCAGATGGATACATTCCTCTTTCGAAAGCTTTGCCCATGAAATATTTCTTCTGTTCACTTCCTCGGAAATCCACTTTAAAGCACCGTGGAACATTTCACCGATATCCGGTGCATCCAGCTTGAAGATATCCCGTTCCTGCAATTTCAGTCCATGACGTGCAAAATGAGAGAATGGACAGCCATGGTACATCTCCATCCTCGACACACTTGCTAATATTTCTTCCCCATAAATGGATTTACTGATGTCTTCATCCAGCGGCTTTGTCCGATTCTGGAAGAAAAGACTGGAAAGAATCAGCATCGCATTTTCTTTCCATTGCGGGTTCTTCATATAGTAATTGTAGACATCCCACCAGAAACCAGCCATTGGGTAGTGGTTTTTCTTCAACTGAAGCTGCGTGGTCAAATAGGCAATCGCAACATTCGGATGGGAAATGTATTCTTTTTGATCTTCTTCAAATAATTCAGCTGGATCATTGACGACCAGTTTTTCCGATAAATCGGGAAACATTTCTTTTATCCTCTTGATATATGGAGAAGGCATCAGTGCCCGTCCTTCTTCGTTTGCAAGGGGATAGGAAAGAATAAGCTGTTCGGATGGAGTCGTCAATGCCTTATAGGCAATGAACTCTTCATCGAGCAGTCTCTTCCTGCTTGAAGGTGCAATGTTGAGTCCTGTATTCAAAAGCATTTCCCTGTCATCGTCTGCAAGAACCCCTTCTTCAGAAATTTTGGCAGGGATGACGCCATCATTTAGTCCGACTACAAAAGCCGTTTTGATTTCTGACAGCCTGGATAGTTCCAGATTCGCCACGATTACCTGATCCATCGCTGGTGGAACAATGGAAAACTTCATGGACTCCAAGCCTGAATCAAGAATTGTCGTAAACTTTTTCAAGGTTAAGGATTCTTTTCCCAGCAGCTCGACGAATTGATCGAGAAGGTCTATCACGGCGTTCCATGCTTGATCATGCTCTCTTGCCAGTACTAAGTTTCCTTTTTCCTCGGCAGCCGTCCTCATATTCTCAAGCTTTGCCGGGATATCCAGCTCTTCTAAAAATAGAAACAGTGCTTCAGCATACTCTTTTCCCACGGATGCTTTCTTCAGTCTTCTTGCCAACCGCAGGATAGGGGCAGAGATGAACAGTCTTAATTCATTGATTTCATGCTCGATTTCCCTTTCCTGGTCTGTCTTAGGGAGATCCGAATGCTCCAGTCCCCGGAAACGCCTGTAAATCCATCGGTCCTTGCTCGTCCATCTGGATCCTTTTATTCCATTGGAAAGAACATAATTCTCAAGGCGGTCCATTTTTTCCCTCAGTTGATGATGATTGCTTTTAAGCGGGAATAGCAGATCTGTTTTCACGGCCCTGAATACCGGTTCATAGCGCCACTGGCTGTTCAACACCTCAAGTGTAGAGCGAATCAGCTCAATGAGCGGATGATTGAGCATCGGCCGTTTTTGATCGATAAAGTACGGGATTTCGTAGTCAAAGAAGATGGTTTCCAGCACTTCCTGGTAGTCTTGTCCGTTTCGCACCAGAATGGCAATATCCTTATAGCGCTTACCTTCTTCCATGATAAGGCGGCGTATTTTCCGCGCAATGCCTTCTATCTCGGCCCGTCTGTTAGAAGCCTGCATCAGCTCGACCGCTTCTTTCTCACCACCATCAAATACAGATGTCGGACGGATTTCAAACTGGTCTTCCAGATGGGATAAAGACTTTTGGTCAAAACGAACCGATTCTCTTAAAATATGATCTTCCACTTCCAAGCGATTAGCAGCGGCCAGCCCATACAAGGAGGAATACGTTTCACCTGTCATCCTGAATAAATCCAACTCATCCGGTACACTGTTTTTATAGGGCTTATCAAGCGTCAATGCGATGGAAACACTTCTGCACGTCTTCATCAGCTGTTCGATGACCAAATACTCCTGTGGGGTGAAGCTATGGAATCCATCAATATAAATGTCCGCATTTTGGAGGTACTCTGAATGGCGGATGGAATCAGCTAAAAGCCTAAAATAATCCTCTGAATCTATATATTTATCAAATAGCGCGTCTTCGAATTGTGTATAAATGAGTTCGAGGTCATGAAGCTTGTCCGACAAGGATTTGTTTGTCCCCTGGTTTTCAAGCTCTTTATTTTTCCTGCTCAGTTCTTCGGGATTCACACAGTAGCGTTTGAATTCCGTCAACATACTTTCAACATGTGAGACAAATCCATTTTTATCAGCAGCGCGATTAAAAAGCTTCAGATCATCTTTCCGTTCTTCGATGATTTTTCTGATCAGCATATTCAGACCGGCACTGCTGAGATGATAGCGTCCGATGCCTCCCGTTTCTTGCAATACTCTCCATGCCAGCCTCGTAAAACTGAACACTTGAGCCCTTATCATCCCTGAAAGATTGGGGGACTGGACCAGACGGTACTCGGATAAGAATGTCATCTGATCAGGCACTAAGTAAATGATCGGTGCGCCTGCCGGATGTAATTCAAGCTTTTCCTGCATCTCATTGAACATAAAAGATGTTTTCCCGGCACCGGAGCGCCCGATTAAAAAGCGGATAGCCATGATTCCACTCCCTTTATATAAAAATCTCTATTTTCGTTTCTTATTCTCCTGAACTTTCATTATAGTACATCTGGAGCTGGATGAGAGAGGAAGTTGCTTTTCAAAATGTGGAAGAGCGTTGGTTTCCCTGATTAGGAACTACCTGCATACAATATGCCAGGAGGTGCACTGCTAAATGAAATTCATTAATAAACTGTCCTTTATTGAGCCGCTTCTCGTTGCGGCGGCCATCATGGTCGCCTGCAACATTTATACTCTCCTGCCTTTATATGACCCCATTTCATCCGACCTTTCCATTTCCCGTGAACAGGTAGTCATCGCTGCCAGCATATTCACGTTTTTCTATGCCCTCGGTCTCCTTATCTTTGGGCCGCTTTCAGACAAATGGGGAAAAAGGACGATTATCGTTTATGGACTGGGTATTTCTGCTGCCAGTACTTTTTTGGTCTCCCTTTCTTCAGGCGAATGGACGCTGTTCCTTTTCAGGGGGATTCAAGGATTCACTTTGGCAAGCTTTGCTCCCGTCGCATTTTCTTATACTTATGACTTATTCAAAGAAAAGAAGCGGACCATGCTGCTTGTTTATATCAATACTGGATTTCTGGCAGCCGGGATCCTCGGACAGCTGATCAGTGATACAATCAGCCGCCAAATGAACTGGCAAGCTGTCTTTCTGTTTTTTATGATTGTTTATCTAGTGCTCTTCTTGATGAGCTTCTTCATTTTCCCTGCCACTGCAATAGTAAAAGATAAAAGTTCTTCGGCCGTTCGAATCATGGCAGGGCTGCTGAAAAGACGTTCCTTGATTCTTTCGTACGGAATCGTCCTGACGCTCCTTGGTTCGTTTGCTGCCTTCTATGATGCAGTGACACGGCTCTCAGACATCCCCCACGAATCTTTATTTCAAATCAGGATGATGGGTTTGACTGGTGCTGTTTTATCCCTCTTTACCGGTAAACTCATTGAGCTGATGGGCGAAATAAAAACCCTTTTTCTCGGCATCGCACTCGGGCTTCTTGGAATGCTGTTACTCCTGCTTGCACCTGTCGTGCTCCTGACATTGATGATTTCATCCATATTAGTGGTTTCAAGTGTTTCGCTGATGATTCCGACCATCATCACGTTTATTGCCAATGGCAGCGGGGTTCATCGGTCTAAAGCATTGAGCCTGTATTCATTTACATTATTAGCGGGGGCAAGCCTTGCTCCACTCCTGATCATGCCCTTGGGCTTTCGCGGAAGCATCGCGGTGATACTGGCCTTTTTTGCCGTTGATCTGGTTCTGGCTGTTTTATTGATAAGAACACAGTCAAAAAGCATCATTCAACTCCAAAGAGAGTCGATGCATAACCATTGAGATTCAGTTAAATTTTACCATAATATGTCCAAAAAAATGCACCCTTGGCTCTGCGTGGGTGCATTTTGATTATTTCTCATATGTCAGTTTTAATGTTTTTTTATCAATTTTTCCGACATCCGTCTTTGGCAATGAGTCGATAAAATGAAATTCTTTTGGGATTTTATAGTTGGTGAATTTCAATTGACAGTGGGATTTCAACTCTTCTTCGCTAAGAACTGCACCGGTTTTGAGGGAAACAAATGCCGCTACCCGCTCTCCCCATTTTTCATCACTCAAGCCTATCACCGCAGCCTCATTGATGTCATAATGTTCACAGATCCAATGCTCGATCTCCAATGGGTAGACATTCTCCCCGCCTGTAATGATCATATCTTTTTTCCTGCCCACAATATAAACATATCCTTCTGCATCCCGCTTCGCCAAATCCCCCGTATACAGCCACCCATCATCTTTTAAGCTTTGAGAAGTAGAACAGGGATCATTCCAATAAAATGCGAAGACATGCTTCCCGCTGATCAAGAGTTCGCCTACTTCCTCTCTACCAGCTTCCGTTCCATCTTCCTTAAGGATCCTGATCGAATTGAACATCATTTCCTTTCCAACCGATCCCTTTTTCTTTTTAGCATCCTCTGGATCTATGTAAAAATTATTAGGGCCTGCTTCGGTCAATCCATACCCCTCTTTGAAAGGCAGACCTTTCCGAATAAAAACATCATAAATCGATAATGGACACGGGGCGCCACCAGATAAAAATACATTCATACTCTTGAACTCGGCTCTTTCAAACTCTTCCGTATGGATCATCATGTGATACATGGTGGGCACAAACAAAGCAATGGTGCATTGATGCTTGATCAGCTGCCTGATCGCCGTAACCGGTTCAAATTGCTTCCCGATGACAACCGTACCTCCCATCATCAAGATTGGCATGGACAAAGCATTTATCCCACCGGTATGAAACAGCGGCAAATAGGTCAGCGTCGTATCATCCTTTGTCAGGTTCCAGCTGACAATAGTGTTTAATGCGTTCCAATTGACAGACTGATGAGTGAGCACAACTCCTTTTGGCTTCCCAGTCGTTCCGCCAGTATAGATCATGATCCAGGGATCATCTTCTTTTACAGATATATGCTTAATATGTTGTGCTGCTTCCTCATGGAATTCAACGCTTTCGAGCCTGATAGTTTCCACCCTGAACGATCTCTCAGCTGCTATTTTTGAAAAAGGGCTTCCATACAGCAAAACTTTCGGCCGGCAATCATCTAAGATCTGTTCCAACTCTTCTCTTCCCAGGCGCCAATTCAGCGGAACAAAAATCGCTCCCAATTTTGCGCACGCAAACATCAGCTCAAAGTAGACTCCGTCGTTTTCTTCAATCAGGCAGATGCGGTCTCCTTTGACTGCTCCTTTTCCCGCCAAAAAAACCGCCCACTTTCCTGCACGTTCATTCAGTTCTTGATAGGTCGTTTTTTTCTCTGTTTCTCCATCGATGATGGCAATTTCGTCTGGAGTCAACCGTGCACGGCTCTCCATCCAATTCAAATGACTCAGCACCGTCTCTTCCCCCCTGCCTTAATGAAGAAAGTGTATCGGATGAAAGTTACACGGCGGTTACAGGATGCGAATCAAATATGGAAACATATCACTCCTGAAGAAAAAACCCCGGACCCTAAACCGGATCCGAGGTTCTCTCTATCAAACTTCCAAAAAGACTGTTGCACCCATTCCGCCGCCGACGCAAAGGGAGGCCACACCTTTTTTTCCATTTCTTCTTTTCAGTTCATGAATCAGGGAGACTACGATTCGGGCGCCGGTGCATCCAACAGGGTGCCCCAAGCTGATTCCGCTTCCGTTGACATTCACTTTTTCCCTGTTCAACCCAAGCTCTTTTTCCACCGCCAGGTATTGGGCAGCAAAAGCTTCATTGATTTCCCAAAGGTCGACATCATCAATGGTCCAATTCACTTTGCCTATGCCTTTCTGGACTGCCGGTACAGGTCCGCGCCCCATCACTTTCGGATCTACTCCTGCTACGGAATAACCGGTGATGCGTGCGAGGATCGGCGCCCCTCTCCGTTCAGCTTCTTCCTCAGACATCAAAATGAGTGCGGCTGCCCCATCATTCAGACTCGAAGCATTCCCTGCTGTGACCGTACCATTCTTCCTGAATGCCGGTTTTAGTCCTGAAAGCTTCTCCAAAGAGAGCCCGGCCCGTGGATTTTCATCCTTTTCGATCAAACGCTCTTCCTTGCGATTCTTGACGGCAACCGGGACGATCTGGGATTCAAAATAGCCTTTTTCCATTGCTTCCACTGCCCGTTGATGTGAAAGGCACGCCAATTCATCCTGTTCTTCGCGGGTGATGCCATGCATATCAGCCAGGTTTTCTGCTGTTTCCCCCATCATGAAATGGTGGATCGGATCTTCCAGCGCTTCCCATACTGTGTCGCGGATTTCTCCATGCTGAAGGCGCTGTCCCCAGCGGTACTGCTTCAAAACATAAGGGCTTGAGCTCATCGCTTCCACTCCACCGGCAAGGACGATATCTGACATGCCTGTCTGAATCTGCATGGCAGCTGAAATGACTGCCTGCATCCCGCTTGCACACTGGCGCTGGATGGTGTAGCCCGTTGTTTCGTCGCTGAATCCTGCCAAAAGGGCTGCAGTCCTTGCCGTATTTGGCTGATCTGTTCGCTGGATGCAGTGGCCCAAAATCACTTCATCGATTTCATCCGGGCCTAGCCCGCTTGCTTCAGCTGCCGCTTTCATGACCGGGACCGCCAGATCGGTAGGAAGCAGGTCCTTGAATACCCCTCCGAATGATCCGATTGGCGTCCTCAGTGCAGATGTGATGACTACATTTCGCATAATTCCATCTCCTTTTACATCATGATGCCTCCATCAACATGCAGGACTGTTCCACTGATATAATCAGATTCATCGCTCGCCAGGAATAGATAGGCATTGGCGATGTCTTCAGGTTTCCCGAGTCTTTGGAGAGGCACCATGCTTTTCATTTGATCAATCACTTTATCCGGTACTTTTGCCACCATATTCGTTTCAGTGAAGCCCGGGGCAACGGCATTGACGTTGATTCCTTTTCGGCCAAGCTCTTTTGCCCACGTTTTCGTCATTCCGACGATGGCTGCTTTGGCAGCTGCATAATTGGTCTGTCCGATATTGCCATAGACCCCGCTGACAGAGGAAGTGCTGATGATCTTGCCTTTGCCATTTTCTATTAAATGGGGCAGGACTGCCTGGGTGCAGTGAAATACCCCTGTCAAGTTGACATCGATGACTTGCTGGAAGTCCTCTTCAGACATTTTCGAGAGCATGCTGTCACGGGTAATCCCCGCATTATTGATCAGGATGTCAATTTTACCGAACGTTTCCGCCACTTTACCAACCATAGCATCTATGCTTTTGCGGTCGGCCACATTCACTTGAAAGAATTCAACATCATGTCCTGATTCCTTTAATTCAGCTGCCCTTGCTGCACCTGTCGCTTCATCAAAATCCCCTATTGCTACTTTTGCTCCTTCTTCTGCAAAACGTTTGGCTGCAGCCAATCCAATTCCATTGGCTCCACCTGTAATAATGGCTGTTTTTCCTTGAAGTCTCATTGTTCTCCTCCTATTATTTCGCTAAAAATCCGTGGATTTCCTGCATGAGTTGATCCAAGTCATCAATCAGCGGTGAATGGCCGCAGTCTTTCAACTCTTTGAATTCTGCATTCGACCCCAGATCTTCCATGATTTCTTCTGCCATCCGTGCATTCACTACGTAGTCGCGGTCGCCTCTTAATACAAGCACCGGGATATTGATCCTCTTCGCTTGATCCGTCCCATCTGTCAATCCGTTGTGTACGGGGCTGATATTAAATAGATTCAAACTTTGATAGACATCAGCAAGATTGCGCTGTGTGAGCATGTCATCCAAATATTCTTCATAATGTTCTTCTGAAGGCTTTCGGTGTGTGTAAATGAGCATATCCCACATGGCTTTTAAAAAGTCTTTATCCCCACGGTCATATGCCCCCTGAACGGCCAATGTCTTTCCAGCGTCTGCTTCGACTTCTTCAATCGTCTTCAGCCTATTTTCCAAATCAGGCTCCCCGCTCGGTTTTGTTCCGAAGAAAGGATAGCCCCTAGTCGAAGCTGATGCCAATAAAATAAGCTTCTCACAGTACCCAGGATAATCGGCAGCGAACTGCATTCCTACCGCCCCTCCAGTCGACCATCCGATCACGGCAAATTCTTCCCAGCCGATGGCATCGATGAATAATTTTACGTCATCTGAAAAATCCTTGATGCTTCTGACCCTGCTATTATAAGTGGAGTGGCCGAACCCCCTAAGGTCCACGGCAGCGACATGATAATTGGGATCCATTCTTTCAATCAAAATATCCCAGTGTTTGGATGACGTCATATTCCCATGGATCAAAAGCACTTTTTCCCCCGTTCCCTTTCGTTCCACATAGCCAAGCTCTTCCCCATTGGACAGGTTAACTTTTTTCAACTGGATTTCCTTCGTTTCCATCCTTTTCACCTCACTCAAAATTTCCCCACTGAATGGTTGATGCAGCCCATGCGTATCCTATGCCTGCACTGACCAGCACCACAATATCCCCACTTTTCAATTTTCCTTCCCGTTCTGCAAGCTCCAGGGATAAGATTTGATCGAACTGTCCGATATGACCATAGTCTTCAAGATAGATAGATTGTTCATTCGACAGCCCTAATTCCCGCAGAACGTAATCGTGAGCAGAGCGTTTCATATGAAGGATGGCTGCATACCCAACGTCCTCTTCTTTATAACCGCTCTTTGCAAGGGATTCCCTTATCACTTTCAAAAAGTTATCCATGGACTTTTGTTCAAGACGCTTTTTCATCCCTGCAGGATCTAAGACATCCAGTCTATAAAGCCCTTCTTTTAAATTCTCGGCTGTAATAGGGTTCTTCGTTCCCCCTGCCGTGACGACGACATCTTCCGAAAATGAACCGTCCGTAATAATTTCTGTTTCAAGCAAACGGTTCTTTTTCAATCCTTTTTGCAGGATGATTGCTCCCCCGCCTGCTGCCAAATTGAACATAAATCGGGTGCGTTCATTTTTATAATCGATGAAATCCCCGTTTCGATATCCTCCAGCCAAAAGTACTGTCTGAATGGATGAATCTGCGACCATCAATGACTTGGCCAGTTTCAGGCCCATTAGTGCTGTCCCGCACCTTAAAGCTGTGTCAAAAGCCCATGCCCGGTAAGCCCCGATTTCTTCCTGAAGTTTGATGGCGGCCGTCCATAACGGGTATTCTTTGTACTCCTCCCCAATATAAATGACCACGTCGATTTCCTTCGGGTCGATTCCTGCACGCTCAATCGCTATTTTCGCGGCCCGGACGCCCATTTCACACGTATGATCTTCTGCCCCGGGGATCGTTTTTGATCTTATTCCCATTTTGTCTTCGATCACTTCCAGGGGAATTCCTGCTTTCTCTGAGATTTCCTTGCTTGTCATCTTCTCATCCGGAAGATAAATACCTGTGCTTAAAATGCCGATATTCATTTTTCCCCCTCCTTATCAACCAGCTGGGCTTTTTTGTTCTTTCACCGATTTTCTTTGCAGGATCCGTTTTCTTCCCCAGCCATGAATCGTCCCTATGATACCTGCAGGGAAGAACATCACCACGAGGATGTAGAGGATACCGAAGAAAATCAGCCATCTCTCGAATATTGGATGTTCTTTGGCCAATTCGGTCAGCCAATGGTGGGCAAATTCGATTAATCCGGCTCCAAGCATCGGTCCGACAAGGGTCCCCACCCCGCCAATGATGGTCATCAATAGGGCATCTAGTGTGGTATCCATTGAGAAAACACTCGTATTGGCAAATCTAAGCGACAGGACATATAGAGAGCCCGAAATGCTTGCGATGACGCCTGCAATGACGCTTGCAATGATTTTATAATAGAGTACTTGAAATCCAAGCGACTCCACTCTCTGTTCGTTTTCCCTGATAGCCACCATCACCTTGCCGAATGGCGACTGGGTGATTCTTTTTAACAAAAAATACACGATGAACATGACAACCAAGCATATGAAATAATAGTCCATCCGATCTTTTAAGATGTCGGGCACCCGGAAGGTAAATCCGTCATTGCCCATTGTTAAAGTCCTCCACTTTTCGGCTGCCACCAGAAACAGTCCCGAAAACGCCAGAGTGAGCATGGCGTAATAATGGCTTTTCAATCTCAATGTTAAGAGCCCCACAATAAAGCTGACCACAGCAGCGAGCAAGATCCCGGCAGCAATCGATATAAGCAGCGTAGGGACTGTTGGCTCAAACCGATCCAGGATGATGCCTGTTGCATAAGCCCCGATGCCAAAAAACATCGCATGCCCGAACGAAACGATTCCTGTAAAGCCAATCAAAATATCATAGCTCATGGCAAAAACAGCAAATATAAAAATTTGAGTCATCAAAATGAGAAAACTTCTGGAATCATTTATGTACGGAACGGCGAGCAGGACAATCCCTGCAATGATCATGACTAAAGTTGAAAGTTGATATCGTTTTCCCATTTCTTCACCCCTTTATCGCAAATAAGCCTTTTGGTTTGAAAATCAATACGACCGCCATTAACAGCATGTTGACGGCGAGAGATAAATCCGGGACATAATATGCCATGAATGAACCCGCCAATCCAACAAGCATTGCTGCGAATAGGGATCCCGGAAAACTTCCCATCCCTCCGATTACTACAACGACGAATGCTAAGATGGCAAACTCCATCCCCATTTCAGCATGAATCACACCGGAGTATGGAGCCAGGAGAACCCCTCCGAGTGCCGCCATGGCTGAGCCGCACATAAAAACCCATAAAAACACTCTCTTTATGTTGATTCCAAGAGCTTCCACCATCTCCTTGTTGAGGACTCCCGCTCTGACTACAAGACCAATCTTCGTCTTTTTCAATATGAATTGTACGATGCCGAAGACAAGCAAGCCCATGATGATAATAAACAAACGGTATTTTATGATAATGACATCTCCAAGTTCCCAGCTGCCGCTAAGATAACTTGGTGTTTTCGCAGAAATTTGATTCGGCCCCCACACTACCTTCAGAAGTTCTGAAAGGACTAGCATGAGCCCAAGCGTAATCAGAATTTGCTGGATGTGGTTTCCGTAAACTGGCTGAATGATTAATTTCTCGGTAATGAATCCGAGCACCAAACCTGTCAGGATGGCGCCTCCAATCGCAAGGACAAAACTTCCTGTCGTTGAATATACCCAGACGCCGCTGTAGGCTCCCCATGCGAACAATCCTCCATGAGCAAAGTTCAGCACATCCATCAAACCGAATATCAATGTCAATCCTGCAGCAAGCAAAAAGATGAGCATCCCGGTTGCCAGGCCATTGATGGATAAATTCATGATTAATTCCATATGGTCCATTTCCTCCTTACGCTATACCTAAATATTTCCTTTTCATTTCTTCATCTTCTTTCAGTGATTTCATCTCTCCGGAGTGAACAGTCCTGCCGTCATCGATGATAAAAAATTTATCCCCGATGGCGCTGGCCATGATAAAATTCTGCTCCACCAAAATGATGGTTGTTTTCTTTTTCATCTCCTGAATGGACTCCATCACTTTTTCCACAATCACCGGTGCCAGCCCTTTGCTGGGCTCATCGATAAGCAGGAGGTCATTCTCATTGACATATGCCCTTGCAATGGACAGCATCTGCTTCTGCCCCCCGCTCAGAAGTCCACCCGGCTTCTTCCAGAACTTCTTCAAGTCAGGGAACAGGGCAAGGATCCATTCCAGACGGCTGTTTGTTTCATCATCCACCTTTTTCATGGCGACCTTTATATTTTCTTCAACGGTCAGCTCTCCGAATATCCCTTGGTCTTCAGGCACAAACCCTATTCCAAGATTGGATGTTTTATAGGTTGGCAGTTTGCTTATTTCCACTCCCTTGTACTTAATTTCGCCTTTGGATGCAGGGGTCATCCCCATAATGGATCTTAGTGTGGTGGTTTTGCCGGCGCCATTTCTACCTAAAAGGACTGTCACTTCTCCTTTTTGAGCCTGGAAGGATACTCCCTGCAAAATATGATATTGTCCGATATAGGTCTCAATTTGATTGACTTCAAGCAGTGAACTCATTATAGAGCCCTCCTAAATACGCGGATTGGACGGTCTCATTCTTGACGATTTCATCCGGTGGACCGTCAGCAAGCAGCTGACCGTTGAAAAGAACCATGATAGAATCGGATAACTCCATGATCATATCCATTTTGTGCTCGATCAACACAATGGTCCTTTCTCCCCGCAGTTTAATATTTTTAATGACTTCCACTATGGCCGGCACTTCTTCAACGGACATTCCCGCGGTCGGTTCATCCAATAGAAGGATTTCTGTTTCCAGCGCGAGAAGCATGGCAATTTCGAGCTTCCTTTTTTCCCCGTGTGATAGATTGCATGCCAAGGAACCCGCTTTACTATCTAAGAGAACAAGCTTCAGATGATCCTCTGCCTTTTTGACCACCGAATCAAATCTGCTAAAATGCCGCAGCATCTGATAGCGGATTCCTGCTTGTGATTGAACGGCCAATCTTACATTTTCCAGCACCGTTAAATTCGGGAACACATTCGTGATCTGAAAAGAGCGCCCTACGCCTTTTCTCGTCCGATTTGTCGGAGAAAGAGAAGTGATATCCTCCCCTTTTAACATGATGCTTCCTTTTGTCGGTGAAAGCTGGCCGCTCAAAAGGTTGAAAAATGTTGTTTTCCCTGCCCCGTTAGGTCCAATGATCGCCTTGAAATGCTTTTCCTGAATGGCGATGCTTACACCGTCAACAGCTGTATGCCCGCCAAGTCTGATCGTCAAATCTTTTGTCTCTAGAATATTTCCCATTTATGCCTCCACCTGCCTTGCTTTTATTATCAAAATAAAGAAGAGAAGTGCCGGAATCCCTTTCCACCTAAACTATGGATGAGGAATCACCGGCACTTACCTTTTAAGAATGGTTCTTTATTAGTTCCGGATCGGCGGCGCCGTTTCTTCAGGAGTCAATTCCCTGATCAATACCGGAACAGGATATGGCACGCCATCTTTCTTCTCCAGCTTGATAGCGTACATGGATTGCAATGCCTGGTGGTCTTCTTTACGGAAAGTCATTTTGCCTTTAGGTGTTTCAAAGCTCATTCCTTCCATAGTTTTGATCAATTTATCCGCGTCAGCATCCCCTTTTGTTTTCTTCAGCGCATCCACAATGGCGATCGCTGCACTCATGCCGCCCGGTGTAAAGAGATCCGGTACTTCTCCGTTATAGCGCTTCTTATGTTCTGAAACGAGCCAATCATTGATTTTGTTTTTCGGAAGATCGTTGTAGTACACAGTGAATCCTTCCATGCCGACAAGGGGCTCCATTGTTGAAAGTGCTGCAATATCAGGTGCGCCTGTTGAAATTTTGATGCCTTTTTCCTGGATTTTCATGTCGGCGATTTGGTTCCAAGGTGAATTTGCCCCAGCCCAAATGACGAATAAATAATCCGGCTTCTCATCGATGATTTTTTGTAGATTTGATGTGAAATCCGTTGCGGCAGGATCTGCGTATTCTTCTAAGACGACATCAGCACCAAGCTTTTCAGCTGCTTCTTTGAATGCCGCCACTCCATCTCGTCCGAAAGAGTAGTCAGGAGCAAGAGTCGCAATCTTGACGCCTTTCTTCGCAATCGCTGCTGCACCCGCCACTGCATCCTGTGAAGAGTTTCTCGCAGTCCTGAAAATATACTTATTGAATTCTGAGCCCGTGATGCTGTCTGCAACGGCAGGCTCGACGATCATCACTTTTTCATATTCTTCCGCCAATGGAAGGACTGCCAATGTATCCCCTGAACTTGAGGATCCGACCAAGAAGTCGACATTGTCTTCTTCAAGAAGCTTAGTCGCTTTTTGAACAGCCACTTCAGGTTTGGTTTCCGTATCTTCATACACTACCTGGATCTTCCTGCCATCGACTTCCATTTTTCCATCTGTGGCATAATCAAGTCCAAGTTCAAACCCTTGCTTTGTCTGTTTGCCGTAAGATTCAAGTGCGCCAGACAGAGAAGCCAATACCCCAATCTTGATCGGTTCCTTCGATTTAGAACCGCCTTCCTTTTTACCGTCCCCTGATGCATCATCAGACGAACATGCACTTGTGAACAAGAGCACGGCAATAAGCATCATAATAAGAGCTGTAAACCTGCGAGTCTTCATACCTTCAATTCCCCCTCATCCCAATAATGATCAAGCATTAAGCTTTGAAATCATCATAAAAGATAGGAGTTACAAAAGAGTTACATAGAAAAGCCCAAGCCGCCGGAGCTGGACAATTAGAAGACTCATAACAAAAAAACGCCCGCACCTGGACGCTTTTTGCCGCTTCACATTCAATTCGCTTCAAGGATCATGCCGTACATTTGCCTTGTTCTTTCCATTGGCTCCACGCCAAGTTCTTCGTTCAATTTTTTCACACACTTATTGAACCATTTCAATGCCTGTGGCCTATTATTTTTTTGATAATAGCAGAACATCAGCAGGCGGTATGCTTCTTCCCATGAAGAATCCTGCTCAAGAATTTTTTCGCACCAGGAGATTGCTTCATCATATTGTTCCGTCTGAACGGCAATCTGTGCAAGCCTCTCCGCTCCCCTTAAGAATATTAATTTCCATTTCTCTTTTTCGCCCTCACACCATGAACAGCCTTTTTTCTCGGCAAGGAATTCTCCATTGTATAAACTGATTCCTTTTTTTAATAACGTTCCTGATTTCTCAGGTGAATGTTCGTCCAGCCCTTCCTGAACCCAGCGCTGCATTAGGAGGCAGTCGATTTCAATCATGGCTTTCGGGTTCAGTCCGTATCCGTTATTGACTCTCTGAACAAAAAAGGGCTTCTCCCTCGGCTTCCGATTCGGTTCCAAGGCGTTATTCAATGCGTTCAGTGCCACTTTAAAGTCCCGATCATTACTTTTGCTGCTATTTTCCGGCCAAAGTTCTTCACACAATTCTTCTTTATTCCACCATTCCCCTTTATGGATGATGAAAAATTGGAATAGTTCTTTCGCCTTTTCCCTTTGCCAGTCCTTATCTTCAATAAGCCGATCACCCATACCGACATGGAATTCCCCCAATGTCGAAACAGTCAGGGAATAGCCTGGATGGGATTCGATTTCATCATAGCCTGCTTCCTTTAATAATTTTCGTGTATAAACCGGATCAATCTCCAATTCTTTCGCTTTCAGGAGAAGAGGGATGTGAGCCTGCAAGTCTTTGGGGCCGAATGTCGTATGGTTTTTGAGGAAAAATTCATATTCCCCGAATTGGACATCTTGCAGGAATTTGCTCATAAACTGTCCAAATGCACCATCATCCCCCAAGTCCAATGCAATTCTTGCAAGCCAATATTCTTCTGCCATCAAACCATATTGGTCCCCGCATATGAGAGAACCCTTCTTAGCTTCACTGATTTCCTTCATGGCATCTTCAAGTTTTCCTGAATAGACATAAGAAATCCCCATACAAAGTTTAATCAATGAAGACAGCCACATATCCTGGACTTTTTCTGTTTCATACAGCGCCCTTCTGCCTGCTTCCAATGCTTTTTCCGGTGCCCCCTGCCTCCCATATAAAATACAAAGTCCCATATATGGCTCAGCATTTCCCCTTGAGACATTCATCTCACCCATCATTTTGAGTGCGGTCATATAGCATTCCTCTGCCAGGTCAGGATGATAGCGGTCAAGCTGCTGGACGGCATGCCCCATCCTGATCCATCCACATGCTTCAACAAATGGAGTCTTAAAACGGATGCCTTGTTCAATCCCTTTCTGGGCAAGCCTTTTTGCCTCTTCCCCGTTTCCGATGAAAGCTTCAATCAGTGAAAAAAGAAGATCTGTCTCCCGGTGAGACTGGGGAAGGTGTATTTTCTCTTCCGACTTTCTTTTTATCAGGATTGATTTAGCCTGATTGAGTTTGCCTGTACGCAAAAACATCCTTGCATCAAGGTTGCCTTCTTCAATCAATAATTTTTCTGACTCCAGTTTTTCATACCACTTTTCTGCTTTTACGGCATTCCCCGAGTTGACCAGGTTTTCCGTGATCAGTTTATAAATTTTCTGCTTTTCAGACAGGCTCGGAGAAGGAAACTTTTCAAGCATATTCAGAGCATCAAATAAGTATCTCTCAGCTTTAAGGGGCTGGATCGTATCAAGATAAATCTCTGCAATTCCCATATAGGCCTGGCTGCAAAGAAAAAATTCATTTTTATCCCTGCAGATGTCCAGTAAATGCTGATAGCATCTTTCCGCTTTTTCGTAGTAAGAACGGTGCCTTAATACATCCCCTTCATGAAGCCATAGGATGACATGCTCATTTTTTATTTCTGCAGGCAAACGCTTGAGCTGGTCTGACAACCCTTCCAGCTTTCCTGCTTGAAGCATGCTCGTGCCCCATTTTTCAAGGATCTTGGCAATGCCGATATGAAATTGAATCCTGTCATAATGATAAATGGCTGAATCCCAATTGTTTTTGCTTAAATAGAAAGCTGCACTCTTCTTATGCAGTTCCTCGTAAATCTGTTTACTTTCCTCTTTTAATTTCTTCTCTAAGAATGATTTGAACAATGCATGGAAGCGGTATTGATGTCCTGAGGCTTTATGTATGAATGTATTTCTTTCGGACAGCTGTTCAAGCATGAGATCTGATGCCGGCAAGCCGATGATTTCGTCGCAGATTTCCGGACTGATTTCTTCGAGTATCGACGTCTGCTTCAAAAAATGCTGGACCATGGAGGTTTGTTTGGAAAATACCTCTTCCGCTAAATAATGGAACAGTTCGTCCATTGAGGTATGCTGTCCCTGTATGATTTCTTCAAGGACGGCTGCTTTTCCACTCTCGTCTTCCAGCTGCTCCCCGATCATGGAAAGGGCAATGATCCATCCTTCTGTGAATTCATAGATCCTTGCAATCTCTTCCTCTTTAAGTGCAGCATCATAATATTCATTTAAAAGCAGATCGATTTCTTCTTGATTGACAACGAAATCCCTTTGATCGATTTCGTGCAGCCTTTTCGTGAGTTTCCACTTGGACAACAGCTTCCATTTCGGTTTCATACGGCTGGAAATCGCAAAATGGATTCCTGCAGGCAAGAGGTCTATCACATTCTCCATCCATTGATTGATGGAAAAGGAGTGATCGACTAAATGAAAGTCATCGAGAACGATGGTAAGTCCATCCTTTAGAAGAGAAAGCTCATTTATCAATGCTCCTGTCAGGGAATCCATCTCTTCTTCGCGGAAATACTTCTCCATCGACTGAAGGCTGTTGAGAAGATCGATGCCGAATTGAGGATAGCTCCTCCTGATTGCATGGATAAGATAGGTGATGAACGGAAGGATATCGTCGTCCCCGGCTGTAATTGTATACCAGCAAAACGGCGCTCCCTCATCATGCAAAAAGAGACTGAGTGCGGTGCTCTTGCCATAGCCTGCTCCGGAATGAATCAGCGTTGCGGGGCAGCTTCGCATCCCCTTCATCTTTTTGAATAGGGATGGGCGTCTTATGAAATTATCTCTGGCAAGGGGTGGGATTAATTTGGTTTCAACAATGATCATCGAAGAGCCCATTCCTTCTCTCCTCTTTTAATCAGACTTTTTAAAATATTTTAACATATTTTAGCAATCCACGGTCTTTAAAAAGAAAAAAACTGGCCTGTTTCCGCCAGTTTTTTAAAAATTAATATCCCATTTTTTTAATGGCCAGTATCTTAAATCCACTTTCCCCACAACCTGGCTTTCATCAACAAAACCGAAGTAGCGGCTGTCCGAGCTGTCCCTTCTATTGTCGCCAAGTACAAATATCTTGCCTGGAGGGACTTTGTCCTTGTTGGTTATTTCTTTCAGTGTAAAATCTCCTGTAAGCTTGCCGTCTATGATCTCTGATTTGTATTTATCCAAATAAGGTTCCTTATACGGCTTTCCATTGATATATAAGATGTCATTTTTATATTGAATGGAATCCCCTGGCAGCCCTATGACTCTCTTCACATAGTCTTCTTCCTTATTTGCATGGAAGACGATCACATCAAAGCGGTCAAAATCACCAATGTCGTAGCCGATTTTATTGACAACCAATTTATTTCCATCCTGCAGGGTAGGCATCATTGATTTTCCTTCCACTACATAATTGGAAAAGACAAATGTACGGATGATAAAAAACAGCAAAAGGCCGATGCAAAAAGCCTTGAACCATTCGACTCCTTCTTTTCTCCACTGGTCATTCACAGCGCATCCCTCCAAAACTTGCTTATTCACGAACTCGTACTTTTTGACTTTTAATGCTGAGTTTATTTTCAATCTGTTTTCCTGCAATCCACATGACAAAGATAAAAAGTAAAATGAACAGGGTCTTTTTTGGTTCCTGAACCAGCGCAGCAGGGTCATGTCCTATGAAGCTGATCATAAAAACCATCACCATCTTGCTTGCGGCTGAAACGAAAAAGTATTTTCCCGGGGAAATGTGAGAGAGGCCGGCGACGATATTCACCAGCGCTGAAGGAGTGAAAGGGAAGCACAGCAGCAGGAACAATGGTCCAAACCCATGCCTGTCTACCCACTCCATCATCTTTTTCACATGCTTATGCCGTTCAAAGAAATGAAAAAGCTTCTTTTTCCCAAAATAACGGAAGAGGAAAAACACAAGCATTGAACCAGCTACCGCTCCTATCCAAGAAAACAAAAAACCCCACCATAGCCCGAATGCGCTTGCATTTGCCATTACAAGTAAAAACAAAGGCAAAAAAGGGATCACTGCCTCAATCATCGGGAGCAAGATGCCCACCGCCGGTCCAAAGGCCTTGTAGTGTTGGATCCATTCCATTACAGTATCAATCGTGATCAGCTCTCGCAAGGCATGCAGTTCCATTCTTTTCTCCTTATATTACAATGATTATGTAATTTCTCTGCTAATTGAACGACTATTTTTCCTCATCTATTTGTTAGAACTGTTTTCAATAAGCTTAATCTTGTTCTTATGTTTGAAGTATATCATATCTTTTATGCACCAATCCTTATTCAGCAAAAAAAGCTGGAACAGCATCCAGCTTTTTTCAGATTATTTTATAAGTAGTCCTTGAACCAATCCCTGATATATTCGAGCCTTTTCATTCTCAAGGCTGGTTTCCCGCTCCTGGAGAGCTCGTGGTTGGATTCAGGGAATCGAATGAATTTCGTTTCTTTTTTCTGTCTCTTCAATGCAATGAAAAGTTGTTCTGACTGCTCAATCGGGCACCTGTAATCTTTTTCGCTGTGTATGATCAAGAGCGGGGTTTTGATTTGATTGACATAGGCAATCGGCGAATGCTTCCACAGTTTCTCGATATCATTTAAGTCTGCTCCAATTTGCCATTCTGAAAAATAATAGCCGATGTCGCTTACCCCATAGAAGCTGATCCAATTGGAGATGCACCTTTGAGTCACGGCTGCCTTGAAGCGGTCTGTATGGCCGACAATCCAATTGGTCATGAATCCGCCATAGCTTCCTCCTGTTACCCCAAGCCTTGTCTCATCAATAAAGTCAAATGTCTTTAATGCGTGATCCACCCCATGCATGATGTCATTGTAGTCATTTCCACCATAATCCCCTCTTACAGCATCAACAAAATCCTGTCCATATCCATGGCTTCCTCGGGGATTGACAAATAACACAGCATATCCTTGTGCAGCGAGAATCTGAAACTCGTTCATAAATGTGTTTCCATACATCGCATGCGGACCACCGTGGATTTCCAGGATCATTGGATACTTCTTACCCTCTTCAAAACCTGCCGGCTTCATCATCCAGCCTTGAACCTTCCAGCCCTCTGCCCCCTCAAATTCAAACACTTCAGCCTGGACCAGCTCTTTATTTGCTAAGGCGTCGCCATTCACATTGGTCAACTGTTCGATTCCACCCTGATCCAGCGATACCGCAAACAACTCCCCTGGCATTGTTGGAGTGCTGATGGCAACTACTCCATGATGTTTGCCCGGTGCAAGGGAAAATCCATAGATGTGCTGGTTTTCAACAATAGAAGGATAAATTTCCCCAGATACATTTCCATAATATATCGCTGTATTTCCGTTATCAGTGGCAAGGAAATAAAAGCCTTCATTATCTTCTGTCCATTGAACGCCGGGACTTGCTGCCCCTTGATGGAAATCCCCGACCATTTGATCCCCGATTGGTGCATCAAACGCTTCAGAGAAGCAAGACAGCTCTCCTTCTTTTAATTGGTACAGCCAGATTTTTGGATGCGTGGCATTTCTAAATTCCTGCAAATGACCGATAAAGCTTAAATACGAACTGTCCGGCGACCATGTTGCCTGCCAATATACCCCGCTGCCTTCCGTCACTTTTTTAGATGCCCCATTCTCCAGCTCGTAAAGGAATACATCATTTTGAAAGGAAAAATCCTTATCCTCAGCTTCATCACATGTATAAGCGATATATTTTCCATCCGGCGACCATGACTGCAATTGTGCATCATGTCTGCCTGAAGTCAATTGACTCAATTCAAATGTTTCAAGATCGATCACCGCTATGTATGTTTTACGGTCATTTAAAAATCCTTGAGCATCTGATTTATATTTCATGCGCTCAACTTCCAAAGGCTCTAATTCCTTTTTTTCTGCCTCTTTTGAAGGCTCTTGTTCCAATGTTTCGCTGTCTTCAAGCGAGACCGTGAATGCCAGCTTTTTCCCGCATGGGGACCACACTGGATTGGAAGCTCCATTTTTACACTTTGTCACTTGCATTGCTTCCCCACCGGCTAATGGAATGACATAGATTTGATTAAGGCTTGATCGATTGGAAACAAAAGCTGCCTTGTTTCCATCCGGCGACCATCTAGGGGAAGAAACTCTGTCTTTTCCGTACGTCCATTGATGGCTTTCTTTTGTTTGGAGATCCAGATGATAAAGGTTTGAAACATATTCTTTCTTCTCTTTGTCAATGTGTGTCTGTATGTACAATAATCGTGTGCCGTCCGGCGATACATTTGGATCTGCCGCTGATTTCAGTTCATAGAGATCTTCCGGGGATATGCCATTTTTTCTTTCCATCTTTAGCTCCACCTTTCATTGTTGTGAATCTTAAAATCTGCTCTTATTTTAAATATTTCGACACTCAAAATATTTTCCCTGCTTGTTTTTTGCAATTCCCCGGTGCTTTTGTAGAAAAATGGAGAAACTAAAGTGATAATACTGCCTTGAATTTTTCTTCGCTACCGGCTAAAATAAAAATACGAACAAATGTTCTTTTTAAACTTAACGATTTAGGAGGAGGTCATTTTATGACCAGGATACCAGAGGACGACAGAGATATATTTGAGCAGGCCATATACCTTCCTATGGTGTTGACTGTGCTGAACCGGGATTTAGCAATCATAGAAAAGAGCCCCTTCAAATTGAAGAAGCCCTATCTGGAACTAATTGAAGAAACAATGAAAGCCATTCAGAAAGATCTGGCTGCGGTAAAGCGCCATATGAAACAGCAGCAGATGAAAGTTGAGCGCATGACCACTGATGATACGTTCACCATGTACCTGTTTCTGTACAAAGGGTATGAAGAGCATCATAATTACTTCAATCCCCGTCTTCGCAATAAATCAGAAGAACTCCTTCGCTATTATCTCTATCAGAGGTTCATTAAAGACTCAACAGTCCAGGCAAGCCAAAATGGATGAAAGCAGCAAGACCTGTCTAAATGAAACGGGATGCGGCTGAATTCAGTCGATTCTGTTTTTGATAAGATTATCTTCTCTTTCCAGCCTTAAGATGTATGACTGCTTCCGTTCAGAGGCTTCAGATGCCTTTTCTTGATTTTTTAAATAAATTTGATTTTCCCTTTTTTCAGCACGCTGCATATATCTGACCCTCAGCATGGATGTTCTCAACAATTGTGCTTCAAACGATCTTAATGAAACCGGCAGGGAAACAGACAGGCCATTTTGAAAAGTAACCAATGTGGATTGATCCTCGAGCTGTTGATATGATTGTACTTGATCATGGGAAATCCATATGCAATGCGGCTCTGTAGGGGATGCTGTTGGAAAAAAGTAGATTGATGTCAGGGGATCTATGATGATGG
Source organism: Falsibacillus pallidus (assembly GCF_003350505.1). Classification (NCBI taxonomy): domain Bacteria; kingdom Bacillati; phylum Bacillota; class Bacilli; order Caryophanales; family Bacillaceae; genus Falsibacillus; species Falsibacillus pallidus. The sequence continues at coordinate 491,557 of NZ_QQAY01000001.1, forward strand.
GGACCTTCTTTGATACTCCAATTAGCCTTTTGGTACCTTCTTTCCTCTCTATGTAGCTGATTCCAAAAAACTCACAGCTCTTTTTAATAATCTCCAAAGGTTTGAATGGAGAGATGAACTGTCCATCAGTCTCATAGATTTCAGTGTAGATTTTAGAACCATACTTTATAGGTCTTAAGAACATGGTGGAAGAATTGACCTCATATTCTTCGATTTTATTATTCTTCATCATTCGACTCCCTTCTAGTAAATTCAACATTTTCAATAACCATCATATCACTACCCATGCCATTTGTCCCATATTTTTTCTAAAAATTCCAATTTTTCGCAATATAACCTCCTGGCTGAAATATTTTTCAGAAAATTTAATTAATTTAGTTGAATATCTAAAGCATCTTCCATATAATTATAAAAAGGGCTTCGAGGTGATCGTCATGAAAAAAGACAAATCTTATTCAGAGATGATGAAGGCATGTGCGATGGCAGGTAATCAGTTGAAAAAGTCGTTTGTGGCAGATATTTATATCGAAATGCTCCTTTTAGAAATCCAACTAAACAAAGAAAAAGAGATCCTGATCAACGCAATCAATGAAGCTCTTGATGTGAAAGATGAGCAGAAATTCATGGAACTTACCAGCCGCTATAATCAATTGATAAAAAAATACGGAACATAAGAAAAGCAAAAAAAACAACCGATTCGGTTGTTTTTTTTGTTGTCTATTTGGAGCTGTCAGCCCGCTCGATCCTCTCCCGCATCGTCGGATGGCCATATCGGAAGATTTTCACGAGCCATGGGGGATCTACTTCACTCAGCCCGGTGCGCGTCAAATCTTGAAAGGTTTTGACAGCGGATGCAGAGTCATGGGTCATCTCCATGGCATATCGGTCCGCCCTTGTCTCCTCATATCTTGATACCCAATTGGTCAAAGGACTTGCTGCGAAAAGAAGGATGGATGTGAGAAGGAAAAACAAAGGCAGCGAACTGAGATTGGATATCCCTTTGACTTTCAGCTCGTTCTTTCTTGCCATACATTTTTCCATCCATTTCGCCGTAATCCATAATCCCACCAGAGATAGAAGCAAGTAGCCGGCAATGCCAAAATAAATATGCTTCTCCACATAGTGCCCCATCTCATGGGCCATGATGAATAAGATTTCTTTGTCGCTCAATTTTTCAAGCGTGGTATCCCATAAGACAATCCTTGAATTCGATCCTATTCCGGTTACATAGGCATTGAGGGAATTCGTCTTCTCTGACATATTGACTTCGTACACATGCTTTGCAGGAATATCCGCCTTTGCTGCCATCTCCAAAATCTTCGTTTCAAGCTGCTTATCCTTTAAAGGATAAAAATCGTTGTACAGTGGATCAATGACGACAGGCTGCAAGAACATCATGAAGATCGTAAACGGGATGGATAAAATCCATGCAGCAAGCCACCATCTTTTCTTGAATTTTTTCATGAGTGCATATAACACGGTCACAACAATAAACATTAAAGCAAAATTCACCCAAAAATCGATCAATTCATCCTTCATCCAGGAATGAAAGTTTTGGGTGGAAATGTGGTAGGCTTTTGAAACGCTGTGTGATAAATAGCTCAGCGGAAATGTAACAATGAAGGACGCGAGTGAAAGCCAAAACAGGTAGACAGCACTTCTAATGATATGGAAGCGCGACGTCTTTTCCGCCCATTTTTCAAATGTTCGGGACACCCCAAATATCAACACAAGGAAATAAAACAGCCATTCATAAGGCGATGATAGAAAAAAGAGCAGATTTTTGATTTTCGAGTATTCTTCGCTAAGCATCAATTCCCGATGATTCATGAAAGTGGACGGATCCACACTGGTTCCCTTCAATGAATGCGGCACGGATGCATCTGCCAGATAAAACAAGTAAGCATACATCAGCACACCAAAAAGCAAATAAGCAAAAACGGCATTAAATGCCCATTTTCTAACCAAACTGAACTCCCCCCTCCTTGTCCTCATTATTAAATGTAGTGCATCTGCAGGAAATTAGAACAATTATATATGTACATAGACTTCATAAGTATCTCCTATTCGGTTGAAAACCAATCTTCACCAGATCCATGAATATAAACTCAGGACACTGATCGCCCCGATGACCACCACAATGACATTTGCCCCCAGGAATGCCAATAAGAACGCTGCTGCTGCACCAATCAAGCCAAAAGAAAGTTCCCCTTCTTTAATCAGAAGGATTCCCGGGAATATCAATGCTCCAAGCGTTGCATAAGGGACATTTTTCAAGACGCCTTGAACAAATGGCGGCAATTCCTTTCCTCCAAAAAGTACGAAAGGCAGCATTCTTGGAATATAGGTTACGAGGCCCATCCCGAGGATCATCCACATGAATTTATTCTCCATTGCGATTCCCCTTTCCTTTTATCACATATTCAATCGCTTCAACCACTACTGATGCCAGCAAGGTGGCAGCTACAATCCGCCATCCGGTTGATAGGATAGAAAGGACCGCAAGGATGGAGTGGATGACAGCTGAAAAAGATGCAAGGAACAGTACTTTTCTGCTCGTTTTCAGCGATGGGACAAGCAGTCCGACGAACATCGCATATAAAGCGACCGTCATGCCTTCTTGAAGCGTTTGGGGAAGATTCGCACCAATAAGGAACCCGATGCCTGAATTGACTACCCAGCTTGCATAGGAAATGGAGGTCACTCCGAATATGTAGCGCGTTGAAACCGTTCCTTCCTTTGTTGCAGCCACAGAAAATGTTTCATCTGTTATGCCGAATGCATAGACCGCTTTCTTCAGAAGAGAATCGTCTTCTACCTTTTCATTCAAGGATGCAGACATGAGCAAATGGCGGATGTTCACAATGAATGTAGTGAAAATGATTTCAAATATACCAGACCCCAAAGCAATCAGGCTAAGCGCAATATACTGGGAGGCACCTGCAAACACGACAAGGCTCATCATGACCGTATCCAAAAAAGAAAGCCCCGTTGTTTTAGCCAACAACCCGAATGTGAGGGCAATGGGCAGATAGCCGATGGCGATGCTCACGCCTCCTTTAATCCCTTCCCTGAAAGAAGAGTCATATACGTTTTCTGTTGATAGTTCCATAAGCATTCCAGCCTTTAAAAATAGATTCGAATTTTTCGGAAAATGCGATAGTGTATTTTATTATACGCTTGCTCTTATGTCAATGAGGGAAAATCCTGCAATTTCTGGCAAAAGAAAAGCATGAGGACACTATGCCTCATGCTTTCTCTGTTTCTTTAACCATTGTAAGAAATTCAATGTGGCCATTAGCAAATTTTTGCTGCTGGCGGAAACCAAATTTTCCATAAAGATGGATCGCCCGTTCATTAAAAGATGCGACGGTAAGGCGAAAGGGCTTATTTCCGCTTTCAAGTGTGGTCTGTTCAAGGATAAATGCAAGAAACTCGCTTCCCCTCCCCTTTCCGGTAAGAGCGGGCTTCATTCCCAGTCCTATATCTATGTATCCATCCGGATAAACATGATATTCATGCCCTTTCGGCACCTGTGCTGCTTTGCCCGCACAGAAAAAACCGATAATCGTGCTTTCATCATTTATTACGCCTTGATAGGAACCCCCTAAAAATTCTTTAAAAGCCTCTTCTGATTTTTCGTTATTGTAAATGTCATATGGAGGCTCATATCTCCAATTCAGTATTTCATCTGCAATTGCATGACTCATTGAAATGCTGTGCATGAAATTCTATCTCCCTTTGAATACCGGCTTCCTCTTTTCGCTGAAAGCGAGCAAAGCCTCCACCCTGTCTTCTGTCGGAATCGTGATTTCGTAGGCTTTCCTCTCGATTTGAAGGCCGGTATTCAAATCGGCATTCATTCCATTTTTGATGGCGTATTTAGCCTGCTGCAAAGCAATCGGCCCATTGGCAAGCATGCTGTCTGCAAAATCGGCAATCGTCTTCTCAAACTCTTCCCGGCTGCAGACTTTAGTGACCACTCCATAATGCAGTGCTTCTTCTGCAGTCAATCGCTTAGCCGTTAAAATCAATTCGAGTGCCTTTGCCTCTCCGATCAGCCTTGGAAGCCTCTGTGTCCCGCCAGCACCTGGAATGATGCCGAGGCTTGTCTCTGTCAACCCCATGACCGCTTCTTCAACGGCAATCCTGAAGTCACAGGATAAAGCAAGCTCCATCCCACCTCCGAATGCATAGCCGTTCATGGCAGCAATCGTTGGCTGAGGAAGCTTCTCCACAGCAGAAAAGACTTCACCAATTTTATAGACATTCCGTCTCACTTGCTGTTCAGTCAATGTCTTGCGTTCTTTTAAATCAGCCCCGACACTGAATGCTTTGCTGCCGGCCCCTTTGAATACCACCACCCGGACATCCGGATTCAGCCTCAGCGCATCGACTACTTCCTCGAGTTCGCATAACGTATCATAGTTAAAGGCATTCATCGCATCTGCACGATTGATTGTGACGGCTGCCATATGGTTTTTTTGCTGCAATAAAATGGATTCCATTAAAACTCCTCCTCCTTTGTTCAATCTATTAATTCGACATTTTTCATGCAAACCCTTTCAAAACTTTCCATAGAAAAAGCAGACATGCAAAATGCCTGCTCTAATCTATCAAGATTGAAGGATATGATCTTTTAACGCTCTTCTTAATATTTTGCCAGTGGTATTCTTCGGAAGCTCCTCGATGAATTCGATGGAGGAAGGAAGTTTATATTTGGCCAGGTGCTGTCTGCAATACTCGGCTACCTGTTCTTCTGTCAAATCTTTGTTTGTGCTCACCACAAAGCATTTGACCGCTTCCCCTTGGTTTGGATCAGGTACACCGATTACAGCTGCTTCGACAATATCAGGATGGCTGTAAAGGACTTCTTCTACTTCGCGAGGGTATACATTGAAGCCGCCTACGATGACCATATCTTTTTTGCGGTCGACGATATAAAAATAGCCTTCTTCATCCATTTTGGCTAAATCGCCTGTATATAGCCATCCATCCCTGATGGCAGCTTCTGTCTCTTCAGGCATTTTGTAATAGCCCTTCATCACATTTGGACCCTGGACAACTAATTCCCCCACTTCCCCGACAGGTACCTCTTCCCCAAGTTCGTTTACAACCTTATTTTTGGTATTCATGATGGAGGTTCCAATGGAGCCCGGTTTCCTTGGGCGGTCCAATGGGTTAAAGCATGTAACAGGTGAAGCTTCTGACAAGCCGTACCCCTCAGAGATCACCACCTTGAATTTCTGTTCGAAATTCTTCAGGAGTGCAACAGGCAAGGAAGCGCCGCCGGAAATGCAAAGCCTTAAAGTCTTCAGGCTATCCGCATCAGCTTCTGGATATTGATAGAGAAAATTGTACATAGTCGGAACCCCGGCAAAAACCGTCGCTTGATATTTCTCAGCAATGCGGAAAATATCAGCGGGGCTGAATTTCGGAGTGATCAGCAAAGTAGCGCCGCTGATCAATGGTGCATTCAATACGACTGTCATACAGAACACATGGAACATCGGAAGAGTCGTAATGACGCGGTCATCCTCATTCATTTTCAAATAAGATCCTGTATCCCTGGCATTGGAATATAGATTCTTGTGAGTGAGCATAGCCCCTTTTGGTCTTCCTGTAGTACCTGATGTATAGAGGATGACGGCAACATCATCTTCATCCAGTTCAGGCCCTTCAAACGAAAGCGCACCTGTTTCCAATACTTCTGAAAACGATTTCATTTTTGGGTGCGCGGCAACCGCTTCTTCAATGGCAGAATCCTGTTTAGTCGGGCAGATGATATAGTTCTCTACTTTTGGCAGAAGCCCTTCCACTTTTCCGACTAGCGGAACCATTAAATCCAAAGCGACCACGGCCTTCACGTCGCCATTATTCAATATGTATCCAATTTCATCTTGAGTGTAAATCGGATTGATTGGAATGACAGTGGCACCTAAACGCATCGCACCATAAAACGCAATGATAAAATGCGGGGAGTTTCCCAGTAATAGAGCAATGTGATCTCCTTTTGTGACTCCAAGAGATTCCAAACCGGAAGCAAACTTTGTAACAGCCCCGTCTAATTCACCGTAAGAAGTGGCTTGATCTAAAAAATAATAGGCTGGTTTTGCTGCGTGTGCAGCTGCTGTTTCACTTAACCGTTTTGATAAATTCATATACTCCCTCCTTCTTTAATGAATGAATGGTCATTCATTTATATTTTTTAATTTTCAAAATATATTATATAGAAAGAATATTATTCTTTCAATAAATTGGCATTCAAAAATTTTCTAAGTTTGTCGTAAGTCGCGGAATATCCTATCCTAATTTGCCTTTTTTTCTCTATTAATTTTCACTTGATGTATACACCGCTAAAGGGTTACTATTGTAGTAGTAACCTAGTGGAAAAGGTAGTTTTTGATAGAGAAAGGGGTTCTCCCATTGAATTACAAAGTATATATTTTAGCCATCGTTTCTTTTATCGCAGGGATGGTTGAATTAATCGTAGGAGGAATCCTCGATTTAGTTGCAGATGGATTGGATATTTCGATCAGCACAGCAGGCGGTTTGATTACCATCTATTCATTGGTCTTTGCAATCGCCTCTCCGATCTTACTGACCATGACAGCCAAGTTTGAGAGGAAGTCCCTTCTTCTCTGGACGCTATTTTCCTTTTTAATCGGGAATATCTTAGCGATGGTGAGTCCTACCTACACCATCCTTTTCATTTCCAGGATGATATCAGCAGCTAGCGGCTCGCTCCTGGTTGTGTTATGTGTGACGATTGCTTCGAGTATCGTTCAAGAACAATTCAGGGCTCGTGCTATCGGAATCATCTTCATGGGCATAAGCGGCTCATTAGTGCTTGGCGTCCCGATTGGCCTGGTCATTGGGAATGCATTCGGCTGGCGCGGCCCATTCGTATTCATTGTCTTCTTGACTGTCTTGGCAATGGCAGGCGTCTACTTCCTATTAGAAAAAATCGAACCGAAGCCCATCATCCCGCTTAAGCAGCAATTAAAGACACTGAAGGATTCCAAGATATTATTTGCACAGCTCACGTCCTTTCTGTTTTTAACCGGACATTTAACGCTTTACGCTTACTTGACTCCATTTCTAAAAACAGCGTTGAATTTAAATGCAGAGTGGATCAGCATCTTTTATTTTATTTTTGGAATTTCTGCCGTATTCGGCGGTGGTTTTGGCGGTTGGTCCGCAGACAAATTCGGATCAAAGAAGAGTATACTTACCTTCATTTCTATTTTCGCCGTCGTCCTCTTCATCTTGCCGAAGATGGCATTCTCCATGCCGCTATTCGCAGCCATCATGGTGATTTGGAGCATGCTCAGCTGGGCGATCACGCCTGCACAGCAGAACTATCTGATTGAATCATCCCCTGAAACAGCCGATATCCAGCAAGGATTGAATAATTCGGCCCTGCACTTCGGAATCGCGTTGGGGTCATTGATCGGCGGAGCTGTCATTGAACAGTCATCCGTGATGAACAATGCGTTCGTAGGAGGGGCATTCATCCTTCTTTCCCTTTTATGTGCTGTGATTTCGATCTCCAGATCTCCAGTGCAAAACATAAAGACAAGTGAAAATTGATGTACAGCAAAAAGCGCCATTCCATAATATTGGAATGGCGCTTTCGTTTTGCTAATAACGAAGACGCATCAGCAGCTTCTTGATTTCTTCATCTGACATGAGGGTTTCCTCATATCTTTTCGTAATTTCTGCGAGGGCGACATCGTGGTAGAAAAACTCAGCGAAAAATTTCACTACCGGTTTTGATTTGGTTTTGATTGCCTGCCAGGCTCCCTCTTCGACGCCTGCAAATAAAATTTCTTCTTCATCAATGACAAGAAGCCTGTTTTTTTCGAGCATCCGATGTTCTTCATTCGGAGATAGAATGTGCAGATTCTTCAAATCCGCTTTAGCATTTCCTACTATCAATGCTTCGACATGAAGACCCTGCCGCTCCTTTTCCTCCAAAATCGGCAGACACGCTTCCAGTTCATCGGTCCAAATGGAGATAAGGATGGATCTGTCTGCCTTCTCTAAAAGTTCAAGGAACTGCGCTTGAATGGAAGAATCCACTTTCAGACTCCAAACCCTGTCATCTGTAATCGTTTTTTTCGGCGTATTTGCTTTTAAATGGTCGATGCTTTCCTGAAACTCAGACGTCAGCTTCTTAATGGCAAGCTCCAATGGCAATGCCATATATAGCTTTTTCTTCTCTGATACGGAATCCAAAATCATTCCTTTTTCCGACATCCTCCCAAGGACTTCGTATATCTTCGCCTTTGGAACGCCGGAATATTTCACGAGCTGGGCTGCATCAAGAGGCTCGGTGCTTGATAGAAGAGCCTCATAGACTTTGCTCTCATACTGGGTAAAACCGAATTTTTGAAGCATATTTCCTCCATATAAAAACTGGATTAAAATGATGACTTGTACATTTTAATTGAATTTTACCACAATAAATCGATGAACTCTTCTTTTGTGATATTTCCAAAGTAGTGTTTGACATCGACCGGTTCAAGCGCCTTTTCGATTTCAGCTTTTTCATAGCGCACGCCTGCAAGCAGATTCTCTACTTCAGAAACATCGCCTACACCAAAGAAATCTCCATAGATCTTGCAGTTTTCAATTCTTCCTTTGTTCACTTCGAGCCGTACATCAATTTGGCCGACAGGGAAACGGTGGGAATGCTGCAGATTGAATTTGGGGGATTTCCCGTAATTCCAATCCCAATTCTGATAGCGCTCCTTCGAAATCTCGTGGATCTTCTCCCAATCCTGTTCGGTCAGTTTATATTCCTGGATTTTATCCTCTCCGCCGAAAATGTTCTTAAGGATCAAAGAACGGAATTCCTCGATTGATGTTTTTTCTTCCAAGAACTCTGATATGTTCGCCACCCTGCTGCGGATGGACTTAATTCCTTTTGATTCAATTTTATCTTTTCTTACTTTCAACGCAGAAACCACATGATCCATTTCCGAATCGAATAAAAGGGTTCCGTGGCTGAACATTTTTCCTTTAGTGGAAAACTGAGCGTTGCCGGAAATTTTCCTGCCTTCGGCTAAGATATCATTCCGGCCGCTAAGCTCAGCATTGACCCCTAGATTTTTAAGTGCTTGGACAACCGGCTCTGTGAATTTCTTAAAATTATGGAAGCTCTCACCGTCATCCTTGGTGATAAAGCTGAAATTCAGATTGCCCAAATCGTGGTATACCGCTCCCCCTCCGGAAAGCCGGCGAACCACAATGATCCCGTTTTTATCAACATAGTCCGTATTGATTTCTTCGATTGTATTTTGATTCTTACCGATAATGATTGATGGTCTGTTGATATAAAACAGTAAATACGTTTCATCAATATCCAAATGTTTAACGGCAAACTCTTCGATGGCCAGATTGATCCTTGGATCGGTAATTCCTTGATTATCAATAAAAAGCATGATTTTTCCCTCTACTTTCTAAATCGTTATCTTCAAACCAGCGGCTGCAAGCATGACTTCCCCGCTAAATATCTCGGACGCCTCGTCAACGAGCTGAGTGAGATCTCCGAATTGAGGCAGATGAGTCAGAATAAGCTTGGACACATCCGCTTTTTCCGCAATATTTCCAGCATCGCGGCTATTCATATGTCCTGCTGAAGATCCATCCATCTCTCCATAAAAATTGCATTCACAAAGCAGCACATCCGCTTTTTCTGAAAATGGAATGAATGACTCCTGGAATGATGAATCAGCGGTGTATACTAACTTTTTGCCGCCCGCTTCGATACACATGGCATAGCACGGGACCGGATGAATCGTTTTTAAAAACTTGATCGTAAACGGTCCGATTTTTATCGACTGGGAAGGGTCATATGCCTCCCCTTTCGTTACATCCCTAAACGACAAACCACGGAATGCTTGATCATCTTCAGTGTGTCCGTATATCGATAAATTCCGATTATTCTTTCCCAAAAATTTATTAATTAAAAGTGCGTGCTGCAGCACACCTATATCTGCAATATGATCAGGGTGATAATGTGAAATGATCACAGCATCCACCATTTCAGGCTGTATGTAATTCTGAAGCTGAGACAATACTGCACTTCCACAGTCAATTAAGAGATGGTAACCCTCATGTGTAAGCAAGTACCCTGTGCTCGCTTCATTCTGTTTTGGATAGCCTCCCCAGTGTCCTACAATCGTCAGTTCCAAATAAATCCCCTCCATCTTTATTTTAGCCGAAATATAATGACATTTCCTCCAATATGCCTATTTTTTCATCCTATCGCAAAAAGATACCAATTATTGTTGACCAGAATAAAACTGTTATAATACAATATAATAAAATAAGAACAGTATTATAACAAATTCCAGGAAGGATGATGAAGATGCTTCATAATGTATTGGAATTCTTTAAAAATCTCCCTGCCAAAAACTGCTCCGAATGCGGGCAGCAGATGGATGAACAGCATGAATGCTACGGCAATAAATGTGACAAGTGTATGGGGATCAGTGAACTGTAGTATGAATATTACTTATTGAGCTTGCCTTAGGGCAGGCTTTTCTTTTGTGAATTTTTCTAGAACATTCTTCCTCTGTTTCAGTAACTTCCCTTTGTTCGGTTATAATGGGATGTAGTATATGAAATCATTTCTTGGAGGTACATATGGTAAAAAAACTCCGCTTGCTTATTGCAATCACAGCTGTTTTCATTCTGGTTCTATCGGGATGTTCTTCAGCTCCCAAAACAACGAAAAAAGTAGAGGACTTTACATTTACTGATCAGAACGGCAAAAAATTCGGCTTAAAAGATCTAAAGGGGAAAATCTGGGTCTCTGACTTTGTCTTTACAAGCTGTACAACCATTTGTCCGCCAATGACCCATAACATGAGTGAACTGCAGAAGAAAGTCGAAGAAGAAGGGCTCGATAATGTGGAATTTGTATCTTTCAGTGTCGATCCTGCGGTGGACTCGCCTGAAGCCCTTAAAGAATATGCAGGAAAATATGATGGCGACCTTTCAAAATGGCACTTTTTAACGGGATACTCCCAAGATAAAATTGAACAATTTGCCAAAGACAACTTCAGTGCTTTCGTCAAGAAACCGGATAGCGGTGACCAGGTAATTCACGGAATTTCCTTTTATATCATCAATAAAAAAGGAGAAATCCTGGAGAAAAATTACGCAGGGAACAAAGACGTTCCATATGATGAAATCATTGATACCATCAAAAAGCTTAACTAAATCAACAAAAAACAAAAACTGGCCAGTGCACCATCTGCACTGGCCAGTTTTTTTATTCTGCTGCTTCTTCCAAACTGCCGTTTTTGAACTTTCTTCTGAATGTAGCCAGGAAGTAAATCAATGACAGAAGCAGGAAGCCTGCAATATAAATGAACAACATGTTCAAATTCGTCCACATGTAGGCAAAGTCGCCGCTTGAAATAACAGCTTTGAATGCCTGCACGGAATAAGACATCGGCAGCAGATAATGAATCGGCTGCAATGGTTTCGGGATAGTTTCAAGCGGGTAGGTTCCGGCACTGGTTGTCAACTGAAGAATCAGGACAATAATTCCGATGAACCTTCCCGGATCCCCAAGAGCAGTAACCAGGAATTGAATAATGGAGATAAAAGCGATACTCGTAACTATCGTAGCCACTACAAATAATGGGATACTCTCCACTTTCAAATCAAGTCCGTAAAGCAGGATTGCATCGACAATCAAGGATTGAATGATTCCGACGATGCCAACGACCCCAAATTTTCCGATGAACCAGCTGAAGCCGTTTCTTGGTCTTCCTGCTGGTTCCCTTAGAGGGAATATGATTGAAAGGACCAGAGCCCCGACAAATAAACTCAATGAGATGAAATACGGAGCGAATCCAGTACCGTAGTTAGGTACTTTATTGATTCCGTTTTTCTTTACTTTAACCGGTTCACCCATCATATCGTAAGTGTCATTGTCCGCTTTTACAGAATTTGCGTCATCCGCACCTTCTGCCAATTTATCATGCAGTTCTTTCGTACCTTCTGAAAGATCGTTTGTTCCATTCGATAAATCTTTGGATCCATCTGCAAGCTTCTGGGCTCCATCTGTCAGCTGATTGGAACCAGATGATAATTGATTCATTCCGCCTGCCAGCTGTCCTGCACCCTGTGCAAGCTTATCTGCGCCATTTTTCGCTTCATTCAGCTTGCCGCCAAAAACACCCATGCCATCTACAAGCTTGCTTTGTCCAGAAGCCAGATCATTGGCACCTTTTGCAAGCTGGCCGGAGCCGGCGGATAATTGATCTAACCCGCTTTTTAATTGCTGCTGCCCAGCATTAAGCTGTTTCATCTTATCAGCAATCGTTGATGCTCCTGTTGAAAGCTGTCCTGCAGAACCTTGAAGCTGGTTCGTGCCGGCTGACAATGACTTGCTGCCTGCTTGCAGCTGTGCCAATGCACCCTGCAGTTTTGCTTTTTGATCATCTGGAAGCATCGGCATCAATGCATTCAATTGTTCCTGTAAAGTACTGATTCCCGTTTCAAGCTGCTTGGCGCCATTTGAAGTTTGGCCAGCGCCTGCTTCCAATTTCTTAAGATTCTCTGCAAGGCTGTCAGCACCTGCACTAAGCTGGTTGGATCCTGCGACAATCTGTCCCATGGATTCATCCGCTTTTTGAAGGCCAGCCTGGGATTTTTGTGCACCTTCTGCTAATTTTTCAGAACCTGCCTGTGCGTCTTTTGCACCTTTCAGCAGCTGGCTGTGGCCCTCTGATAATTTGCCAAGTCCAGCAGCAAGGGAATCGGAACCTTTGGCAAGTTCATTGGCGCCGGATTTCAATTTAGATACTCCGGTCGTAAATTCCACCGATTTCCCCGCAAGCATCTCCAGGTTCTGTTTCAGCTTCTCGGCTCCATCAGAAACTTTATGGGCGCCGTCATCAAGTTTTTGAGAACCTTCACTTGCCTCTTCTAACCCATTGCCCAGTTTTTTAATGTTATCAAAGATGCTTTCCGCGTACGTTTTTGTCACTTCTTTAGACAATTCAGCCTTTATATCCTTCATGGCTGATTCCCCTATTTGTGAAGAAATAAAATTATAGCCTTGGTTCGGAACATACTTTAATGTCAGTTTTTTAGGCTTTTCATCCATCAGAGTAGTGGCATTTTCCGAGAAATTTTCAGGGATTTGAATGAGCATGTAATATTTCTCTCTTTCAAGCCCTTTATAGCCTGACTCCTTGCTGACAAAATGAAAATCAAATTTATCATTTTCCTTTAATTTATCTACCAGGTCATCCCCTAAATGAAGAGCTTCCCCCTCCATCTCAGCACCTTTATCTTCATTGACAATAGCGACAGGGAGTCTATCTAAATGGCCGTATGGATCCCAAAACGCCCAAAGGTAAACACCGCAGTACATGATTGGAATGAATAATATGGCAATCATGGAGATAAGGAACTTCTTCTTTGTGAAGATGGCTTTCCATTCTTCGCGAAATAATGATTTTCTCACGTATGAAGCCTCCTTATTTGATTATTTTCTCTAATTACAGATTTAGTATTAATGACCATTATGTTCATTTGGTCATTTTTTCTCAAAAAATAGCGGATCATCTAGGTGATAATCCTTGAAATAAATAAAGTTCAAATAGCTCAGATATTTGATCTTTACCCATAGGTTCATGATTTTTTTCCCAGTCAAATATGAATGAGACATATAATTTAAGCATGATGAATGCCGTGATTTCAGGGTCGCATGGTTTTATTTCGCCTTTATCGATTGCTGTCTGGATTTTTATTTTAATAAATGAAATGATGGCCTTTTCTAATTTAGCAAGCACTTCAAGCACAACCGGCGTCCCTATTTCTTTTTCCTCTTGGAAAAGTTTAATGGATAATTGATGCTCCTTTCTGAATTCAAGGATCCTCAGCAATGCATGGTGGACATTTTCAAAAAATGGTCTGTCTTCATCAATTACTTCTTCTGCTGCTTCTCTCATTTCAGCTATCATCGTCCGGACGATTTCGTCGAACAATTCCTCTTTATTTTTGAAAAAAGTATAAATGGTTCCCTTGCCGACAGATGCAATTTTAGCAACTTGATCCATTGTGGTTGCTTTATATCCAAAAAGAGAAAATGATTTTGTAGCAGCCTCTATGATTTGCTTCTTTCGATCTACAGTCAATTCATCACCTCATTCTGACTAATTGACCGGATTTGAAATTCGGTCAACCACTTAAAGTAATTTAACATAAACTAATCTATTTTACAAGGAAACTTCACCGCTTTTATTGAATTATTTATGATAAGAAGAAGTCGAAAGGAGAGAAACAGATGAAGGTTTGGAAATTGGGCATTTTTTCGTTGATATTGATTTTGGGAGGATGCAAGGAACATGAAACTGTCCAACCTGCTCCATCGACATCCAAAAGTCCTCACGTGACAACAGAAGAGGCATTGAAGGATATGTCAGAGGAAATTTATCAATGCCTGAGAAATGAGGACTTCGATTGCCTCAGCGAATATATCCCTGACAACGGGAGCGTTCTTTTCTCGCCTTATGCTGCTATCGGTGAAAACCCTGTACGCCTAAAGAAAGAAAACCTTCCTTCATTAATGGATGACTCTTCCCTTTATACTTGGGGCATCGGGGATGGCAGCGGAATCCCAATCGAACTTACCGCGAAGAATTTTGTTCATAAATTCTTATTAAATAATCCATACCCGGACCCGGACGAAGTCATTTTTGATAAGCTTGAGGACCGTGGAAATGCAATGATGAATATCAAAGACTACTTTCCTGGTGGCCATACAATTGAATATTACTTCAAAGGAACTGATTCAAATGGATTCATGGATTGGACCAGTTTGTATTTCGTTTATGTAAAGGACGATGGCGGCAAATGGAGGCTTGCTGCTCTGATTCATAACCAGTGGACCATTTAATGAAGGTTTGAACATATTTTCTCCCGTCTTCTGAATATAAATAGAACGACATGTTTAATGACGGGAGAGATGCAAATGAAGATTCACGTGGTTCAGTATGGAGAAAACCTATGGCTCATCTCCCAAAAATATGGTGCAGCCATCAATCAAATTGTTTCGCTCAACCTTCTTCCTAGCGCCAATAAATTATTGCCGGGAGAAGCTTTGATGATCCCGGAGCCTTCCAAGGAGTATGTAGTATCCAGGGGAGATACGCTTTACAGCATTGCACAGAAAACGAATTCAGCTTTTAGTGAACTGCAGCGCATCAATCAAATCTCAAATCCGGATGCTCTCTTTCCAGGTGAATTTTTGATCCTGCCATCATTTTCGTACACCATTCAATCAGGAGATAATCTGTGGAAAATCTCACAGAAGTTCGGTGTCCCCCTTCAATCACTTTTTGAAATGAACGGACTGAATCAAAATTCGATGCTTTATGCAGGGCAGCAAATAAAAATTCCAGCCCTTGAACGGCCGGAAGCTGAAGTGAATGCGTATACCACCAGCACAACTGACTCTGAACGGCAAAAAGTCCAGCAGCTTGCACAGTATTTCACTTACTTATCCCCTTTTACACATGCGGTGACAAAAGAAGGAACCATCACTACATTGGGAAGCAAGAACGATCAAGTGCTCATCCCAGCTGCAAAATCCAATCAAGCTGCCACACTACTTGTCCTGACAAACTTTGCGAATGGAAAATTCGATTCTGATTTGGCTGCCGCCATTTTAAGGGATCCTGCCCTCCAGGATAAACTCATAGGCAATATTTTGACCGAACTCAGAAAAGGATATTCAGGCGTGAATTTTGACTTTGAGTACGTTAACCCGGAGGACAGGGACAATTATTCTGCATTCCTAAAGAAAGTTGTCTCCAAGCTTCATCCAGAGGGTTTTTCCGTCTCAACTGCTCTTGCTCCTAAATTAAAGGCCGATCAAAAGGGATTGCTTTATGAAGCGCATGATTATAAGGCTCAGGGGCAGATCGTCGACTTCATTGTCCTTATGACGTATGAATGGGGATGGGCTGGGGGACCTCCACTTGCCATTGCTCCTATCAATGAAGTAAGGAAAGTCCTTGATTATGCCGTAACGGTCATCCCAGCCAATAAAATCATGATGGGTGCACCATTATATGGACGGGATTGGAAAATCCCTTGGCAGAAAGGGACCATCGCAAGGACCATCAGCCCTATTGACGCAAGAAAGCTCGCTGTGAGATATAATGTACCCATTAACTATAACTATACGTATGAATCACCTTATTTCCGCTATACAGATGAAAGCGGCCAGCAGCATGAAGTGTGGTTTGAAGATGCAAGAAGCATGAAGGCCAAGATGGATACGGTAAAAATCTATCAATTAAGAGGCATCAGCTATTGGGAGCTTGCTAATGAATTTCCACAGAATTGGACAGTGCAGCGGAATGCTTTTAGGGTTAAAAAAATATTATAACGTAAAAACCCCCTCTCATCTAAAAGGGGGTTTTAAGCTTTTATTTTTCTGAAAGATATTGAAGAGTTTTTGCCACAGCCGCTTCACCTTGATCGATGCAGTCCGGCAAGCCAAGGCCTTCAAAAGAGCTTCCTGCGACAAAGACGCCAGGCAGTTCATTCTCGATATTCCGATAAATATTCTGCATGCGTTCTTTATGTCCGACCGTATATTGAGGCATTGCTTCCTTCCATCTGCTGACAATGGAAAACTCGGGCTTCATGGAAATGTCCATTGTCTTCTTCAAATCATCAAGGACAATCTGTTCGATTTCTTCATCTGAAAGATCAACAACAGCCTCATCCCCTGCTCTTCCTACATAACAGCGAAGAAGCACTTTCCCTTTAGGAGTCGTGTGCGGCCACTTCTTGTGGGTCCATGTACAGGCTGTTATCGTATAATCACTATTTCGGGAAACGACAAATCCAGTTCCATCGATATCTCTCTTAATGGCTTCTTCTGGGAAAGCCATTGCAATGGTTGCCACGGAGGTAGCCGGCATACTTTTTAAAGGATCAAAGAAGCCCAGGCTGTTGAACATGGATTGCACAGCATGATGGGGAGTTGTGACGATTACACTGTCTACAGTTAATTCTTCCCCGCTGCTCAATTGAAGATGATAGCCCTTCTCTTCCCTTTCAATCCCTTCGACTTTCACACCTTTTACTACACTTCCTTTATCAAGCTGCTGCTCGATTTCATCCACAAAGGATTGCAGTCCGGATTTGAAAGTCAAAAACATGCCTTTTTTCTTTTTGTTCTTGTTGGGAGTTGGGGCAGGTGTTGTTTTCTTCATTCCCATAATCAAGCTGCGATGTTCCTGTTCCACTTCATAAAACTGCGGGAATGTCGACATCAGGCTAAGCTTGTCGATATCTCCCGCATAAATACCTGATAGAAGAGGTTCAATCAGGTTCTCGACGACCTCATCTCCAAGCCTTCTTCGAAAAAAGCTGCCTAAGGATTGATCTCCGATTTCTTTAGAGCGGGGCATCACAAAATCAGCTGCTGCCCGCATTTTCCCGGGAACTGAGAATAATCCAGTCGTGATGAATGGCGATATCTTAGTGGGTATCCCCATCACTGCTCCTTCAGGCATCGGATGAAGCTTTTCGTTCACCATTACGTAGGACCTTCCAGCCGTATTGCTGACAAGCTTATCTTCAAGTCCAACTTCTTTCGCTAATCTCGAAGCGCTCTGTTTTCGGGCAAGAAACGAATCAGGTCCGCGCTCAATAACAAATCCATCCTTATAGACAGTTTGTATTTTTCCCCCTAAACGATGGCTGGCTTCAATCAGTACAACCTCGATTGGAAGCTTTTTCTCCTTGATGGTCTTTTGTAAATAATAGGCGGCTGCCAATCCTGTCATTCCGCCGCCGATGACTGCCACCTTTTGTTTCTCTTCCATCACGATTCATCGCCTTCTTTATCATTACTGGTTTTCTTTTAATTTATCTAGTACAACTGAAGCCAACGCATCGATGAATGCCGGCTGACTATTCGGCATTTCCGGGCGATAATAGCTAGCGCCAATTTCATCGGTCACAATTTTACATTCAGTATCATTGTCATAAAGCACTTCTAAATGATCGGAAACAAACCCGACTGGGATATACACGAATGCTTTATAATGATTCTCATGAAAAAGATCTCTTGTAAGATCCTGTACATCCGGGCCAAGCCAAGGTTCGGGAGTATTCCCGGCACTTTGCCATCCTACGGCATATTCCGTAATACCTGCTTTTTCAGCAATCATCTGTGCAGTTTCTTTCAATTGATCAGGATATGGGTCCCCAGACTGAAGAATTTTCTCAGGCAGGCTGTGTGCTGAAACAATCAGACATGCTTGTCCTCTTTCTTCATCCGGCATTTGGCTGTATACTTCCTTTACCTTTTCAACCCAATACTCTATGAATTTAGGTTCCTTGTACCAGCTCTCGACAGATTGAATTTCGAGGCAGCCTAAATTGGCAGCGGCTTCTTTTGCCCGCCCGTTATATGATTTTACGCTGAAAGTGGAGAAATGCGGTGCGAGGACTATTGATACTGCTTCTTCAAGTCCATCTTCCTTCATTTGCTTCACGGCATCTTCCACAAAAGGTTCAATATGTTTTAGTCCTAAGTACGCCTTAAATTCAATTTCATCCTGAATCTCATTTAGATGTGCTTCAAGCTTTTCCGCCTGCTGCTGGGTAATGTGGGCTAACGGAGAAATGCCCCCGATCGCCTGATATCGGCTGCGCAGATCTTCCAGCAATTCAGGTGAAGGTGTTCTTCCATGTCTGATATGTGTATAATACCGCTCTAAATCTTCTTCTTTATATGGTGTTCCATAAGCCATGACAAGCAAACCCATTTTTTTCTTCATTGAAATAAAACCCCCATTCTAAATTACGCCAAGTATATTTTGTTCCCAAACGTGATGCAAACTAAAATGTGCTCTTTACTTCTTTGAAGCGCTGTATTCATGAACAAACGAAGCGACTTTTTTCAGTGTATCCGGATTGACGGATGGGAAGACGCCATGTCCGAGATTAAAAATATAGCCCGGCTCCTGCATCCCTTGATCCAAAATATCCTTCACTCTTTCTTCTATCACGTTCCAAGCAGCTAAAAGGATGGCAGGATCCAAGTTTCCTTGAACCGTTTTGGTAATGCCTTTGCTTCTTGCCTCTTCAATAGGGAGCCTCCAATCAAGCCCCACTACATCGATTGGCAGATCATGCCATTCCATAGCCAAATGGCTCGCACCGACTCCAAACATGATCAATGGAACATTTTCACCTTTCAGCTCTGTGAAAATCCTTTCCATGACTGGTTTGATAAATACTCTGTAATCCGCAACATTTAAAGCACCGACCCATGAGTCGAAAATTTGGAATGCTTTCGCACCTGCCTTAATTTGTGCTTTGGCATACCTTACCGTCATATCCGCAAGTTTATCCATTAAAGCAAACCATGCTTTCGGCTCGGAATACATAAAAGCTTTTGTTTTATTATAGTTTTTGGATGGACCGCCTTCAATCATATAGCTCGCAATTGTGAACGGCGCGCCTGCAAACCCGATCAACGGAACAGTCAGCTGCTCCTGTGTAAGAAGGCGGATTGTATCCAATACGTATGGTACGTCATCTTCGGGGCTGATTTCTCCCAGCTTTTCTACATCAGCCATTGATCGAATAGGATTGTCGATGACTGGTCCGATCCCTGCTTTGATATCGACTTTAACCCCGATTGCTGGAAGCGGGGACATGATGTCCTTATAAAGGATGGCTGCGTCCACATCGTACTGTTCAACGGGAAGCCTGGTCACATATGCGCATAGTTCAGGCTGATGAGTAATTTCAAATAGGGAGTACTTTTCTTTGATTGCTCTATATTCAGGCTGTGAGCGCCCTGCTTGCCTCATATACCATAGAGGCACTTTTTCTGTCTTTTCTCCCCTGGCCGCTCTCAGGAATGTATCATTCGTTATTCTGCTCATTATTGCCGTGTCCACCTTTCAAATCATTACTTTCTTTATTGTATTATAAAATAGCCAAAACAAAAAACTTCTTATCTCAAAAAGGACAAAAGCGCTTCCATTGAGACCAGCTGCGTTCTTATAAGGCATATGCGTATCCATTTAGCGTTCCATTTCATTCGTTTTCACTATAGTCTTTTTGATTTCAAAAGTATAGATTTCAAGATAAAATGTCATAAAATTGCCGATTTTACATGACTTGGCAGGAAGTTTGATGGTGAAAGAATTTGGGTAAAGTAGAATTGTCATCGTCTATCTTCTTTAAAGTGATGGCATACTATTATTAATAATTCTAGTCGAGGTGAATGTAGGATGAACTTTTACATGACAAGCGGTACATATGATTATTTATTAAAAATATATGAAAAGCACAAAAGCGAAAAATTAATTTTGGCTCAAAATGCTGAAGGTACAGTCTTGATGCATGAAACAGCCGGTGAAAGCATTTTTGAGGAGCCAAGAAAATACGAGGTCATCGACGCCCACGGGGAATTGGCCCAACAAGGATTCGTCGTCTGCAACAATATCCCTGTGACAGACGAAGGAAGACCGGTCTTTGAATATCGCTTTAAAAATAGGGCGAGACAGATTGAATCTGAGCCTGGATTTATATCGATCCGTGTTCTGAGACCAATGAATTCAGATACCTATGTCATCATGACCCAATGGGCAGATGCTGATGCATTCCATGCCTGGCAGGATTCCAAAGCCTATGCAAAAGCGCATGAAAAGCGCGGCACCAGTGAAGGAATGGACGCTCAAAAAGACTTATTCCCACGAGCATCCTTCGTGACCAAATACAGTGCGCCTGACCTTTCCGAAATCCATTAAGATGGACTGAAGTTTACAACAAAAAAAACCGCGATTTGCGGTTTTTTTGTTGTCTATAATTCTCAATCTATCAATCCATTTCTGTTGGCGTAGATGGCTGCTTGCGTCCGGTCAGATACTCCCAATTTGCTTAGGATATTGCTCACGTGGGTCTTCACTGTCTTTACACCGATGAACAACTTTTCGCTGATTTCCTGGTTTGTCAGCCCATTTCCCAAACATCTCAGAACATCCAATTCCCTTTCCGTCAGTTCCTCATGCGGCTTTTTATCCTTTTGGCGGAAACGATTCATCATCTTCGTTGCCACTTTCGGCTCAATGACCACTTCCCCGTTCATGGACTTAAAAATAGCCTGTGCCACTTCTTCCGCTTTGGCTGTCTTGAGAAGATAGCTGTGGGCACCCGCTTCAAGTGCAGGGAATACCTGCTCATCATCATAGTAGCTTGTTAATATGATCACTTTGCAGTCAGGGTGTATCGATAAAATATTCTTTGTCGCTTCAATGCCTGTTCCATCCTCCATCAGTAAATCCATCAGGATGACATCCGGTTTATGTTCCTGGGCAAGCCGATATGCCTCTTTACCGGAAGATGCCTCCCCGACTAAATGAATGTCCTTTTCGGTCATCAGATAGGATCTCATCCCCAGACGAACCATTTCATGATCATCCACAATCAATACTTTAATCTTATCCAATCTTCAGCACCTCCTCTACAGGTATTCTGATATTAATATAGGTTCCTTCATTTTCTTTGGAACGTATTTGAAAAACCCCGCCTAATTCTTCGCAGCGCTCCCTCATAGACTGAAGTCCAAATGATGTCATTTTTGACGCATGGACCCCAAATCCTTTTCCATCGTCGCTTATATATAAATGCAGCATATCCTTACTTCTTTCCAAGACAATTTTCACTTTTTCCGCATGTGCATGGCGAAGGATGTTCGACAGCGCTTCCTGAACGATCCTGAAAACGTGGGCTTCTGTCCCTTTTGAAAGATGTTCGATTTCTTCAATCCTCATTTCAATTTCAAGATTGCTCTTTTCTTTTAATTCCCTCACAAGTTTGATCAAACCTTCCCTCAAGGAGTCTCCCTTCAGGTCGATTGGACGGAGATGCAGAAGCAATGCCCTCATTTCCCCTTGTGCTTTGGAGGCAATTTGAGCGACCTGTTCCAGCATCCCTTTTGCCTGATTCGAATCTTCTTCAATGATGCGGATGGCAGCTGAAGAGAGCATGCCGAGTGCAAATAGCTGCTGGCTTACAGAATCATGCAGCTCCCTGGCAAGCCGCTGCCTTTCTTCGATGACTGCTGCATGATGGGCCTGATTGGCCAGCTCAGACTTTTCATCTGCCAGCCTTTGCAAAGATTTTACTTGATCTTGTATGAACTGTGCCAAGTGGTTGAGTTCATCCGTAATCAATCCAATCTCATCGTTCTCAGACTTTGTGATTCTCGCAGAAAACTTCCCGCTCCTCAGTGTGGTCACAAATGTCAAAAGACTGTCGAGCCTTCCTTTAAACAAGTAGCCGCCGCGAAAACCGAAGTACAGGCTTAAGATGATAAGGAGCAAAAATAGAAATAAAGATAGATAAATGGAACTTTGTAAAGAGATAATCGGCTCCGGGGAAAATAATATGTAAACCTGGAGGCCGGAGAAAAAGATCAGTCCTCCGAGAACGCCCATCAACAAAAAACTTTGGACGAACCAAATTCTGATATTCAGTGTCTTCATCCCAGTCCTTCCCTTCTCATACCCTATCAATCCGGATATCGCCGATTCCAAGCTTAATCGTCAAATCAAGTTTTTTAACAGCATCTTCATATCCCGGAGACTCATAATACATATTGGAACGCAGCAGTTCCTCAGACGTTCCATTGAATATTTTGATATCCCCTATTTTCACCTCAATGGTAATCCTGACAGGCAAATCCTCCGGGACAAGCATTTTGATATCCCCGATCCAGCCTTTGATTTTAATAGGCGTCCTTTTCTCGGGAATATAAGCCTTGCTAAAGTCAAAATAATAGTCTCCGATGACATTGGTTAAAGTCATAGGCTCAACCGCCCAATTCGGGTCTTTGAACTTCACATCCCCGATAATATAACTATTGATTTTACGTTCTTTCTTATCTTTCTTTAGGGTTATACCAGTGTTCTCTTCTTCCTCTTCGTCATCTTCATCCTCGCCATTATTCTGGAAAGGGTAGTTCCCTTCTATCAGGACCTTCATTCTTTTCTTGAAGAACAGACCGCTGATGGCAATTGCAACTATCAAGATTGGCCACAGCTTCCACCAATCTCCCCAAGAGAAGGAAATCATTCCCCAGTGGGCAGCCAATAAAAGTCCTCCATAGCTTAATGTATATAACCCCCAAAAAAGAGAGCCTGTAGAACGGTGCATAATACCTTTTATGAAAGAGGACAAACCGTACATTACGAGCAAAAAAGGAACGAATATGACAAAAACCTCTTTTATTTCCAAGGAAATGACACCAATATTCACCAATAATAATAATAATCCAATCATGAGCAATATGAATGAAATCACCCATTGTCTTCCTGTCTTATATCTCAAATCTTCCCCCGCCTTTTCACCTATCAATAAATTAACTTCGGTAAATATATTTTATTTCCTTTAATTATCTTAAGAAATTTTCCAGCAAACCTTAACATTCGTCCGCTTGAATTCATCTCCGTCCCAAGACGGAAAATATATTGGCTGTGTTCTCACATGTTTTCTTTCTGTTCATATTCTGTATTACAGAAAACGGGCGTATATCCATATTCGCCCGGACTGTCGAACAAAACAAAGGAGGAATTAATGTGGGAGTTGAATTGATTTCGCTTCATTGGATTTATGTCGTTTTCATTGGCTTGATCATTCTCTTCATGATTTTCAGGCGTGATACATCGATACTATGCATTGCAGGTATTTTCCTGATTGCCCTCACCGCTACAGGGTCCCTTACCCATTCTGTCACCAGCGTTTTCAATAGTTTTATATATGCCATCAGTGAATTGTTATCAACCATCCTCGTGATTTCCATAATCGTAGCTATGAGTCGAAGCCTTACCTCGACAGGTATAAACGATGTCATGATCTCACCGTTTACTAAATTGATAAAAACACCTGCGCTTGCGTATTGGACGATTGGGATTTTGATGATGATCATTTCCTGGTTCTTCTGGCCATCTCCTGCCGTTGCATTGATGGGGGCAGTCCTTGTACCAGTGGCGCTCCGTGTTGGCCTTCCAGCATTGGGGATTGCAATGGCCATGAACTTATTCGGGCACGGCATTGCACTTTCGGGAGACTTTGTCATTCAGGCTGCACCAAAACTGACAGCCGATGCAGCAGGTCTTCCAGTCAATGAGGTTATTCAAGCGAGCATTCCGCTTGTCATCGTAATGGGTGTTGTTACCACAGTCACGGCTTTCTGGTTCTTGAAGCGAGATATGAAAAAGGGTGTCCTGAAGGTGGACAGTTCTGTGGTAGCAGATACGCAAAATCTGCCTGGAGAAGAGACCAATCTATCAATGGGATGGAAAAAGTTTTTCGCCATTCTCATTCCTGTTTTATTCGCTCTCGACATCTGGGGCATGGTCCATTTTAATTTACAGGGCGGCGATGCCACAGCACTTGTCGGTGGTACGTCCATTTTCATCATGCTTTTGATTACGCTGGCGGGCTTCAAAAATAAAGGATTGGAAAAAACCACTCAATTTTTAATTGATGGTTTCCAATTCGGCTTCAAAGTGTTCGGCCCCGTCATTCCGATTGCTGCTTTCTTTTATTTAGGGGACGCCGGATTTCAAACGATCGTCGGGGACTTCCTTCCAAAAGGATCCCAAGGAATTGTGAATGACCTTGGAGTCGGATTGGCTTCCATTGTTCCACTTTCAAAAGAAATCGGGGCTATTACGCTTACGGCTGTAGGAGCCATCACCGGACTAGACGGCTCAGGATTCTCAGGCATCTCCCTCGCTGGTTCAATTGCCAATCTATTCGCCCACGCCATCGGTGCTGGAGCTGCCACATTGACAGCACTTGGACAGATTGCTGCGATATGGGTTGGCGGCGGTACGCTTGTCCCATGGGCACTGATTCCAGCAGCTGCCATCTGTAATGTGGACCCGTTCGAACTTGCCAGAAGAAACCTCCTTCCAGTCGTCCTCGGATTAATTGTCACAACCATTGTTGCTATGTTTTTAGTCTAGTAAAAAAAGCAAACGGGTTTATATCCGTTTGCTTTTTGTTTGCAGTTTTTCATAAAGGGCAAGAAGGAACATGAATACGGAAAATCCCAGAAAATAGCCTCCGATAACATCTGTAGGATAATGAGCATATGTCACGATCCTGCTAAGCCCTGTCAAAAGAGCAAGTAATCCCCCTGCGATAAATACTCCTTTTTTGGCCGAAGTTTTCCTCATGGAGCCTGCTATGAAGTAAGCAGCCAATAAATAAAAAATGATTCCAACCATTGCGTGGCCGCTCGTGAAGCTATAGCCTTCTTCTCCGTGTGCCATCGGCGGGCGCTCCCTCATGACGGCTCCCTTCAGCCATTTATTAAGGAGATTCCCACCTGCTACTGATACCAATAGCAGCGCTATTCCGTAATAATCTTTTTTCCACCACCACAGGAAAATAATCAGGGCGATGCTGCCTCCGCCAATGACCAGCTCCGTTCCAAAGATGCCGAAGAAACGGAGAAACGATAATGGATGCAGCCAATTGGCAGCAGATGAATCAAATGAAGTACTGCTCCCTTTCTCTACCATTAACAGCACGGCTAGAAAAGCAAAAAAAGATATGAGTCCAAACAAAATCTTCTTAAAGTTCATAGTTAACTCCTTTTCCATAAATGGTATACCTTACTATTTTATAATAGTTCCTTCATTTTTTTCACTTAATTTTAAATATCGCCTCAATATTGTTTGGTAAAGTGATATAATATTTTACAATCTTCAGACAATTACAGAATGGAGGCTTTAATAATATGCTCAATCAATTATTTCAAAAGCTTGAGAATCATTATAGTGAAATGGTGGATATTCGCCGCTACCTCCACCAGCACCCTGAGCTCTCATTCAAAGAAGTGAATACAGCAAAATACATAGCTGATTTTTATCGGGATCTCGGAGTGGATTTCCGGGAAGGTGTCGGAGGAAACGGTATCGTTGCAAAAGTCAAAGGCGCTAATCCCGGAAAAACGATTGCTCTGAGAGCGGATTTCGATGCACTTCCGATTAATGAAGAAACGGGTCTTCCATTTCAGTCCCTCAATCCTGGAGTGATGCACGCATGCGGCCATGACGGCCATACAGCCACATTACTGACCCTGGCAAAATCTATTTTTGAATTAAAGGATCAGCTTTCAGGGGAATATGTATTTATCCATCAGCACGCCGAAGAATATGCTCCCGGCGGGGCAATCGAAATGATTAAAGATGGGTGTCTCGAAGGTGTTGATGTCATATTCGGTACACATTTATGGGCTACTGTTCCATTTGGTGTCATCACGACTAAATCCGGACCGATTATGGCTGCAGCAGACCGTTTTGAAATTGTCATACAAGGATCGGGAGGACATGGGGCTCAACCGCATAAAACGAAGGATTCTGTTGTCATTGGGTCACAAGTGGTCGCAAGTCTCCAGCAAATTGTCAGCCGCAGAGTCAATCCGATTGATTCTGCCGTACTATCCATCGGTTCATTCATGGCAGATAATGCTTTCAACGTCATCGCTGATACAGCTAAACTAATCGGAACCGTCCGCACGTTCAATGAGGATGTAAGGGATCAAATCGAAGAAGAAATGGAAAAAGTGGTCAAAGGTGTCTGCGATATGTGGGGAGCTTCCTATGAATACAATTTTGACCGTGGATATCCTGCTGTTGTCAATCATCATGAAGAAACCGAATTTTTAAAGGATTGTGCCAGGAACGTCCCTGAAATCCTCCAGGTGGAGGAAGCAGAGCCTGAAATGGGTGGAGAAGATTTCGCTTACTATTTGCAGCATGTAAAGGGCAGTTTTTTCTTTACTGGAGCAAAACCAGAAGGGATCGAGCCTCCATATCCCCATCACCATCCAAAATTCGATTTTGATGAAAAATCCATGCTGATAGCTGCTAAAACTCTGGGGCACGCAGCATTATCATATCAAGAAGCACCATCAGTTGAAGAACAGTCTGCTGTGAAAAAATAAGAAATAGAAAAGCTGACCGCAATTGGTCAGCTTTTTTCATTAAAATATCTGATGCGATACGCCTGGATGGCCGTCTCTCCAAGATAGTCAAGCAGATTGAAATTGGCATATGCCCCGACAGCAGCACCTATCCCCGGAACCATTTGAAGAAGTTTCACGAAGTCGATGTAGTCACGATATTCCTGCTGAAGGATCTTCCAATCAATTTCATTACTCCCTTGATCATCTTTCTCCCAGTTTTCGATTCTTACGAGTTGATTCATCCGTTTGTCATCATTTGAAAAGGCTAATTGAAATACTGTCAGAATGAACAGCCTTTCTTCTAAGGAACGAATGTCATATCCATAAATCGCTGAAATATCAAAAAGGAGCTTCATTTTAATCGATAAGAGCAGAGGGAAATCCGCCATGCCCATTATAAAACCGCCTGCTCCAGTACCAGCACCTTCGATGGCAGCAGTCTTTTTATAAAAATCAATTTTCTTCCTGATATTTGCCTCGATTCCTTCCAATTCGAACTCAAGGGTGCTCGGACTCTTCGTCAAATACTCAGAACCGTACAATGCAGCCTCCACCATTTTTTTAATGCTTTCTGTCATAACATGATGAATTTTTTCAGGAATCAAATCATTCATCTTTTCCTGGGCTTTTTTAGCCATCCTCTTCATCATCCCGGATTTGGTGGATATTTTTCGCTTCCATAATTCATTTTCGCTTTTTGCTGCCAGTTCATAAGCGGATAAAACCAAAGGATTCCTCTCCATTTCTGACAAACGCATCAAACGAATGTTCAATGGTTCATTTTCTTAAGTCTTGAAGGAATATACGCTCTTACAAAAATGATGACAAACAGGATGCCCGCTGCTGCCAATATGACGCTATTTGTCCATTCTCCCTTCACAGCCTCCGCTGCAAAGAAAAGAATCATCTCAGCTGAAAGGATGTACTGCATCAATTTTAAGAATGATTTAGTTTTCCATTCCTTTTTCAAGGGATAGATATGAATCCAAAGCTTGTGATCCTGGCTCCCCATTAATGGAATAAGTTGAATCCCAGTCAGGTACACAAATAAAAACGCGAGCCCGATAATAAGGTAGAGGTTTGTACTGAAGAATATTAAAAGGGCCCCTATGACCGAAAGTCGTATAAATAATCCAAAGTATTCCGAGTTGCGGATGAATGTGCGGAAGAATAGATGCCAATAACTATTTTCACGCCCGTATGCGGAAAATTGAAACAGCCAATCGAGCCATTTTCTCCTCTTCACTTCCCCTTTCAGTTTCGGGACATCGGTAAACAGGTTTGCTGTACGATAAAAAGCCATCATCCGCTGCTCTTCCATTCTTATTAGCTTATCCCATTTGATGAGCTTCTTCCCTGCCGCCTTTGAAAAATAAGCAAGCAGCAGAATATAGATCACTCCGATGAGCCCGATAAGATAGATCGGAGCCCCGTCCACAAGTAAAAACAGCAATACCGCATTCAGCGCCAGCCTTACCCAAAAGTCCAGCCTGCTGTATTCCATTTCTTGAAATTTCAATACGTACCAGCGGATATAAAGGTTCCAAATTTTCATCAACAATAACACCAGCAAAAGAAGAAAAAAGAATGAAAACCCATTGCCTTTCACCTGTGCATAAATAGGCATGAGCACCGCTGACAAAATCAATAATACATAGCTTTGGGAGAGGAAACTCGTCCAGATTCCTTTATGGAAATAAGCATTCATTTTTGTTTCAATCTGTATTAAAAATACTTGGTCGGCTTCCTTTAAAAGAGTCTGGATGGGGCTGATAGTTGCTGCCAAACCCAATATCAGCGCCATCATCAATGCAACCGGGAAATTTCCATCAAGAGAATGCACCCATTTTTGATAATAAAACGCCCCTCCACCGATGCCGAAAATTACAACAAACAGTAAATGATCATTCAGCATGTAGCGCAGGTATTTCCGGAGTTCCTTATGATTTTCCCTGCTTCTATCTGTCCACAAACGATTAATTTCCTTCATCCTGATCTTCCTTTGTCAGTTGTATATATATATCGTCCAAAGTGGCCCCAGGCATGTTGAATTGCATTTGAAGGTCGCGCAATGTGCCTTTTGCCCTGATTTCACCGTTATGCAAGATGATAAAGGAGTCGCAATATCTCTCTGCAGTTGCCAATATATGTGTGGACATTAAAATGCCGGCTCCACTTTCTTTCATTTTATTCATCAATTCCAGCAGGGATTGAATGCCGAGGGGATCCAACCCTACAAAAGGTTCGTCAATGATATAGAGGCTTGGCTCGACCATAAAGGCGCACATGATCATTACCTTTTGTTTCATTCCTTTAGAAAAATGCGATGGAAACCAGCCAAGCTTCTTTTCCAAGCGGAATTCTTTCAATAATGGCTCCATTCTTAGTTTCATTTCACTTTCAGCAAGGCCATATGCCATTGCTGTAAGCCTCAAATGTTCTTCCAGAGTCAATTCTTCATAAAGGATCGGTGCTTCTGGTATGTACGTGAACTGCCTTCTATACTCATCTGGATCTTTGGCCAAATTCTTTCCATCGATGGTCACTTCCCCTTTTTTGGGATCCATCAATCCGATGATATGTTTGATAGTGGTGCTTTTCCCGGCTCCATTCAATCCAATCAGCCCGACCATTTCATTGCGGTTAATGGAGAAAGAAACATTTTTCAGGACCGGCTTTTTTGTGTAGCCTCCACTTAAGTTTGTCACATTTAATAAGGACATGATCTGATAACACCCTTTCTGCTGCCTGTTCTCCCCCCATTTTAGCAAATTTCATCTTCTTATGTTATATCGAAAGAGAAGAACAGGAAAATATTTCTAGTCATAACTGCTTTCAATCTGCACATTCTATATTCGAAGGGGTTAATAAAACTCGATAACGGGGTGGTTGTTAAAGACCGATTACCGTATTTGCATTAGCAATTCGAGCCATATCCAAAGGAAATAGTCGTCGCGCATGGATATGACCAATTCACCATTCAAGTTGATGAAACTTCCAAATGAGGTGTTTATCAAAGAAAGATCGCCGTTGATGTCTTTATGTTCCAAGTGATTGGAGTTATTAAAGAATAAGGGGATGATCGTTTTGAACGTGAGTACTGGAATCCAATTCGATTTGTAGTACACTTTTCATGACAAATGAGGTGTCTGTCAAAGAGAGATAGCCGAAGCTAAAAACCTTTAACCCTTCAATTGGGCAGGATCTTCTACGAGAATCCTGCCCTTTTACATTTCCATGTAATGAACAAGCTGTGATAAAATAAAGGAAAATGATGTATGGAAAGGCGGAGAAATATGAGCGATTGTATTTTTTGCAAAATCATCAATGGGGACATCCCCTCTTCCAAAGTTTTCGAAAATGAGCATGTCATGGCCTTCCTTGATATCAGCCAGGTCACAAAAGGACACACGCTGGTCATTCCAAAAGTACATAAGGAAAACTTATATGAATTGACACCTGAAATAGCTGCAAACCTATTTGAAGCCGTCCCGCAAATTGCGAATGCAATCAAACAGGAATTTAACCCTATCGGCTTGAACGTTTTGAATAACAATGGCGAACATGCAGGACAATCCGTCTTCCATTTCCACATGCACTTGATTCCAAGATACGGAAAAGGCGACGGATTTGGAGCAGTCTGGAAAACAAACGAAAGCCAATACACTTCAGAAGATCTGAAATCCATTGCATTATCCATCAATCAGCATATTAAATGAAGCATGGCAGCAGGCCAGGGACACCGGCCTGTTTTTTCATGTTTCTTTCAGTCGATTTCCAAACTGTTCCTAAGTCTTCAATCCTAGAAATCTACCAGACGATATGTTATACTATGGACAATCTTTCGCTGCAGGCACAGACGCACTGCAGGAGGGACAATAGCTTAGTCAGAATAGAATAGGAGAGTTGAGAAATGAAGACAAAAACATTAGTAGCACTATCTCTCATTGTGGGGATTGGTGCAGTATTGCACACGATTATTCCGGGAATCGTCATGGGGTTGAAACCTGACATGATGCTCAGCATGATGTTCTTAGGAATCCTTTTATTCCCTGAAAAGAAAAATGTTCTTTTGCTTGGTGCTGTTACAGGGATATTGTCCGGCCTGACTTCTACATTCCCAGGAGGATTTATCCCAAATATAATTGATAAATTGATTTCATCTTTTGCTTTTTACTATCTTTATATGCTGATTTCGAAAAAATCGGCTTCCGTACAGACTGCAACGGTATTGACAGCGATTGGAACGGTATTATCAGGAGCTATATTCCTGACATCTGCCTATTTCATTGTCGGCCTCCCCGGTTCATTTGCTGCATTATTCGGATTAGGAGTGCTGCCGGCAGCAGTACTGAATGGCATTGTGATGTTCATCATTTATCCAATTGTCAGCGGCATCTTAAAAAGAACACAAATAGCATGAAAATAAACCTGGATCTTCCAAACGGAGATCCAGGTTTATTTTATTGTCCAGCTCCAGCCTTGGTTCTGACTAATGCGCTGGAGCTTTTCTCATTGCAAGGCAGCCATAAAAAGCCCGAGCAAAAATGCGATTCCTCCAGCCAATGCCATCATCCGTGCCCTTTTTTTCAAGACATTTCTTGGAGGATACATCCCTGGCTTTTTAGCGGAAAGGAAAAAATAGAGAGCACCCAAAAATGCAGCCGCACTAATTAAAAATACAATCTTAATAAAACCACCCATATATCCCCCACTCCCTGCGGTCCTTTTTACTATACTTATGTCTATAAACTTGAAAATATCGTAAAAAAATACTGTTTCTCGAAAGGGTTATGCTTGCAAGAAGGAGAAAAAACATGTAGAAATGTAATATCTAAATGAATGGAGTGAGAATATGAATAAAAAGATTTTTTCATATGGACTTCTAGTCGGAGCCGCTGTCGGTGCGGTTTCAGCTTTATTAACTACTCCGTCATCCGGAAGGGATCTTCGGGAGCAGCTTCAGCATTCTGCTGAGGAGTGGCTGGAGATGGTAAAGGATATGAAGGTGAACGTAGTCAACCTGAAGGATTCCGTGGCCAAATTATCCGCAGAAGGCAAAGAGACCATTCTTCAGTTGACGTCCGACATCAAAGAAATCGTACAGCAATGGCAGATGGAATCAAAGCCTATCAAAGAACAATTAGATAAAGAAATAGCTGAAATCCAAAGAACGATCGAAGAACTCGAAAGTGAAATTCGTTCAGAAGATAAAACTGAGCAGTAATTGTCATTTTTTAGCCTGTCCAAAAAAAAATTGGACAGGCTTTTTTATTTTACTGAACAAACATTACTGCTTGCTCCTTCCCTTGAAAATACTGCTTTCTTCCACATCTTTTAACGGCAAATGAAGGAACTAGATTTATAGTTAAATTTTATTTCAAAAAATTTTGTAAATTTATATCTTTATTAATTTTTGTTTTATTGGCATAATAATATGTAAGGGTTTCCTAAAATTTCGAATCAATTCCTCTACCGTCTTTCAGGCAACAAAAAATACATAAGTAAGCAGGTGAATCTAAAATGAATGAAACTCCATTCTCTATGAAAGAAGCAATGTTATTCAGCCAGCGCATCGCACAACTGAGCAAAGCATTATGGAAATCGATTGAAAAGGATTGGCAGCAATGGATCAAGCCCTATGAATTGAATATAAATGAACACCACATTTTATGGATTGCCTATCATTTAAAGGGTGCTTCTATTTCAGATGTGGCAAAATTCGGGGTCATGCATGTTTCCACAGCATTTAACTTCTCTAAGAAATTAGAGGAACGAGAACTGCTGAAGTTTTCAAAAAAGGAAAATGATAAAAGGAATACGTATGTAGAACTTACGGAAAAAGGCGAGGAACTTCTTCTACATTCAATGGAAAACTATGAACCTACAGAAAACGTGGTCTTCCAAGGGGCAATGCCATTAAGGAGATTATATGGGAAATTTCCGGAAATCATTGAAATGATGACGATTGTCCGTAATATTTATGGGGAAGATTTTATGGAAATCTTTGAAACATCCTTCCACAACTTTGAATCTGACTTTACAGAAGAAGACGGAAAGATCGTGAAGCTTCAGGAAGAAAAAAAGGAAATCAGCTGATTCATAAATTTTGTTCGAGAAGCTGCATCAACTCTAAGTATAGTTTTTGTTTTACACATGCCTTGATTACTTGTTTTGGATCTAAGGCTGGATGCAGACTCTCTTTAAATTCTTTAAAAAGCGGAACATAGAAAACGAAACCTTCCGCTTTTTGTTCCTCATATTCTTTGTTCAACCTTTCACACAATTTGTGGAATTGTCTTGCTTCTTGCTCAGATAAATCCTTTTCAATGATTAATTTATCAAATTCATGACCGGAATGAGGCAGCATCCTCAACAATAGCTTTTGCTGGAACTCCAGCTTTTCCAATCTTTTTATCAATGCATCCATAAATCCTGCCCCCTGTATGATCTGTAATGTACAAGTGAATCTACCAATCATTTTACCACCCTTTTCCTTTAGGAAATAGTAGGCGGCATCGCGATTTTATATTTTTGGAAAAATCCCCTTCTATTCCTAAGCTAATTCTCTATCTTTTTTTATGATTTTTTGGTATCGTAATGATTACAGGAGATAAAGGGGAGGGGTTAGAATGATCTCCGCTTTTGTAATTCTATCTATGTTTATTTTGTATTTCATCAATGCATTAACTAATTCCTTATGCGTCCAGAAAGAAATTCCTGAGGACAAACAAGGCAAGGTTTTTCGAACGATCAATATCCTCATTACGATATTGCTTGTATCATCTTACGTCGAAATATTGTTTGCTTAGCTATCCCATACATAGTGCGAGATGAAGAACCTCATAGCATGAACAGAAAGAGGCAGGCCATTGGCCCGCCTCTTATTACTTTTTCAGATCAGTAAATCCAGGAAGCTCCGATAATGATAAGTAGGATGAAAAGCACCACTAAAAGCGCAAAACCGCTGTTATATCCACAAGTCATTTTATGATCCACCTTTCTATTTTGGGGAACATAAGGCTAATATGCCTTATGCTCCGTAATTGCTTGCCTTATAGCCAAGCTGCACCAACAATAATCAACAAGATGAACAACACTACGATTAAAGCGAAACCGCCGCCGTATGCACCCATATGTTCCACCTCCTTTAACAAGGACTAAAATATACTATTCAACTGCCATCCCGAACGTTTAGGCATTCATCATATAAAAAAAAATTTATCCCCTTGCACCATCGTCTGCAAAGTAAAATGAGGCTTGCTGGTCTGCTGCCAAACCAACCGCCCCATGGATGGATATCCTTTTGGAAAATTAATTAGCAGATGTATGCTGACCCAACTATAATAAGCAAAATAAAAAGTACTACTAACAGCGCGAAGCCTGCATTATATCCAGCACCCATGGCTCATTACCTCCTTTTTTCTCTTCAGCATATCTTATGAAAATTGTGTGACAATTGAATTAATTCATTCGCCTATTTTTCCCATCCCGTTTCGATAAATGTTTTTTTTCTGAATAGATATGTGATATAGTATGTTTTGTGGAAAAGGAACCCACAACATTTTAGTATTGGAGATGTTCAGCATGAAAAAATGGATTCTATCCCTTTCATTGGCTGCCGGTGTAGTCGGTCTCGCAGGCTGCAGTGATGATGGCGGCGGAAGCAAAGATGTCGTTGCCAAAACAGATGCCGGAAATATCACTAAAGAACAGCTTTATGAAGCAATGAAGGATAAATACGGTGAACAAGCGCTTCAGCAACTAGTATTTGAAAAAGTATTATCTGACAAATATAAAGTGACTGATAAAGAAGTCGACGAAAAAGTCAGCAACATCAAGGAACAATTAGGGCCTAATTTTGAACAAGCCCTTCAACAATACGGTTACAAAAATGAAGACGATCTTCGCGAAACATTCAAGATCGGAATCATGCAGGAAAAAGCAGCAATCAAAGATGTAAAAGTATCTGATGCTGAACTAAAAAAAGCATACGAAGACTATAAGCCTGAAATCAAGGCTCGCCACATCCTAGTTAAAGATGAAAAGACTGCAAAAGAAGTGAAGGCGAAATTGGATAAAGGCGAAAAATTTGAAGACCTGGCTAAGCAATATTCAACAGATCCAGGCTCAAAAGATAAAGGCGGCGACCTTGGCTGGTTTGGTGCAGGCAAGATGGATCCAGCATTCGAAAAAGCTGCTTATAATCTAAAAGTCAACGAAATCAGTGAACCTGTTAAATCTCAATTTGGCTATCACATCATCCAAGTGACAGACAAAAAAGAGAAGAAATCATTTGCTGATATGAAAAAGAAGCTTGAACATGATGTAAAAGTGTCCAAGCTAGATCAAAACAAAATTCAAGAAGCTATGAAGCGTGAAATCAAGGGTTCTGACTTGAAAATTGAAGATAAAGATCTGAAAACGACTTTTGATCAATTACTGAACGCTCCAGCAGCTGATTCCAGCGCTTCAACAGGTAAATAAGTTTATCTGTTGAAACATAAAAAGACCGCCATTTGGCGGTCTTTTCTTTTGTCAGGGGATCAGGCTCCCTCTTTCATTTGTTTGTTCTTTCGCGATTCCTTTTCCTTTTCCATTCGAGTGATATAGATTTCTCCCTCTTTTTCAATCCATTCATTTTCTGTTTCACGTTCATCTTTTGCGGACTTAACGGTCATAAATGCACTAAACAGGATTCCTGCGGCAATGAAATAGATCCAAATCGGCAATGTCATTTGCTTCCTCTCCTTTTAAATGGTCATTTATCTAAACTGTATGCTTGTCCGCATGAAAAAATGCCTTCTTTAAGGAAGGCATTTTTCAGGTTAGACTATTGGGCTGTTGATTTCCATTCCAGGTGCTTCGCTTTCCGCGGGGCTGGCGGTGAGCCTCCTCTCTGCGCTGTGGGGTCTCACCTGTCCAGCTGATCCCGCAGGACATTGAAAAACTTCGTAGAATCAACGCCGCACGAAGGAAATGCGAATGCATTTCCGAGGAGTCTTGCACCTTCCATTCCAATCAACAATGTACATTAATAAGGTTAATTTTCCTGCGAAGTAATCAGACCGGGTAATACATATTAAAGTAAATAAAAAGGTGTCCCATTTATGAGACACCAATACTTATTATTTATGAAACACCGGCTTGTAGAAGGAGCGGTTTTCCAGGGCGAAGACTCTTTCTGAGAATTCTCCCGGCTTGACTCTTTCCAATGCACGGTCGAGCATATTCATTTTTGCATCAAGGTTGTCAATGTAATGCAGGATCTCTGCTTCCTTGATCATCGGCACTTTTGGGCTTCCCCATTCGAGTTTTCCGTGGTGGCTTAGGACCAGATGCTGAAGGACCATGACTTCTTCTCCATGAATGTTCAGCTCTTCAGCTGCCTTGCCGATTTCATTCACCATAATGGTAATATGGCCCAGGAGGTTTCCTTCAACAGTATAGGATGTCGAAATCGGACCTGATAGCTCCATAACTTTTCCCAGGTCATGGAGGATGACGCCCGCATACAATAAGTCCTTATCAAGCGACGGATATAAAGCAGCAATTGCTTGGGCCAAATCAAGCATGGACACAACATGATAGGCCAATCCGGAAACAAACTCATGATGGTTTTTTGTTGCTGCCGGAAATTCCAGGAATTCACTTTGATGTTTCTTCATCAAGTGCCTTGTGATGCGTTGAATGTTCGGATTCTTCATTTCAAATATATATTGAGTGATTTTACTTGTGATTTCGTCTTTTGTAATAGGAGCCGTTTCAAGGAAATCCGAGATTTGAACCCCTTCTTGAGAATTTGCAGGACGAATCTGCCTTAGTTTTAATTGCTGGCGCCCTCTGTAATTCTGCAAATCTCCGCTCACTTTAACAATGGTCTGAGCCTGGAACACTTTTACGTCTTCATCTGATGCATCCCACAATTTTGCCTCTATATCCCCTGATTTATCTTGAAGGATGAGTGTCAAAAATGGCTTTCCGTTACTGGCGATCCCTTTTGTCGAAGACTTTATGAGCAAATAAAGCTCTACCTGATCTCCAACATCATAATGTAGTACACCACGTGTCATATCAATTACCTCCGAATCTTCCAATATAGAAAAGTATATCATAAATCGGAAAGAGTTTAAGAATTAATCAGTGTGCCGCTCTCGAGCTCAAGGATCTTTTCAGCCTCGAATAATTTTTTCAAGTGGCTGTGGCAGGTAAAGAAGAGAATTTGAGTAGTCGAGGACAATTCCTGCAGCATCTCAGCCATCGCAGACATTCTATTTTGATCGAAATGAACAAATGCATCATCAATGATCAAAGGCAGCGGGTATTCTTCTGTCAATACAGAAACCAATGCAAATCTGAATGAAGTATATATTTGTTCTGAGGTCGCCTGGCTTACTTCGCTTGGCTCGAACAACAAGCCATCTTTACGCTTGATCAGAAATGACTGCTCTTTTTGCTGAATGATTCCGAGATACTCCCCATTTGTCAAATGCTGAAGGAATCTTTCTGCCTCCAGAATAACCTTCGGAAATCTTTCCTCTTCAAACTTTCGAATGGTCTTTTCCAATATACTCTTGGCTGCAGCAAGGGCTGCCCATTGTTTTGCCTTTTCTTGGAATAGTGACTTTTGATAATTGAAGCGGTGCATCAGTTCAGTGTATACCCCGCCCTCTTCCATTATTTTGATTTCCTGGCGCAGTTCTGAAGATTCTCGCTGGAGTGCTTTGATCTGCTCCTGATGCTCCTTGATCCCTGTTTCGAGCATGGAACATTCATTGAAAAGTGCTTCATCAGTTTGAAAGGATCCAAGCTCTTGAAGTTCCTTTTCTGAAAGCTGCATTTGCAAAAGGGACAGCTCTTTTAATAACTCTCCTTTTTCCTTGAACTGCTCAGCTTTCAGCCGGAATGATTCCTCATCCCGAACGGAAGCTTGTTGGAATAATTCATTCAGCTGATCTTTTAGATTTTCCAATCCGGTCTTAATTTTCACCCTTGCTTCCTTAAGGTGCTCCAGTTTCTGCCTGCCTTCACGGTAGAAAAACTTCTTTTCTTCCTCTGCTTTTATCATTCTTTTCAGCTGGACCATTAACTCTTCAGTCCTATCCCCGTCCAAGCCCACTGATGCGCTAATGGATTTGACCCCGCCTTCCCAGTTCTCGATTTTTGCTGACAATGACTCAATCATATCGACAAGCCTTTGTCCTTCTGCTGCTGCCGTAATACTTTCTTTAATCAAGTTGAATGCATCTTCGAGACGGGAAACCGGGAATGAATCAGACAGCCGCAATGCTTCTTTCAATTCCCGCGCTTTTTGCTTATGCGTGTTCCATTCCTTCTGCCATTTTTCCTGCAGTTCTTCACTTTCTGCGCACCTGCCCTGCTGTTCCTCCAGCTGAATGAGCGTCATCTTCCATTCATTCCTCAGCTTTATTTGGTAATCATACTGAGCCCTATGTTCCTGGAATCTCCCAGAATCAGATGCTTGAAATTGCTGGCTGATGGCATCCGCTTTATTTTTCAGCAGCTCTTTCTTCTTGTTGAGATTTGCCTGCGACTTTATCACTTTTTTGTGATTTATCCAAAATTGAACACCTGACATGGCCAAAAGGAATAAGGCAGCACCTCCGATGATCAAGTTTGATCCAACCAATCCCCATATCAGCAGAGCAATTGAAGCGGCCATGAAAAGGATGTGCATTCCCCTTGAGGATTTGTATTGGTTCTTATTCCATTCCGCTTGAATTGCTAAATCTTTTATTCTTTCATTCAGGGAATTCCATTCTTCCCTCAGTTGGTTTTCTGAAGCCCCTCCTGAGAAATTTTTCTCTAGCTCCCGGAATTGATCTTCACTAAACATATCCTTTTCCAAGACGTCAAGGCGCTTGTCCATCTCGGCAAGCTTCTTCGATTCTCTAGCTTTTTGGTCATCCAAATCTTGCTTGAGCATGTTCAGTCTCAAGTCTTTCTCCACTGAATCTTTCACTGCGGCTTTCATTTCAAGCCCTGCCTGCACCCGGCCCCATGCCTCAAATGAAAATGGAGGAAGATGAAGTTCTTTAGAATTAGCTTCCAGCCTCCTCGCCACTTCTTCTAATTGTCTGGAAAGCCTGGAAGCCTCCTCCCTCCAATGTTGATAAGCTGGCCATTCTGCTGCCGCCCTGTTTATTTCAGCTTCTGCATTTTGAAAATTCGGGTCCGGCATATTCTGTTTCAAGTAGTCTTCTATTTCAGCAATTTGATTTTCAGTCGATTGCCACTCAGTTTTTCCCGTATGGAGGCTTTCCAGCGTTTTTTCCAACCTGCTGACGCCATCTGATGGAAAATGAATCCCTTCCAATTCGACAAGCCTTTTATCGATTCTATTATATTGATGGTACACCGGCATCATCTTTTGAAGATGCTGAATATGAAGGAGTTTTTGCTGAAGGTTGTCCCGCTCTTTTATGAATGATTCCATCTTTTCTTCGCTTTTTTCTAATGAATGGGTCAGAGAACTGTATTTTTCATTCTCATGCCTTGCTTTTTTCATCATTTTTTCCAGCTCTCGCAGCTCATCCAATTCCTTATTCAACAGCGGCTTTCTGCCACTCGGCTTAAAAAGGTCATCCATTTCCTTTTGAAGCTCACGTTCTGCCTCGAATATCCGATCCGTTCCCATCGTACCTGCCGAGAACAGAAATTTTCCGATATCTTCCTTGCTTAGTCGATGAACTTGCTGCAGTCCATGGACACTGAAGGAAAAAATAGCTTGAAAGACTGATTTATCGATTCCACCTAGGATGCGGGCAAGAAGTTCTTCTCCACCCACTGTCCCATCCTTCAATAAAACCTTTACATCGCCTGATGCCTTTCCTCTTACACGCTCAATTGTGACTTCTCCCCAGTCGTGTGCCTCAATGATTAATTGTCCGCCATATTTCGAATGAGTTTTCGGTTCAAATCGACGCTCGTTTTGCACCTTCGTTGGAAATCCAAAGAGAATATTTTGAATAAATGCCATAATCGTAGATTTGCCTGCTTCGTTTTCCCCAAAGAACACTTGGAGGTTTTTATCAGGATGAAGGATCAGCGACTCGAATTTTCCATAGCCGTATATATGGATTTCTTTTATCTGCACATTCATGTCCTCCTTTTTTAACGGTGAAGCAGTCCAGCCAGAATCTTCTTGGCATTTTGCAAAACTTTCACCTGTTCATCCTCGTCCGGCGCTGCAATGAATTTCCTTGCATGCAGGTGCCGGTATAAATCCTTCATACTTTCATCCATGTCCTCTTTGCTAAAACCATCCATAGCATTCTCTAATTCATGAAAAAAGGAACTGCCCTGAAATTCCGTTCGAGGAGGAACAGCTTCCGCCCAGTCAATCCTGTTCAGCCAAACAAATGAGTCATCAAAATCCATGGAGTCTTGAAATGCCTCCAGGAGTTCTCCGGAAACAATTTTGTCCTTCGCTTCCTGGGAAAGAGAAGCAGTTCCGATCAATTCGATGTTCAGGATGACGCCTTTTCCATTGATGTATTCTTCTGTAATGGCCTTCTCGATACAATAGAATACATCATTGAAATGCACGATTCCTTCAATCGAAACCTTTTTGTTCTCCCAAATCACATCAGACGTTTCCACTTTCTCCATTTTCGAATGATCTGATGATAGTTCTATTATTAGGCACCCTTTTGCACCTGTTTCTTTTCGGTGGCGCCCCTGGATATTCCCGGGGTAGATGATATACGGGTCTTCCCAAAGGATCTGGTGCTGATGAATATGTCCCAGCGCCCAATAATCGAACTCTTTTTCCAATAATTCTCCTACTGTAAACGGGGAATATGGCTGGTGGCTGCTGGGACTGTTTTCGCAATGCCCGTGAAGCATCCCGATATGATAGTCGACATCCCCATTTTTTATGAAATGCGTGCAGGTCCTTTCCATTACATGCCGTTCTCCATAGCTGATGCCATATATATGTATCATCATTCCCCTCTTAGTTTTCATCTCTTTGATGGAAACCTCATCTGAACCAAACACCATTACATTCTCCGGGAGCTCCACGCAAGTCCAGCTTCCTCCGAGATGATCATGATTTCCATGTATGATGAAGACAGGGATTTCTTCCTCAGCAAGACGTTCCATCTGCTTCTTCATCCTCGCCTGTGCTTTGATGCTCCGGTCCTCTCCATCATATAAGTCTCCGCTGATGAGGACAAAATCAACTTCCCTAGTGACTGCTTCCTCCACAATCCGTTCAAATGAGCGGAAAGTACTCTCCCGCAGCCTATTAAAAAGCCCTTCTGGAAGGCTGCTCAGGCCGGAAAATGGGCTGTCCAAATGCAGATCGGCACAATGAATGAATGATATTTCTTTCATGCTTCCACCTCCTCAATGCGAATGCACGTTCTTATCATTTCATTATAGCCTATTTATGTGAATTAAAAAACACATCTCTCTTAGAAAAGCGAAAGCGCCTCGATCAGCCCCGACAAGCATAAGACGGAACTCGAAGGAAATCCTGATTTCCGTAGAGGTACGGCTTATGACTCGAGGGGCTAGGCGCTGGAGCTGGACAGATTTCATTCTTTTAAAAAAACACACCTCTTTTCTATAATACTTAGAAAAAAGATGTGCTTCTTATACTTATTGATTTTTAGTCAGCTGCAGTGCTTTTCGGATATCTTTATAAGAGTTTGATTTTCCATACATCAATACTCCTCCCCGGTAGACGCGCGCACCGAAAATTCCAAGGGCAATGATCGCCGCAACCAGAACCGCAATGCCAGTCAATGCTTCCCACGTTGGGATGTCGAGCATTCCGATTCTCATGAACATAATCATCGGGGTGAAGAAAGGAATATAAGAAGTGATTGTGATGAAGGATGCTGATGGGTTTCCAAGACCATACATGGAAATGAAGAACCCGATCATGATCAAAAACGTCATCGGCATAATCATTTGCTGCATGTCTTCTATTCTGCTGACAAGCGAACCCAAGAAGGCCGCAAATGTAGAATAGAGCAAGTAGCCAAGCAGGAAAAAGACAATGGCATAAATGATAGTAGACGACTCCATATTTCCAAATCCAAAAAATTCGAAGAATCCTTCTTTCATATTTTTATAATTCTGCGATAGTGAAATGTATCCTACTGTGAGGACCAGCCCCATCTGCGCCAAGCCGAGCATTGCGACCCCGATGATTTTCCCGAACATATGCTGAAGCGGGGGAGCACTGGAAATCAATATTTCCATGACACGGGATGATTTTTCGGTGGCAACTTCCATGCCAATCATGTTGGCATAAAAAATCACAGCGAAATAAATGATGAATAGCAGAATGTAAACCATTCCTCTTGCTTGATTCAGTTCTTCAGCTGATTTCGCATGGCTTGAAAGTGCTTCTTTATCGAATTGAACCGGCTCATTCAAAAGAAGCAGCTGCTCTGGAGCCAGCTTAAGCTGATTAGCTGCCAGATTGGATTTTACACCCTGCAAGGCTGCCTGAAGGGTGCCCATTGTATCTGTATCAGTGATTGCTTCTGCTTTATATGACGCTTTCACGATCTTTTCTTTGTCTTGTTCGATGATCAGATAGGCATCATATTTTTCTTTTTCAAGATTTTTTCTCATCGCCTCTTCAGAGGAATCGGTTTCCTTTGTAAGGTGAACGTCTTCATCAATAGTTTTCAGTGAGGCTTTAAACAGATCGTAGACGCCCCCTGTTTCATCTATAACAGCAATCTTTTTGATATCATTTCCCGCACCGAATAGATCCATTATTCTGCCCATATTTGTCATGCCGAGAACACCGAGCAGCAGGATGACTGTAATGATAATGAAGGCCTTTGATTTTAGCTTGGTCATGAATGCCTGTGAGAGGATCAGGAAAAATTTATTCATAGGAAGCACCTGCCTTTTCTATAAAGATATCATTAAGGGAAGGTTCCTCCAGCTCAAATTTCCGGATGAATCCTTTTCCATAGATGTTCTGCAATACTTTTTCTGCCGTTTCCTCGCGGTCGACCTGAAGACGGACCCCTTCTGCCGTCTGCTTCCATTTAAGGACTCCATCCAATTCCTTCAATCCGGATAAATCAAAATCGGCATGGATTGAGATGTTTTTCTTCCCGAAATCTCGTTTGATGTTTTTCAATCCCCCCTGGACGACCGGCCTCCCTTTCTGCATGATGCAAAGGTTTTGGCATAGCTCTTCGACATGCTCCATTCGATGGCTGGAGAATACAATCGTGGATCCTTGATCTTTTATTTCGTGGACAGCTTCTTTAAGCAGTTCAACATTTACAGGATCAAGTCCACTGAAAGGTTCATCCAGGATCAACAGCTGCGGCTTATGTATGACAGATGCGATGAACTGGATTTTCTGCTGGTTTCCTTTAGAAAGCTCCTCAACCTTTTTATCTGCATACTCCGGCACTTTGAAACGGTCTAGCCACCGAGTAAGCTGTACGGAAGCCTCGTGCTTCGTCATCCCTCTTAATCTGCCTAAATAGACAATTTGATCCTTTACTTTCATTTTTGGATATAGTCCCCGTTCTTCAGGCAGGTAGCCTATGTGGGAACTTGTTGAATAATCGATGGGCTTTCCATCCCATTCAATCGACCCTGATGTTGGATCGATCAATCCCAGAATCATTCGAAACGTCGTCGTCTTCCCTGCACCGTTTGATCCAAGAAAACCAAACATGTCATTTTCTTCAATCGCAAGAGATAATCCATCTACTGCAGTAAAATGACCGAATTGTTTTGTGGCGTTATGTATTTTTAAAGCCATTTGACAGCCTCCTTTTTGTTCACATTAGATTTACGAATTAAAATGGAAAATGATTCATATTTTAATGATTTTTCTATAACTTTTCTTCTTTTCATTTTCAGAAAATTATGCAAGAATAATAGTAAGTGAATTTGATATACCTTTAGAAAGGAAGATCTTCATGTATAAGCTGACTGCTTTTAAACCAAATGGCGAAAAAATCCTTGATGAATCATTTGAAGCTAAAAATGATGCGGAAGCTAAGGAATTGGGTAAAACGATGCTGGAAGAAAAGGAATTATTAGAAACGACTCACCGCTGTACTTCTCCTGCTGGTAAACTATTATTATTCCATGTTTGAACGAAAAGAAGCTTGAGTATCGACCTCAAGCTTCTTTTTTGATCCAGCTCCGCTTTTCTATCTCATTCCCCTTTAAATACAGGAGGCCGTTTTTCCAGGAATGCCTGGATGCCTTCTCGATGGTCTTTTGTGTTTCTCATTTCATATTGTCCCTTCTTCTCATGTTCCAGATAGGAGCGAAGCTTTTCCAAATTCATCTGTGAATAGATGGTTTTTGTTTTGATCATCGCCTTCAATGGCTTCTTGCTCCATTTGGACAGCAGGGACTTCAATTCATCCTTTAGTGAGCCAACTTGCACAAGTTGATCGATAAGCCCCAATGTGTGGGCTTCGACCCCTGTCATGACTTTTCCTTCCCAAATGACTTTCTTGGCGGCGTGCGCACCCAGCCTGTTCTCCATTAAGAAGTGGCCGGCGCCGTC
The DNA here is from genome assembly GCF_003350505.1 of Falsibacillus pallidus. Taxonomy (NCBI): domain Bacteria; kingdom Bacillati; phylum Bacillota; class Bacilli; order Caryophanales; family Bacillaceae; genus Falsibacillus; species Falsibacillus pallidus. Next base: position 536,154 of record NZ_QQAY01000001.1, read on the forward strand.
TGGAATCAGGCCGATGCCGATAAAATTCATTGCGATTTTGCTTTCCGGGTCTGCCAAAATGTAGTCTGATGCAAGTGCAAGACTTAGACCAAGTCCTGCAGCAGCTCCCTGAATGCAGCTGACTGTCAGCATTGGCATCGTATAGAGTGTTTCAATCATTTCTCCGATTTGATCCATGATGACAAAGAAATCGTCATTATTAGGCTTCTGCAGCATCTCTTTAATATCTCCGCCAGAAGAAAAAGCAGGACCGGAGCCTTGCAGGACAAGGATTTTCACTGACTCGGACTTCTTGAGCTCATTCAGGCACTGGGCCATTTCAGAAATCAAATCTTCATTCAATGCATTCAATTGCTTCGGCCGGTTCATCGTGATATAAGCAATATTTCCATCAACATCAACATTCAGCGTCTTATATGATTCTACAAAATTCATAATATTCCCCCTTTTCTTACCTCCTTCTAGCATACCTAAAGACAAAGTGCCTGTCACCAAGAAAAGGGTGATTCAGGCACTTATCGTTATTTTTCAAATAGATCGTTCAGTATATTGATTTTTTTCTGGGTGTAATCCTGGAATCCTTCGTTGTAGGATTTCGGATCTTTCGGGTTGTTGAAATGTGTGATTTTGCCCGTTTCCGGATCCACAAATTTGCTCGCTGCTCCGCATCCGATTCCAATGATTGTCTGTACTTCTTCCATGATCATAATATTATAGATGCTTTCTTGATTAGCCAATGAGTAGCCCACGTTTTCCAGATTTCCCAGGATGTTTTTCTGACGGTATAAGTAATACGGTTTATAAGCATGCTCTTTTGTCCATTTTTCCGCCATTGACATCATTTCCTGGACTTCTTCTCGTGGAGCCACCTTATATTTATCTTTATTCTGTGTCATCTCTGAAGCCCTTTTAAAGGAGAGGGTATGCACTGTCAATGATTCCGGCATCAGTTTTTCCGTCTCATCAAGGGAATGCTGAAATTCCTCTATCCCTTCATTCGGGAGACCGATGATCAAATCCATATTAATATTATTCATGGCCATCTTTCGGGCCAGATGGAATTTTTCAATTGTCTCTTCAACGGTGTGGTGGCGTCCGATCGCTTTCAATGTCTCCTGTGTATAGGACTGCGGATTGATGCTGATCCGATCGATATTCCACTTTTTCAGCACTTCCAGTTTTTCAGGAGTAATCGTATCAGGGCGTCCTGCTTCCACCGTAATTTCACGGATGTTTTCCACATCTGGGAAGGATTCATACATTTCTTCATATAATACATCCATTTCTTCAGCAGAGATCGATGTAGGAGTGCCTCCTCCGTAGTACACAGTCGTAATTCGAATATGGTTCTCCTTCAGCCATTTCCCCATTTCCCTCATTTCATAATGAAGGCCTGCAAGGAATGAATCGACTCTCCCCTGCTTCCCTTGCATTGCAAATGCAGGGAATGTACAGTAAGCGCATTTCGTCGGACAGAATGGGATGCCGATATAGATGCTGACTTCTTTTCCAAGGTCATACAAGTCCGGAACAACCTCGAGCTGTGTATCGACTATGGACTGCATCAATTCCACCTTTTCAGGGGTAATCATATAGTTTTCCATCAGGCTTTTATGCGCCTCTTCTCTAGAAACGCCGGCCTGAGTTGATTTATGGAGCAGTTTTGTGGGTCTCATCCCTGTCAAGATGCCCCATTTTTGAATGATTCCTGTATAGTTTTGCAGGACTGTCAAATAAGCATGTGAAAGAACATTTTTTTGGAGGCGGAAGTATTCTTTTTCCGTCAATCCGGATTGGACTGCCTTAGAATAGGAAGCGTTCAATTCTTTTTCTTCCTTTGTTCCTTTTAAAGAAGCGTGGGCCTTAAGGGATCCTTCTTCTTCTTTAATGGAAATATCGATGATCAAGTCGGTATCTTCGATTGGTTCCAGGGATACAGTGGGTTCTTCAAAAAACAGGTTGCCTATCAATTGGAGCGGCCGATGAAATTTTTCTTCATGGATGCCGTTTATTTGTATGTTCAACGCAATCACCTTTCAGTATTAAAGCTTCCTTAAGTTTACTGAAAGACCATTGGGAGGTCAATCAAACACAAAAAAATGACCCCTCTACTCGTTCTTCAACGATTGCTGGGTCATTTTTTTCAAAGCTATTTTTTTATTACGTTCATTTTTTTCAGGAAGTCGATGGGCTGCTGCTTGCGGAAGTGCTCTTTGATCATGTAGGCTACACCGTTTTCGGTTGTGTCCCGTGTGATCCAGTCGGCGCTTCTTTTTACTTCTTTATGTGCATTCCCCATTGCTACTCCAAGCCCAGCCCATTGCACGAGCGGCAAGTCATCGAGGCCCGAACCGATCATTACGACTTCTTCTCTATGGATGCCTAGGCGATCGCAGACATAGAGTACGCCTTTCAATTTGGACGCGCCATTTGGCACGATTTCTAATTTTTGAGGCCCGCTTACCAGGCAGTCCACTTCGAAATACATGCTTTCAATCGCTTTTTTTGCATCCTGCATATCTTGCTCATTGGCAAAGGATACTTCCATTTTTGGCGGTTCGGCTGGATTCCCTGCCAGCTCCTCGCTCAAACTCTCTACATATTTGGTCGAATAGCTGAGGCTTGTCGCCCTTTGCCAAAATCCTTTTATTACAAGGTCCTGATCTGATTCTTTTTTGTTTGCCAAGGCATATTTTTCATGGAGCAGACGAATATCGCATTCAAAGTCCTCAAGGAATCTTACCACATCATACGTGATGTCCTCAGGAATCCTTTTGACCAGAAGCGGTTTATCCATCTCATTTGCAAGATAGGCCCCTTGATGGGTGACAAGAAAACTTTCAAGCTTCAGGGCTTTTGCTACCCTTTTGGCTGAAGGGAAGCTTCTCGATGTGACGAGCATGACATAGACGCCCTTCGATGCCACATATTCAATGGCTTCCTTCGTCTGCTTATTGATTTTCCCATCTTCATTTAATATTGTTCCATCTATATTCATTGCAAGTAAACGATAAATCATTGCTGTTCCCCCTTTGGTGTATACCTTGTTCTTTAATTACTACTATGAAAAAGCTTGTAAATATAGAACAGGCTTAGAGGGAAACTAAACAAAAAAGCCGGATTCGATCAATCTCCTCACCCGTTAAACAGGGGGACATTGGCCGAATCCGGCTCTTAGAGAACCAATCAGCTTCCCATTGGTCCGTATAATTCCTCAAGCGGCTTCATGATAATTTTATTTAGATCCGCAATCACCATGCTTAATTGCTGCTCAGCTTGCATCAGCTTTGCAATTTTAGGATTCTGCTGAACAAGCGCAGCTGCTTTTTGTGCCTGCTGAACTTCTTCTTGTGAAATTTCTTGTCCGGACATTTGCTTTTGCTGCAGTCTTACTTGGATGTCACGGAAATTAGTGAAAAGCTGATTGGCTGATTCATCTTTGTTGACGGCATCATAGTAAGCCACCAAATTTTTATATTCATCGCTTTCACGCAATGCTTTTTGCAATTCATAAGAAAGATCATGTAAATTAACAGACATGCTTTATTACCTCCTTGAAATTTTGCCGCAGCCGCGTTCCTGGCATACCGGCTCTTTTAAAACCCACACTCACTATAACAAACTATGTATGAGAATGCGAGAATGTGCGAATGCCCATCAATTATTCAGCAGGAGGGTGATGATTCCTTGAATGATACCGATAATACCGCCTAAAAGGGCTCCAAGGTACGTGATCATCCCCAATTCAGACCTGGTGATGCCAAGCACGAGTTCTTCAAGGCGCTGGACGGAAAATGTTTCGACCTGTTCCTTGACCATGTCCTCAACCCGAAGTTTCTTCATCAATAAAGGCATTTTTTCAGCCAGCGCTTTAAGTCCGGCCTGAACAGCTGCAGGAATCACTTTTTGCGAAATGGCATCGGAAAAGCGGCCTAAGACCGACCCGATCGTTTGGTTATAGAATGCCTCAATGTTGACTGCCTTTTCGATCATGGATGTGAGGGCTGCCTCCACTTCTTTCGCTGGAGCTTGGTCAATAATGTCCTCTAACGAACGTTCCTTCCATTTGCCCCATTCTGACTTGATCACTGTATTCAGCAGTTCGACAGTTCCAGGATTATTGAAGAATTTCATGATTTCCGGCTGAACCTTATCAATCAGGGAGTCGTTGCCGAGAAACATTTTTACCATGTTCCAAAGCATGCCCCTCTCTTTAAAAAAGTCTTCAAGCAGCATCTTCAACCGTATCTTTCCTTCTGGGGAGGAGAAGTAATCTTTCCCTTTTTGCAGGATGAAATCTGCTGCTTCAGGTATTTTGGCTTCAACCTTTGCTTCAAAATCGGGTCCTATGATTCCAGCAACTGTCTTCGATTTATTATCCATAATCCAGGACTCGTACTTTTCATGAATGACTCGTTTCAATAGTTCATTCGTTTTGCCGGCCGGGTCTGAAAATCCGGTACCTGCCAAAAGATCACCGATTTTTTTCTCAGAAATCGCAACTGAAGACAGTTCCTGCTGCAGCCACGAAACGATTTCATCATGAAATTCAGGCTGCATCAATTTTTTTTCTATGCTTTCAGGCGTGACCAAATGGTCTACTACCATTTTCCCTAATTGGACTGCCAATTCATCTCTTCTTTTTGGAATCAGCCCCGGTGTAAACGGAAGCCTCCATTTCCCGATATAAATAGGTTTATAAGGCCTGAAAAGCATTTTGATCGCAAGTGAATTGGTGAAGCCGCCGATCACAGCTCCGATGGCCGCCATCAATAAAATTACTAAAAAAGCATGCATTTACTACTCACTCAACCTTTCTTTTTACCATAAAAGCATCGAACCTTTCAAAAGGGTGCTACATACGATGCAATATCAACTAATGCCTAGTAAATAATTATATCTACAACCATTGACTTTAAGCAAACGGGGAATGACTATGGCTGCTCTTATTTTGTTCCATATAAATGAAAAACCTGTCCATGTTCCCTCATTCCCGGGAATCTTCCTTAGTCCTGAAGACGGAGACGCACTTGGCTTGAAGGATGGACAGCAGGCAGATGTTCAAATAGGCAATAAAAAATCCGCTGCCCTTATCTTCCTGCAGAATGATTTGGCGGAAGGAATGGGAAAAGTCGATTCTGCTTTATACAATCAATTAGGGATCCCCCATCAGATCATCCGTTGGAATGTCCGCTTTCATATGAAGGATGGCCATATTAAACTTGGTCCTTTCCTCTCCATTTTAACGGAAATCCGCCAGAACGGAAACGGTCAGCCTCATTTTGGCTCCATTCATTGCTTCGCAGAAGAACTGCATGCGTTCACACAAAAAAATGGGGGTTACCTTTCATTGATGGGGCTTCCTTCATCAGTCAGCAGCACCGGCTCACCGTCTTCATTTTATTTAGATGGTGATCAATGGACTCGTGCGGTCCTTCCCCTTCCTGATGTGGTATATAACCGTATCCATTCCAGAAGGACGGAACGATCTGAAGTGTTTAAAATGGTGTATTCGCATTTAATCGATGAAGGCACTGTCATCTTCAATCCACACTTCCTGTCAAAGTGGGAAGTCCATCAGTTCCTCAGGAATGAAAGTCATCTGCTTCCATACATCCCTATAACAGATCTTTATTCAAGGTCTGTACTGGCTGCCTATCTGGATGAATTCGGGGCTGCCTTCATTAAGCCCATCCACGGAAGCCAAGGCAGGGGAATCATTGAAATCAAGAGGAAGAATGATACTTATCATATAAGCCAGACCAATTACCACCAGGTAAAAGATCATCAATTTTCAGAACTCCGAGAAGCTGAAAATCTCATCGCTGGATGGATCGGCAAAAGGGCTTGCATCATCCAGCAATCCCTGCAGCTGATCTCACTGGATGATAAAAAAATAGATTTCCGGCTTCTCGTCCATCCTAATCGATCAAAGAAATGGACCGTCACTTCCTCTGTTGCGAGACTATCCGCAGAAAATCAATTCGTGTCAAACTTGGCACAGGGAGGCACCATAAACAAACCCTTAGCCGTCCTTCGTGAGTTCTTTAAACCAGAGACAGCCCATTATATTTATTCCTTAATGAAAGAATTAGCAGTGGAATCTTCCAAAACCTTATCGGAATCGATTGAAGGAGTTGCAGGGGAATTCGGCTTGGACATCGGGGTCGATCAATCCGGAAAAACGTGGATCATAGAAGTGAATACTAAGCCATCCAAGCAATCGGAGCAGATCCAATCGCCATTCCGCCCATCCACAAGAGCCATCTGGAATTTTGCAGAAATCCTATGGCAAGAAAGGAGATTACAAGATGATTAATTTAGGAATTCTTACTTTATGTCCTGAAAGACCGTCTGACTATTTTGAAGAACTTGGAAAACTAAGCAAGGAGGCAGAAGTGAAACTCTTTCTCTTCTCTCCTCTCGCAATCATGCCCGGTTCGGATGCTGTATCAGGATTTTGCTTCGACCACGATCAGCAGACTTGGGCAAATGCTTCATTCGAAATCCCGGAGATGCTTTACGACCGATGCCTCTATGGAGAAAATAAAAACGATAAAGATGCCCAGGCAATTGTATCCTGGCTGAAAACAAGAAAAGATATCACTTTCCTTGGGTATGGACTGCCTAATAAATGGTCCCTGTATGAGAAGCTTAAAACGGACCTTGAATTATCCCCTTATTTACCCCAGACAAAAAAAGTCAGTTCTGCCCAGCAGATTATCCAAGAAGCGCAAGTCTACGGGGAAGTCATCATCAAACCCGTCAATGGTGCACATGGCTACGCTGTATATTCCATCCAATTCCATGAAGGCATGCTTCTCATTAAAACGACGAAAAACGGTAAAGTAGTCTCCAAGCTGTTAGCGAAACCGGATGAATCCATTCCATTTTTTGAACGTCTCCTTATCAAGAATATATATATCGTCCAGCCGAGGCTTCCGAACTTGGATGAGACAAATCGTCCGTTTGATCTCAGGGTATTTCTTCAGAAAAACGGGGAAGGAAAATGGATTGAGAGGGCAAGGGGGATCCGAATCGGCCAATCAGAGGGAATTTTAACAAACATGAGTGCAGGGGCATCCATCCTCCCCTATTCCGAATGGAAAACAACCACCCCACAATTCAATCATTCATTCTTGGAAAAAGAAATCAAGGAATTATTAGAAAAACTGCCGCCGCTCCTTGAAGAACACTTTTTCCCGCTATTTGAATTAGGCATAGATATCATCATTGCAAAAGATGAATCCATTTGGGTGCTCGACATCAATTCCAAACCCGGAAGAAAGCTGGTGGCGTCCACAAATCCAGTACAATTAGAATCACTATATAAAGCTCCCTTTGACTATTGCCGCTTTTTAACAGAAAAAGTTGATGAACGATTTGAAAAAACAAAGTGAGGTAGAATGTGATGGCGAAACGATTCAGACTAGAGAGAGTCCAATCTGAAAAAAGCTTGGTCTATCTCCCTGCTAATTTTGATGAAAATAAAATATTGTCGACCATTGGTTTCGGCTCTTCTGAATGCCAGGCAGAATTTCTGCAGCAGCCAAATGGAAGAAATGTCATTTCAATCAGTTCAAAGCTGTCTAAAGAGCTGCACCTCCCCAGCCACATAGAAACAATCCATGTTTTTACGAAGGACAACTGTCTTCATTTAGGACCTCTGATCGGCATTTTTTCTTCCGGTTTCACTCCCTTCCAAGTCCGTCCGATTGGCGAGAGGTCGTTTTTATTTTCAAAGATCCTTTCTTCCCAGTCCGCAGCAGGAGTCGTTCCGTTCCTTTTCGGAGATGGACATATTGATTGGGAACACGGATTGATCAATGCCTACTTTTTCACCGATAAAGGCTGGGAGCAGGAAATTGTTCCGTTTCCAAATGTAGTTTATGACAGGCTTCCTAATCGGCGAAGCGAAAAGCTTAAAGTATCGAAGGAGATTAAGGAAAGGCTTGAAAAAGACTATTTGATCCCTTGGTATAATCCGGGCTTTTTCAACAAGCTCGAAATTTTTGAAAAACTCTACAATACCCCGGAGGCTGAAATATATTTACCGGAAACCGCCCCTTTTCAATCATTTCATCAAATTGAACAAATGTTGTCAGAGCACGGGCAAGTATTCATTAAACCGCAAAATGGAAGTTTGGGTCTTGGGGTTTATCAAATCATCTATGATAAAAAGAATGGGGCCTACTATTGCCGCTATCGGGATCAACAAAATAAACTTCAGCGTTTTTCAAGTTTGGAAAGCCTGGCGAAAGTGGTTTTTGCTAAAAGGAGCCTTGACCGGATGCTCGTTCAGCAAGGCATCTATTTAATAAAGCATCAAGGCAGGCCGCTTGATTTCAGGGTACACGCCAATAAGGACGAAAAAGGAGAATGGATCATCAGTGCGATTGCGGCAAAAATGGCCGGGAATGGCTCACCAACCACCCACCTGAATAATGGCGGGGAAGTAAAGACTCTGGAAGAAATATACCCGGATGAACAGAATCAGAAATTATATCGAGAAAAGCTGGAGAAAGCAGCTTTGATCCTTTCCAATGCACTTGAAAGGCAAATCGGAGGCATCGTGGCTGAAATCGGATTTGACTTCGGAATCGATCGAAACGGGGATATATGGCTGTTTGAAGCTAATTCAAAACCGGGAAGATCTATTTTCTCCCATCCAGAATTACGGGAAGTGGATCTGCTGACGAGAAAATTAGCATTATCATTCGGAATTTATTTAACGGAACAAACATTTGAGAATCCTGAGGAATTATTTAGATGATGCTTTATTTCCATGAAGGCTCTCGATATTTTTCCCACACTGGTGTTCAACCTTTGTTTTGGGGGAACAACGAAGATTTCGTTGAGGGGCGGGGGGAAACGAGCCGGTTTGATTTCAAGATGTGTGAAAGGAAAAATCAAATCGGGCCACTTATCGGAATTCTAACCGGGAAGAATAAAGCGGGGCTTTTAACAGGAAACGGCTCCCTATTCAAAAGCATACAAGCAGAATTGCAGGAAATCGGAGGATTCAGCTTTGTCTTTACATTGGATGACCTTTTTCCCCAAGGCATCCATGGCTATTTTCACCATCCTTCGACCGATACTTGGCATGAAACAGATTTTCCTTATCCAGAGATCATCTATAACCGCCTTCCTTCCCGTAAAACCGAGGAAAGTGAAAGTTTTCACCATTTAATTAAAACACTGAAAGAAAAAGAAGTTCCCTTCTTCAATCCTTGCTTCATCAATAAACTGGATATGTATGAATCATTTAAAAATATCCCCTCTATTTCTAAACACCTCCCCTTTACCGCTCCACTTATGGAGAAAAGCGCACTGTTGGCGCTACTGGAGGAGAAAAGGAATCTCTATATCAAGCCCATCAAACAATCTCAAGGAAAAGGCATCACCCTCTTGACTATGGATGAGTCAGGAGAATGGAGACTGGTAAAGGAAAAAGACACAGCCCGCTTTTCATCCTTCGACTCCCTTTGGGAATGTGAGGGGGATAAATGGCTGGCAGAGCCCTACTTGATGCAGGAAATGATTCAAACCAAACAGGCTGCAGGAAAGAAATACGACCTGCGCGGGCATGTCCACTTTGGGAAGAAAGGATACACCCTTACCGGAATCGGAGTCAGGCTTGCGAACAAACAGCAGCTTACCACCCATATGAAAAGAGGCGGATCCCTCTACCCTTACCATTCCATCCGGAATCCTCTTCTGGAAACTGAAATCAAGTCCCTTGCAAAACATTGCGGGAAAGCATTATCAGACCTTTATGGCTTTTTCGGGGAATTCACATTCGATCTCGGCCTTGATGAAAGAAATCATATTTGGCTTTTCGAATTGAACTCCAAACCGATGAGTTTTGATGAAGAAGAAATCGAACTAAAAAAACGTTCAAGCATAGTGCGTCTATTTTATCAATTGACCCACTGGGTTTGAAAACAAAAAGCCTGATTTCCCTTCGACGGAAACCAGGCTTTTCTATGGAAATCCTAAAATAACGCACGTTCCATTCATTTCAATGAATTATAGATCGTTGAAAAACGGGTAGCATGGTTCATTTCATCCGTCATAGCGGTAAACAATGGCTGGTAGGCCTGCTGATTTGGCATTTCAAAAAGCATATCCCGATAAGAATCAGCTGCTTCGAGTTCATCTTTCAGCGCCATCAGAACCCCTTCTTTGAAAGTGGTGAACTTCACTTTCTCCTGTTCATTTTCATAGTAGTTCCCTGTCAGGAGATAATGAAGATATTGAAACATCTCATAATGCTTTTTCTCATCCTGCATAGGTTCTTCTATAAATTCAAGGAATAATGGATTGTTTGTTTTTGTCTTCAGTTCCTTATAAAAGTGATAAGCCTTCCATTCATCCGTGATGGCTTTCTCAAGCTTCTCCAAAAAAGTCATGTTCCCAGCCCCCTTTTTTTCATATCGGTATACACTATGTTGCTTGGACCTCGATTATTCGCTTCATATTGCTCCCAAACAGCGGAGATTCCCACTGTTCAACCAGAGCCTAAAAACGTACAATAGAAGCAGAGAAAAGGGGCTGAGTATATGATTCAACACTTTCAATTCCAACCAATGTACAAAGAACAGCGGCTGCCCGGATGGACAATTTCCTTCTATTTCAAACAGAACCGCTATGAAGGCAATTATCTTCCGGATGGAAAAATCGAATGGACATCTGCGGCACCGCCTGAAGATTCCGTCCAAGCACTGTCCTCCCAAATCCATGATTTAATGCTTTATCACGTATACGACAAACAATAATGGCATGTATGGGAAGTTCCTTCTTTTGAAAAAATAATAAAAAGGAGGAATGAACCATGTCCAGTAAAGATAAAGAGCAATACGAATTTCTTGAAGATACGAATTATGAAGGCAAAAACAAAGCCTATCTCGATGTCGATCGAATGATCAATGAGGGCATGTCCGGCGGTTCCGTCCACATGAGGGCAGAATCAGCCAATATTGAAGAAGCAACGGACTTGACGGAAGAGACTCCACCGTCCTCGATGCAGGGGTAAAAAAGAAAAAGGCATTTCCATAATCGGAAATGCCTTTCTTAATGCTTTATCGGCTCTTGACGAGCATCTTGACTGCTTCTTGAATTGCCTCTTCAGCACTTTGCCCCTGATCGGAGGATTCCTTGATGCATGCTTCCAAATTCTTCGCCACAATCAGACCGATTGAACGATCGACAGCAGAACGGATGGCTGACAGCTGTGTCACGACATCCTTGCAGTGCTTATCTTCCTCCATCATTCGAAGAACGCCTCTAACTTGCCCTTCGAGACGGCGCAGACGATTTTTCATCTCTTGATTATATTCCATGTTTTCCACCTCGACCTAATACTACATACTAGTGTATAGAAGTTATTAACAGTTTTCAATTACTTGATTTTGAAAATAAACGTCACTTGCCTGTATAATAATTGTACCATAATACAAAAAGAGGAATGCGAATGCTGGAAAAATTAATCAATCAATTCCCCAATTCACTCATTGTTAAAAACAATCCGCTCCCTTCAAACGAATACCATTGGTTTAAGGACGAAGATAACCATCAATTCATCGGAATCCCGAATGAAGAACTTTCGGATGGACAACTTGAACTTCTTCAAGCTTTGTTTCCTCATGTGGAGCAAACTGATGGGTTCCAGGTGATTGCCGGCCAGGCAAATGCATGGTATGAATTCCTGTTCAAAGGAGAGGATTCACCACTGTTCAAAAATGAATTCAGAGTGATTCAGTTTTATCTTTCTTCCCCTTCGATTGAGGCTGATGGTCTTGGAGAGGCGCTGGTGAATATTTTCGAAAAACCTGCAGCAATCGGTATGCTCTCTCCTCATCAAGGGTTCATCATTGAGGAGAAGATAGACTTTTCTATATCCAATGAAGAGCTTGCCTCTGCTATTGAAGCATTTGAAGGCGATTTTTATACAAATGCCCTGTTTTATATTGGGTCTTTCCATCTGCCTGATAACTTTAGAGAACGTTCATTTGAGCAGGAACAGAAGTATTTTCGTTTTGCACAGCAAACGATGCTGAAAGATAAGGTGGTTTCATTTGATAAAGTGCTGCCGGTCTTCCTGGTGAAGGAATTGCGTGAAAATCCTTCATTAGCTTTTAAATCCTCAATGGATCAGGTCATCTCCATTTTCCAAGGCGATCCTGACCTTTTTTCGGCAATAAAAAAATATATCGAAAATCATAATAATACAAGTTTGACAGCAAAGCAGCTGTATCTTCACAGAAACAGCCTGCAATATCGGCTTGAAAAGTTCACTGACAGCACAGGAATCGATTTGAAGTCATACAGCGGGACGCTTGCCGTTTATCTCGCTTGTCTGGAATACGAATATTTCAAGGATGAACACTTTGCCTAAACGACCTGCACCCTTTTTGTGCAGGTTGACCATATTATTTTGAAAGGGCTTTCTTTAAAATAGGTGCTAGGACATGAAAACGATTGCACTATTATAAGGAGGCTTTTCAAATGGCAGAATTAAAATTAAACAATATTTATAAAGTCTATGATAATAAAGTAACAGCCGTTAATGACTTCAACTTACATATCCAGGACAAGGAATTTATCGTATTCGTCGGACCATCTGGCTGCGGTAAATCCACTACTTTGCGCATGATCGCAGGTCTAGAGGAAATTTCTAAGGGAGATTTCTATATTGGTGAAAATCGTGTGAACGATGTTGCGCCGAAAGACCGCGATATTGCAATGGTTTTCCAGAACTATGCACTATACCCTCATATGAGCGTATATGACAATATGGCATTCGGATTGAAGCTGCGCAAAGTGGCTAAGGACGAAATCGACCGCCGCGTGAAAGATGCTGCTAAGATCCTCGGACTTGAAGCATACCTTGACCGTAAACCGAAAGCATTGTCAGGCGGTCAGCGCCAGCGTGTCGCTTTGGGCCGTGCAATCGTTCGTGATGCGAAAGTATTCCTTATGGATGAACCTTTGTCCAATCTGGATGCAAAACTACGCGTACAAATGCGTGCAGAAATCGCTAAGCTTCATCAGCGCCTGCAAACAACTACAATCTATGTAACACATGACCAGACAGAAGCGATGACAATGGCAACACGCATTGTTGTTATGAAAGACGGCGTCATTCAGCAAGTAGGTACGCCTAAAGAAGTTTATGATAATCCGGAAAATATCTTTGTCGGCGGATTCATCGGGTCCCCAGCAATGAACTTCTTTACTGGACGCTTGGATGGCAATGACTTTGTCATCGGCGATAAAAAAATCGCTGTTCCTGAAGGAAAATTAAAAGTATTAAGAGATAAAGGCTATGTCGGCAAGGATCTTGTACTTGGTGTACGTCCTGAGGATATTCATGATGAACCTGTCTTCATCGAATCTTCACAAGGCACAACCATCACAGCAAAAATCGAAGTAGCTGAGCTGACTGGTGCTGAAATGATGCTTTATTCCCAAGTTGGCGGCCAAGAGTTCATCTCAAGAGTCGACTCCCGTTCAGACATCAAGCCAGGCCAAACTGTAGAACTTGCATTTGACCTGAATAAAGCACACTTCTTCGATCCATCCAATGAATTAAGAATCCGATAATATCTAAAGATCCTCCCAACGCGGGAGGATCTTTTTTGTCCAAATCCAGCTCTTTTCTTAGTAATAAATATTTTGGATGATTTGCTGCCGGCATTCTGTACATGCTAACAAATGCATGCAAACCGCCTTTTTTGAACTCTCCGGGTCTCCGTCTTCCAACTTAGCGACATCGATATCCATATATGCGCTGTATTCATCATAATAATCATACAGTCTGCCTTGATCTTGCATGATCCCCCTGCATTCGGGACAGTGAAAAACGTATTGTGCAAAACCATTGCACACTGAGCAAAAATTCATCCCAACGGCTCTCCCTTTATGAACTTATTTTACTCATAGGATGCATGATTGCAGAAGAAATATGTAGTGGACGATCATGGATCACTTTACCCATAAATTCCCTCTATCACCCTCGCATATTCTTTCGAAAAAACACCATAATACAGATTAACAGCAGCAAAATATTACTCGATGGGTTAGTCCAAACAGTGGAGCACATCACGATGTGTACTGGTGCAAATCCAGCTGACTCAACCATAAAATAACTCTACAAGGAGATGACAGAACATGCAAAACCAACAAAGATCTAATTCTTCAAACCAATTAGTAGCTCCAGGGTCTCAAGCAGCTATCGATCAAATGAAGTATGAAATCGCTTCTGAATTCGGTGTTCAACTTGGACCAGACGCAACTGCACGTGCTAACGGCTCTGTAGGTGGAGAAATCACTAAGCGCCTAGTACAAATGGCTGAACAACAGCTTGGCGGATACCAAAAATAATAATCTTTAACCTTCAATAACATGGCAAAGGCCCCTGAGAACGCTCAGGGGCCTACTTATTTTTTAAAGAACAAACTTCACAAATTGACCATTTTTTTCGGATCGATCCACTCATTATATTGTTCTTCGGTCACGAGCCCGCTTTCAATGGCTGCCTCTTTCAGTGTAATTCCTTTATTGAAAGCAGACTTTGCAATCGAAGCTGCATTTTCATAGCCGATATGCGGATTCAATGCGGTTACAAGCATAAGGGATTTATCTACAAATTCCTTGATTACCTCTTCATTTGCTTCAATGCCCTTTGCACAATTTTCATCAAAGGATTTCATACTGTCAGCCAGCAGCCTGACACTCTGCAGGAAATTGTAGATGATGACCGGTTTGAACACATTTAATTCAAAGTTGCCTTGGCTTGCTGCAAATCCAATGGCCGCATCATTCCCGAAGACCTGTACAGCAACCATGGTCAATGCTTCGCTTTGGGTCGGGTTCACTTTACCAGGCATGATGGAGCTTCCAGGTTCATTTGCCGGAATAGTCAATTCCCCAATCCCGCTCCTCGGGCCGCTCGCAAGCCAGCGCACATCATTGGCAATTTTCATTAAATCTGCAGCCAGCGCCTTCAGACCACCATGAACATGGACGATTTCATCATGACTTGTCAATGCGTGAAATTTATTGTCTGAAGAACGGAACGAATAGCCTGTTTGATCCTTCAACTGAGCAGCAACTTTTTCACCAAAGGAAGGATCGGCATTGATTCCAGTTCCGACTGCCGTCCCGCCAATCGCTAAATCAAGGAGATGGTCCATTGCTTCCTCAATCATCTTTCCGCTTTTATCGAGCATGGCCCTCCATCCGCTGATTTCCTGTCCAAGTGTAACCGGAGTGGCATCCTGCAGATGTGTGCGTCCAATTTTGATGATATTCATAAATTCTTTTTCTTTATTGGCAAGCGTTTCTCTAAGCTGCTTCAAAGCAGGAAAAAGCCTTTCTCTCATTTCATGATAGGCTGCGATATGCATAGCTGTCGGAAATGTATCATTGGAGCTTTGAGACATATTTACATCATCATTCGGATGGACAGATTGATCGAATCCTGATTCCTGAAGTTTTTGATTGGCCCTTCTTGCGACCACTTCATTGACGTTCATATTCGATTGAGTTCCGCTTCCCGTCTGCCAGACAACCAGTGGAAACTGTTCATCCAGACTGCCTGTAAGAATTTCATCACAAGCAGCAGAAATGGCATCTCTCTTTTCCCCAGAGAGCTTCCCCAATCCATTATTGACATGGGCTGCTGCTTTTTTCAGCTGGGCAAAAGCGTACGTCACTTCGATCGGCATTTTCTCGATGCCGATTTTAAAATTCTGCTTGCTCCGCTGTGTCTGGGCACCCCACTCCTTATCGGCAGGAACTTTGATTTCGCCTATTGTATCCTTTTCAATACGATATTCCATGAATCATACTCCTCCTTTTATCTTCACTATTCATTTCCATTGAAGACAGCATCTAGTATGTATTTTCTCATAATAGGGAAAAATTTTCATTTTTGACGAATTGGGATGAATCTGCTGGGTGTCGTTAGAGTGGCGGAATTATGTTGTCTTTCCCGCCACAAATTTGATCTTGCCGAATATCCAGGCGGCAGCCTGGCAAATTGAAGGGGTTTGGCTTTGGCGCGTTTGACTGAGCGCTCAATCGACGATGTGGATTGGAACCGAATTTGGCGCTGGCGCATAAGGAGGAAGTTTTAGCGCATAGGCTGCCTTGCCCCGTGCATAGGAAATAGGATTTCGCGCATAAAGGCTGGCCGCTGGCGCATAGCCGACCATGCTTCGCGCATAGAGCCTATCACAAGGGATGATCCACAATAATTTCTCCCGTTTTTTTATCCCCTCGTATCCTTCTAAGTTGAGGCCGCCCCCCTAATTACCGATAAAGGGACAATTGGAAGCATTTTAGGTTCAGATCCGCTTTTACAGGGTCATATTTTCTTGTTCTCTTGATCTTGCCGAATATCCAGGCGGCAGCCTGGCAAATTGAAGGGGTTTGGCTTTGGAGCAATTGACTGAGCGCTCAATCGACGATTTGGATTGGAACCGAATTCGGCGCTGGCGCATAAGGAGGATGTTTTAGCGCATAGGCTGCTTTCGCCCGCGCATAGGCTGCTTTCGCCCGCGCATAGGAGATGGTTTTTCGCGCATAAGACCCGCGCGCTGGCGCATAGCCGATCATTTTTCGCGCATAGCTCAGATCGAGGGCAGATTTCCAACTTGTTTTCCGTGTTTAATGGATCCTCCTGCCCTTTCCAAGTGGGAATTCATTCAATTTCAATTAGAATATTAACTTCGAGAGCGGTATTTTAGTCATTTTTCCACTTTCAAACATAAAAAAAGCACCGGCTTCCGCAGCGGTGCTCCAAGGCTACTGTATCATATTCAAAAATCGCTTTGTTCTTTCTTCTTGGGGATTATCAAAGATTTGAAATGGTTTGCCGCGTTCTACGATGACGCCTCCATCCATGAAGATGACTTCATCCGCTGCTTCTTTCGCGAATCGCATTTCGTGGGTGACGACAACCATCGTCATCCCTTCATTGGCTAAATCCTTCATCACTTTAAGGACTTCCCCTACCAGTTCCGGGTCCAATGCGGATGTGGGCTCGTCAAACAGCATGACTTTCGGTTCGATGGCCAATGCCCTTGCAATGCCGACGCGCTGCTGCTGTCCGCCGGAAAGCTGGTGCGGGTAATAATCGAATTTATCGCCAAGTCCGACCTTTTCCAGCAGGATTTTTGCCCGTTCCGCTACTTTCGCTTTCGGCTCTTTTTTGACAATGACCGGACCTTCCATCACATTTTCCAATGCTGTCTTATGTGGGAAGAGGTTATAGTTCTGGAACACCATCCCTGATTGTCTGCGGTATTGAAGAAGCTTCTGCTTATTGATCTTTCCGTTAAAGTCCAAGGAAACATCGCTTAATGAGACTTTGCCTTGATCCGGGATCTCAAGTGCATTCAAGCACCTGAGAAATGTCGTTTTTCCGGAACCGGAAGGACCGATTAAAACAACCACCTGGCCTTGTTCAACGTTTAAATCAATGCCTTTTAAGACTTCCAATTTATCAAACTTTTTATGAAGTCCATTAATCGTAATCATATATGTCCTCGCTCCTTTCTTCTTTATTTCGCTACATAACGGTCAAGTCTTGCCTCAATGCGCCCCTGAATGATTGACAGGATGAAACACATGACCCAATAGAGGAGAGCCGCTTCTGAATAGAGGAGCAGGAATTCATAGTTCATCGCAGTGATTTCCTGCGCTTTTCTAAACAATTCTGTTACCAGTATCAATGAAGCAAGGGACGTATCCTTAATCAAGCTGATAAACGTATTGGATAACGGCGGAATTGAAACCCTTGCTGCTTGAGGAAGGATGATGCGCTTCAACACTTGGTTGTTTGTCATCCCGATGGATGCGCCTGCTTCCCATTGTCCTTTTGGAATGGATAATATGGCTGCCCGCACTATTTCTGATGCATAGGCGCCTACGTTCAATGAAAATCCAAGGACAGCGGATGGAAATGGATCGATTTCAATATTCAATGAAGGCAATCCGTAAAAAATGATAAATAATTGCACCAAAAGAGGAGTTCCCCTGATGGCAGAAACATAGAACCGGGCAATCCCCCTGAGGATCCCGATCTTGGATAAGCGTGCGAGTGCTGCCAATATTGCAAGTATCATACCGAATATGAAAGAAAGAATGGTTAATGGGATCGTATAATACAAAGCTCCCTGAACCATGGGAGCTAGGGAGCTTTGTGCAATTTGAATCATGTCGTGAAGACGGTCTGCCGAAGGAAAAATATTATTTAGATACATCTTCGCCAAACCATTTTTTAGAGATTTTCAAGTACGTACCATCATCTTTAATATCTTTCAATGCTTTATTCACTTCTTTAACCAGCTTATCATTTCCTTTGCGGAACATGAATGCACTTGCAGATGCATCTTTTGCTTCAGCAGCAATTTTAATGTTGGCATCTTTTTGCGTATTTAAGTAGTCAAGAATGGATAATTTATCGTTTACAGTCACATCTACGCGTCCAGCTTCAATCAATTTGACCGCTTGGCTCATTCCCTCTACTCCGACAATCTGTGCGCCATTTTTGGCAGCGATATCTTTATAGTTGCTTGTCAAGGATTGCGCAGCTTTAAGGCCTTTCATATCTTCAAAAGATTTTACATCGTTGTTGTCTTTTGCTGTTACAAGAACGGCAGCTGACTTGATGTATGGATCAGAGAAATCATATTTTTTCTGGCGGTCTTCCCTGATTCCAACCTCATTGGCAATCATGTCGAAACGCTTAGAGTTTAAGCCTGCAAACATGGAATCCCATTGTGTTTCTTTGAACTCAGCTTTAACACCCATGCGTTTAGCCACTTCTTGTGCAAGTTCTACATCAAAGCCAGTGAGCTTTCCTGATTTATCATGGAATGTAAATGGCGCATAAGTTCCTTCTGTCCCGATCGTAAGGACTCCATCCTTCTTCACTTTGTTGTAAAGGGCATCTTCTTTATTGGCTGATTCATTCTTATTTGTATCAGATGAACCACAGCCGGCTAGTATAAACATGGCACTTAGAGCAAGAACCAAAGTCATTTTAAGCTTCTTCATTTTTAAACCACCTATTCTTATCGGAATTATTTTATTCACGAATGACATCATAATATCTTTAATTCGAAATGTCAATGAGAATGTTTTGTTTAGATTTCCCACTTAATGCTTGAACTATTATTTCTAAATGAAAAGGCTTTATAATAGAGGAACCGTCAAATGGAAAGGGGATAATCAGACATGAGACTTGGATTTTTCGGAAGCACAGGAAGAGTGGGGAATGTCGTTCTGCAAAACGCTTTACAGGATGGCTGGAACATCAAGGCCCTAGTGAGAAATCCTGAAGAATATAAGGAGGATTCTTCCTTGATAAAAGTGATAAAGGGAAATGCTTTGGAAGAGGATTCTGTCTTTGAAACTATCAGGGATACGGACGCAGTCTTCAGTGCACTTGGAACAGATGGAAACACTACATTGTCGGAATCCATTCCATTGATTATCAAAGGGATGCAGAACTATGGAGTAAAAAGAATCGTCACCATTGGGACAGCCGGAATCCTTCAGTCACGAGCCGAGGCTGGACTCTATCGATTCCAATCATCAGAATCCAAACGGAAGCTGACGAGGGCTGCTGAGGAGCATTTAAAAGTATATTCGCAGCTAAAGGAAACAGACCTTTCGTGGACCATCCTTTGCCCTACGTATTTGCCTGATGGCGAAAGGATCGGAAAATATCGGACAGAACAGGATTACTTGCCGATCGATGGCAAGATGATTTCTGTATATGATACCGGGGATTACGCCTACTCACTTCTGCAAACTGGTGAATATCCATGTGCAAGGGTAGGCATTTGCTATTAAATAGAGAAAAGCCTTCTGTGACACGTGTCTCAGAAGGCTTTTAATTAATTTTGAGATTTTAGCTCGGCAATTTTATCGGAAAGCATTTTGTTTTTTTCTGCCATTTGAGTGTATTTCTGATCGAGCAGCTGCTTAATTTTTGCTTGATCCTTTGCATCAATCGCTGTTTTTAGATCCTCAGTAAACTTTTTCTGTGCTTCTTTTTTCGCTGTCCACTCAGCTTTTTTCTGCTGAAACAGTTTCTGCTTCTCTTCTTCGCTCAGCTTGTCCCATTGTTTTTTATGGGCTTCCTTGAATTTTTCGCGTAAAGCAGGATCGCGGAACTGCTTCATTAAATCATTACGATCGGCAATGACCTTCTGCCAATTGGAAAGTGTATCAGGGCTGTATTGTTTTACAAGTGAAAGCAGCATTTCCTGATGTTTTTGCTGCTGCTTCATCCAGTCCTGATGATTTCCCATATGATGACGGTGCTCAATTGGCGCTCCGGATGTATTATGGGCAAGCACAGTTCCTGGAAGAGCAAGCAGCAAAGCAGCCGCTGTCAGAATCAATATTTTTTTCATTTTCTTCACTCCTTTTCAAGTTGCTTATACATCATTATCTTGAGCAAAGCGAAATAAAATATGTAAAAAATATGTAGGATAGGTACAAAGAACAAAAGCGCTGGAGCTGGACGTTACAAAAATGGCCGCTCGATAATTGAGCGGCCATTTCATTATTAACTTGCTTGTTCTTTCTTTCCCTGCTGTAATTCATACATCTGATAGTATCTGCCTTTAAGATTCATGAGTTCTTCATGGTTTCCTCGTTCGACGATTCTTCCTCTGTCGAGCACCAGGATCTGGTCGGCATTTTTGATGGTTGATAGCCTGTGGGCAATGATGAATGTGGTCCTTCCTTTTTTCAGGACTTCCATCGCGTTTTGGATGATGGACTCTGTTTCGGTATCAATGCTTGAGGTGGCTTCATCCAAAATCAGAATCGCAGGATTAAAAGCCAGGGCACGGGCAAATGAGATCAGCTGCCGCTGACCGGAAGACAGTGTGCTTCCCTTTTCAATCACTGGCTCATCATAGCCGTTTTCCAGGTTTTTAAATACGGTCTCTGCACCGACATCTTTCAATGCTTTCTCGACGATATCCCTGGAGATCCGTGGATCATCGAGGCTGACATTGGATGCAAGTGTGCCAGTGAACAGATATGGATCCTGGAGGACGATTCCCATGTGCTCCCGGATGGTCTGATGGGGAATATCCACCGTATTTTGTCCGTCAATCGTAATCTTTCCTTCATTCGGATCATAGAAACGGAACAGAAGGTTGATGATCGAACTTTTTCCTGAGCCGGTGTGTCCCACTAATGCCACTGTTTCACCTTGCTTTGCTTCAAATGAAATATCTTTTAGGACATGTGCGCCGTCTTTATATCCGAAATACACATGTTCAAATTTAACATCGCCTTTATACCTTTTTATTTTATCGTCGCTGACAGGAACTCCGTCTTCATCAATTAATTTGAAAACCCGCTCGCCGGCCACCAATGCCTGCTCGAGATTCGCCAATTGGTTGACAATCCCCTGCACTGGCTGGAAAAGGCGGTTGATGTAATCGACAAATGCATAAAGTACACCGAGGGTCACAAAAGATCCCACACCGATGGAGCCTTTTCCAAAATACCAAATGAAAGCCACAAACGTAATATTGCGCAATACACCGACAAGGTTATGTGATGTCAGGGCATTGAGGCTGAGCATTTTGTTTTGATAAGAAAAGTGGGTTTCATTCAATTCATCGAATTCCTGCTTTGATTTTTCTTCCCTTCTGAACGCTTGGATGATGTTCATCCCTTGGATCGATTCATTGATTATTGCATTGATCTCGCTGATCTTGCTTCTGATGACATGGTTGTATTTAGAAGCGTATTTGCGATAGAAAAAGATCCATATCAATAGGACTGGAACCAAAATCAAACAAATGAGTGCCAGCTTTACATCAAGGATGAATAAGGCAATATAAATCCCGATGATGTAGATTCCGCTCGTGAAGAAATTGGCCAGAACATTTACATAAAGTTCCCTGATCGCCTCTGTATCATTTGTGATCCTGGCCACCACCTTACCTGCAGGGAGGTTGTCAAAGTAGCTGATTGGCAGTCTTTGAATATGCCTGAAAATATCCATTCGCATTCTTTGGATGACCCGATTGGCTGCCGTCTGCAAATAATAATGCTGTCCATACTGAAAGATGGACGCAAAAAGAAGTAGGCCCAGGTAGATTCCAAATAATTTCATTAATTTAGGCACTTCAGGATTATAGAAATTCAATAATTGATCCATAGTCAGCTTATCTGCCTTGAATCTTTTAACGATATTCCCTTTTTCGATGGTCAAATAGCCATTTTTGTATTTTTTGTCCCCATCCATGTCTACGGCTTTAGGAACAAATACAAAATCTTTCCCTGCCTGGAAGACGTGGACTTCATTTCCCTTTTTTTCTCCGGGGCTTAAATAGTCTCCCCTTTTATAATAATGTCCTTTATAAAGGACGCTCTCACTGCTTTTTTCCGTTTCATACCACTTCGATTCGATTCCCAATATGTGATGATCGATCATGCGCTTGGCAATGAATGGGCCTGCAAGCTCTGCCCCAACGGATAC
The DNA here is from genome assembly GCF_003350505.1 of Falsibacillus pallidus. NCBI lineage: Bacteria > Bacillati > Bacillota > Bacilli > Caryophanales > Bacillaceae > Falsibacillus > Falsibacillus pallidus. Next base: position 558,682 of record NZ_QQAY01000001.1, read on the forward strand.
AGAAAGCATGAGCAGAGCTGCAATGATGATGCCTTTATATAGTAAGGCATACTGTACAAGCCTTTTCCCTAAACTCATGCCTGCACCTCCTCTAATACTGTTTCTTCAATCTGCTGACGGATGAATTGTTCATAATACCATCCGCCATTTTCAATCAGGTCCGAATGATTTCCTTCTTCAATGATCCTTCCGTCATCAAGGACCACAATCCAGTCTGCATGCTGAACCGCTGATAATCTATGAGTCGTGATAATCGTCGTTTTTCCGCTCCGCTCTTTTCGGATATTTTGTATGATGTTCGTTTCTGTCTTGGCATCGACTGCAGAAAGCGAATCATCCAAAATAAGGATTTCTGGATCTTTGATCAAAGCCCTTGCAATGGAAATCCTCTGTTTCTGCCCTCCGGATAATGCGACCCCTTTTTCCCCTACAAGTGTTTCAAGCTTTTCAGGGAGCATCGCAAGATCTTTTCGGAATGATGCTAGATCTATCGCCTTTTCAAGATCCTCATCTGTGGCATCTGGATTCCCAAACAAAATATTTTCTTTGACAGACCTTGAGAAAAGAACATGGTCCTGCGGCACGTAGCCGATCCAGCTCCTTACTTGCTCTTTTGTCTGTTGTTCGATTGGTACATCTGTGATATTCAAGGCACCTGTTCCTGCTGGGTACTCTCTTAACAGCTGTTTAATCAATGTTGTCTTGCCGCTGCCTGTCTTCCCTACAACACCCAATGTCTCACCCTGTCTCAATGCCAATTTGATATTGGAAAGATTGGATACATTAGATGAAGGATATTGGAATGAAACTTCATTAAACTCAATTGACTCTGGCTCATGAATATGGATCGGCTTATTAGGATTTTTTACATCTTCCTGATAATTCAATGTCTCCTGGACGCGATCCAATGAAGCGTTTCCTCGCTGCATGACGTTGATCAGTTCCCCGATTGCAAACATCGGCCAGATCAGCATTCCCAAGTAGACGTTGAACGAGACTAGATTCCCGAGAGTCAAGACCTGGTGAAACACCATATAGGCTCCATAGCCAAGACCGATCATATAGCTGATGCCGACAAGTGTTTTAATCGTCGGATCAAATAAGGAATCGATTTTCGCGACAGCAATATTTTTCTTAAAGACGTCTTCTGTCATCTCTTGGAATCTTTTCTCGTCCGCCCTTTCTTGCACATAAGCCCGAATGACGCGTACACCGGCAATCGATTCAAGCACTTTATCATTCAAGTCTCCGAAAGCATCCTGGGCACTCATGAAACGTTTATGGATCCTTGCCCCATATACTTTCATTAACAGCGCCATGATCGGAAGAGGAAGAATGGATGCAATCGTCAATTTCCAACTGATGAAAATCCCCATGGTACAGAGGATGGTAAGCATGAAGATGCTGGAGTCCACTAAAGTCAGGATCCCAAATCCAGTTGTCACGGAGACAGCCTTTAGATCGTTTGTCGCCCTTGCCATCAAATCCCCTGTTCTATTCTTCTCGTAAAAAGTCGGCGTCATTTTTAGAAAGTGACCCATGAGATTGGAACGAAGCTTTCTTTCAATAAGGAAGGCTCCTCCGAAAAGCAAATACTGCCAATAATAAGTGATCATATAGGACGTGACGGCAATTGCCCCCAAAATCCCGATATATTTTAAGATTCCCTGAACAGTTAAACTGCCCATATGAATATCATCAATCGCCATCCCCACTAATTTTGGCGGGATGACATCCATGACTCCCACAATAATTAATAAGATAACTGCAACCATGTATCTTTTCCAATTCTCTTTAAAAAACCAGCTTAATTTACCTAAGACACTGAACATATCTCAACTTCCTCCCATTCCTTTTAGTTGCTTGCCAACTATCCGCTGTCTGACTCTGCCAGTGATAAAAGCATTCTCTTTTTTGAATTATGCATGTTCAAAACCTCCGAAATGAATTTTATTAAAAGGGAATTCTCCCGATTAAACGGTAAATAAACAGAAAAAGGCATACTGCGCTTCTGCAGTATGCCAAAAAAAAGCATATAAAAAGCACAGACTGATAGACAGCCCATGCTTTGTCATCTTCTACAAAAATAATCTTATAGCATGTAAAGTTTATAAGGATGGGCTGAACTGATATGAAGTTTTCTTGCTTGGATTGGTCTTACAATCATATTGATCATGTCAATGCCCTCCTTTGGTTAAATTTTCTAATTAATACTAAATTAGATTAACATCTTCATAATATTAAGTCAATTACTTTTTTTATGAATATTCAAGTAACTGAGCAAACCTGGTTTAATTCCTTAATTATCTTATTCTTCAACAAGAGGAATATGCTGAGGCATCTGGCTCATTTTCATGAGGAAACAGCGGCTGCTTTTCCTGTGACCTCTTTTTCCCCCTTAATATATTTCGGGAGGATGATGGCATAAAATACACCGACTGCCATCATGCATCCTCCTACAATCCAATAAAGCATCTCCACGGTAAGAACCTTCGGAAAACTGACAGCAATGAAACCGAGTGTGGCAGATTGGGACAGCATCATCAACGGACCGATCCATCCCTGGACCCTCCCCATCATTTTTGGATCGATGATGCTTGGCATCCATCCCCCGATGCCAATATTGGCAAATGGAATTCCAAATGAGGATAGAAAAACTAAGGCCATGAAGCTCCATGTATTCGGTGCAAAAGAAGAAAGTACAGTAAATGCACCTGCTATGATGATACCAAACACAATTAAATGATGGAATTTGACCTTCTGTACCACAGTTGATGCCACTACCCCGCCTATTAATGCCCCGATGCCGAACGCAGCCCCCAAAATGATGGATAACTGTTCGTACGAATCAGGCGCCAGTTTATATTTGAGAATGAATACCGGCATGACAGAGAAGCCTCCATTGACTACTCCAAAGACAAAGAATCCGACAATAAGCGATATCAATAGCTTATTTTTTATGATATAGAACATGCCTTCTTTGAAATCCTTCATGACAAACTTGATATTTAAATCCTTCATTCGATGTTTTCCATTTGGGAGCCTTGCTTCTGTGGAGATCGTACAAGACTTAATCAATAAGGCGCTGATGGCAAAGGTGATGCCATCGATGATCAGTGCCCCATATATGCCACCGAGCCAATAGGCAAGGATTCCAAGCCCATTCCCAAACAGCATGAAAATACTCATCACCATTTGGTTAAGTCCCGCTGAAACAGCGTAGTCTTCTTTTTTCAATATGCCTTGCATGATTCCGGATTCTGCCGGAAAGAAAAACTTCTGTACAGCACTGCGCAAAAAGAGTGCGGCAAAAATTAATGGCATCCAGCCATACCATATGGCAAAAATTAGTGCGGCGGAAAGGACCACACAAATGGCATCACAATAATAGGCTATCTTTTGCCGGTCAAATCGATCTGCCACCACACCGACCACAAGAAAGATTGCGAGTGTCGGAAGGGAGTACATCAATTCTGTGATGGATGCATAGATTGGCTGATCGGAAAATCTGTCTAAAAGATAGAACATGAAAGCAGTGACCCCGATTACACTGCCCATCTGTGATGTGAAATTGGCAAAAAATAGTTTTGCAAATATTTTATTCTTAAAAATTTCTTTCAGGTTTTTCATTCCCATTCCCCTATCATGGTTATTGATATTCTTATTTTAGCCTTTTCACCATAGCCTTAAGAGAGCCTTCTGGAGGTTTTTTCCTCCGTCTTCAGGCTGATATATTCTTTTATCAAGCTTAAGAGTTTATGAAGTGATGAAAGGGGTAAAGAACACATAACCGGTTGACATTGAGAATTCTCACTAAAACAAATATAACTTGAGGTGTAATACATGCTGCGGACTATACTTATGATCATTGGAGCAATTGTAGTAATTGGATGGCTGATAAACGCTTTAGCTTAACAGCGAAATGAACATTTGAAACTATTTTAAAATGAGGTGATTGGAATGGATGAACATCGTGAAGTTGAAATTAAACGGGAAGAGAAATCGAATAACAGCCTTGTCGGTGCAACATTCATCAAGTATTTGGCCTACATCATCATTTTCTTTGGAATCATTTGGTTTCTTATCCACTATATCTTGCCGATGTTTTAATCGAAATTATATTCTTATTCAAAGCCCGATTCAGGGCTTTTTATTTTGCATTCCATTCCTAACATAAAAAAAGGATGAACCCGCTGATTGGGTTCATCCTTTTTGATTTCTTAATGGCCGGGACCATGGCCTTTTCCATGACCTTTTTCGTGCCCTTTATCGTGCCCTTTGCCTTTAAAATGTTCCTTGAATTTCTTCTTTGCTTCGTCGAGCTGGTCTTTCCATTTTTTCGCTTCATCTTTGATTTTTTCTTCTATGCTTTTATTCTTCTCGGCTTCCTGCTTCTTCCGTTCTTCCTCTTGATAATAGTTGACCGACTTGACGTCAAATTCCTTCGGTTCAACGTATTGGAGCGCACTCTCCATGACTGCTTTATAGAGTGGGACTACCCCTTGGGAACTTAGCCCTTCGAGATAATGATTTTCATCTGTTTTATCGTACCCAAGCCAGACCGCTCCTGCAAGGTTCGGTGTGAAGCCGACAACCCATTGATCCTTGGTTCCAGATTTGTGTCCCTCGATCGGTACTTCTGTAGAACCTGTCTTTCCTGCAAGTGAATAACCGGGGATATGAGCACCTGCGGCTGTTCCCGTCTCAAAGACATTTAGCATCATCGAAATCATTTGATCTGAAACCTTTTTGCTGATGACATTTGTCTCCTGCTTCTTCCACTTCATGATCACTTCATCAGTTGGACCGACAATCTTGGTGATCAAATGGCTCTCTTCCCTCTTCCCGTTATTCGGGAAAGTGGAGAAGGCCTCTGCCATTTGTTGAGGGGATACACCTTCATTGATATTCCCAAGAGCTAAACCGAGCTGGCGGTCTGCTTTTGTTAATGGGATGCCGAATTTCTCAACAGAATCCATTCCTTTTTGGATGCCGATTTCGTTTAGGAGCCAAACGGCAGGAAGGTTAATGGACTCTTCCAATGCTTTGTACATCGGTACCGTGCCTAAATACTGGTCATTATAATTGCTTGGCTGATATCCGTCGAAATCCATTTTTTCATCCTTTAATGGGGATGTGGCAGAATATCCTTCTTCGACGGCAGGCGTATACACAGCCAATGGTTTGATGGTAGAGCCTGGCTGTCTTGCCAGTTGAGTCGCACGGTTATAGCCTCGGAAGACGTGTTCTCCTCTTCCTCCGACAAGCCCTCTGATTCCCCCTGTTTTCGGGTCAATCAGTATGGCGGAACTTTGGACCACTTGATCGGACTTGCCTGCCGGGAATAATGAATCCCTGTTATACACTTTTTCCAGTGCTGTTTGGATATTCTGGTCCATCGTTGTATAAATTTTATAGCCTTTTGTCAATATATCATCTTGGGTAAGGCCGTATTTCTTGATTGCTTCATTGATAACTGCATCCACATAATATGGATACTTCCCTTTCAGCGGATCGCCGCCTTTGTCTTTCAGTGCAATTTTCTCTGATTTTGCCTCTTCGTATTCTTTTTCTGTAATCATATTATACTTTTTCATCTGGCCAAGGACGACATTCCTTCTAGCAATTGCCCCATCATAATTTTCATATGGGTTTAAGGAAGAAGGCGCCTTGATCAATCCTGCGAGCAAAGCCGATTCGCTGATGGAGATATCCTTAATATCTTTTCCAAAGTACTTTAAGGAAGCGTTCTGGACTCCCCAAGCCCCATGGCCGAAATAGATTTGATTCAAATACATTTGAAGGATTTCATCTTTTGTATAATGCTTTTCAATTTCTGCAGCCAAGAACAATTCCTGGATCTTACGTTTATAAGTCCGTTCCGGTGAAAGCAATGCGTTTTTCGTAAGCTGCTGAGTGATCGTACTTCCACCTGCCACTACATGCCCTGCGAATAAATTCCCTACGAATGCCCTTGCCATCCCCTGAAGATCGAATCCGCCATGCTCATAGAAGCGATGATCTTCAATGGCTACGACTGCATTTTTCACTTGATCGGGTATGTCATTGATTTCAACGCCCTCTGTCCTGTTGGCAGTCACTTTGCTTGCTTCGTCTCCATCTTTATCATAAATGATGGTCGATTGGGAGAGGCCTTTTTGCAAATCTTCCACATTGGCCGTACTTGCAAAATAAGCAAAAAATCCAATAAATCCTAAAATAAAGATAGAAAAACACAATATCAGTATTTGATTCATATGCTTCCTTTTCCAGAATTTCCTGATAGCAAGCATATAATTCTTGATTGTATTCATATCTGTTACCTGCTTTCCTTTCGATGTACCATTATTTTCTTCTTAATGAATCCAGATATACTTACCCTTTACACGATTGTTTTAATCATTTTGGCTCAGTTTTCCGCCAAGTCTATAAGATATACCAATCTGAATCAAATGGCAAAGGATAAAACATCCTGAGGCACGGCTCCATGACAAGTATTTCAATCACCTTCAATCTCCCTGCTCCCAATTAAATCAACGTTCGTCATCCCATTTGTTTTTATGGGTGCAGTTTATCACTTATCATTTTGAAACATTCGTCAACAATTTTTAATAAATCACTGTGGATAGTTTTCAGATAATTGGGTAAACACCAATATAAGAACAAACAAATAATGGACTTTTGAGGAGATGACAGAAAATGATTAGTCATATTATGGTGGCTTATGATGGATCTGATGGAAGTAAAAAAGCGCTTGAAGAAGCAATGGCTGTATATGACCGTTCGGGGATGCAAAGATTCACGGTTGCCCATGTATTCCATGAAACTGTTTCAGAGGTTGCATCAGAGGACAAACTCGCAAATATGGATACGATGATCACCCCAAGGGTAGATGGCATTTATGCAGCCCATATGCCATTATCACAAGATGAAAAAGTTACCCAGACGCATGAAGTAGTGCATAACAGCGCCGATCAGATCGTTGCAGATGCGCGCTATGCCATGGAAACCCGGGGCATCCATGGAGATGTTGAAATATTGGAAGGCTCGCCTGCTGAAGCACTTTGTGAATATGCCGAAAGCAGCGGGGTGGACTTGATTGTGGTAGGAAACAGCGGGCACAGCGGCATTAAGAAGTTTTTTGTAGGCAGTGTCAGCGAAAAAGTCGTTAAACATTCCCATTGCCCTGTACTCGTAGCAAAATAAAATCAAATTTGTAAAAGAAGCGTGGACTGATGTTGTAGACGGTCCACGCTTCTTCTTATTGATTATCTATTTTTCCTGTAATTCGAAGAATCTCTGCCTCGAATCTTCCTCGTCAAAAGAACTGTAAAGCCTGAATTGCTCATCGTCAATGATTCTGTAATGCTTAGTAATAAGGTTTTGCTGAAGAATCAATCCTGTGTGCTTTTCTAACGTCTTCCACCATACTTTCCCACCCATGGTCCTTTCTTTTCGCACATCGATTTTTTCCCTTGCAACCATTTCGACAACTTCCAGCGGATCGCCGCCAAATACTGTCTGCAGAGTTTGACTCATGGAAAATAAGGCACAGACTGCAATGACCGTAGTCCATCCTGGGAGGATGCGTCCCTTTTCAATCTGAACAAGCGTCTTTTTCGAAATGCCGATGATTTCGGCCATTCGATCTTGCGTGTATCCGGATTCCGTGCGGACAATTTTCAGGTGTTCTCCAAGCATCTCTATGATTTCTTCCCGGGTCACGAGATCCCTCCTAACTGCTTATAGGGAAATTTTACACCACACCTTTGAAAATGCAATCATTAATGCGCACATTCCTTTTTGAAAAGGATAAAAACCTTGCATATAATTTTGTCTAAAAAGGAGGAATCCCTACATGAAAAAAAGCCGCATCATTGTTCTTTTTCGGAACGATTTCCGCCTCCATGATAATCCCGCTTTATATGAAGCTAGCCGAACAGGTGAAATTATCCCTGTCTATATTCATGAAAGCACTAATCATACTAAGTCCATGGGCGGCGCGCAAAAATGGTGGCTCCATCAGTGCCTCCTCTCTTTTCAAACATCGTTGGAAAATATGAATGGCCGATTATATCTATTTAACGGAAATGCAGAAGTACTTCTCCCTGAGATCATTGAAACAACAGAAGCTGATGCCGTCTATTGGAATCGCTGCTATGATCCGAAAACTTATCGCAGGGACCTAAAGATTGCCGCTCTCCTGATAGAGGAGAATATACAGATAAAGTCTTTTGAAGGACGCCTCCTTCGTCCGCCATGGGAAGTGGTAAAAGAAGAGAAAGTTCCGTATCGGGTTTTTTCAGCTTTTTATAAAGCTTTCTTAAAGGAGGAAGTTCCTAAACCATTCCCTGCCCTTAAAGAGTCTGTTTTTGCCGAAACCGATCTTAAAGGTGAAACAATTTCTTCTCTTGGCCTGCTCCCAAAAATGAATTGGACGAAAACAATGGAAGAAACATGGATGCCTGGTGAAAATCATGCGATTGAGCAATTCAAGGATTTCTGTGAAACAAAGCTTGCCCGCTACCACGAGGCCCGGGATATTCCTTTTCCTGAAGGATTTTCAGTTATGTCTCCTTATTTAGCCCTTGGCATCATGTCAGTCAGGAGCATGTATCATTACTTAAAGAATAACCCTCATTCTTCCGCCTATATCAGGCAATTGATCTGGAGAGATTATGCTTATCAGCTTCTTTTCCATTTCCCAGATCTGCATGGGATATCATTGGATGAGCGCTTTACCTCTTTTGAATGGAGAATTGATGAAGCTGATTTTGACGCCTGGAAGCATGGACGCACCGGTTTCCCTATCGTTGACGCCGGAATGAGGGAATTATGGGCAACAGGATATTTGCCCAACCGTGTTCGGATGATTGCAGCTTCTTTCCTAGTGAAAGATTTATTGATTCCATGGCAAAAAGGGGAAGAATGGTTTTGGGATACATTGATCGATGCGGATATAGCCAATAATTCGATGGGATGGCAATGGGTGGCCGGGACCGGAATCGATCCAGCCCCTTATTTCCGCATCTTCAATCCTGTCCTTCAGAGCGAAAAGTTTGATAAAGATGGGAGATATATCAAAAAGTGGGTTCCCGAGTTGAAAAGCCTTCCTGCCAAATACATTCATGACCCGAGCAAAGCGCCTGACCACGTATTACAAGAAGCAGGAATTGAACTTGGCACCGACTACCCATTCCCGATCGTCGATCATAAAGCTGCTAGAAAAAGAGCACTTGAACACTATGGACAAATAAAAAAAGGATGATTCAAGACCCGCTCCCAAATTAAGGGTGCGAATGGTCATGAATCATCCTTTCATTTTATCTTTTTGTAACTGTAGCTAATCTTGGCGCGATGGAGAATAGCAAAATGATAACGACGGCACTGATGATGAAAGTAGGAAGCATGTACGTTCCATTATAAATCAATGAATAAAGTGCGACTGGCTGGCCTTTTGGTGCATAAGAACCAAAGAACACAATTCCTGTATAAAAATGTGCCAGGAATCTTAGTAATGAGCCGATGAATGTACTCACAATCACAAGGCCGATCCATTTTCCCGTCTTTTTATTTTTCACCGCTTCACGGACGCCAGATGCAAATAATCCGGCAAATCCAATGACCGTAAAGGCGACAAAGTAATCAATGAACCCTTGTACAGGATGATATATCTGTGCAAAGCCTGTAATAAATTGAAGCAATCCAAGAAGGAATCCCGATAAAAGACCTCCTTTTACTCCCCATCTATAGGCAATCAGGAAAACAGGAACCATCGCAAGCGAAACGGATCCCCCCTGCGCCCAGATCCTTGAAAATAGTGCAGTAGAAACAATGTCAAGTAAATAGGCTAATGCAGCCAATACAGCGACTTCTACTAAAAAAAGTGTTTTGTTAGACTTCATTGCTAACTCCCCCTACTCATATTTTTTGGGGAAATGATTCCGTGGGACCATAAAAAATTTATGGATTAAGGCAATAAAAAAAGCAATGAAGGGCGGTAAAGATGGCCCCTCATTGCATATCCCATCAAAACCACATCCCTGCGCAAGCATTAACTTACAGGTTCGAAGGGTCTGAACTTCTGTTCACTCTCAGCCAAAGGCTCCCCTTGTGGAACTATTAAATTAGCAAGCTTCCTTTAATACTATACTATGCTGTAAAAAATGTATCAATGATTTATTCTTTGCCTTTTGACATCATTTGAACTATAAATAGCAGGAGAAAAGAAATGACGATCAAGGAACCGGCCCATGTCCATGCCTGCTCCATCCTGCCGGTCTCTATGGAGGTATAAATGGCAGTTGATGCCGTCTGCGTCTTTCCCGGTATATTCCCGGCAAACATCAGAGTTGCTCCAAATTCTCCAAGCCCTCTGGCAAAACTGAGAATGAATCCAGTCAAAATATATTTATAGGAAAGGGGCATCTCGATTTTCCAAAACAGCGCCCACCCTCCAGCTCCGTCCACTTTTGCTGCACCTTTAATATCCTCTTCAATACTGGAAAAACCCAGTTTAAGTGATTGATACATCAACGGAATGACCACGACAGTCGCTGCGATTACACCTGCCCACCAAGTAAAGATGAGCCCCTCCCCGAACAATGATTCTACTGCTTTTCCAGCAATGGAATTCCGTCCAAATACTGTGATCAGCAGGAGACCTGTAACAGATGGAGGCAGCACCAATGGAACGAGAAGGAGCAGCTCAATGGAAAGCACCCATTTTCTTGTGGTGGAAGACAAAAGTTTTGATACTCCCAAACTTATGCCAAATGCGAATATAGCTGAGAGAATAGCAATCTTAATACTTAGCGATAAAGGTTCCCAAAATCCTTCAAACATGTTTATCCCTCTTTCACTTCCTGCTTAAGTCAATCTGTTTAGTAGCTGAATCCGTACCCTTCAAAAATGGATTTTGCTTTTTCGCTTTTCATGAATTCCAGAAAACCGCTTGCTTCATTCCGGTTTTTCCCATCACTGATGATGGAAGTGTAGTAGACAATCGGCTGGTGCCAGCTATCTTCTGCCTCCGACACTACTTTCACCTTTTTAGAGGTGATCGCATCCGTATAATAGACCAGCCCTGCATCAACATTATTGGACTCTACATATTGAAGGACTTGTCTGACATCCTTGCAGTAAACCAGCTTCTCTTTTAAGCTCCCCCATTTGTTTAAGGATTCCAGTGTCTCTTTTGCATACGTTCCGGCGGGGACTGCTTCTGGAGTGCCAATGGCTATTTTCTTCACATTCCCGCTATCCAGATTGCTGAAGTTGATTTGCTTATTTCCCGCTGCTTTCGGGACAATCAGAACCAGCTTATTTTTGAAAAAAGCTTCTTCGCTTGCCGTCAATCCTTTGTCCTTGATTAAATCAACCGGTTGTTTAGCAGCCGAGATAAATAAATCGACTGGGGCACCATGGATGATCTGCTGAGATAATGCACCCGAACCGCCAAAATTAAAAACGATCTTTTCATTTTTGTGTTCTTTCTGATAAGCATCTGCTGTTTCTTTCAATACATCGCTTAAGCTGGCGGCTGCTGATATTGTAATGGTTTTTTTCTTATCCTTTTCATCTGTACAACCTGCCATTGCCCCTGCTAAAAATAATAGAATCACAGCAATGGGAAGAAATTTAGACTTCACTTAAATATTCACCTCATTATCGGAAAACTGATTCTTTCATTTTACTATTAAAGGCATTCATAGAAAAGAATGTTCCATTATTACGAGTATTACGAGCGGGTTCATTAACTACTTTTTCAGAATCATGAATATTGTAAAAAAATTAGTTTTTTTACAGAATATTCTTGCTATAATAGAAAACAGAGGTGAAAGTATGATTCCACTGAAAAAACACTTAGCCCAATATATCAAAACGAATAAAACCGACTTCATTAATAGATGGGAAAAGCGAGTCATTATTCCAGATGGTGAAGATTCGATTGAAATCATTCGGAAAAACGGAGAAACAATGGTGGAATTATTGGTCCATTTATTGACCTTTCCCCAAGAGAATATTGAAGAACATATTAAACCTTTTGCATGGAAAGTTGCTGAAGAGCGTTTAGAAGCGGATATTAACATCGGAGAATTTGTTTATAATGTTAATATTGCTCGTTCTGAAATTTATAAAGACCTTAATAAACTTACAAATGATGTAACTGAAATTCAGGATGCCTTAGATCATTTCAATTTAATTTTTGACCGGTTTCTTTATTATGCGGTTTCCCATTATACTGATTTAAAAAATTCAATCATCAGACAAAAAGAAGAATATATCAGCACAACTCATGATGACCGTCTTTCCCTTCTTGGGCAGATGACCTCCAGCTTTGTACATGAGTTTCGCAATCCCCTGACTTCCATCCATGGGTTTATTCAATTATTAAAGGCAGAACATCAAAACCTTCCCTACCTGGAAATCATTTCTGGTGAACTGGAACAGTTGAAGTTCAGGATCACTCAATTTTTAATGCTTTCCAAAAAACAGATAGTGGACACAGAATGGGCTTCATTATCAATGAATGAGCTGCTTGAAGAAGTGATGTCTTTTCTTTATCCACGGATTGTCGAGGTCAATGTCAGGATTGAGGAAGATCTGCAGCCTGGACTGCAATTCAGCGGATATAAAGAAGAAATTCGCCAAGTATTCATTAATATCATTTTCAATGCAGTTGAAGTATTATCAGATCAACCGGATGATTCTGTCATCCTTTTAAAAGCCTATGAACAAAACGGATCCATCGTTGTCAGCATCAAAAATAACGGCCCTCAAATTCCATTGGAACATCAGGCCACTATTTTCGATCCATTTTTTACGACTAAAAAGACCGGAACCGGGTTAGGATTATATATTTGCAAAGAAATCATAGAAAAGCATGGAGGCTCGCTTACTTGCGAATCAGCTCAGGATTGGACAGTCTTTAACATTTCCCTGCCTGCCACATAATGTTGTTGAACAAAAAAAAGAAGCCATGATGGCTTCTTTTTTTTGTCCAGCTCTCATTTCTATGTCCAGCTCCGCTTTTCTAATTGTCCAGCTGCAGCGCCTAGCCCCTCGAGTCATAAGCCGCACCTCTACGGAAATCAGGATTTCCTTCGAGGTCCGTCTTATGCTGGTCGGGGCTGTTCAAGGCGCTTCCACTTTTCTAATTACGCTTCTTTTCTTTGCAATTTAATTTTACGTTTTTTCTCGCTTTCAGCTACAATCACGGCACAAGATGCATCTCCAGTGATATTAACAGCTGTTCTGGCCATATCAAGAATACGGTCGATACCGAGGATAAGACCAATCCCAGCAACAGGTAGATTGACGGAATTCAAAACCATTGCCAATAGGATCAACCCTACACCTGGCACCCCTGCTGTACCTATACTTGCCAACACGGCGGTCAGTACGACTGTTGCCAGTTCTCCTATTGAAAGATCAACTCCATATACTTGAGCGATGAATACTGTTGCAACACCCTGCATAATGGCTGTACCATCCATATTGATGGTTGCCCCAAGGGGCTGCACGAAACTCGAAATGGGTTCCGGCACTTTCAGATTATCCTGAGCAGTTTCCATAGAGACTGGAAGAGTAGCATTTGAACTGGATGTACTAAATGCAACACCCATTGCAGGCAGGAATCCTTTAAAGAACCAAATCGGATTCTTTCTTGCCAGGAGTGATACTGCTCCACCATAGGTGATGATCGCATGAACCACTAAGGCTAAAATTACGACAATCATATAGACGCCCATTGCCTTCATTGCACTGAAGCCCTGGCTTCCAATTGCGGAGGCAATCAAACCAAATGTACCATATGGAGCAAACTTCATGACAAGTGTAACCAGATACATCATGATGTCATTGCCCTGTTCCACAAGTTTATAGATGCCTTTTGCTTTATCGCCCAATGCAGTCAATGCTAGTCCAATAAAGATGGCAAAAGCAATGATTTGAAGCATGTTCCCATCTGCCAGAGCCTGAATCGGATTTTTCGGAATGATATTAAGAAGTGTATCAGCTATGGATGGTGCCTTTTCAGCTGAATATTTCGCTGATGCTGTATCAAAATGTCCAGCTAATCCAGGCTGGATGATATAGGCCAATCCAATCCCGATAATGATGGCGATACAGGTTGTGATCAAAAAATATGCAATCGTTTTCAAACCAATTCGGCCAAGCATCTTTGGATCCCCTAAACCTGCGGTACCAAGAATGATGGAGAATAGGACGATTGGAACGACGAGCATATTGATTAAGTTCAAGAAGATTTTTCCTAGAGGAGTGAAAATATATGGATCTAATACTTTAAATAAACCAGGTGCAGCAATATTTAGGATAATTCCGACAATTGCACCCACTATTAAGCCTAAAATGATCTTTGTTGTCAATTTCATCTACATACCCCCAAACAGCTTAGTCATGATGTGATTAGATTCTTGTTAGAAAACTCAGCCAATTAAAAATGGTTGGATGAGCTCACTTATTTCTACCCGGGTACTATTTACCTTAAACATGAAATTATTATTTTTCAAATCTAAATCTTTTTTTGATACTTTTGTCATATTTAAGAATTATTAGGCATGACCCTTTATTTTATGGGTAAAAAGGACTATTATGAAAGAAAAGGGTTATTATTTCCATTATTTATTGCATGAACATTAGATTATTTTTATTTATTCCGGGTAAAGTGCCTATAGAATATCAGCAGAAAGGACTTCACCGATCATGACAAAAAAGCTACTATATTTTGTTTCATCACATCATGGAAGAAGTTCAATGGCAGAGGCGTGGGCCAAAAAGCTCCGTCTGACGGACTGGTGCTTCAAAAGCGGCGGCTGGTTTGATGCAAACCGTTCCCCTCTGACAATTCAGGCAATGGATGAATTAAATATCGATTTGTCCTCTAAAACTGCTGAATGGGTGGATACAGCCCTTTTGGATCAGGCTGATTACATTGTATCCATCTATGACTTTCACCATGAAACGAAAATACCGATTCCAATTGAACTTAAAAACAAAGTAATCGAATGGGATATTAAAAATCCCAATTCCCTGGCAGAAACATCTGCGGAAAAATGGCCTATCTATCAGGAAATTTGCGACGAGATCGCCTTTAAAGTCAAGCATTTAGAACCTTCCTTGAAAGTGATTATGTAAAGAGATTGACAAAAGAGCAATGATCATTACACTCTTAGCCAATCTCTTTATTTTTTTTGAAACAATAATGTTTACGAAAACAGCCTTTTTTAAGTGAAATATTCTAATTTTGCTTTTGGAAAATATTTTTCGATATATCCTCCAAGGACATCTTTCATTTCTTTTTCTTCATCTTTAGGGTAGATATATTTACCTATACCATATCTCCCCCATTTATATCTTCTCTTCTCCTCATCCAATTCAAGCTTCGTCATTGGGTAGTTTTTTTCGATGACTCTTTTAGCCGGCTTGGTGAAGCGATGCTGTATCAATTCAAACGTTAAATCCTTTTTGGCTTCTGCAGATAACTCTCCTTCAAGACGTTCAAATAAATCTTTATAGCCTTCCTGCCAGCCTTCATGCAAATAAATAGGGGCAATGATAAAACCTAATGGGTAGCCTGCCCCTGCCACCTTCCCTGCCGCTTCAATCCTTTTGGCAAAAGGAGAGGTTCCCGGCTCAAAGTTTTTAATGACATAATCCGCATTCATACTGAAGCGAAATCTGGTCCTTCCATTATGCTTGGCATCAAGCAGATGATCTATATGATGAAATTTAGTAACAAAGCGGAGATTTCCATACTTAGAGTCTCCGAAATATTCGATTGCCTTCTTCAATGTATGCGTGATATGGTCGATCCCTACGATATCTGATGTACAGGAAGCTTCGAACCGGGTGATCTCAGGTGCCCGTTCATCCATATAATTCTGGGCAGCTTCAAAGATCTCGTCGGTATTCACATATGTCCTAATATACGGCTTCGATCCCATTGTCGTCTGGAGATAGCAATAATGGCAATGCCCCATGCATCCTGTGGCAAACGGGATCGCATATTCTGCAGAAGGTTTTGATGTATCAAATTTCAGAGTCTTTCTAACTCCGACAACAAGTGTCGACTTGGCAACCCTGTATTTTTGAAAGTGGTTATCTCCTGGTAAATCCCTCACTTGATTATGTGAAGTGGTTAAGCGAATTTCGATATTTTCTTTTTCGAACTTTTCTTTCAGCATTTTCCCTAAAGGGTAATCAAGTGCCTTAGGTTCAAAATACACCAGCTGGGGCATAAACGGCTTCATCTTCCCATCACCCTTCCAAAGCATCCCCAAAATAATATTGGTAAGCTTCTTCTGCTTCTGTTTCAGAAGCATAGACTGCCACCTCATCATTCAAGGGATAGTAAGTATCATATAAAAATATCGATAGAGCTTCTGGATTATCAGGATCATGGACCACTGCTGCCGACTGCACGTTGGCGACATTTTGGGTATGAGGGTTTCGATAGATGACATAAACGATGTCCCCTGCCTGGAACCCATGACCTGATTCATTAAGATTCATGAAGTATTCTCCTTTCCTGACTTGCTATTATTCATTATTCCTCGATGAAAAAGAAACATGTCCTTTTATTCATAGGAAAATAAAGGACTGTCTGAATACCTTTGCTTTGTTTTTAAATGGAGGTGTTATGTATAATGAGGCTAATGACTTTTTAAGGAGGCATTCGATGGAACGAATACAAATGGCGGATGGATTGTCCTTTTCAAGGATCGTCCATGGCTTATGGCGCTTAAATGAATGGAATTATTCTTCACAACAGACACTGGATCTCATCCATCACGCTTTGGATAAAGGGATCACTACATTTGATCATGCTGATATTTATGGAAGTTATACGTGCGAGGAGTTATTCGGGGATGCCCTATCGCTTGAACCTTCCATAAGGGAAAAAATTGAACTTGTGACGAAATGCGGGATTGTCCTTGAGTCCGCAAACCGTCCAGAGCATAAGTCCCATCACTACAACACGAGCAAGGCCCACATCATTTCATCAGTAGAGAACTCATTAAAAAATCTACAAACCGAGTACATAGATGTCCTGCTCATCCACAGACCAGACCCATTCATGGACCCTGAACAGACTGTGGAAGCTTTTACTCAACTGAAGGCTCAGGGAAAAGTGCGCTATTTCGGCGTTTCTAATTTCAAACAGCATCAATTCGACCTGCTTCAATCCTATATGGATGAAAAGCTGATTACCAATCAAATTGAACTATCTCCATTGCAGCTCGAAAACTTTGAAGATGGCACACTTAATTTATGTATGAAAGAAAGAATTGCTCCAATGGCCTGGTCTCCTCTTTCCGGTGGATCCATCTTTTCATCTCAGGAAGAAAGAGCGGCCCGTTTGAGAAATGTGCTTCAAAAAATCAGCGGTGAAATCGGAGCCGAAAGCATTGATCAAGTTATGTACGCATGGCTGCTGGCGCATCCAGCCAAAATCATGCCGATCGTGGGTTCAGGTAAAACAGCAAGAATCGATGCGGCAGTAGATTCTTTATCATTAAAAATGAACCACGACCAATGGTTTGAAATTCTGCAGACATCGATGGGGCATGACGTTCCATAGAAAAGCGGAGCCGAACACTTAGAAGCAACGAAAACACCCTGTGAGTGACAGGGTGTTTCTTTTTGTTTTATTGGATCTTACAAGAAAGAAGCTCCAACGATGATTAACAAGATGAATAGTACAACGATCAAAACAAAAGTTGAACCGCCGTAACCGTAGCCGTAGCCGCCGCCGCAGCAGCCATATCCGCCGTAACCCCACATATCCTTTCACCTCCTGAAGAAGTTGTTAAGGATAATCCTTACACTCCTAACTTATTCAAGATTGGAAAGGTTCGTATGGACGTAAACCTACATAAATAAATTTTATCTTCAGCCCACGCGGCCTGTTTTCGCATTTTTCTTTTTTTCATGCAGCAGGAAATAATATAAAAGAAAAATCAACCCCTGCATTGCCGGATAGACTGAAAATGAATAAAAGATTCGATATCCCTTCGAATAGTGATATACACCCAGCAGGTGGCCTATATATTCAAGCAGCATGGAAAAAAGCGACCAGCATAGGATATACGCTGGAATATGTTTCGGTGCGGCATTCAATTTATCCCAAAAATAGACAAAATAATAAGCAAATGGACCGTACATGAAGTATGAAATGAAATCAATGAATTCAAATGAGGACTTATCATTTACATCGTAGAAATTCCACGGATCGATACTGATGGTATGGTCATAAAAATTCCCGATGAACATTCCTGAAAGAACATATAAAAAAGTATCCTGCAGGGGGAACCTCCTTGGGAGGAGAAAAAGAACAGCATAACCTCCGATAAAAATGATCAGGGTGAACCATTCGTTGCCGTTAAAGGCATTATCGTAGACTTTCATGCTTCTTCTCCCTTCCTGCACGGTCATAGAATTTCACAAGGAAAAGCATTAAAATAATAATAAGTGCCATTAATATAAACGTAAATCCGAAATACCATTGATTATATTTATAAACATGGAAATACAGATTGATAAATTCCATCAAGCTGACGCCGCCTGCAAATAAGAGGAATTGAACCCCTCTTTTGAATCGCAATGCTTTGTTTTCTATATGCCCGCAAATCCATGTGAAAAATAGAGGGAGCGTGATATTCCTGTAAATAAGGAACCCGACAAATTCTTCTACTTGAGTGCTGACTGAAATATATTTCAAGTCCATGCTTAATACAGTGTATATGTTCATAATTATGATGGATGATGACAGGAACAGTAGTATGAACTTTTTGCCATTCAATTTATAATGGCTATAGCTATAACAAATCAAGAACAGAAAAGACAAGAGAAGCTGAACGGGTATTATCATTCATCATGACCTCTTTTTGTATAGGCTCTTTTCTCAAATTTTGTTGCTTTAAGTATTAAAAACAGGATAATTTATGAAAACTATGCAGAAAATTCAACTAGAAAAGAGCCTGGATATTCCATTTCAACACGCAAAACAGGTATTTTTACGTTAAAATCGGCATTAAGATTTTAACAACAAAGTTTACGAAAACTGCATTTGTATATCATGCAGGATAGACGGATAGGCCGGCCAATGGCCAGCCTATCATCATTAAAATGAAACCATTACTTTGTTTGATTTTCGGAAATTTGGCTCAAGGCGCTTCCGGCACTCTGGTCTGCCTGCTCCCTGACAGCCAAATCACCAAGAGACAGCATGCCGACAATTTGGCCGTTTTCAACAACTGGTAGACGTCGGATTTGGTGCTGGGACATTAATGCAGAAGCTTCTTCCAAAGATGCATCTGCATTGACTGTAACGATCTTGTTTGACATGACTTGAGAAACAGTATTGGAAGTATTGCCTGATGCTACTCCTCTGACTGCCAAATCCCGGTCTGTTACCATACCGACTACTTGGCCGTTCTCAACGACAGGAATGGCTCCGACATTTAAAGATTGCATTTTATTGGCTACATCCTGAAGTGTATCTTGATTTGTACAAGACTCCACATGGGATGTCATAACATCGCGTACTTGCATTAGAATTCCTCCTCTTGATCGCTATTGCCTTACATATGTATTCTGTGAATTTAGGGAGGAAATATTCACGAATAGAACAACACTATATACTACCTCATATACCAATTGGAAAGGCGGCCTCTGGCATGAAAAAAGAAGAAAACAATCAAAATGAGATCCAAGAACTTGATGAAGAGACATTATTTATCGTTTCACAGACGTTCAAGGCCCTTTCAGATCCGACTAGGCTAAGAATTCTGCACCTCCTGTTCCAAGGAGAACATTCCGTCAATGAAATAGCAGAAAAACTTACCCTGCTGCAGTCGACGGTGTCGCACCAGCTTCGGTTTTTAAAAAATCTGCGGCTCGTTAAATTCCGCAGAGAAGGCACCACATTTTACTATACCCATGATGACGAGCACGTTTTAGATCTGTTGAAGCAATCCATTGAGCATGCTTTACACCACTAGAAAAGCGGAAGCGCCTTGTTCAGCCCCGACCAGCATAAGACGGAACTCGAAGGAAATCCTGATTTCCGTAGAGTTATGGCTTATGACTCGAGGGGCTAGGCGCTGGAGCTGGACAGAGAGCATCACCCTGAATTTTTCTACTTCCTAATCTTAAATTAAATCCTCCCTGCATGAGCAGGGAGAACCTCTTCATCCTTCTCCTCCTGATGTGAATTTCAATCCGATTATCCCAATCACGATAAACAGCAGAAAGATGAATCTGATCAAACTTTTTGGTTCACCGAATAAGATGATCCCCATGATGACCGCGCCTGCTGCACCGATTCCTGTCCAAATGGCATATGCCGTCCCAATCGGAAGCACTTTTGCAGCGGCAGCCAAAAAATAAAAGCTGATGATCATCCCCGCGATGGTTGCCAAACTCGGGTACAGTTTCGTGAAACCATGGGAATATTTCAACCCGATCGACCAAACCACTTCAAATACACCTGCTATCACTAAATAAATCCAAGCCATATAACTCCTTCTCCTTTCAATCAAAAAAGCCTGAAAGATATCACATCGATATCTCCCAGGCTTTTATCCTTCCGTGTACACGTTTACGTGCGTTTTCTCTCGGACCAGGCCAGTTCAAATGAATACTGCGGAACCCTAGAAAACTGTTTTATGAAATTGTTTTTTATTATAGTACCGAATCTAACTTGCGTCAAATGACTCCATCATTTCCCTTTCGTCGGAGTGGTCTTTATCAAATCGATAAACCTGAAGACCTCGGTGATCAGTATGACCAGACTCACCCATACACCGCCAAATGCCAGACCCCCAACAATGTCGCTGGATTGTTGAATTTCCAAATAGCTGTAGCTGACCGCGAGCATTCCAATGACGCCAATCTCTAAGAACACCATGATGACGCTGAATAAATGACTGATTGGGTGCCGGATGACAATATAAAGGAAAAAACCCAGGACAATGATGGCCATGATCATTTCCCCGCTCGGAAACTCCTCACTGAAATTCCTACCTCTTGTCAAATAGCTGAATAAAAGGTGAAGGCCCTTGCCGAACAACACTGCACCGATTAAATTCACTGCATAGAACTGAAGCTCCATAAGTTTATTTTTTCCATTCACCAGAATCCACACGACGGTCAATAATATAATGGTGTCCAGTACCCTCCATGAAGCAGCACGAGAGAACATTTTCATGACCTGCTCCCATCTTTCGTCGAACGTATAATGGATTACCATGGAAGAAATCACATTGAACTGGCCAAATTCATTCGCAATGAAGTCCTGAATCAGCCCCACCATCAAACTCACCAAACCAATAAAAATGATAGAGACAAACAGGATGAAGAATTTTATCCCCAAAAAGGTCTTAAAGCGTTTGAATGTATGTTCGAAAAGCAGCAGTCCATCTTCTCTGATGCGTTCCCGATTGGTCTTGATGACAAAATAGATGACATAGATAATCGCCCCGATAATGCTGGCTATCACAAGGAACTTGCTTGTTTCCTGGTGAAATTGCTCCCATTTGGGGCCGAAAATTCTTCCCAATGTAATGAATGTCCCAATCCAGATGAAAACACCGGGAAAAGCAAAAATAGCAAACGTCTTGAATGTGATTTTAGTGATGCCGGAAAAGATGCTGGTTATATGTCTGACGCCTGGAATGAAGTAGGCAAAAATCAAAAGCATTTTTCCATAGCGTTCATTCCATGCAGCCATCTTGTCCAATTTATCCGGCCCAAGATGCACTTTTCGTCCATATTTATAAAAGAATGGTGCACCGAGCTTTGATCCAATCCAATAAGAGACTGAAACACCGATCATCCCGCCTGTCCCCGCCATCAAAATGGCCAGGATCCAATTAAGTTTGTCCTGATAGACCATGAAGCCGGCATAGGTCATAAGGAGTTCATTTGGGATAGGAACAATAATTAACTCAAGCATTAGGGAAAAAAATAAAAAAATGTACCCGTGCTCTTCAATCAGGCGCATAAATAAATCCAAGCCATACACTCCCATAGAGAATTGATTTAAGTAATAAAATTATACTGAAAAAAATAGAAAAAAGCGAAATATGGAACTAAAAAAGCCCGCTTCCAGGAAGCAGGCCATACCACTATAAATATTTCCGCTGAACGGCACGGCCGTCATAGGAGAACAGCATATTCTTCCCTTCCACCACTGTATCCAGATGGACCGTCCTTCCCCAAAGCTGATGGACATATGGAAGAACTTTTTCTAAATACTTCAGGTCTAGCTCAATGTCCTCAAAGGAATGCTTCAGATAAAGCTCCCCATTTTTCATATAATCGCCGTCTTCGACCATCAAATAAGGGAATCCTCCATTCACCCTCGTACTCACTAGCTGATCCCTGACATTCTCCCATTGTTTATCCACAACCTTGTAGTCTTTCCCCTGCTTCTGGAAAAGGTACATATCCTCCCGCATCACTAAATCCTTTGTTAAATAATTGCGCAGGAACGAAATATCCGATTCAATTTCGCGCACTTCAAACATTTTTTCGCGGCCTGAATTCGGCTTAACCCCGCGTTCCTTCATTTTTTCAGTAGGATTGTTGTAGCGCTCTTCAATGTCCTCGAATATTTTCAAGCCAAGGTAATATGGATTGATGCTCGTTTTCGAAGGCTGTACGACACCTGCATTCAATTTTGCAAATTCGAGCGCTTCACCACTTGTGAGATCCATCTCACGCAAGATGCGCTGATGCCAATAGGATGCCCAGCCCTCATTCATGATTTTGGTTTCCAGCTGCGGCCAGAAGTAAAGCATTTCTTCCCTTATCATCGTCAGGATATCCCGCTGCCAGTCCGCCAGCTCCCGGCTGTAGGATTCGATAAAGAGAAGGATATCCTTCTCGGGTTTTGGAGGCAGTTTCTTTCGCTTCTTTTTAGGAGCCGGTGCTTTTTTCTTTTCATCCAGGCTCCAGAGATCATCATAAGGCGAGCTTATTTTAATATCTTCCTCTTCCTCCCAGTACTCTGCGTCTTCCATTGTCCATGAAAGCTTCGGTCTCATCAAAGAAGAATCGATGTGTTCTTCAATGGCAAGGACGGCATCGATGAAGGTTTCGACTTCCCTTTTGCCATAAAGGATTTCATACTCCCTGACCCGGTCAGCCGTAGCCGCCATGCTTTCAACCATGTCCCTTTTTGTATTTTGGAACCGGACATTATTTTTGAAAAAGTCGCAGTGCGCCAACACATGCGCCACGATCAGTTTATTTTGAATCAGTGAGTTCGAATCGAGCAAAAATGCGTAGCATGGATCAGAATTGATGACGAGTTCATAAATTTTGCTCAGCCCCAAATCATAATGGAGCTTCATCTTGAAAAATTGCTTCCCGAAACTCCAGTGGGAAAACCTTGTCGGCATTCCATAGGCTCCAAATGTATAAATGATATCAGCCGGACAAATTTCATAGCGCATTGGATAAAAGTCCAGGCCAAACCCTTTGGCAATTTCCGTGATTTCCGCAATCGCTTTTTGAAGTTCTTTATGTTCAGCCTCTCTCATCGGCTTTTCCCCCTTTACTCTCTTATCACAATGTATGAACCGAGATTTGATAAGATGAACAAAAAAGACTGCAGAACCTGCAGCCTTTAAGTTTGGTTTTTGATTTTTTTTGCCAGGACAGCCGAAGGAACTATGGCAGCAGCCAAAAGCAGTGATGAGGCAAGAAAGGCATTTTCCACGCCAAAGTGCTGGACAAACCATCCGACCAGCAAGGACGCTGTACCAAAAGTAATGGTCACCAGTGCATTCTGGGCTGCATATACTTTCGGAAGCTTCTCCGGAGATGTCATACTTTGGACGGCCGTTTGAAGTATGACGGCTTTTGCCTGATCAAACAATCCATAAAGGACTGAATAAATCAATGCCAGGATCGGCAATTCATTTATTCCGAATAAGAACGTCAATACTGCGATGAAAATGCTTCCGATAAGTAGAATCGGTCCACGATTCTCAGCTATTCTCTTGTGCTGCTTCATCACAAGGAAACTGGCTAATATCAAACCGGCAAAAAATGCACCGTTGATCAAGCCCCACCATTGTTCTCCCGTCTTCAGCTGTTCTTTGACGAATACATACATGATGGCTGCGATCCAGACAACACTCGCTGCTGATTCTATCCAATAAAGGGTATGTATCGTCCTGAGCGCCGGATCTCTCCATATGGTGGACCAGCCGTCTGACATGGATTTTATATAATTTTTCGCTCTAGCTTCCACATTTTCTTTATGATAGCCAGGTTCTATATTGATTCTGAACATGAATAAAGTACTCAGCACATACAGGCAAAATACGGCTGCCAATGTTCCGCTCGGTGCTATAAGAGCAGTTAGAAGACCGCCGATGCTCCAACCGCCAATCCCGATTGTATGATCGACAGTGGAAAGGAATCCATTTGTTCCAAGCAGTTCTTCCCTTTTGACCAGCAATGGGACCATCGCATTTTGCGCCGGGAGAGCCCATCCATCCAAAAAGGAAATGAAAAACGCCAGAATGAACAGAAAGACTGTCTGCTGTGGATTCATTACAAGCAAAATGAACATTACCAGCAGCAGGAATGTTTTAGCCCCCTGCGAATAAAAAAGAAGCGCCTTCAGCTGGCAGCGCTCCATGAGAATAGGTGCAATGACACTGCTGATGA
Organism: Falsibacillus pallidus; assembly: GCF_003350505.1. NCBI lineage: Bacteria > Bacillati > Bacillota > Bacilli > Caryophanales > Bacillaceae > Falsibacillus > Falsibacillus pallidus. The sequence continues at coordinate 583,393 of NZ_QQAY01000001.1, forward strand.
ATTTAGCCAGCGTTACAATGAACGGGACAAATGCCATATAAAGCGGGGAACCTGTCCTTGTATAAATAGCCGCAATCAGAGCCGTCACATAAAGGATGTCCCCCAGGTTTGCAAATGCCTGCCCCATCCAAAGATAACGGAATGCTTTCGATTTCAAATAACTTCTCCCCTAATCATCCAATTTTTATTAGGAATGCAGAGAATTTTACATGGGCGATGCACCTTCCGAACGATTTATTTTCAATCATCGTACCACAACGCCGCTATTGAAAAAAGCCCCTGTCTGATGGATTCAGACTGGAGCTTTATGCTACTTGACTGTTTCTGATACTGTAAGCCCCACAAGCTTTTCATTTTTCAAGCTGTGGGTGACCCTGACAAGAATATAGCTGGTCTTCCCGTTTTCGCTTACAGTAAATTTAAAATAATCGGCTACTTGATCATCCCCCGCCGGTGTCCTTCCTTTATATTCATAATCCTTTAATTCTTCAGAAGGATAATCCTCTATTACGATGGCTGTTGCCATCCTCCCATACTTTGCATAATCTGTTTGTTGAGCGCCGGCATGATTCCATGAAGCCAATGGAAGGACGCTTAATAAGATGACAATGGAAAGAAATCTGCGCATGATGAACCTCCTAACAAGTCTTCTACCTGTAGGTTCTTCCTGTAAGAAAATTTTATACAGAAAAATAGCGGGCTATCCATGCAAATGAAGGAAAACGTGCTGCAGCAGCACCTCCAAGTTTTTCAGGGAGAAATAGCTCTGCATGCACACATACTAAAGTCAACTCCTTATAAGGAGGTACAAAGATGAACAGAATGGACTATGACCGTGCCCTGTATTATACGCATCGGTCCCAGTGGGATAATTTGCTGATCCTAATGGTTCGCACGCAGGATGATGTTTTATCCAAACGAATTGAACAATTCCTCCATGCCTATAATTTTTCAAATGATTATACGGTGGTGGAAAGAAAATTATATAATCTTTTACGTTATGTGGATCATGCCAACTCTCTAGGGGTCCAGCAGGATGCCGAAGAAATCAGCATGGCGACAACGTAAAATGGCTGGGCTGGCCGAAAAAAACACCCGCAAAAAATAAATTTTGCGGGTGTTTCTCTTTGTTTTCCTGATTACTTATTGATGCTTTCGGCTATTTTTACGTACATTTTTAATTCGTTCACCATATCATCGACTAATTTTGCCGGTTCTTCAAGAAGGCCGTCATTTTCATAATCGAAACAGTGCGGGTCAAGTACAAGCTGCTTCGGAATGGCATTTGCATAAACACCACGAGCAACAGTTCTCATGTTGTTTAGGCAATTGATTCCGCCCTTTCCGCCGCCTGCACAGGACAATAATGCTGTCGGTTTATGGGCAAAGTATTCACCGCTCAAGAAGTCCAATGCATTTTTCAACGCGCCGCTCATGGCACTGTGATATTCAGGGGAAGTCAAAATGACGCCGTCTGCTTCTTTTACCAATTTGCGAAGATTTTTGACGCTTTCCAGTTCAAATTGTTCTTCTTCTCCTGTGTATAACGGAATTTCCCCTGCGCTCAAGTCAATAAGATTAAAGCCGTATTTCCTGGCCATGAATCTGGATGCAATACCTGTCCTTCCTTTTTTTCTTGGGCTTCCATTGATAATGACAATATTCATTGCAATCTTCCTCTCCGTTTCTAAGGTGTTTCAAGATTTTTCGTCCAGTCCCAATTTCACTGCAAATAATGCAGCCTGTGTACGGTCGGCAACGTCTAATTTTGCTAAAACATTCGATACATGGGTTTTGACTGTCTTTTCTGTAATGAACAATGCAGAAGCGATATCCTTATTGCTTTTCCCTTTTGCAATTTGGCATAAAACCTCTTTTTCTCTATTCGTCAACTGCTCAAGCCTATGCTCAGGCTGGTCTTTTCGCGATATCCTTGTCAGCAGATGGTTTGTCGCTTTAGGATGAAGGGTGTTTTCCCCTCCATGAAGCTTACGGATTGCATTCACTAATTCCTCAGGTTCGATGTCTTTCAATTGATAGCCTGAGGCCCCTGCCTCAATCGCAGGAATAACATGATCATGATCCGAAAAGCTAGTAAGCATGAGGATCTTGACTTGATCATTAAACCGTTTGATTTGCTTCGTTGCTTCTATTCCATTCAGGACTGGCATGACTAAGTCCATTAATATGATATCAGGATTGAGCTGTTTTGTTAACTCTACTGCTTCTTCCCCGTTTTTTGCTTCTCCAACGATGACAATATCCTTTTGTGTACGCAAAAAGAAAACCAATCCTCTTCTCACGATGTGATGATCATCTGCAATCAACAATCGGATCTCCATTACCCTTCCCCCTAATATGGCAAAACCACTTTGATTTTCGTACCTTCTCCCAGCCTGCTGATTATTTTAAAAGTACCATTCAGGTTTTCTGTCCGTTCTTTCATACTTTGAAGCCCGAGGGAAAATAGTCCCTTTTCTTCATCGAAATCAAACCCGCAGCCATCATCTGAAATTTCCAGGTTGATTTCTTTTTCTGAAGCATCTAATGCCATGTGGACACAATCTTGTCCGGAATGTTTTTTACAGTTATTCAAAGCCTCCTGGCCGATTCTCCAAAGAGCCTCTTCCAATTTGGATGGCAGACAGAGGACTCCATTCAGTTGTGTGGAAACTTGCAAGCCAAGCATTTCTCCATAGCCTTTGATCGCTTCAAGCAGTCCAATTTCAAGGCCTTTTGGACGCAGCTGCCAGATCAATGCCCTCATTTCTGTCAGAGCGGATTGCGAAAGCTCCCCAATCATTGAAAACGTTTCTTTGATGTCCTTGTCATTGGTCATGGCTTCCCCGCCTCGAGCCGTCAACGTAAGTGAAAACAGAAGCTGATTAACTGAATCATGCAGATCCCTCGCCAATCGGTTCCTTTCTTGTACAAGGGCCATTTCCTGCTCTTTTTTTGTCAGTTTCACCCTCTTGATGGCAGAACCAATTTGAAAGGCAACCGACTCTAACAGTGCCAATTCCCTGGAGGAGAACTCCTTTTTGTTAGGGGAAGCAACGTTGAGCAGTCCAAAGACCTCTTTGCCTGACTGCAGTGGAACTGTCGCGTGGTGGGTAATTCCATTGGTTTCTCCCAATTCATTGATGGTCGCTTCTTCAATGCGCTTGCACTCCATGATGTTGGACGCTTTTTTCAGCCGTCCATTCTGCAATTTATCGACACACCAGCAGCTCCCTTTCTTCATCGGCTGGCATTGGCAGTATGTCAAAGCTGCCGGCAGGTTCTCTGCTGCAGCCAAGGTATGTGACTTGTCTTCTTCATCTATGAAAAAAATCCATCCGGTTGTAAATCCCGTGATTTGGAGGAGCTTCTTTATGACCCCTTTCATCATCTGGGACAAATCGGTCTCTTCATTCAGCAGTTCTGCAATATTCTTCAAAATGTGAAGATCTGAACTATGCTTGATCTCATCTATGGCCATGTTCCAATCCCCTTCGCAAAAATCCTCATATTACCATTATACGCACGGGACCTTTAAAAACCATTCACAAAAAGAATGAACTTCACCTCAGACTAAAGTCTTAGACAAAGTTCGACAAAAAACGGGGCGTCACTGTCACGCCCCGTTCTACTTGCTGTTATGCTATTGGGTAGTTTTGTGCAAATGGGTGGATGACCATTTCATCGATCATCATATGTTTAGGAGCAGATGCCATGTAGACGACTGCTTGCGCGATGTCGTTCACTTTTAGCCAGTCTTCTTTTTCCGGCAAGCCCTGCTTGGATTCAGCAAAATATGTATCAACCATCCCCGGGTTCACTGTGCCGACACGGATGCCATATTCCCTAACTTCCTGTGACAAGGATCCCATGAAGCCTTGGACTGCATATTTCGTTGCAGTATACGCGGATCCATTTGGAATTGTATAGCGGGCTACATCGGATGAAATCGTGATGATCGTCCCGAATTTTTGTTCCTTCATTGCTGGAAGGACTGCCTTTGAGCATAAGAAAACGCCTTGGACGTTTACCTCAAATACTTTCTTCCATTCCTCTGCAGTCGTTTCTTCGACGCTTTTGAAGAAGCCGACTCCAGCATTATTCACCAGGATATCCACTCTGCCGTACTGTTTCTTTGCTTCTTCTACAACACGCGCGACATCCGATTCCTGGCTTATATCAGCTTTTACTGCCAATGTGTCGTTAAACCCGGATTCCTTCAGTTCCTTTTCTGTTCCAAAAATATCATCTGAACTCCCGACAAGCACTAGTTTCACGCCTTTTTGTGCAAGCTGGACAGCAATTTCTTTTCCAATTCCCCTTGATGCACCTGTTACAATCGCGGTCTGATTTTCAAGCATTCCATTCATCCTTTCAGTATGCAATATTCTAGTCTTTGAATGCTCAACTATTATAGCTTCTTTATACAAGAATTCCAACAACATGGCCATAAGAGAATTGAAAAGGGAAAAGCTGCATTAGCTTCTCCCTTTAACCTGACTTATTTTACAGTTTGTTTAACTGCATCTAGTGTGTGGTGGACTAAATCCATAAAGCACTCTTGATACTCATTAAGCTTTTTACTGGCTTCCCCATCGTCTTCCCCTGTCACTCCAAAGTAAAATTTCACTTTAGGCTCCGTTCCGGATGGTCGAAGGCAGATCCAGGATCCGTCTTCCAAGAAATATTTAATGACATTGGAAGCTGGAAGGACGAGTTTTGATTCAGCGTCATTCTCAAAATCATATTTGATCTGTTCTTTATAATCTTCGCATACTGTGACTTGCACCCCATTCAGAGCCGTCATTGGCTTCCTTCTGAATTCGCTGAGGAGGGCATTGATCTGTTCGGCCCCTTCTTTGCCTTTCAATGTCAGTGATTGAAGGCCTTCTGCATGATAACCATGTTTTTCATATAAGGACTGCAGGACATCATAAAGCGTTTTGCCCTTCTTTTTATAATAAGCGCTTGCTTCAACGGCTAAAATGGCTGCTTGAATGGCATCTTTATCCCTTGCAAAGTCGCCGATTAAATAACCGTAGCTTTCCTCATAGCCAAACAGGAAGCGATAGGATCCGTCATTATGGTATTGCTCAATTTTTTCGCCAATAAATTTAAATCCTGTCAGTACATCCTCTACCTTGACACCATAGGATCCGGCAATTTTCTCACCGAGAGTGGAAGTCACAATGGTCTTGAAGATGATGCCATTGGATGGGATCGTACCTTTGGCTTCTTTTTGGCTTAAAATATAATCAATCAACAATGCCCCAGTCTGATTGCCGGTTAGAAGGACATACTCACCATTTGGCTTTTTCACAGCCACGCCAAGTCTGTCAGCGTCCGGGTCCGTAGCAATCAAAATGTCTGCATCGTATTTTTGTCCATCCCGTATAGCCAGTTCAAATGCCTCTTTTTCTTCAGGGTTTGGCGCCTTTACAGTAGAGAATTGAGGATCAGGCTGCTCCTGTTCTTCTACGACGTGCAGGTTTTCATATCCAAGGGCATTTAGTGCTTGGCGCAGAGGTTTATTGCCTGTTCCATGAAGCGGTGAATACACAATACGAAGGCCGCTGTCATTCGCTAAATCTGGATTCTCCGAAATGGTTATGAGTTTTTCTACATAAGCCTGATCCATTTCTTCTCCTAAGAATTTAATGAGTCCACAGTCGATTAGTTCCTTCTCATCCTTCACTTCTAATGAGAGCTCATTTTCCACCATATTGACTTTCTTGATGACCTCATCCGCTTCTTTCAAGTTCAATTGAGCCCCATCTTCCCCGTATACCTTGAATCCGTTATATTCAGGAGGGTTGTGACTTGCAGTGATTACGATACCGGCAATGGCATTCAGCTCCCTCAAAGCAAAGGAAAGCTGCGGGGTCGGCCTCAATTCCTTAAATACATAAGCCATAATCCCTCTGCTTGCAAGGGTGCGTGCTGCTTCCATGGCGAATTCTGGGGATTTATGGCGTGAATCATATGCAATGACAGTTCCACGCTCTTTAGCATCTCCCCCTTTATCAAGTATGTATTTCGCAAGACCTTCCGCTGCTTTTCTGACGGTGTAGCGGTTCATTCGATTCGATCCTGGTCCGATGACTCCCCTCATTCCGCCCGTTCCAAACTCCAAATTTTTATAAAAGGCATCCTCCAGCTGTTTTGCATCCCCTTGGATGGATTCCAGCTGTGTACGCAGTTCTTCATCAAGCTCTTTAAAATTCAGCCATTTTTGGCAGGTTTGTTCCCAATTCACAAAATCCGCTCCCTTTTTACTTTTAATCATTATACTTTCCATAAAATTAAGGAATTCCCTTTATAAATAATATGATAAATTATGACAAATCTTTCGTTTCCATTATACGGGGAAGCGACGAAAAATACAGCCTTGCATTGAAAAAGACCGCCTCTATTTAGACGGTCTTCAAAGTATCATGTTATAAATGTAGGTTTTTGCTGGGCAAGGACCGCTTCTTTTAATTCCTGCTTTTGTCCATCATGAACATCAAGCACTGTTGAGGCTTCTTCAAACCAGCAGTCTGGAGCTGCATGGCCCCAAAACGTCTGCCGCCTTGAATCATTGATATCCCACCGGATCGGCTTGAAATCAGGATCGCTTGTCAAATAGTCTCCCGTATATAACTCGATCCTGTGGCCGTCCGGATCCCTTAAGTAAAGGAAGAATGCGTTGGAAAGACCATGTCTCCCCGGACCCCGTTCGATATGGGCACCATAGCCGATCGAAGCAAGGACATCACACGTATGGATGATGCTCATACAATCGCTCAGCCAAAATCCGATGTGATGCAACCTCGGTCCCTTTCCATTCATAAAAGCCACATCATGGACTGTCGGCTTCCTGTGAAGCCATGCCGCCCAAATTTTTTCTTCTGCACCGGCTGTGTATTCAGAACAGGCAAACCCAAGTTTCTTCGTATAGAATTCATAGGCTTTTTCCACATCCGACACCATGCAGTTAAAGTGGTCGATCCTCTGTACGCGTGCACCGCGATACATGTCATATCGCTGCAGGAACCTTTCAGCGCCATCCATTTTTACAAAAAATTCAACAGGCATACCGGAAACATCCTGCACTCTGAAGGCACGGCCAACCGCTGTTTGCGATCCTGCTTCCAGCCACTTCACTTTAGAGCCATCCCTTGTAAATAGTGCGGCCAGTTCTTCCAGATCCTCTTCATTCCGAACCTTATAGCTGATGGCCTCCACAGCTGCCTCATCCGCTTTCTTTAAAACAAGGCTATGATGGGTATGCTCTTCCAGGCCTCTTAAATAAATGTGGGCATCATCTGCTTCTGTTTCAATGAACCCCAGTGCATTGACATAAAAATCGCGTGATTGGTTTAAATCCGTTACATGCAAGATGGCCCTGGCAGCCCTGATAATATCAAAACTCATCCTTCTTCCCCCCTTACATTCCTACAAAATGCGGTTTGCTGCCGCTGTTTTTCAAAAAGCTCTTGATTCGTTCTTTATATGGATCCTTATCGTAGTTATCAAAATAGGTCATTCCCATTTTGATTGGGTCGCCGAAGAAATAATATTCATAATGCATCTGCCTGCCGCCGAATGCGCTCAGCGTCAAATCCCAGGCAAGCCTGAAAAGCTGCACTCGCTCATAGCCGTCAAGATTTTTACCTTGTACTGCCCGATTTAATAGCGGTCCGATTTCTTCATGGTGGAAGTCTGCCTCGCTTGGAATCCCCATCAACCCTGAAGCACCCAGAATCCTCACAATCTCAACCAGCCTCGGGTATACCCTTGGATACCAGTTGCGTGCAGCATCAAGTGCAGCATAGTCCGGGGTCATTGTGCCCCATTTATCCAGTGAAGCGTTATGCTCTGCCCGATAAAGATGCGATTTCATGATTTCAAGCGTGAGCATGATTTCCGTGCCTTTATCCTGGACATGCTGGAATTGGTCGATTCCGATTGCGTCCATGATGCTAAGGACGACCCCTAGCAAAAATTCAGTCTTGACCACATTTTTTGCCACCACTTGATGGGCCATATGGACAACGGCGTTCGTTTCCCTGAATGTCCTGTTGCAGATGGAGGAATCCTCGCATACAAATACCCGATTCCACGGAACAAAGACATGATCGAATGAAACAATCGCATCCCCTTCTTCAAATCGAGAAGATAGCGGGTGATCCCACTGGTTTTTGCCATAGTCGAAAGACTCCCTGCTCAAGAACTTCAGCCCCGGTGTATTATTCGGGATGGCAAACGCCAGTGAATACGGATCATCTTTTTCACCCGATTTCTTAACGGTGGAAGGGAAGACAAGGATTTCGTCTGTAATCCCGCCCTGCGTTGCAAGAAGGCGGATTCCGTCGACGATGATCCCGTCTTTATTCTTTTCGACTAAATGAAGGGCGACATTGGCATCCTTCTGTTCATGGATCGCCTTTGCACGATTGACCTGTGGATGGATCAACGTATGCGTCAAACTGATATCGTTTTCGCGCGCAAATTCATAATAATTCTTGGCATTTTCCGCAAAACTAGGATCTGCTTCTGCGAAAAGATCGTTGGATACACCCATTGCCATGACTTCTGCATTCAAATAATCGGGAGATCTTCCCATCATTCCTCCGGATGTCAACGCCCATTCTGTTATGGCTTCCCTGCGTTTGATCAAATCCTCAATCGACTTCGGCTGCAGGAATGTCATGCCTACCTTCTGGCCAGTAGTCGGAGAGGTATAAAGCATCTTGTCTTCTTTCTCATATTGGAGATCATAAAGGTCTGCCATCGATTGAATGACATTTTTAAAAGCTGGATGGGCGGTGACATCCTCGACGCGCTCCCCGCCAATATAAATATTGTTCTTTGCTTTCTTCAGCCGCTCCTTATATTCAGCACCTGTTTTTGCCGGCATTTCCGCTCCCCCTTTAAATGATTATTTTTTCTTCCCGAACTGCGGGATGTGATGGTCGCCGATGGCTACATGGATCACTTTGGCCTCTGTATAAAATTCAAACATGGCGTAGTGGCCGCCTTCCCGTCCGATCCCGCTTGCCTTTGAACCGCCGAATGGAATTCTTAAATCCCGTACATTCTGTGCATTGATCCAGAGCATTCCTGCATCCACTGACTGTGCAACCCTGTGCCCTCTTTTGATGTCATTTGTCCACACATAACCCGCTAGGCCGTATTTCACATCGTTGGCCGCCTCAATCGCTTCTTCTTCTGTTTCAAATTCGATCACCGACATAACAGGTCCAAAAATTTCCTCTTGGGAACTTTTCATCTCATTACCCGCTTCCAGCAAAAGTGTCGGCGGGACGAAATTGCCCTTGCTGTATTCTTCCGGGACTTTGCCTTGAATGACTTCACAGCCTTCTTCCCTCGCAATATCGATATAGCCTTTTACTTTTTCCGCATGTTCTTTACTGATAAGCGGCCCAAGCTGTGTACCAGAATCCATCGGGTTGCCGATGGTAATATTTGAAACTCTTTCCTTCAATGCATCAACAAATTTTTCTTTAATCCCTTTTTGGAGGAATAAACGGGAATTGGCTGTACAGCGCTCTCCGTTGAATGAAAAGATTCCCCATACCGCAGCATCGAGGGCCCTGTCGAAATCGGCATCATCAAAGACAATGAGAGGCGACTTCCCGCCAAGCTCCATTGATGTCTTTTTCAATGAATCTGCCGCGTTTTTTATGATGACAGAACCTGTGACTGTCTCTCCTGTAAAGGAAATGGCTTCAACATCCGGGTGAGAGACAAGTGCTGCCCCCGCTGTTTCGCCAAATCCATGGACTACGTTGAATACCCCTTCCGGAAGACCGGCTTTATCAATGACCTCAGCCAATTTATTGGCAGTCAACGGGGAAAGCTCGGCTGGCTTAAGCACTACTGTATTCCCTGTCGCAAGTGCCGGGGCCACTTTCCACGTTTCCAGCATGAATGGTGCATTCCAAGGAGTGATGAGCCCGACGACCCCAAGCGGTTTATGGATGGTATAATTGATGAATTCATCATCGACTGCATAGGCTTCACCGTGGAGCCTTGACTGGACCATCCTTGCATAGAAGCGGAAATTTTCCGCTGCACGTGCTGTCATTTTCTTTGTCTGGCTGATGGGCAGTCCGGTATCCAATGCTTCCAAATAGGCAATTTCTTCTATTTCCTCATCGATTACTTCCGCAATCCGATTGATATACTCCATCCTTTTTTCAAGCTTCATCTTGCCCCATGGCCCCTGCTTAAAAGCTTTCCTTGCAGCATCAACCGCAAGCTTGATATCTTCTTCCCTGCCTTCGGAAACCTGATTGATGGCATGGTTCGTAAATGGGTTCAAGTTTTCAAACGTCGAACCGCCCTTGGAATCCACGAATGCACCGTTAATATAAAGCTTGATATCCTTCACATTTTGATAGGCATTTTTGCTGCCTTGATCCTCTATTTTGTTTTGCAATTCGATCACCGCCATTCTTTAATCATTTTCTTTATTACTTCGCAGGTACTTCAGGGGCTAATTCAACATAGCTGCTCAGGACTTCGCGGATTTCATTTTGAAGTTCCTGTGAAGGCAAATCCATCGGCAGCCTTAACACTGGCTTGATTTTGCCCATCATGCCCAAAGCTGCTTTCAATGGAGCTGGATTTGTATCTTTAAAAAGGACATCGTTCAATGGCATGAGTTCGTAATGCAGATCCTGCGCCCGTTTGACGTCACCTTCTGCCCATGCATCGTAGATCTCAGCCACTTTTCCCGGAGTGATATTCGCTGTCGCACTGATATGCCCTGCCCCTCCGATTGCGAGCATTGGATAGCATAAGAGCTCAATTCCGGAATACAAAAGGAAGTCCCTTCCGCAGTTCAATAAGACACGGTTGATATGTTCAAAATCTTTATTCGACTCTTTGACCCCTATGATGTTCTCGCAATCTGCATTCAGTTTTGCCAGCGTCTTCACTTCCAGATTGGTTGCTGTCCTGCCGGGAATATTGTAGATGATGATTGGAATGGAGACAGAATCAGCGACTGCCTTGAAATGTTTATACAAGGCATGCTGTGACGGCTTATTGTAATAAGGAACGATGACCAGAGCCGCATCTGCCCCTATTTCTTCCGCTTTTTTCGTTAAATAAAGGGTTTCTTCATGGTTTGTCGATCCGGTGCCGGGAACAAAAGGTACTCTCTGGTTAATGACTTTTGCCGAATGTTCCATGACTTTGACCCGTTCCTCTGTCGTCAATGAGCTCGGCTCTCCTGTTGTCCCGGTAACGGAAATCGCATGCGTCCCGCTCTCAATATGCCAATTGATCAAGTTTTCCAATGCATCAAAGTCAATGGAACCGCTTTCATTAAATGGCGTAACAACCGGAGCAATCGATCCTCTTAGCTTCCTTTTGGCCGCTTCATACTTCATTCTCTTCAGCACTCCTTTGCTTATCTTTTTCATTCTGAATTAATTAAATTATCTGAAATATTTATCAATACCAATGTATCATGTGGTATCATATATGAAAAATATACAAAACATTGCAAATTCATATTTTAAAAATATACTTCACGGAAAGTGAGGATCAGTATGAATCTTAAACAGCTCCGCTACTTTTCTACTTTTGCTGAAGAAGGACAGATTACCAAGGCTGCCAAAAAGTTATTCATGGCCCAGCCCCCATTAAGCCAGCAGCTGAAATTGCTGGAAGAGGAGCTCGGGGTGAAGCTGTTTCAAAAAAACGGACGTAAACTGGAGTTGACAGATGCCGGCCATCTGCTTCATGAAAAAGCAAAAAAAATCTTGCAGGATGTCGATGAAACGGTTCAGGAAATCAAGGAAACGGGAGAAGGATTAAGGGGCGTATTATCGATTGGTTCGGTTAAGACTTGCTTCCATCACATTCCGGAACGGATCAAGTTCTTTCAGGAGCGCTATCCCGAGCTCACATTCAAATTGATTGAAGGTGATACATATCGGCTGGAGCGCTATTTAAAAGAAAAGGAAATCGAGTTTGCGGTGGTTCGCCTCCCGCTTGGGATGGACGACTACAATTCAATCCCGCTTCCTGCAGACCACTTTGTGGCCGTCCTGCCTGAAGATCATAAGAAACATAATGAGGAGATTTTGATGGAAGAACTTGCGGAAATGCCGATGATGCTTCTTCACCGGGCTGGAGAAGGCGGATTGGGGCTTTATGAACTGGTATTGGATTCCTTCAAAGAAAAAGGACACTCTCCGCATGTCATCTGTGAATGCCCTGATGCTGCGATGCTGCTCGCTTTAGTCAAAGAAGGGGTCGGGATGACGCTTCTGCCGAAATCGACTTTGCGTTCATTCCCGCCCCATGGATTAAAGGTTTTGGAGATCAAGGATGCTGTCATTCATTCCGAATCGGCCCTCATCTGGCTGAAAGACCGCTACCTTTCAAAGAATGCCCGGCGTTTCATCGAGACATTTCAGAGTTCATCTAAAGAATTGGAGATCTGATTCATTTAAATCGTCTATGGATATTGTTCTGTTTATATGTCCCGTTCGTAAATTCAGCAATTTCAAATGACAGTGCCAAATATCTTTTTTCATATAAAGCGGCAAAATGCTCCTTCATGATGCGAAACAATTCGTACCCGACGGATTGTTTTTCTTCTTTTGTGCGCCCCATCCCGATCTTCAGCATTCCGTGGACAAAGGCATCATCTTCTTTTCCATCAGCGATCCGATAATCCTTCAGTTCAATGGCACGCGACCGGATTCCTCCAATCGGGAACAGATCGCCTCTTTCCATCAGACACGCATTGACTTTGGCCAGTAGTTCAGGGATATTCCCCTCCTCTTTCAGGTTATCCGTGTATTCCAGGATAAAGTGCGGCATTGGAGTTCTCCTTTCTTTCCTTTGCAATGATGGTATTTTTCAGTTGTCCGATCCCTTCGATTTCACATACCACTTCATCTCCGACAGCTGTGTTTACGGTCCCTTTTGGCGTCCCTGTCAATATGACATCACCGGGGTTCAGCGTCATGAAGCTGCTCAGATATTCGATTAAATAAGGAATGGAAAAAATCATATCCTTCGTAGAACCTTCCTGAGTCAATTTGCCATTTACATAGGTTTTCATCTGTAGATTCATAGGGTCCGGAATATCCGCAGCATCCACTAGCCAAGGGCCGATCGGTGTACTTGCATCACGGTTTTTCACCCTTAGATTAGGACGGTAGTAGTTTTCCAGGTAGTCGCGGAATGCATAGTCGTTCGCGATGGTGTAGCCTTGAATATAGTGTGATGCCTCTTCTTTCTTGATGTTCCTTGCCTGTCTGCCAATCACTGCAGCAAGTTCACATTCGTAATGCATATATGTCACATCATGAGGACGCGGCACTGCTCCTTTATGGCCGATGAAGGTATTCGGGCCTTTTAAAAAAACAAGGGGCTCTTCCGGCGCCTGAAAAGACAGTTCGCTCGCGTGGTCGGAGTAATTAAGCCCTAGAGCAAATACGGTGCGCGGCTGAATGGGCGGAAGCCAAACGGCCTCTTCCCCGTCTATCAATCTTCCATCTGCAAGCTTCAATTTTCCGTTCAATGCCTCTGCAGCATGGACTTTCCCTTCAAATGCGATCCTTGCCCATTTCATCGATCGTCCCCTCCCTTATATTCACGCATGATGGTATTTTCGAGGGAACCGATTGATTCAATATTAATTCTTACGGAGTCCCCATTTTTTGCTTTGGGAGCCCCCTCGGGAATACCTGCCAAAAGCATATCGCCAGGATACAGGGTCATGAACTCCGTTACATCTGCTATTAATCTTGGAATGGAGCGAATGAGATTGCTTGTATGGTTCTGCTGTACGAGCTTCCCATCTATGTAGACTTGGATGCTGAGGGAGTCAGGATTGATTCCGTCTTTGTCTACCGTCCATGGGCCTGCTGGGCAATATCCGTCCCTGCATTTATATTTGACCGGCGGCCGATAGACGCTTTCGTGCGGGATGCTGACGTCGTTGACAACAGTATAGCCTTCGACATATTCCAATGCTTCCGCTTCCGAAACGTTGACCGCTTCTTTTCCGAATACGATGCCTAGCGCCGCTCCCATTTCAAGTTCTTCTATCCCATCAGGCAAAAAAATAGGCCGCTTATGGCTGCTGATTGTGTTATATGGCTTGATATAAAGGATGGGTGCTTTAGGAGCTTCCTTATAGGGTGGGTGATTAACCTGTTCCCCCAGTTCTTTTAGTGCCCCTTGATAGTTTAAGAGTGTTCCATAAATCGTTCCCCTGACAGGAGAAGTAAATGCGAGTTCTTCAACTTTATATTCAATCCCATCGATGGAAACTTTCCCGTGATCTAAATCCGCAGTGCCTTCAACCATTTGCTCCATCCCGTTCAATCGTGCCGAAATTAATGTCATATGTACGCCCCTTTCTACTTGTTTAAATTTTCCGATAACTTCACTATACCCAAGACAACTATATAAATAAAATATTTAATTCATACATATTGCATATGAAAATTGTATATAGAAAAAAGCTGACCAAATCGTGGCCAGCTTTTTCATTATTATTTTTTGTATTTGAGTTCGTAGACGTCGTGCCTTCTGTCTTTTAGCTGTCTTACTGTTCCGGATTGGCGCTGTCTTCTTAGGATTTCGAGATCGACGTCGCCGATCAGCACCATTTCGATGTTTGGATTCGTCTCTCCCACGATGCCGTCGCGGGCAAATTCGAAATCAGACGGGGCAAAGATCCCTGACTGAGCGTACTGGATATCCATATTCTCCGTCTGCGGCAGATTTCCGACTGTACCGGAAATGACCGTGTAAATCTGGTTTTCTACAGCACGGGCTTGGGCGCAGTATCTGACACGGAGATAGCCTTGTCGGTCTTCTGTACAGAATGGCGTGAAGATGATTTTCGCCCCCATATTGGTGGCAATCCGGGCCAATTCAGGGAATTCGATATCATAGCAGATCTGAATGGCAATTTTTCCACAGTCCGTATCAAACACCTTCACTTGATCTCCTGGACTGATGCCCCACCATTTGCGTTCATTCGGGGTGATATGGATCTTATATTGCTTCTCGATCGTACCGTCGCGTCTGAATAAATAGGCAATATTGTAGATTTCTTCATCATCTTCCTTGACCAGGTGAGAGCCTCCGATGATGTTGACGTTGTAGCGCACCGCTAAATCGGTGAAAAGTTCAATGTACTCTTCCGTATATTCGGTCACCCTTCTTACGGCTAGACTCGGCGACTTTTCTTCCATGAAGGACATCAGCTGTGTCGTGAAGATTTCAGGGAATACAACGAAATCTGAGCTCGCATCAGAAGCGACATCCGTAAAGTACTCCACCTGATTCGCAAAGTCCTCAAAAGATTCAATCTGCCTCATCATGTATTGAACGACACAAATCCGGACCGGATAGCTCGTCTTGAAGTGCCTCTTGCTGTTTGGCAGATACTCCACGTTGTTCCATTCCATCAATGTGGCATATTTATGAGACCTCTTGTCGTCAGGCAAGTAGTTCGGGTTGATCCGCATCAATGTGAAGCCATTCAACAATTGGAATGACAGGACAGGGTCATAAATTTTATGGCGCGATACGGCATCCACATATTCTCTCGGCGACATTTCATCTGCATGCTTAAAGTAGTTCGGGATCCTGCCTCCGATGATGATACTCTTCAGGTTCATCTGTCTCGCAAGGTCTTTTCTTGCTTCGTAAAGCCTGTGTCCGACCTTCATCCTCCGGAAATCCGGATGCACCATGACTTCGATTCCATAAAGATTGTATCCATCCGGGTTATGGTTCGTAATATACCCGTTATCCGTCACGTCATCCCATGAATGGCGGTCGTCATACTCGTCGAAGTTAATGATGAGGCTTGAACATGATGCAATGATATCCCCATCATATTCAGCAACGATCTGCCCTTCCGGAAAAATTTCCAGATGGCTCCTTAGCTGCGATTTCTTCCATGGATCCATGCCTGGAAAGCATAGAGACTGCAGTTCTATGATTTGATCAATATCTTTATATTCAAGGTTTCTAATAATCATTTTCTTTTCAAATTGAGATAAATCCAGTTTATCTGACATATCCGACAACTCCTTTACCTAGTAAATTTACCCCGTACTATTTTATTCTAAACGAAAGAGAGATTAGTTTTGAAATAATAAAATTGAAATAGTACAAAATTTTCTATAAGATGGACGGTAGAGGTGATTCAGTGAACGGTTTTGAGAAGCGAAGACTTCAAAAGATGCAGCAGATAAAACAAACGGCATTTTCCCTGTTTTCAAAGTTTGGGGTCCAAAAAGTCAGCATCCAGGATATTGCTAAAAAAGCGAATGTTTCACAGGTGACGATTTATAATTATTTTGGCAGTAAAGACGAATTATTAATCGAGTCCCTCAAAGAATATTTAGAGGAGCAATTATCCCTGTTTCTAGAGGTTGTTGAGAGCAAGAGGCCTTTTACAGATAAAATCCAACAACTCTTCGAAATGAAGATCGACACAGCAAAAAGCTTCAGCCCTGCATTAGTGGAATCCTTATTTATGGAAAGCGGACCGACAGCAGAGTTGATTCAGTACTATTCCGAGGAAAAAATGTTCCCCCAATTAATGAGGCTATTGGATGAAGGAAGGGAGCAAGGGATCATCACTAAGACCATTTCCACGGAAACCCTTTTATTCCTGCTTAATAGTATGACCGCAGCTGTCCAGCAGCATCCACAGCTATTTTCCACGGAAGAAAAAACAAAAGAGATTTCAATGGAAATGCTTCATTTTTTCTTCTATGGTGTAATGGGCCGGGAAATAGAAAAAGACTGACTTCAAAACCTTCCGTCTGGAAAAACTTTTGAAGCCAGTCTTATTTTTTTATATAGAATATTTATAAACCCTTGCTTCCCATGGCTTAAGTTCGATTTGTTCTACGTTTTCTCTTTCATCTACTTCATAATTGCTGATCAAGAGTTGTTTCTGATCCTCGTTCACTTGAATGTGGTCCGGCTTGATAAATGTTCTTCCTTCATTAGACACATTTCCGATCACAAGTAGTGCTTCTCCGTTATATCTTCGAACATAGGAATAGATAGAGTCATCATCTTCATAAAGAAGTTCAAAGGATCCGTATGGAATGATGTCATGTTCTTTGCGGGTAGAAATCAACTTTCTGTAATAATGGAAGACAGAGTTTGGATCTTCCATTGCCTTTTCAGCATTGATTTCTTGATAATTCGGGTTGACAGCGATCCATGGGGTTCCTTCCGTAAAACCTGCATGCTCTGATGAATCCCATTGCATCGGCGTTCTTGCATTATCCCTGCCTTTTGCATAGATAGACTTCATGATCTCTCTTTCGTCGACGCCTTCAGCTATCTTCTCTTTAAACATATTCAATGTTTCAATATCTTTATATTCATCAATCGAGGCGAATCGGACGTTGGTCATTCCAAGTTCCTCCCCTTGATAGATATACGGGGTTCCTTGCATCATGTGCAGCAATGTTCCGAGAAGCTTGGCGGAAATGACGCGGTGCTCCCCATCATTTCCAAAACGGGACACAACGCGCGGCTGGTCATGGTTATTCCAATAAAGACTGTTCCAGCCTTGTCCATTTAGCCCTGTCTGCCATTTCGTCAGGATTTTCTTCAATTTTTTCAAATCGAATGGAATCAGATCCCATTTCCCAAGTTCACCGGAATCGACATCCATATGTTCGAATTGGAAGACCATGTTTAGTTCTTTTCGGTCCTCACCTGTGTACAACTGTGCTTCATCTGGTGAAACACCCGGCATTTCACCGACCGTCATGACATCCTTGCCATCCAGCACCAACTCATTCATTTCCTGGAGGAATTCATGTATTCTAGGCCCATTCATAAAATACTCGTGTCCGGAGGCATACTTCTTTCCTTCAGGATTTGGGGCATCCGGAAGACCCGGCGCCTTGGAAATGAAATTGATGACATCCATTCGGAATCCATCAATTCCATTTTCCAGCCAAAAATTCATCATATCGTAGATTTCATTTCTCAATTCAGGATTTTCCCAATTCAGGTCAGGCTGCTTTTTTGAAAAAAGGTGCAGATAGTATTCGCCGGTTTCCTCCGCATATTGCCAGGCAGAACCGCTGAAAACAGATTCCCAGTTATTCGGTTCCCGACCATCATTTCCTTCTCTCCAGATATAGTAGTCCCTGTAAGGGTTGTCTTTTGACTTGCGCGACTCAACGAACCATGCATGTTCATCGGAAGAATGATTCACAACGAGGTCCATGACAATCTTGATCCCTCTTTTGTGCATTTCATCCCTTAGCAGCTCCCAATCTTCCATCGTTCCGAATTCACTCATGATCCTGCGGTAATCGCTGATGTCGTATCCATTGTCATCATTAGGGGATTCATATACAGGAGAGAGCCAAACAACGTCTACCCCCAGCAGCTTTAAGTAATCCAGCTTGGAGATGATTCCTTTGATATCCCCTACCCCGTCGCCATTTGAATCCATAAAGCTGCGCGGATATATTTGATAAACAACTGCTTCTTTCCACCATTGTTTGGACATTCTGTTCACCTCATAGAAGAATTTATTTATTTGATTTCATTTGTGCAAACGCTTGCACTTTTGAATATAAAAAAAACGCTTACACACTTATTTTACATGATTGCCTATGAAGAGCAAGAAAAAAATGGCCGGAATCAGATCCGGCCATTTGATTATACAAGCATTTCGTTCGCTGCCTTTGTATAGATGCTAAAAGATGTTTCTATATCGACATTCGGATAGAATTGTTCTAAGGTAAATGGGAAAAACAAGCCGAATTCCTGCAGGATATTCACGTTGGTGGTGAAAAGGTCTACATAGAATGAGTTTAATTTTTCTTTTTGATGAACATCAAGTATGCTAATAATGGTCTGCAGGCTTGAGATGACCTGGAATGCTTCTTTCAGTGTCCCAAAGTACTCAAAGTGACGAGTGGTCGTATGTAAGATTTTCAGCTCATGGAATTTTACAATTTCTTCATCACTGAAGTATTGGGGGAATATTTGTGAATAAAAGGTATCTAACAGTTCACATATTTTTTCCTCTTGTTCCTGTGTAGACGCAAATAGTACCTTCACGAAAAACCCACCTTTTGTCATTATTGTAATCTCTCTGTAACAGTTACTATTAGAATAACATATTCGACTTGCCCAAACTGTGGTAATTATACCCATAGCCTGTTTATTTTTGTCGAATTCAAGGGACTATTTGATTATATAAGGAAAGATCTGGTGAATAATTATGATAATTTCAAAAAAAGGGACTCTTTTTGAAATGCAGGTCCCAAAAGAGTACGAAGGAAAATCGGCAGACGATATTTTCCGCACCATCTGGAGAGCTCCAAAAAAGTGGATCCACTCGATTCGAATGGCTGATGAAGTGAAAATCAACAATCAAAAAGCCAATTGGAATGCTCCATTGAAAGAGGGGGATTTTCTTCACTTTCCTCTATTCTATGAAGAAGACTATGGGGTCATCCCGCACTTCCATCCGATTGAAATTCTTTATGAAGATGAACACTTGCTTGTGGCCAATAAACCCACCGGAATGGATACGCATCCGAATGAGGAAGGACAGACAGGGACGCTTGCCAATGCTGTCGCCTACCATCTGCAAATGAACGGAGAGCTCTCAAAGGTGAAGCACATCCACCGTCTGGACCGCGACACCACAGGGGCAGTACTGTTTGCGAAAAATCAGTTGAGTGGAGCCATCCTGGATCGAATGCTGTCAGAGAGAAAAATCAAACGAACTTACTGGGCGCTTGCAGACGGGCTCATCGGTCCTAAAAAAGGCACCATCAATAAACCGATCGGCCGCGACCGCCATCATGCCGTTAAAAGGCGGGTGTCCCCTTCCGGCCAGGAGGCAGTCACTCATTTCCGCGTATTAAAGAAAATCCCTTCTGCGAGATTGAGTTTCATCGAATGTACACTTGATACAGGCAGGACACATCAAATCCGCGTCCATTTCAGCGACATGGGATATCCTTTGGCTGGAGACAAGCTATATGGAGGAAGCAGCCGATTCAAGCGGCAGGCCCTTCATGCGAGATTCCTTGAATTCTCTCATCCGCTATCAGGTGAATTCATCCACTGCGAAGCATCATTTCTGGATAATCCCCCGATATTTGAGAATGTGATTGATTAGACTATATGCAAACTAAAAAGAGGCTGTCCCTAAAATAGGACAGCCTCTTCACGTGTATATTCAGATTAAAAATCAAAGTTATCGGGATCTGGACCGAAACGTTCATCTTTATTCAATCCATCGACTTTAGACATTTCTTCTGCAGAAAGTTCGAAATCAAATAGATCCGCATTTTCTTTTATGCGATTCTCATGAACTGATTTAGGGATGATGATGGTACCGTTTTGCAGATGCCAGCGAAGAATGACTTGTGCAGATGACTTGCCATGCTTCTCGCCGATCTCTTTTAAGACGGATTCATCCAATAGTTTACCTTGTCCAAGCGGAGACCAAGCTTCTAATGCAATGTCATTCTCCTTGCAAAATGCTTTCAATGCGTCTTGATTTAAGCGTGGGTGTGTCTCAACTTGGTTGACCATTGGCTTTACAGTTCCTGCAGCAAATAGATCTTCTAAGTGATGCTGGTGGAAATTGCTGACGCCGATGGCTTTGACGAGGCCATCGTTGTACAATTTCTCCATTGCTTTCCATGTATCCACATATTTGCCTTCAACTGGCCAGTGGATTAAATAGAGATCAAGATAATCCATATCAAGGCGCTTTAGACTTGCTTCGAATGCCTTAAGAGTAGAATCATATCCTTGATCGGAATTCCAAACTTTAGAAGTGATGAAAAGCTCTTCGCGGGAAACACCGGATTCCTTCACTCCCCTGCCGACTGCTTCTTCATTTTCATAGACAGCGGCTGTATCGATGGAGCGGTATCCTGCTGTAATCGCTGATTTCACTGCATTGACTGCTTCATTTTCATCTTTCATCTGCCAGACTCCAAGTCCAACATATGGCATTTTCAAACCATTGTGTAATGTGATAGTATCTTGTAGATTTTTCACCATAGTAAGCGCCTCCTTTTGCAAGTATTTTTCCATTTTACTCTTTCTCTTTAAAAATCACTACTAACTTGCTCAAGGAACTATAAACTAAGCAGGAAGTCCTCTTCGGTCCGGCCATAGAAAAATAAGCGGTGGAGCGGGCGCGTCATGACGACATAGAGCAGTTTGACGTCAAGTTCATTTTCCCTCTTATAGATTTCATTCAAGGAAAGGGCGATGACGACATCAAATTCCAGTCCCTTTGCCAGGTAAGCGGGGACGATGACCACTTTGTCCTTTGGAATCGATTCCTGTTCTTTCAATAGTTTTGCGCTGTCAGGACTCCACTTCTCATACCAGTCGTAAAGCTGCAGGCAATCTTTCATTGTCTTGCAGATGATTGCAAACGTATGAAATTTTTCCTTTCTGGATTCAGCAATCTTGCCAGAGAGCTGGGCAATCAGTTCCTCCCCTTCTCCCCGCTCGAAAAATGCCGGTTTATCCCCATGCCTGACAACCGGAGTGACTTCCGGAAATTGATAGGGCAGCAGTGAAAGCAGTTTGTTCGCTTCATTCATGATTTCAATAGTGGTCCGGTAGCTCTTTTGAAGCTCTGTATAGGTTGCCCTTGGGAAAATGCCTTGCTGGATCTGCTCCCATGAAAGGATCCCCCGGTAGGAATGGATCCCCTGGGCCAAATCACCGACAAGGGTGAACATATCTGTTTCAAGCGCTTTTTTAAGCGATGCAAGCTGCATATAGCTGTAGTCCTGCGCTTCGTCGATCACCACATTTTTGGCTCGGTGGTGTTTTTCGATCCCAAACAATTCGGTTTGCAGATAAAGTAGCAGCCCCAGATCTTCCAGCTCATATTTGCCTTTTGAAATATGAGTCATTGTGTAGCGGCACAATTCCTCGGCCTCTGACAATGGAAGCTTCCCTCCTGATAAATGCGCGAGGCGTTCCGGATCTGAAAAGAGCTCATCATAATAATCCAGGAGCTTCTTCTTCTCAAACTGCTTCATATAAGAAGGAACCCCTTGCCGGATAGCTGTTTGGATTTCCTTCAGCCTCTCTTGCTTTCGATCGAGGGCTCGGGAAACGTAGTCTTTTCTTTTTGCCGCATCCTTCAGATTATATAGGGCTTTTTCGATCTTCTCATCGAAAAATTTCTCTACTTTATCGACCATCATTTTTTTATTAAAACGAACCTGTTCCTGCAAGATGCTTTTGAGCTTTTCTACTCTTTTATATAAAGGAAGATAAAAGAAATCATCCGTCAACAGCTTAATAAATTTCTTTTTGGAATAAAGGCGGTATTTATCGATGATAAAGTCTTCCTTTGGATGGAATCTATCATAGATTTCGTTTAAAAATCCTTGGAGGATCTTCTGAAATACCGGCGAACCCTTCAATCCTGAGAGCTTAGCCGCCTTTAGCGATTCGGGGTCCATCTCTTCTACCATCTTTATGAGTTTATCATCTTCTTTTAATTTCAGCTGGCGGCCGATGCAGGTCATGACATAATCAGAAAAAGTGGTCTGCCTTACCTTCTCCACCCCTAATTCAGGGAGGGCTTCTGAAATATAATCAATGAATAGCCTGCTCGGAGCGAGAATCATCAGCTGGCGCGGATCGAAGTATTCTTTATAGTTGTAGATAAAATAAGAAATCCTGTGCAGGGCAATCGTGGTTTTGCCGCTTCCTGCAGCCCCCTGAACGATGATTGGCTTATTAAGGTCCGCACGGATGATTCTGTTCTGCTCTTCCTGGATCGTTGAAATGATTTCTGTGAGACGGTTGCTTGAACTTTTTGCGAGGGATTCCTGCAGAAGTTCATCTGTTGTCGTCAAATCAATGTCCCTGATCTCGTCCAAGCTTCCTTCTTCAATCATGAACTGCCTCTTAAGAGTCAATTCACCGGAATAGGTTTCACCTTCTGCTTCATAGGAAACGTCTCCTATCCTTCCTTCATAATAAAGATTGGCGATCGGGGACCTCCAGTCGACAATGATCTGTTCCTGATTCTCTCTTTGATAGAGCGAGGTTTTGCCTATGTAATGGCGTTCTTCCTCACCCGAATCCTTTCCTTTAAAATCGATGCGGGCAAAGTAGGGTTTTGTCCTTGCCAGTTCGAGGCTTTCCAGTTCCTCCTTCGACATCTCGAAGAAACTGGCATTGGTTAAGATGTCTGTGTATGCAGCACTGGAGTCGAGCCAGTCTGCGTCACCAAAGGCTTCTTGGATATTGCTTTTGAATTGGTCTTTGCTTGTGGATGAGGTTTTAATGACTACATCAATGTACTTTTTCGTAAAATCCAAACGATTAAGCTCATGTGTAAAATCAGGATGCTGTGGAATGTTTGACGTCATATGTTTCTCCTTTCATTCATATTTCAGCCGCAATGGAGAAAGCTAGACATAAGGCGTAAAAAGTGCAGAAGATTATATTATCAGAAAAGTGGTAATTATACAATATTGTTTTTTCTCTTTTCAGATATGGGATTTCTAATGAATTGTAAAGGTTTTGTAAAGGAAGTTACAGTAGTATGATTTTTTTCGACAAATTGTTTATAATTTCTTCATAAAACGATAAAATTAAATCGTTTGAAAAACCTTTGATGAAAAACAATTAGATGGAGGGGTTCTACATGGCCTTAATCGGCAAAAAGGATAAGTTTTCGATCCTGTTAGGAAATATTTCTTCAAACATCGTCACAGCAGCTAACTACTATGCTGATTTTAAAATCACAAACGTAAGCGACTTGAAGATTTTCTCCGATAAAATGAAGGAATATGAAACAAAGGGCGACACTCTCGTTCACGATATGATCCTTGAATTAAATCAAGCATTCATCACACCAATCGAACGTGAAGATCTTTTGGCATTAACGATGACTCTTGATGATGTCCTTGATGGACTTGAGCACAATGCTGCATTATTTGAAATGTACTCAATCACATCAGCAGACGACTATATGATCAAGTTCGTAGAAGCAATCCGCAACTGTGCGATTGAAATTGAAAAAGCAATCAATCTTCTTTCTACAAGAAAATTAAAAGATATCCGTGAGCATGCGATTAGAATCAAAGACCAAGAATCCATGTGCGATGGCGTCCTTCGCCAATCCATCAAGAATCTATTTGCAACTGAAAAAGATCCTATCCAAATCATTAAAGTAAAAGAAATCTACGAAAATCTTGAAGAAATCGCCGACGATTGTCAAAACGTTGCCAATACTCTGGAAACAATCGTCATGAAAAACGCATAAGGGGCCATCATAAATGGATACTTTATTCGTCATAACTATTCTTATCGTAATCGGTGCACTCATATTTGACTTTATCAATGGATTCCATGATACGGCCAATACGATTGCCACATCTGTCTCTACAAAAGCATTAAAGCCGAGACATGCCATTTTATTGGCTGCCGTCATGAACTTCATCGGTGCATTGACTTTCACTGGTGTTGCTAAGACCATCACTAAGGACATTGTAGATCCTTTCACGCTTCACAACGGATCTTTGGTCATTTTGGCAGCTTTGATTTCTGCAATCGTTTGGAATTTGATTACTTGGTATTACGGAATCCCAAGCAGTTCTTCACATGCCATTATCGGGGCCATTGCTGGTGCCGCGATTGCATCTGCAGGATTTACTGCATTGAACTACACAGGATTCATCAAGATTCTTGAAGCTCTGCTTATTTCGCCAATACTCGCTTTCGTAATCGGATTTATTATTTATACCATCTTTAAGGTCTTCCTTAAGAACCACAATTTAACGAAGACGAATCAGCGCTTCCGCATCTATCAAATTGCCACTGCAGCGATTCAATCCTATTCACACGGAACGAATGACGCGCAAAAGGCAATGGGGATCATCACGCTGGCATTGATTTCAAATAATTACTTATCTTCAGCCGATATCCCGTTCTGGGTACAGTTATCCTGTGCTACCGCTATGGGACTTGGCACATCCATCGGTGGATGGAAGATCATCCAGACAGTCGGAGGCAAAATCATGAAACTCCGTCCTGTAAATGGCGTTGCAGCTGACTTATCATCTGCATTGATCATTTTCGGAGCGACTTACGTGCATTTGCCTGTCAGCTCCACCCACGTCATTTCTTCATCCATCCTTGGCGTCGGGGCCTCTCACCGCAGAAAAGGAGTTCAGTGGAATACAGCGAAAAGAATCATCATTACTTGGGTCATCACCCTTCCGATTTCCGCTGCTTTAGCTGCAATTCTATATTGGATAATGGATTTCTTTTTTTAATAAATGAAAGGCCGTGATCATCACACGGCCTTTTTATTATCGACTTATATGGTGCTTCGCATAAAAATATTGGTTTCGAGCTTTTCCCGGACATTGTCTTCTCCATCCAGACTGCGGATGAACAGTTTAAAAGCCCTCCTCCCCATTTCTTTTACCGGAATGTGGATGGATGTAATATCAAGCAGTTCTGAAATCGGATGGTTGTCACAGCTCATGACTGCTAAATCTCCTGGGATATCTATTGCCGCTTTTTTAGCTTCAGACACAATTCCTGCTGCCACTTGATCGCTTGTAGCCAAAAGGGCAGTCGGACGATTCTTCAGCTTTTCCCACTCATTCATCACCCTTATTCCATCATTGATGGTATAGCAGCCGGTAAAAATCCATTCTTCGTTTAAATCCATTTTAAATTTCTTCAGAGAATCTCTATATGCTTGAATGCGTTCAATGCTATTAGTGCCTGTTTTCCGGTGGATGCAGAGTCCGATGCTCTGATGTCCCTTTTCCCTTAATGTTTCAAGAGCTGTTTGAAACGCTTGGTAATGGTCGATATAAACCGATGGAAAACCTTGTTCAATCTTTTCGCAAAGAACGATGGGGCCATCCTCCCGAAAAGCAGAAATCACTTCGATTTCATTTATCCTCGAGACAATGATCAATCCGTCGACCTGTCTGCTTTTCAATGATTGAAGTGCATCAATCTCCGCTTTCTTTTGATAGTTGGTCTGAAAGACTTGCAGGCTGATTCCTTCCTTGATCGCTTCTTCTGCCAGCCCGTGCAGCCATTCACCGTAATAAGGAAGATGCAAAAATGGAAGGACGATGCCCACAGAGTTTGTCCTCCCTTTTGACAAATGAACCGCATTGATATTTTTTGTATAATTCAGCTTTTCTGCAGCTTCCATGACAGCCTTCACTTTCTCCTCAGATACATATGGATGCCCATTGAAGACCCTCGAAGCAGTCGTGACGGAAACTCCTGCAAGCTTTGCTACTTCCCGAATATTTCCCATATCATCACCTGAATATTTATTTAATAAAAGTCTTGCTATGAAACGCGTTTCATACATTAAAGTTACCTCAAACAAGGAGGTGCGTATCTCATGATCGGTATTTTGATTCTTCTATTCCTTTGCCTCATCATCCTTTTTGGCTCCTATCTTGCCTTGAGCGCCAAGGGTTTCAGCTACATGGATGATTCAAAGGATCCCTTTAAAGATTTATTTAAAAAATGATATAACACGTTGTTTTCTTTCATTATATCCTTCCTCTTTTTTAAAGTCATGAAATTGCCTTTTCCACATCAGACGGAAAAAACACCTGTTTATTCTTCGTTCCGATGTGGAATGGAATAAGTAAAGACTGTTACAGGAGGAGATTTTTTGATCATCAACAATGTTAGAATCTATCAGCCAGGCACCACACATCCAAAAGAGGAGCTTTATCAAGTTTCTATTAATGAAGAGGGAAAATTTGATTCCATCGGTCCCGCCGCTTCCAATCAAAGTGGTGCAGACTCATATGACGCAAAGGGACGGGTCATGGCCCCGAGCTTCACCGATTCCCATCTGCATTTCTTGCGGTATGGACTGATGAAAAAAGAACTTGATTTACGGCATGTGACCAGCTGGGAAGAAATGAAGCGGGAAGTCCGCGAATTTTATCCAGAGATGGAAGAAGAAGATTGGATTGTTGGAAGAGGCTTGGATGACAGCCAATTCACTGACATCGACCACTTGCTTAAAAAAGACGATCTGGATGAAATCCATTTGGATAAAAAAATGTTCTTCCTTCACGAGGACGGCCATGAATGTGTAGTAAACCAAAAAGTGATTGACTTGCTTGAAAAAGAAAAAAACTTTAAGAACATTCCAGACCTCTTCAAAGAAACCGGGGAAGACGGGAGCTGGAATGGCCGTTTTAAAGATACTGCCGTTCATTACCTTAAAAGACACTTCCGAGGGAGATCCGTTGCCGATGCAAAAGAAGCAATAAAAATGGGAATCCCACATCTCCTAAGGCATGGCATTACAGCCATCCATACAGAAGATCTGAATTTCATCGGCTCCTATGAAAAATTATGGAGTGCCTATACAGAGCTCGAACAGGAAGGAGAGCTTCCGATCACCTGCCTCCTCCATCATTACTTATTTAACATCGATGACATCCACCACTATTTAAATAACCACTCCTTAAGAACCGGGGAAGGAACAGAACGCGTCAAAGTCGGGGCGTTTAAAATTTTCCTAGACGGGACGCAGCGCCTCCACACTTCTGCCTTAAGGATGGCATACCGGGATAAACCTGAAACATCCGGTAAACTTGTCTATTCCCAAGAGGAATTAAATGAAATGGTGAAACTTGCTTCAGAAAACAATATGCAGGTCGCCATGCATGCCATCGGTGACAGATCAGTTGAACAGGCAATCATTGCCTTGGAGCAGGATGAAGCCAGAACGGACGAACTCTGCCACCGGATCATCCATGCCCAGGTATTGGGAGAAGACCTGATTCAGCGTTTAAAAAAGTTAAAACCTTATATTGAAACACAGCCCTCTTTCCTTATGAATGAGTGGGATGAAACTGCAAAATGGGTTGGCGACGACCTTGTGCCGTACTGTGACGCCTTTGCTTCCCTGATTAGAAATCATGTTCCGACCACCCTGAGTTCAGATGCCCCGATCGGTGAATTGAATCCATTTGAAGGGATATTTGCAGCAGTAAATCGAACGGACAAAGATCATCAGCCGGAAAATGGCTGGATGCCTCAAGAAAAGTTGACTATTGATGAGGCGTTTGATGGCTATTCATTTGTCCCTGTAAAAATGGAACTCTCAGACAATAAGCGGGGAAAAATTGAAAAAGGCTTTCAAGCTGATTTCATCTTATTGGATCACCATCCATGCGAGGTGCCAGAAAAAGAGCTTCGTCATCTGCAAGTTTGCGAAACGTGGATGGAAGGTAAGCGTGTGTATCAGAAGGAATAAAGAAAACAGGCCGGAGTCAACGGCCTGTTTTTTTATGTTTCTTATTTGTCATTCAACATCCATTCCCCAGAAGGATCCGGTCACTTCGCGGATGACCTCGGGCAGCACACCGAATGTATACGGCATATAAAGCCGCTCGGTCCATTTATGCCCGTCCTCACCGTAAACGCCAATATTAATGGATGGAATATTTAAATTCCTTATCCTTGAAATCGGCAGCGGATACAGTTCGTCCATCATGGGGATATTTTTTGTCAAATTATCAATGTCCTCATCGCTTTCATGGAGCGAAAGGAAACTTCCATCTGCCAAGTAAGGAAAGAACCGTTTTACCACAAACTCTTCCCCTGTTTCCTCACTGATTCTATTTAAACGTTCTTCCAGCGCCTTTTTGGTCTTGGTCCCAAACTCATTCTCTACATTCAAATAGTTATGAGGCAGAAATGGCGGGGCAAAAAACACAACTACACGAGGATTCTTATCAGGATCAAGCTGCTGAAGGGCTTCTACCATCTTAAATGCCCGCTCCCTTGTATCGAGCCCCATTGTTTCATCTAAAACAGTTTCCAATGTATTTTCCACGTCTCTGCCTTCCAATTTCAATTTTTCCATGAACTCAAAAAGTGTCACAACTTCAATATTTATATCCAAATTTCTTTCCGGCAGACTATGAATGTTCCGGAATAGTTCATTTCTCTCCAGCAGCATCTGTCCGTAGTCTTTGCATACACCATGCGCGATTTGAACCATTTCCTTCAGAACGTCCTTCGCCGTTTTTTCATACATGAAGTAGTTGAAGTAAATCTTGCTGCTTTCAGGAGTCTGAACATTATAAGAAACTTTATCGTCCCGGTGATAAAGGCATGATGGCGGCAATATGAACTCTCCGTCTATCCTTTCCATGAAACGCGGATTTTGATTGATGCTGCGATTGATTTCGGAAGTGATATAAGTCGGATCGATTGCTTTTAGACCATCCCCCACGTGGGCAACCCGCCCGAATACGTGGAAGCACGGAAGAATTTTGCCTGCAGCACCCGTGTAGATATACCGTTTGCAATCCCCTTCGTAAAGCGGCGAAATGAAATCATTATTGATAGCCGCGAGGAACGTCAGGTTCTCTTCCATTTTCAATCTCTCAAGTTCTGACAATGCCGTAATCATCCCTGCATGCTGGCTTTCTTCATCAGGATTGAACAGTAAGAGAAGGCTTCCCTCCAATTCTTCCGGGTGTTCTGAATAGTATAGGGCATTAGCCAAATGGACCGCAATTCCGCTCTGCATATCCAGAGCCCCTCTGCCGAACAGCCATTTACCGGATTCAGCATCCTTCTGCACTTTTTCATCCCCATCATAGGACTGAAAAAATCTCCTTAAGGCATCGGGATCATGCGCTTTTTCCTGAAGCGGACCATAGTCCTCTGTAGAAACCGTATCAATATGGGCGTGATAAAGGACGGTTCGCTTCGATTTCCCTTGAATGAAGGCAAATATATTTTTTCTTTCCAGACCGTCATTTTCTATTTCCTGCACCCACACCTGATCCGGGTGCTTTTGAAAATATGGAAAGGATACAAGGATATCCTTGATGAATTCTGCTTTTTCTTTTTCCCCATGAGTGCCATTATAGCTTTCTCTTTTGACCAGCGTTCTTGTGAGAAGCTCTGCCTGCTCATACAATGAAAGATCCTTCAGCTGTTGAAACATAGAAAACCCTCCCCTTCTCTTCCTTCATCTTATCTCACCCTCTATGGAAATGAAAGGGGTTTCACAGGTGTCAGACTGCCTAATTTGGGCGAAAATATAAGGAAATGAGAAAAATCACTTGCAACACAAGAGAAAAACGAATATTATTACTTAGGTAAATAAATAATGTTCGTGTTTTTGGAGGTTACCTTTCATGTTTAAATTAAAAGAAAACGGAACAACTGTTAAGACGGAAATGATTGCCGGACTGACAACCTTTTTAACAATGGTCTATATCGTTGTCGTGAATCCGGTCATTTTAGCAGATGCGGGAGTGCCGTTCAATCAAGTATTCACTGCAACCATCATTGCTACTGTCATTGGTACACTTTGGATGGCGCTGTCAGCCAACTATCCAATTGCCATTGCACCCGGAATGGGATTGAATGCATACTTTGCCTATTCAGTTGTGGGCACCCATACTAATATTTCTTATCAGGTCGCATTTTCAGCAGTCTTTGTTGCTGGTATTATATTTGTCATTTTATCTTTGACGCCTTTCAGAAAAAAATTGATTGAAGCGATTCCGGATAATTTAAAATATGGGATCACCGCAGGGATCGGCCTGTTCATCGCCTTTATAGGACTCCGTCTGACAGGCATCATCACAGCCCACCCAACAAATCTTGTTACTCTTGGAGACCTGCATGCCCCTTCAGCACTTTTAGCTCTTACAGGTTTAGCCATTACTCTCATCTTGATGGTGCTGAACGTAAACGGCGCCCTTTTCATTGGGATGATCGTGACTGGCATCATTGCCTTCTTCACAGGCCAGCTTTCATTCGATAATGGATTCGTTTCATTGCCTACGTTGCCTGAAGGAATGGTCATTAATCCATTGCATGCCTTTGGAGATGTGGTCCAATATGGCCTATACGCCGTTGTCTTTTCTTTCTTGCTTGTTACGATTTTTGATACGACAGGTACAATGATCGGGGTTGCCCAACAAGCGGGCTTGATGAAAGGAAAATCCATGCCGCGTGCTCGTGAAGCTCTTCTGTCTGATTCTATTGCCACTACAATCGGGGCCATTTTTGGTACAAGCCCGACAAGTGCTTACATTGAATCTTCCAGCGGTGTTGCAGCAGGCGGACGTACTGGATTGACTTCCTTGACTGTAGCCGTATTATTCATCCTTGCAGCATTCTTCGGCCCAGTGGTCAGCGCTGTTTCCGGATTGTCTGCCATTACGGCCCCTGCCTTGATTATCGTCGGAAGCTTGATGATGGGAAGCATTGCGAAAATCAATTGGAATGATCTTGAAGAAGCATTCCCTGCCTTCCTGATTATCCTCAGCATGCCGCTGACATCAAGCATTGCAACAGGCATTGCTTTAGGCTTCATCTCTTACCCATTATTGAAAGTGGTAAAAGGGAAATGGAGAGAAGTTCATCTGTTAGTTTATGTGTTTGCCATCTTGTTTTTCTATCAGCTGGCGTTTTTACCACACTAATAGAAAGTATAAAACCGTTCAGGAATGTCCTGAACGGTTTTTTCATTTACGAGATGGATGAACCACTTTCCCGACTCTCGCAAGTTTCATATTTTCTTTTATGTTGAATACTTCGTGGTCGGTCATGTACATTCTGTGGCAGGAGAGGAGCGTCTGCCTGAATTCCGGCGGCACTCGCTTTTCATCATATGCGCATACGGAGGTCAACCCTAAGCTTACTAGCGTCTGATCCACTTCTTTTTCGTATTCGCCGACATAGTAGGTCAGCTGGTCGCTGTCTCCCCATTCAACGTGTGCCCATGAGCGGATAGGAATGTCTTTTTCGAAGAAGGGCTCCACATATTTTTCAAAATAGGAGATGATTGATTTATAGTAAAAATCGCCTCTGAAGCAATAAAAATCAAAATTATGTATATAATGTACTTTCTCTATTTCTTCCGGAGTCAGCTCTTTCTTCAACTGGCAGAGGATTTTTGGATAAAAATGTTCATTTTCAATAAGAATTACGTGGTCTCCGTGTTTAATTCCGGCTGTTATGTACGAAACCGTATTTTTGATGTAATCATCCACTAATTGAAATTCATAGAATATGTGCCCACCAGAAGACTCCAAAATTTCCTTCGTCTGATTCGTGAACTCCCCCATTTGTTTATTCCCCTTTTCTCTCTATTTTTAAGCGGATGTATATTCAATTGACACATTTACCCGTTATCTATGAAAACGAAACACTATTTTGTAAAAAAATCCGCTGGTTCATGAAAAAAGATATAATCCACACTTAATAGAGTGGATTATATCTTTTTATTGGAAGAATATGATTCTTAGTTCCTGCTTCTACATTTTTACTTTTTCTGCTTTCTTATTCTTAGGGGCTTGATGGATGGCTTTCCCTACTGCATCCTCACAAGCCTCCAGCAAGCTTTCTGCGAGGCTCGGATGGGCATAGTTAGGGTAAAGGAAATCTTCGTCCCTTGCTGCCATCTCCAGTCCCACCACACCCGTCTGAATCAGGTCGATGGCTCCTTCTCCGATAATATGGATGCCAAGCAGCCGGTCTGTCCCTTCTTCAAATAGCACTTTCACCAATCCATCTTTTTTCTCCGTCAACGCGGCATAGCCGTTTCCTCCAAGCACGTAGGTCCCTGCCCTGTAGTCAAGGTTTTCACTTCTTGCTACTTCTTCTGTCATTCCAACAGAGGCAACCGGCGGCTGGGAGTGAATGATTGTCGGCAAATAATAGAAGTCAGCAGGAGCTGCATGCTCGTTACCCATCATGGCTTCGACAGCTGCCTTCCCTTGCTTGATCGCTTTAACAGCAGAGAATGGTGCGCCAGTGACATCCCCGGCTGCATAAATGTTAGAAAGGGACGTCCTTCCCCATTCATCCACTTTAATAAATTGATTTTCATCCAACTCGATTCCAATCCGTTCAAGTCCAAGGGCAGAGGTATTCCCATTGTACTGCTCATCCATATAGATATGGGAAGAAGCAAGCTCCATCGATTCTCCTTTTGCATTGACAAAACGGCATAAAGTCCGATCGCCATTCCAATCGATCTTGATTGCTTTCGCTCCCATATGAACAGGAATTTTAGCCTTCTTCAACTGCCTCAGCAGTTCTTTTTCAATCGTTTCGTCCAATCCGAACGTTTCACCCTCATTAATGATAGTCGTTTTGACGCCGAATGAATGGTAGGCAAATGCAGCTTCTAATACGATATAGCTGCTGCCTGCCAAAATCAGTTCTTCAGGGAGAGTTGAGAACCGGAATAAGTCTGACGCTCCAATCAGTCCGGCCTTCTTCCCTCCTGAGGCTCCGACGGAAATCAAGGCGTGGTTGAAACGTACAACATCAAATTGGTGTCCATTTTCAATTCCAATGCGGTCATCTGAGAGGAAGACGGCTTCGCCAAACATCACTTCAATTTTGTTCGCTTTGCACAAAGACTCGACTCCTTTTCTCAATTGATCCACTTTTCCATCCCTGTACTCTTTGAAGCGGCCAAAATCGAAATGCCCGCTGCCTATTTCAAATCCCATGTTTTTTAAATGATCCATATGCTTATACTGTTTCGCAGCTTCTGCTGTTGCTTTAGAAGGGATGCATCCCTTGTTCAGACATGTGCCGCCAAGCTGATCCTTTTCAATCAGCAGCACTTCCCTTCCCGATTGCGCTGCCCGGATGGCGGCTGTATAGCCTGCCGGACCGCCTCCTAAGATGACCACATCTTTTTCCTGAGCGAGTTCACCTACTACCATTTAAACCATCTCCAGTATCATTTTGGATGGATTCTCCAATAGTTCGATCACACGATTCGTAAACCTGACCGCATGGGCACCATCAGCTACCCGGTGGTCAAAGGACATGGTCATATTCATCATCGATCGGATGACAATCTCATCCTTGACGACGACCGGACGTTTTTTCGTCTTATGGAAAGCCATGAGCCCTACCTCCGGATGATTGATGATCGGAGTGGCGCCGGTGCTTCCGAGTGGACCGACATTGCTGATGGTGAAAGTACCGCCAGTCATTTCTTTAGCGGACAGCTCGTTCCGCTGGGCTTTTTCGATCAATTGCTTCATCTCTTCGTGTATGGCTTTAATGCTTTTTTGCTCGACATGATGGATAACAGGGACAATCAGGCCATCTTCTGTATCCACTGCAACGCCGATATTTATATTCCTTTTCAGATGAATCTGTTCATTTTCTTCATCCAGGACCGCATTGAATATCGGGAAATCCTTCAATGCCAAACCGATGGCTTTGATAAATAATGCGGCAATGGAAATTCGTTGATTCGATTCTTTCCACTCTCCCACCATTGCAAGGAGCGTCGTCATATCCACCTCATCAAAGTGGCTTACATGAGGGATCGTGAACAGCGATTTCGTCATTTTTTTGGCGATCTGCTTTCTTCTTCCTTTGAATGGAATGGATTCAGGCGCCAAATCCACTGGTGCGGATTGGCTGGCTTTCGATTCCGGTTTTACAGGGTCTTTGGCTTCAACTTGAGTCGACTGGGAGCCATTTTTCATAAAGCGGTGAACATCTTCATCTGTCACCCTCCCGGCAGGACCTGTTCCTTTGACTTCTTCAATATTAACCCCTAGCTCTCGTGCAATCTTTCTTGTATAAGGAGCTGCAAGAACTCTCTTTTTAGAAAGGAGGGCAGCAGGGGCTGTTTCTTTTATTTCATTATGAACAGGCTTTTCCGGGAGCTTTTGTTCTGCTTGTGGAGAGAAATGCTTCACGCCTTCTGATTCAATGATCAGCAGGGTGGTTCCTACTTCTACAGTGTTTCCTGTCCCAATCAGAATTTCTTTAACAATTCCTGCAGCAGGGGATGGGAGTTCTGCTGTCATTTTGTCTGTCTGGACTTCGACCAGTGGCTGATCGCTTTTCACTTGATCTCCGACTTTCACAAAATAATGCAGGACTTCCCCCTCTGTCATGCCTTCACCAATATCATGAAGCTTTAATTCGACCATGTTCTACACCTCGCTTCTTTTAAAAATGAATGACTTTGTCGATTGCTTTCACCAGTCGCTGCACTGTCGGCACATAATGATCCTCCAGGGCAGAAAACGGAACGGGAACGTCATAGCCCGTCACTCTTTCAATCGGAGCCTTGAGATACAGGAATGAGGTGTCGTTGATCAATCCGATCAGGTCGCTTCCGACTCCTCCAGTAGCATGGGCTTCATGGATGATGACGGCTCTTCCTGTTTTTTGGATAGAGGCACTGATGGTTTCTTTGTCCAGCGGGTAAAGGGTCCTTAAATCAACCACTTCACAGCTGATATTCTTCTTTTTAAATTCTGCTGCTGCTTTTTCGGCAATCACGACCATAGCACCCCAGGCAAAAATCGTGACATCCTCTCCTTCTGTCAGGACGTTTGCCTTTCCGATTTCCACGGTATATT
Organism: Falsibacillus pallidus; assembly: GCF_003350505.1. Taxonomy (NCBI): domain Bacteria; kingdom Bacillati; phylum Bacillota; class Bacilli; order Caryophanales; family Bacillaceae; genus Falsibacillus; species Falsibacillus pallidus. Next base: position 618,840 of record NZ_QQAY01000001.1, read on the forward strand.
TCCCTGTAGGGACCTCTGCTTTCGTGGAGCGGTAGCACCGCATGGATTCCATGAATAATACGGGATCCGGGTCCTCGATGCTGGCAATCAACAGTCCTTTTGCATCATATGGATTGGATGGGCAGACGACCTTGATGCCCGGCATATGTGTGAATAGCGCTTCAACACTGTCAGAGTGGATTTCCGGTGCACGGATCCCTGCTCCATAAGGGGCGCGGATGACCATCGGAACTGAATATTTTCCAAGCGTCCTCATTCGGATCCGTGTCGCATGGGTCATGATCTGCTCAAAGGCAGGGTAGATGAATCCAAGGAATTGCATCTCCACAACCGGCAAAAAGCCGTTCAGTGCAAGCCCGATCCCCGTGCCTACGATGCCCGCCTCGCTCAATGGAGTATCAATCACCCGGTCCTCTCCAAATTCTTCCATCAATCCTTCTGTAGCCCGGAAAACCCCGCCATTCTTGCCGACATCTTCTCCCATCACAATGACTTCTTTTCGTTCCTTCATCATGGTCCGCAAACCATCTGTCACTGCCTGGACTAGCGACAGTTTTTGGACGTTCGTCATGGTTGTACTCATCCTTGATTCCCCCTTAACAGCTGAAGGTACTCTTCTTTTTGCTGCTGAATGGTCCATGTTGGCTTTTCAAAGACATAATCAAAAATATCTTCCACGTTCGGCTCAGGGAAGGATTCCATTTCAGCGACAGCCGATTCAATGGTTTCTGTACATTTCTTTCTGACTTCCTCTGCCCAATCCTGATCCCAATACCCCTCATTTTTCATAAAGCGCTCGAGTCTTAAAAGCGGATCGATTTGCGGACGCTTCTGGACGCTTGCTTCCTGGTCGCGGTATTTTGTCGGATCATCTGCTGTCGTATGGGCACCATACCGCCAAGTGACTGCCTCGATCAATGTCGGGCCTTCTCCTCTCCTTGCCCGTTCGAGAGCTTTTTTCGTTTCAAAATGAACGGCGAAGATATCATTTCCATCCACACGGACTCCCGGAATCCCATAGGCAACCGATTTTTGGGCGATCGTTTCGGAATTCATCTGTCTGCTGATATGGACTGAAATCGCATATTGGTTGTTTTGATTGAAGAAAACAACCGGTGCTTTAAAGACGCTGGCAAAGTTCATGCCTTCATGGAAATCGCCTTCAGACGTAGCTCCGTCTCCGAAATAAACGATCGCTGCATTATCCGTCCCTTTCCATTTCTCTGCCAATGCTGCACCTGTCGCATGGGGAAGCTGTGTAGCGATGGGGACTGCAGGCGGAAAAATATGCTTTCCTTCCGGTGCGACGCATCCTTCCACCCTCCCATTCCAATAAAGGAAGACACGAGGAAGTGAATGTCCGAATGTGATGGTTGCTGCGTGGTCGCGGTAAGTCGGGAACAGCCAATCTTCTCCTTTTAATGCAGAGGCGCTTCCTACCTGTGCTGCCTCCTGTCCCTCAAACGGTGCATAAGTTCCAAGTCTCCCTTGTCTCTGAAGGCTGATGGCTTTCCTGTCGAATGTTCTGACAAGCGTCATCTTCTCAAACATGGCTTTGGCCAAATCCTCCGTAATAGCCTCTGCTCCTTCGATATCCTGCTTATTTCCTTGTTCATCCATATAGCGGATCATTTTAAACGGCTCCATCTTTCAACATCCTTTCCACGAGAGATTTTTTAGTTTCGGATACTCCATTTCGGGCGTTTATGATGTGAAAAGAAACTGCTTCTTTTTCTTCTGGAATCAATTCGTTTTTCGCAAAAGGCATTGGCTGCCTGGGAAGTAGGGACATGTTCATTTTCTGAATGCAAATAAACGGCAAGCAGCGAATCATAAATGGCCTTCGTCTTATTCAGGACCCTGCTTTTATTCGGCCCGTATAATTCATCCGCCACTTGGATCAGTCCTCCTGCATTGACGATATAGTCAGGTGCATAAAGGATGCCTTTTTTCATGAGCATTTCCCCATGTCTGTCTTCGAGCAGCTGATTATTGGCGGACCCTGCCACCGCTTTTACGCGAAGCATATCGATCGTTTCGTCATGAAGGATGCCGCCAAGTGCGCATGGCACAAACACATCTGCATCCACCCCATAAATATCTGTCCCGGAAACGGCCCGGATGGAATCATTGCCGACTTCCTTCCCTTTTTCGAGCAGCGCTTCTATGGCTTTTGGATTAATATCCGTTACGTAAAGCGATGCTCCTTCAGACAACAATTTTTCAGCGACCTTGAAGCCGACTTTGCCAAGCCCCTGAATGGCATACGTATGGCTGCCGAGATCAGGTGAGCCGTAAACCGTCTGATTGGTGGCCTGTATTCCGTAGACGACTCCGAGTGCAGTCGGCACTGAGGAATCGCCGCTGCCTCCGTATTCCTCCGGCACGCCCACGATGCAGTTTGTTTCTTTCAAAGCATGAACGAAATCATCCGGCGTTGTGCCCATGTCGGTGCCCGTATAGAACCGTCCATTCAATGATTCTACAAATTGACCGAAAGCACGGAACAATTCAGGCGTCTTATCTTTTGACGGGTCTCCGATGATGACGGATTTTCCTCCTCCGAAGTCCACATCGGCAGCCGCACATTTATAAGTCATTCCTTTTGAAAGCCTCAAAACATCTTCCAAGGCATCATCAAATTTGGCATACGGGCGCATCCGACAGCCCCCGAGCGCCGGTCCAAGCGTTGTATTATGTATGGCGATAATCGCTTTCAGCCCCGTTTCCGGGTCATTGCAGAAGACAACCTGCTCATGTTCACGAATATCCTGAAATAAATCCATCTGAAATCTCCTCCTTATGTGCGATATCGTAAACGCTTACATTTTTTAAATTGGAAAGAGCAGGCGCTTTATATATAGCGCCGCTGCTCTATTAAACCATCAAACTGCTTTCTATCTTTTTCTTGATTTCTTCTTTTGGAAGGATCGCCTGAACGACCTCTCCGACTCCAATAAGGCCAGCTTCATTTGAAGCTTCCACTTTTGTTAGTACTGTATTTTTCTTCAATTGTATTAAAGTTGCTTTTACCTGCACTTTTGTCCCCGCACCTGATGGAGCGATGTGCTTGACCTGAACCGTCCCGCCGATTCCCTCTTCATGTTCTTCCAGATAAGGAAGGATGATCTTTCGGGAAGCCCACTCCATATGGTAGACCATCGAAACGGTTGAATAGGCAGGGTGCACGACATTCCCTTCGAATTGCGCAAACATGTCAGGCGTGACCTCAAAGGTCACGACAGCTGTCTGCCCCACTTCCATTCCTGGTTTCATCCGCGTTCCCCTTTCTACATGCTGAGGAGAGCTCTGTCATTCGCCATTTGCTCTCCCTTGATGCGCTGGAACTCTTTCAGCAGCTGTTCAATGGTCAGCTGGCTCTTTTCATTTTCAGACGCTTCTAAAATGATTTCGCCTTTATCCATCATGATCAGACGATTTCCTAAATCCAGCGCCTGCTTCATATTGTGTGTGACCATGAGTGTCGTGAGTCCATGCTTTTGCACGATTTCTTTTGTAAGCTCTGTGATCAGCTGCGCCCTGGATGGATCTAGAGCAGCCGTATGTTCATCTAAAAGAAGGATGGAAGGCTCAGTGAATGTCGCCATCAAGAGTGACAACGCTTGGCGTTCCCCGCCGGAAAGGAGGCCGACCTTCGCATTCATCCTACCTTCCAGCCCTAAATGGAGGGAGGCTAAGGAGTCCCGAAAAAACTCTTTTCTATCCTTATCGACGCCTTTTCTTAACCCCCTGGATTTATTCCGCGAGTACGCCATCGCCAGGTTTTCTTCTATCGTCATGGTTGGAGCGGTCCCTGCCATGGGGTCTTGGAAAACACGGCCTATGAACCTGGAACGTTTATACTCTGGCAGATTCGTCACGTTCTGCCCGTTTATTTCCACTGAGCCGACATCAGGGGAAAGGACGCCGGAAATCACGTTCATCAAAGTTGATTTTCCAGCTCCATTGCTTCCGATGACGGTCACGAAATCCCCTTTGTTTAGATGAAGGCTGATATTTTGGAGGGCAATTTTTTCATCCGGTGTGGTTTCATTGAAAATTTTCCCGATGGAATGCATTTGCAGCATCTACTGCACCTCCCGCTCTGCGGAAACATTCAAGGCAGAAACACGTTCAGCATGCCTTTTGGCTTTCCGCTTCTTCTCTTTTTGCTTTTCAATCAGCTTCGGCATGATCAAAGCAAGGATCACGATGAATGCTGTGATCAGCTTCATATCCCCAGTATCGAGGAATTGGACCCTTAGAGCCAAACTGACGACAATCCGATAGATGATTGCCCCGCCAATGACTGCAAATGTGGTTCTGAAAATGGATTTGGTTCCGAATATCGCTTCACCGATAATGACAGATGCCAATCCGATGATAATCATCCCGATCCCCATTCCAATATCGGCAAACTTGGCATATTGGGCAACCAATGCCCCTGATAGGGCAACAAGTCCATTGGAAATGCCCAGACCGAGAATGATCAGCGTATCTGTATTGGCTGAAAAGCTGCGGATCATTTTTTGGTTGTCTCCCGTTGCTCTTAAAGCAAGTCCCACTTCCGTCTTTAAGAACCAGTCTGCCGCGAACTTGATCAATAGGACTACGACGAGCATAAAGAAAACGATTCCCCATGTGGATGGCAATGTATCGGCATGCATACGTGAGAAGAAGCCATTCAACCCTTCATCGATGCCTGTCTTTTCCCATAAAGCCCCAAACTTTGTAAACAGTGTCTCGCTATTTAAAAGAGGGATATTGGGGCGGCCGACTGACGTATCAGACGTCAGCCCCATGATCCTTAAATTAATGGAATACAATGCAATCATCATCAAAATCCCGGAAAGGAGTGCATTAATCTTCCCTTTTGTATGCAGCAGCCCTGTGGCACAACCTGCTATGAATCCGGCAGCAATGGCCAGGATAGTCGAAAGCCAAGGGGAATAGCCCATCGTAATCATGGTTGCAGCGACTGCAGCCCCCGTTACAAAGCTTCCATCAACGGTTAAGTCAGGGAAGTCAAGCACCCTGAATGATAGATAGACTCCCAGCGCCATGATGGCATAGATGATTCCAAGCTCTACGGAGCCGAATATCGCGACAAACGAGAACATTTCGAATCATCTCCTTTAGTTTTCTACGTATTCTGCCATGCTGTCCCATTCAGGCTTCAATTCTATGCCCATTGCTTTTGCAGCTTTCTTATTAATGACAAGCTTCAGATTCTGTGGAAGCTGTACAGGAAGTTCAGACGGCTTCTTTTCGCCTTTCAGGATTTTCGCAGCCATTTCTCCTGCTTCATGGCCGATGTCGTAGTACTCAAAGCCGTATGCAGCAAAGGCTCCTCTTTTCACGGAATCGAACTCGGCTGCCAAAAGCGGAATGTGCTGTTCATTGGCTACACCTACCACAGATTCGAAGGCGGAAACGACCGTGTTATCCGTAACGATATAATACGCATCGATTTTTCCAACAAGGGATTCTGCTGCCTGCTTTACGTCAGCAGATGTCGCAACAGATGCTTCAACTGCTTTCATTCCCCCGATTTCATCCATGATCTTCTTGACATTGTCGACCTGGGCTCTCGAGTTTTGCTCGCCGGCATTATAGATGAGTCCGACGTTTTTGACGTTCAATTGTTCTTTCATGAATTTAAGTGTGTTAGGAATGGCGTCTGGATGGGAGTCGACTGTACCTGTGATATTATTCCCCGGCTGGTCCATGGATTTTACCAATTCAGCACCGACGGGATCTGTCACAGACGTAAAGACGATCGGTATTTTTTTTGTGCTGCTCAGGGCAGCCTGTGCACTTGGTGTAGAGTTTGCGAAGATGAGGTCTACATTGAAGCTTACTAAGTTTTTGGCTATCGTGGTGTTGGCGGAAGCATCTCCTTGAGCGTTTTGAACAGCGTATTTCACATTGTCCTTGAGCCCGCTTTCAGCTATTGCATCTTTAAATCCATCGAAGGCGGCGTCTAATGAAGGATGTTCAACAATCTGTGTGACACCGATGGTAAACATCTTTTTCTCCTTCGAGCCACCGGCCGATTTTTCCGGAGCACCGGATTCAGTCGATCCGCATGCTGACAGGACGATAGATGTGGTGAAGATTAACGCTAAACTTTTTTTCCAAAAATGCTTCATTTCTTTTCCCCCTTGATCATCTAAATAAGTTGGCCAAGCAATACCATTTATATGAAGATTTTCTCTGGTTGAAATCGGTTACATTTTCTTTGTGACAAAAAATTTATTAACGTTAATTTAACGTAATATTAACGTATTTTTTCATCTACCGTCAATAAAATTTATAATATTTAAAAAATATAGAATATATTTCTATCCCCGGAAAATAGGCGGCAGAGATTTTAACTGGGCATCGTATTCACTCATCATTTGATCAATGAGCTCCTGGACAGTCGGGATCGTTCGGACAAGTCCTGCGATCTGCCCACTGTTCATGAATCCGTGTTCCTCATCGCCATCCAAAGCTCCGATGCAATGGAACTTTTCACTTGTGGCTTGATGGAATGCTTCGGGCTCAATCCCGCTTTTCTCTGATTCTCTCAGTCTCTTCGCATATGGACCATCCAGGACACGCCTTGTCCTTCCCACAGATCGTCCAACGATGATGGTGCTGGTATCCACTGCCGACAAAACTCTTTGCTTGTAAACTTCAGAAAAAGGCGCTTCTGCCGTTGCTATGAATCTAGTACCCATCTGGACTCCCTGCGCCCCAAGGGCAAAAGCGGCAAGCATCCCCCTTCCGTCTCCTATTCCGCCAGCAGCTGCAACAGGGACATCCACTGCATCTGCAACCTGTGGGATAAGGGTCATTGTAGTCGTTTCAAGCGGTGAATTGATTCCTGCCGCTTCGAATCCTTCCGCCACAATGATATCCGTTCCTGCCTCGGCCGCTTTCACAGCATGCTTCACGGTTCCCACTACAGATATGACCTTTATTCCCTGCTCATGTAAATACGGGATGAAAGGAGCCGGATTTCCTGCAGATAGGGAAATTACCGGAACTTTATAATCAACAGCCAAGCGAATGAGCGCTTTTACATTGCCGCTTACTGTCAATGGGATATTGAGGGCAAATGGGCGGTTTGTCAGCTGAAGGGTCTTCTGGATGATTCGTTCCACTTCATCGGCACCAAGCGTACCGCAGCCAATTGTCCCAAGCCCCCCTGCGTTGGATACAGCTGCTGTCAGCTGCGCGTTGCTGATATTCCCCATGCCTCCCTGGATGACAGGGCAGCGGATATTCAATATCTTTGTCAGTTGATTCAATGTAAACACTCCCATTCTATGAAGTTACCTGCTTCGGCCGCTCTGGAGTGGCAGCGGCTTCCTCCACCTCAATCTTCAATGATGAGGGGATGGTGCATCACATCATACCCTTTATCTTTCTTCCTCAATTCATTCCCATCTTCAAATACCCGTTCAAAGAACAGGCTTGCAGGCTCTGCCAATTCCCGGTAATAATCGGCAAACAGCTCAGCCGCCATTCCTCCAAGCCATTTATCCGGAAGAAGCTCCTGCGGAAGCCCCGGATCGCTGAAGAGGAACTTGCGATATTCATGAACGAGCTTTGTCCGCTCGACGAAGCAATCCGCATCACTCATTTGGCCGTTTTGGATCTTCACTTTGTCTGCTTCATATTTCTTTCTGTAAAACCCCAGGAATTCTTCGTACTTTTGGTTGATTTCAGCAATATTCCAGCATTCCTGAACGAGTTTATTATTCTCTTCAGGACCCTTGTATTCACTAAGGAAATAATGGACATGTTCATGGATATCATACTTATCCAAAAGGGCAAAGACTTGCTTCTTAAGATCATTTGGAGAAATCCAGCAGCTGTTGGAAATCGTCCCGAATCCGCTCCATACTAATTCTTTCCTTAGTTCATCCCGTACATTGCGCTTTTCTTCCGGGATTGAATAGATGAGCATCCTCCACTTTCCATCCCACTCTTCAGGGCTCAGTTTAAAGATGCGCTTCGCTGCTTCTTCCATCCTGTCGACACCAATCGGCGTCAGAAAATAATAGCTTTTATTCCCTTCCCGCCTTGATTGGACCCATCCCTGCTTATTCATCCTTGAAATGGCCGCTCTGACGGACTGCTCATTATGCCCAAATTCCTTCAGCAGCCGGATCAGGCTTCCTATCCAAATTTCATTTCCGTAGTGCCGGATATAATCCCCGTATAACGTAAATATCATTGATCTCGTATTCAAGTTGTTTTCCACTTCTGCCTCACGATCCTTTTCGTTTGTCAAAACAATTTTTTGAACAAAGTTTACCAGAAAATGCACATATGTGCCATGTTTCCTGTTTAGGATAGGAACTTCGTGAAGGAAGGTGTTTACATATTTTCAACGATGGAAGCTATTCCTTGTCCTACACCTACACACATCGTCGCAAGTCCTGTCTCTGAATTCCGCCTCTTCATTTCGTAGAGCAGCGTGGTTAAAATCCTGGCACCGCTCGCACCAAGCGGATGGCCGAATGCGATGGCCCCTCCATTCACATTTACGATTTCCGGACGGAGATCGAGCTCTTTGATGCAGGCAATCGACTGCGAGGCAAATGCTTCATTCAACTCAATCAAATCAATGCCGTTTGCTGTCATCCCGGTTCTTTGCAGCGCTTTTCTCACGGCATGCACCGGACCCATCCCCATAATGGAAGGCTCTAATCCAGCTACTGCCGATACCCTGTATTTGGCAAGGGGCTTCAAACCGAGTTTTTTCGCTTTGGACTCACTCATCAGAAGGAGGACGGATGCTCCATCATTCACCCCAGAGGCATTTCCCGCCGTTATGGTGCCGCCTTCGAATAGAGGTCTTAGACTGGACAATTTCTCTAGCGTCGTTTCCGGGCGGGGATGTTCATCTACGGCAACAGCAAACGGCTGGCGCCTGTCATCCAATGTATGAACAGGGATGATTTCCTTTTCGAACAGGTTCTTTTCCATCGCTGCTTTTGCCTTCAGCTGGCTTTCAAACGCAAATCGATCCTGTTCTTCCCTTGTTATGCCATACCGCCTTGCCACATTTTCAGCCGTTTCAGGCATGGAATCTGTTCCATACAATTTCTCAAGCTTTCGATTGATGAATCTCCAGCCAATGGTAGTATCAAAAATCTCCATGTTCCCTCTTGGGAAATCCTTTTCCGGCTTGGCCATGACCAATGGCGCCCTGGTCATGCTTTCCGTTCCCCCTGCAATGAAAATGTCCCCTTCACCGGCCATAATCGCCCTCGCTGCATAATTGACTGCGTCAAGTCCTGATCCGCAAAGGCGATTGATGGTTGTGGCAGCGACCTCAACGGGAAGACCCGCAAGCAAAGCAGCCATCCGGGCTACATTACGGTTGTCTTCCCCTGCTTGATTGGCATTGCCAAGCACCACTTCCTCGATTTCGTGAGGTGGGACTTCCGGGTTTCGCTCCAATATGGCTTTGATGACCGCTGCCCCGAGATCATCCGGACGGACTTTTTTCAGCCCTCCCTTATAGCGGCCAATCGGTGTTCTGGCAGCATCGATGATGACTGCAGTCTCCATATCCCTTCACTCCTTATCTGTGTAGTCGTAGACGCCGCGCCCGCTCTTTCTGCCGAGCCTGCCAGCCTTTACGTATTTGACCAACAATGGGGCAGGACGGTATTTTTCCCCCAATGTTTTATGAAGGTATTCCAGGTTGTTCAGCCTTGTATCCAATCCGACCAGATCCCCGAGTTCAAATGGCCCCATCGGATAATTGAGCCCGAGTTTAATGGCTTTGTCTATTTCTTCAGGCGATCCGACGCCTTCCTGGAGCATATAGAAAGCTTCATTGCCGACCAGTGCGGAAATCCGGCTTGTGACGAATCCCGGAAATTCATTGACGACCACGGTTTCCTTCCCCATGGATTTGGCGCATTCCCTGACGATTCCGACTGTCTCCTCGCTTGTCTCCAAACCTTTGATGATTTCGACAAGCGGCATTTTATGTACGGGATTGAAGAAATGCATGGCGATGACCTTGTCAGGCCGCTTCGTAAATGAGCCGATTTCAGTCGGACTCATAGTAGAAGTGTTGGTTGCCAGGATGCAGTCTTCCTTTGTCCAGGCATCGAGCTTTTCAAATACATCTTTTTTGATGGCGATTTTTTCTGGTACGGCTTCGATAACCAGATCTGCCGATTCCGCTGCTTCTTGCAGATTGTCTGTATATCGCAGGGCAGCCTTCGATGTTTCCATTTGCGATACGGAAATCTTCCCTCTTGCCAGCCCCTTTTCAAAAATCGATGCAATCTCTTTTTCTGCGTGAAATAAAGCATCCTGATGGACATCGAACAATTTGACTGAAAATCCGCCAAGTGCGGCCGCGTAGGCAATTCCCCTTCCCATTACCCCTGATCCAATCACAGCAATGTTTTTCATGAAATTCCCTCCTTTTAAAAAGGGATCAGAATTCGCTTTACGCTTCTCCCAATCCCTTCTTTATCACTTTCCTTGGAAAGCTGGCTTCCTTTTTTCTTTAAAAGCCTGCAAACCCTCTAAGTGGTCTTCTGACTTTCCTGCAATCCGCTGGGCATACGCTTCTTTCTCCAGCATTTCCTGAAGATCTGAGTCCCAGCTTTGGTAGAGGTAACGCTTGATGAGCCCGATGGCTTTCGTCGGCATCGCTGCCAGCTTGGAGGCAAAATCATCAACTTCCTGCTCCCAAGCTTCGAGAGTGGCGACTTTCGTCACAAGTCCAAGCTCTAAAGCTTTCCCAGCCGGAATCTTCTCTCCTAAAACAGCAAGCTCCATTGCTTTGGCATGCCCAATCAACCTCGGAAGGTAATAAAGGTTACCTGAATCCGGAATCAGTCCAACATGAATGAAGGCTTCCATAAAACTTGCTTTCTCTGAAGCCAATCGGAAATCACAGGCCAGAGCCAGGCTCAATCCAGCGCCGGCAGCGACCCCATTAACAGCCGCAATGACGGGCTTTTCCAAACTGCTGATGGCGGATATTAAAGGGTTGTAGCCTTTGCGGAGGATTTCCCCATGATCCATTTCTTCGTCTACATCTGCCAAATCCTGACCTGAACAGAAGGCCCTTCCCGCACCTGTCACAACCACTGCCCTGACTTCCTGATTTTTAGCGATGGATTTGAACGCTTTCAGCAGCTCTGCATTCATCTGCTGTGTAAAAGCATTCAATTTATCCGGCCGATTCAGCGTGATCCAAGCCGTCTGATTTTTTTCTTCATATAAAATCGTTTCGTACACCCTTTTCCACCCCCTATCTTCCTTTGAAGTCCGGTCTGCGTTTTTCAACGAATGCTCTCATGCCTTCTTTTTGATCCTCTGATGAAAACAACAGATAAAAGTTCTTCCTCTCATACTGCATGCCTTCATATAAGGAATAATCGATAGCCTTCAAGACACTATCCTTGATCAGTCTGACTGAAAGCGGCGGCTTCTGTGCCACTTGGAGCGCAAATTTCTTCGTTTCCTCCATTAGGACTTCAGGGGCTACCACCCTGTTGATAATCCCAAGATCGCAGGCTTCCTGTGCAGGATGCATTTCTCCCGTCCAGAGCCATTCCATCGCTTTTGTCTTTCCGATGAGTTTGGTGAGGCGCTGAGTTCCGCCAGCTCCAGGCATCACGCCCAAATTCACTTCAGGGAAGCCGAATTTTGCATCTTCTGCGGCAAAGAGGATATCACAGACAAGTGCCAATTCGAATCCTCCTCCAAGGGCAAATCCATGCACCGCCCCGATGATCGGCTTCTTGACGACAGCCAATCGGTCCCAATCGGCAAATTGATTCAAGCGTTCGAAGTCGATGCTGCCTTCATCGGCCATTTCGTCTATGTCAGCCCCGGCTGCAAAGGCACGGCCATTCCCGGAAAGAACGATGGCTCTCACGTTCTCTTCCCTGTCCATGTATTCAAAGGCAGCAAGGATTTCTGACACCATTTCCCGATTGATGGCATTGAGGACCTTCGGCCGGTTTAACCGGACAAATCCCAGCACTTCCTCAATCTCGACTTCAATATGGTGAAAATTATCCATTAGTCGTTTCACCGAACATAAATGTCACGGAGTCGCCTGCAAGCTTCATGACATCTTTTCCGGATGCTTTGGACTCTTCTGTCTTTGATGCTTCTTTGAATGCCTCTTTATTTTCATAGTACATTTCACACATCATATAATACGGCGCATCCCCTGCGAATTTAGTGACTTCCACGCGCTGCAGGCCAGGGATCTTCTCTGTCAAAGGAATATGCGTCCCGAAGTAGTACTCATCAAATTTTTCCGTATCTTCCGGCTTCTTGAACATAGCGATCATTTTAAACATGTTTTTTCCCCCTTGTTTTTGGTCTACATTAATGTAGAAATTGGTTTCATTGCTTCAAATGGATTTTTGCACGACTTGCAGTATAAAATGCTTCTGCAGGCAGTCGGGCCAAAAATATTTTCCAGCGTTGTGTATTCAGAATCACAATACGGACAGTTGACTTTCCACATTTCTTCTCCTTCTAAAAAGACGGGAGGAGGGGCAATTCCGAATTCCTTCAACTTCTCCCTGCCCTGCTCGCTGATCCGGTCCGAAGTCCATGGCGGCGAATAGCGGTAATGTACTTCTATTTCTCTCCCAATCTGCAATTCTTCCACTGCCGAAAGGATGTTTTTTTTGATGATTTCCAGAGCCGGACAGCCAACAAAGGTCGGAAGAATTTCAATCACAACACTTTTTTCATATGCTTGGACAGAGTGAATCATTCCTAAATCAATGATGCTGACAGAATCGATTTCCGGATCCTTCACTTCTTGAAGCTTCATCATAATCGATTCTTTTATTTCCTTCTGGATGATCATTTGAGATCCCTCCTCACCATACGGCTTTAGGATGGGAGCGGCACACTTCACTCAATGTTTCAAGGGCTGATGAAAGGTCTGTGGTGTGAATTCCCGACCTGCCATCTCCGAGTTCCATTCCGGGCTCTCCCGGCCAAGTGACATCGACCTGCTCCAAAATCTGCTTCATGGCAGATTCCCATCTCTTCTTAAATGCCTGTTCTTCTTCCACAAGGCCATGCTTGTGAAATTCAGCTGCCAATGGGCCGTAGGAGAGCACGCCTCCAAAATCCTTCCACACCCTCGAAATGGCTTCAAGCATCCTCTCCCTGCCTTCTCCTTTACTCAAGGAAAGCTGCTGGAACCATACTTTCCAGTGCATGACATGGTAATACTGCTCCATATTGATTTTCACGGCAGCATCGGAAAGAGGCTGATAGGATGACAGTTTAAGAGATTCGAGTTTCAGCTTTTTATACGTGTCATAGAAATAATGCCTCACCACGGTAAAAGCCCAATCATATCTCGGTTCATCCAAGTAGGTGCCGGATCCGTTGACAAGCTCAAGCAAAACCGCATTCTTTCGGTCTCCAGTTTCCCTGAGATGCGCCAGGTCATCTGCCGAACCCTCTCCGAGTTCTTCAAGCAAGCTGTAGTACATGGCTGCATGCCCCATAGTGTCCTGATTGATCGAAGAAAAAGCAACGTCTTCCTCGATGTGAGGGGCAAGCCCAAGCCATTCGGAACCCCGGAAAGCATGCAGGAAATCGTCGTCCGCCAGCTGATAGAGCAATTCACGAAGTGCCGAGTGATACTCAGGATTTAGCTTCGCTTCCTGCGGTGTGTTTACTTTTTTCACTTTTTAACTCCCCCCATGACATGATTTCCTTTTCATCGAGCATCTGCTGCTCATATTGCCGCCACTTTTTCTTTAAATATCCGTATCCCTTTGCTGTACGATAGTCTTTATTATCCAGCCTTTGGAGACTGGCCCGTTCATCGGGCTCCATCATTCGGATGTCGTCCCTTTTTACAACCCAAATATCGACGACAGGCTCACGCCTCATGAAATTTTCCTGTGCCATGACAAAGGCCATTTCACGGTTTGGCGCAAGCAGGCTGAATTGGTGCTGGAAATTGGCTGATGGTGTGCGTTTGCTGAAAACTTCGAACACCTGATAAAATTCATCGACTGTCTTTTTTTTGTCCATTGCAATCCCTCCTCACCCTGTATACTCACCGCTGCTGAGGGCTTCCCTGACCCAGCGGTTATTTTCATGAGCTGTACGTCTTAATGCGAGTCTTGACGCCGACTTGGGCCCATTATTGGAAATGATGTTCTTGAATTCGCTCCAGTCAGGCTGTGCGTATGTCCATTCGTCTTTTTCTTTGTCGTATGACATCGTTGGATCAGGCACGGTCAAACCAAGGGAAAGAATTCTTGGAACATACTTTGAAAAGAAATCCTGTCTCAGCTGTTCATTTGTTTTCGTCCTGATTTTGTATTTTATTGTGATATCCTGTTTGGAAGATCCGGTTGTACTGGCAGTGGCCGGTCCGAAGAACATCAGCAGCGATGGCCACCAGCGGTTGACGGCATCCTGCACCATCTCCCTCTGTTCGTCCGTCCCTTCTGCAAGCGCCATGATTATGGCTTCGCCGTGCTGTGCATGAAAAACCTCTTCGGCACAGATGCGCTGAAGCGCCCTTGCATAAGGCCCGTACGATGCGTTAAGCATATTGGTCTGGGTCATGATGGCGGCTCCATCGACAAGCCATCCGATCAATCCCGCATCGCCCCATGTCGGTGCTTCCATATGGAAGACATTATGGAACTTGAGCCTTCCAGTCAGCAGGTCTTCCATTAAATCTTCCCGGGTTTTCCCAAGCGGCTTCATCAAGTCTTCTGTGACCCGGAGAAGAAGCTGCCCGTGGCCCATTTCATCCTGAACCTTGGCCATAATGCCAAGCTTCCTGCCTAATGTCGGTGCTTTTGGAACCCATTCTTTTTCCGGGAGCGCCCCCATGATTTCACTTATTCCATGCATCGAAATCAGTTTGATCAAGGCCATCCGGTACTCATCCGGCATCCAATCATCGGCTTCGATCTTTTCCCCGGACTCTATCTTTGCAATAAATCTGGCCAACTTATCTTCTTCAGTAAGGTTGTCGAATTCCAATAAAGACATGACAATCCCCTTCCTATTTTTCTTTTGATGGTGTTTATTTAAGAATGGAGCTGCTTTTGCTTGCGGTAATCGACGACCCTGACCGCCTTTCCTTGAGAGCGTTCGATTCCTTTTGGTCTATGGATCTTGACTTCAACAGATATGAGGCAAAAAGATTTTATGCGTTCGCGGATTTCCGCTTTTAGTGTCTGAAGCAGCGGATGGTTTTCGTCATTAGAA
This sequence comes from Falsibacillus pallidus, assembly GCF_003350505.1. NCBI lineage: Bacteria > Bacillati > Bacillota > Bacilli > Caryophanales > Bacillaceae > Falsibacillus > Falsibacillus pallidus. Next base: position 634,095 of record NZ_QQAY01000001.1, read on the forward strand.
GTATGTTCATGAAGTGAGTCTGTCATTTCGACATGCAATTCAACTGTGTCTAAGGAGGATGTTCTATGGAGATGCAGCTGATAGTGCGGGACGAGCTCAGGAATCTGCAGCAAATGATGTTCAACCTCTGAAGGGAATACATTCACGCCCCTAACGATGATCATGTCGTCAATCCTGCCTTTTACACGACTCATCCGGACCGTTGTCCTTCCGCATGAGCACTTTTCACGGGTTATGGATGCGATATCCCCTGTCCGGTAGCGGATGATTGGAAGCGCTTCCTTTTTTAAGCTAGTAAAAACGAGCTCCCCATCAGCACCATCGGGGACATGCTCCAATGTGGCGGGGTCAATGACTTCTACCAGGAAGTGATCTTCCGCTATGTGAAGTCCGTTCTGTCCTTCATGGCATTCCATCGATACCCCCGGCCCAATCACTTCGCTTAAGCCATATATATCACACGCTTTAATGCCAAAAGTCTTTTCAAGCGTCTTCCGCATTTCTTCCGACCATGGCTCCGCCCCGAAGATCCCGAGTTCTAAAGGGGTGGAAGCTGGGTCTATCCCGAGTTCCATCATTCGTTCAGCAATATTCAATGCATAGGAAGGTGTGGAGCAAAGGATACGCGGTTTGAAGTCCTGGATGATTTCAATCTGTCTGTCCGTATTGCCGCCGGATATCGGAATAACCGATGCCCCTAGTTCTTCTCCGCCATAATGCAGGCCAAGGCCGCCGGTAAATAATCCATATCCGTAGGCGTTATGCAGGATATCCCCTTTTTTTCCTCCGGCAATGGCGATGGCTCTCGCGACGATTTCTGTCCAGCTTTTAATATCCTCTTTCGTATACCCGACGACGGTTGATTTCCCGCTCGTCCCGGAAGATGCATGAAGGCGGATGATTTCTTCCTGCGCGACAGCAAATAGTCCGAATGGATAATGATCCCTCAAGTCTTTTTTGGTCGTAAAGGGAAGTTTTCTTACATCATCGATCCGGTTCAGGTCATTTGAGGAAATGTCCATCTTTTCGAATTGGCCACGATAAAAAGGAACATTTTTGAAAACGTGATCGACCGTTTTTTTCAAATGTTCCAGCTGTTCCTCTTCAATATCACTTCTCGATTTCGTTTCTATGCTGTGAAGAATCATTTTATATCCCTCCTAGGCATGCCATAAAACGTATAACGAAATATTTTCGTTACTATCATTTGGTGTTATATTTAAGCCTAGAATACCTATAATTAATCTTCCTGTCAATAATATTTCAGAATTTTTTAAACTATCTTATTTTAATATCCTCGCCACGTCTCTTGGGGTCCATTTTTTTCGTTTGTGCTCCTGGACGATTATGAGTTTCGGGTGTGCTTCTACTTCATTGTATGTACCGTCGGCATGGACTGCGGTGACAAGGGTTGCGTGGTAGCGGCCATAGAAAACGATGTCTCCTACTTGGGGCTTTTCTGCTTTTTTGATGATCAGACCGTTTCCTTCTGCAAAGTCGTATACGTTTCGGACCCTGCGATAAAAGTAAGGGGTATCAGGTGTATTGGCTCCTCCTTCTGTCTGATATCGCTCCGGGTGCTTCGCGTAATCTTCCTGCAATAGTCCAGCCAATGAAATTCCTGCTTTACCGTAGGCAATGCGCGGCACATCGATGCAGACAATGAAGCCAAGCTTTCCACCCGTGTTGTTAACGCCGCCTTTCAGCGGATCGTAAAGAGTCCCTGCGAGTTTTTCCGCCTCTTGTGCTATTTCATCTTTATTCGAAATCCCATTTCCATTGGCATCCGACTTCAACTCCAATGATGATTCATCGCTTTTCATGGATGCATCGGTATAAAAACTTCCTCCGTAACTGTGAAACAAATAGATGTATGCTAACAGCGAGATGCCAACTAACACAACTCCACCGGCTGCGGTCATCCACTTTCTTTTTTTCATCAACAATCCTCCCTAGAAATCTCTTACCTTTACAGACGGCAAAAAAATGGGATAAGTTTCAAAATGGAGATTTAAGCTCTTGACATATAAAAAAAGCCCAGACAGAATCTGAGCGTTTCACTTATTTTCCCACTGCAGCTCTCGGTTTTACGACAGCGGCATCCTTTCCCGACTTATTCAGAGCCATTCGGGAAAATGCAATCCCGAACACGACCAGTAGGAGAAAGCCCGCTCCCATCGCCAGGCCACCAATGACGTTTCCGACAATCAAGCCTATCGCACCGATCATTTTCCCCATTTGAAAGACAAGGCCGTTCATCGCCATATAAGCGCCGCGCTTCGTGTCATCGACGATATCGGCCAAAAGCGATTGCCTTGTTGGAACATACAGGAGCTCTCCGATGGTCAAGACGATGACGGAAATGAAAAGAGCTGGGAGATTATTGCTGAATGCTAAAAAGAAATAGCCAAGGCCGAATAACATGAATCCCGCATACATGATCGGTTCTTCTTTTTTCCCTTTGATCCATTTGGCAACAGCAGCCGTGAAGATCACAATCATCAAAGTATTCACTACAGTCAGTAGACTCAATAATTTTATCCCATCAATCTCAAAAGAAAACAGATGGAGCAAATTCATTGTCTGTGGGATGATTTCTTTTTCCAGCCTTACAGAAATGAAATTATTCCGTTGAAATTCAATGGACAGGATGGCAATTCCACCAAGTGTAAAAGCCATAAACGTCCAGTCTTTGATGACCATTCCGTAGCTCTTGAACAAAGGTTTGATCCCAAATGACTTTTTTGATGCCCCTATTTCCGGCACATAAGAGTCAATGATGAATGTCGCCGTCATCCAAAGAGTCACCAGGCTCATGAGGGTTAAAACGCCAATCAATTCAAAGAAATAATGTTCAAAGAACCAGCCGCCGATCATCAAACCGAGCATGATGGACAGGTTGACAGCCCAATAATTGACCGAGTACATGAATGCCCTTGTTTCCTTCGTGCTCACATCAATGAGCATTGCTTCTGCAGCCGGATTCACGATTCCAGATGATACACCAATCAATAGCATCATGAAAAATGTGATCCATGGGGAAACAAATACCGGGGAATTCACGGCAAGCATACCTGCAAATGCGGCTGCCTTCATGATTTCCCCTGCGACCATCAGCCGTTTCCGTCCAATGACATCTGCGAGGAATCCTCCATATAAACCAGCTATAAATTGAACAGCCACCTGGATCAGCACTAAAACACCAGCGGCAGCTGCGTTGATTTCCTTTGTGAAATAGATGGCCATGAACGGGAAGACGGCTGAACCCACGACCCTGCTTAAAAATGAAGTATAAATCCTGATTTTGATATTGGGATGCAATGTGCGAAACATATGATCTCCTCCTTGCTTCCATTATGCTATTGGAAAAAAGGGGTAAAAAGGGTACAATCAAGAAAAAAATGTCCCCTTTTAGGAGGAAAAGAATATGCAAGACCGCTATTTTGCTATGAGGGCCCATTTCCTTGAAAGGGAGTTTAATGGGGAATGTGCATTTAAGCTGAAGGAGCTTGAAGAGCTTTGGTTCTGTTCCTTGAAGAATGTCAAAAGGATCCTGCAGCAGTTTGAGGAAACCGGAAAGATCTCATACATCCCCGGGGCAGGCCGAGGAAATCCTTCAAGAATCCGTTTCTCCGAGACTTTCCAGAAAGAAGTGGAAGCCTTCATGAAAGACTGCATGGAAAATGGGAAGCTGGATCAGGCGGCCCTTCTCCTAAGGCTACCGATTCCAAAATCATGGATTGCAAAGGTCTCAAGCGATATAAGGGAAATGTTCGGCTATCAGCAGGGTACGGAAGCAAAAGACGTCCTGCATGCATTCATCTCCAGGGACTTCACCACTCTAGATCCCTTGAAAGCCTCCATCTCCTTTGAGTCCCACTTAATCGAATACTTAGGCGATACGCTCGTCAAATATGATGCGCGGAATGACCGAATCCTGCCCCATATCGCTCATCACTTCGAATCGGATGCAAGCGGAACGAAATGGACCTTCTACCTTCGGAAAGGGATTGTCTTTCACCATCAAGAACCGCTTATGAGCAAGGATGTCGCTTATACTATCGAGAGGATTCGAAACAGTGTTGATCCCTCTTACCAATGGCTAGTCAAAGATATAGAAACTGTGGAATGCGACGGTCCATTTAAAATTACGATTCTATTAAAAAAGCAAAACCCATTCTTCTTAAGATATATGGCATCACCAAACTTGTGCATCCTGCCTTCGGGGATCCCTTTCAACGAATGGGAATGGATCGGCACCGGCCCCTTCTGTTTAAAGGAGCGTTCAGAGAATAAATTAGTATTCGAAGCATTCGACCGCTACTTTCTTGAAAGGCCGCTGCTGGATGAACTTCATTTTTATAAAGTGAGCCAGGATGCCGCATCAATTGTTGATTTCACCGTCCAAAACCCTCCGGCTGAAGAAGCTCTCAGCAAACACGAGATCGAAACCGGCTTTCGGTTTCTGATGTGCAATTTAAGGAAAGAAACAATCGTCCAGCACCCCTCGTTCCGAAAAGCTCTTTTTCATCTGATGGATATGCCTGCAATGGCAAAGGATCTGGAATGGGAGCAATGGGTTGAAGCAAGCAGCTTTATCAACCGTCGATCTTTTCCTATGAAGAAGGATTCTGCCGTGATTCCTCTTCTTTTAAGTGAGGCCGGCTATCGCGGAGAGACCGTGCACCTTTATCACATGGATTATCAGTCAGCATTTCAGGTGGCCGATTGGTACAGGTTGCAGGGAGAGAAGCACGGGATTCAGTTTGTGCTGCACCCCTTCACGTTCCATGACTTCTATGGCAGGGAAATTGATAGAAATGCAGATTTGATCTTTATGGGGGAGGTCTTTTCCCTAGACCATCACCTTTCGTTTCTCGGAGCATTTTACAACGACACGCTTTTCTTCCGGAGGCTCTTTCCTTTGGACTCCCTTGAATGGATCGATGCAAAGCTGGAACTCTTTAAACAAGGGGATTCTGCTGCGAGGGAAACTATCATGTATGAAATTGAGGGGCATATCCGGGAGCACAATCTACTAATCTTTCAGCATCACCCGATTAAAACGAGGACCTTCCATCCGATGATCAAAGATGTGAAGTTCCACTCGTTCGGCCATTTTGATTTTTCTAAGCTTTGGATTCCGGGTTGAAAAGGGCCGGGTGTGCCATGAAGGTGAGCACTGTCACGCCCCGATTTTTGTCGAATGTCGCCGAATTTTTGGCGTTGGCGCATAAGGATCGATTTTTCGCGCATACCCATGTTGGAACGGCTCATAGCAGGTGGACTTTGACGCATAGGAATGAAAAGTGGCTAATAGAAAAGGCTTTCCCGCGCATAGGGACAATAAATAGCGGGAAATCCCCCCTAATTCTCCACCCATATCGACAAGGCACTGTAAATAAGAAGCAGGGCCATTACAAAGTTGAACTGAATTCTGTATTTTCTTAAGAATTTTTGAAATAATGCTCCAAAAATAGTCCAGCAAATGGTGCCTGAAAAACCGACGAGAGCTAGAATCAATGAAAATATCATCAAGCTGAATTGAGAATGATAGAATGGCAGGATAAAGGTTGAAACAGCGGTTATGCCATATAGAATTACCTTTGGGTTTATGAACTGCAGGAGCATCCCTGTAGAAAAACCAAATTTTTTCTTCACGTCGCTTTCAGACTTTTTTTCTTTACTGAACATAATTTTCAGAGCTAAATACACCATATAGAACGAGCCAAAGATGGAAAGGCTGAATTCTATTTTTGGTACGGTGGTTCTCAGAAAAAGATTAAAATAACTGCACAACAACATAATGATTAAAAACCCTGTGCCGACACCCAAACAGAACTTGATTGTCCTTTTAAAACCATACTTATTAGCGGATACCATTGCCATAATGTTATTGGGTCCTGGAGTATAAGCAGTTACAAAGATATACAGGATAAATGATGCGATAGCCAAAAGTATCTCCTCCAGTTGTATGTTATACTGTACAAAAAGAACAATATAACGTTTGTTTGTTATATTGTACATTTCAGACTCTATATTGTAAATGAATTTATTTGGAGGATTCCCATGGAAGATATTAATTTAATCATTGCCAAGAACTTAAAATCATTTAGGGAACGGAAAAAATTGAGCCTGGAAAAAGTAGCAGAAAACACCGGGGTAAGTAAAACCATGATCAGTCAAATCGAACGAGGAGAATCGAGCCCCACCATTACTACGATATGGAAAATTGCGAATGGACTAAAGATTTCTTTTACATCCTTGATAAATAATCCGCAGCCGGATACGAAAGTCATCTTTAAAAAAGATGTGCAAACATTTTCGGAGGATAACGGAAAATATAGAATTTATCCTTTTTTCCCATTTGAGGAAGATCGGCGATTTGAAGTTTTCTCGGTTGAGATTGATAAAGGCGGATATCTAAGCTCAGAGTCCCATGGAGAAGGAACCGAGGAATATTTGACTGTTTATGAAGGAGAAGTAACGGTCCGGGTCGATAACATAGAATATACGGTTAAAAACGGGGACTCTATCAGGTTCAAAGTCGATAAACCACATTCCTACCATAATTCAGGTGATACTTTGACCAGGTTAAGCATGATTATCTATTATCCGATGTAGGTCTCAAGTAAAAAGCTCTCCAATTTGCGGAGAGCTTTTTTGCATTATTGCACACTATTCTCTTCATTTTTACAGCTGAGGGGTTGAATCACGAAATTCTAACCGACCGCACGATGAAAAAAATAACCGTCCCAAGGATAAGAACGAGAAAGACAGGCAGGAACCATATTCCAAGCCCCTCCTGGTGGCCTTTCCCGATTTGGATTCCCACCCATGTCAGATAAGAAAAAAGTACGATGATGAGGTTTTTCAGGATGTTGACCATCAGTACGGCGTTTTTATATTGCCGTTCTGCTGTTTCTTTCGTCAAGTTGATGTAATTATACACGTGCGGGTAGTTTTCAAGAATGGTTAGACCGATCCAAAGGATAAGGCCAATGACAGGTAGTGCCCAAATCGATCCCTTTGATCCCATGCCATCCACTTCCCCCGCCGCATTGAAATGAGTCGGGATGCGTGGAGGCAGATCGCCCCATGAAAGCAAGGTATAAAAAATAGTTCCTGAAAAGGCGATGATGCCGAGGCTATTTAAAATGATTTGTAATGGGGATTTTTTTAGCTTTATTACTGGACGATTGAAGGAATCCATTTTGATCCTCTCCTATTTTGAATGGTATTAATCTATACTCTTTTTCTGTTAAAAAAGTTTCACTATGGTTGACGGAATTTTTCAAAAAGATGAAACTAGATATAATTCATAATTAGGAATTTAAAGGGGGATGGTTTTGATGAAGCAGCTAGGCGACAGTGAGCGGCACCACCAATACAAGGAAGAGATTTTCAGTGTATTTGAAAAGGAGCCATATGCGAGTTCAATGGGCATCCGATTAGTAGAGATCGGCGAAGGGAGTTCTGTGGCAGAATTAAAAACGGCTGACCATATGGTTAATTCTCATGGGACCATCCATGGCGCAGTCATATTTGCACTAGCGGATTTTGCATTTGCGGCTGCGTGCAATTCCTATGGCCGGACATGTGTCGGCCTTTCCACCACTGTCAACTTTATGTCTGCCGGACAAAAAGGGGCTGTATTGCGTGCTGAAGCTGTTGAAGAAAAGAAAAACTATCGGACAGCCTGGTACAACATCAAAGTATTCTCGGGCGATGAATTGATCGCCTCCATGGAAGCTATGGCTTATCGGAAAGATCATTATTTTGTTCCATAAAAAGGGCGCATTCCCAAACCGGAATGCGCCCCTTTCACATGCATTACCACTAGAAATCTTTATCAATTAAATAAACTAACCACCATCGCAGCCAATGTCAAGATTGCCATCCCGCCGATTAGGATATATCCAATAAGGCGGATCCCTTTTGGCAATGATCCGACTTTTGAATAGTCCTTTGGCGGGTTCCCTTCTGCTCTCAGCAAATCTTCTAAAGGGGTATATATCTTATTGTCTTCGCTTTGGACTTGCTCCTGGGTATGCGTTGTCTCGTGCGTTTCTTTCAATTCGATCACCTCTTTTTGGATTCCAGCGGCAAAAGGACATATTACTAGAGCTTATGAAATGGGATTGGTATTTTAGAATGAACTTCCAATCAAACCCACCACATGTCTGCAGGCTGTTCTTCAATCAGGATGCTCTTTAAGTTGGTGACGGCGCGGTTGAACCCTTCTGGAATGGACATGAGCGGATCTTCGTGTTCGATGCTCACGACATAGTCATATCCATAGGTTCGGAGTGCACTCATCATATCAGACCATTCCTGAATGCCGTGGCCGCAGCCGACTGAACGGAATGTCCATGCCCTTGTCTGCACGTTTCCATATGGCTGCATATCGAGAAGGCCATACATATTGACGTTGTCCTGATCGATATAGGTATCTTTGGCATGGAAGTGATGGATCGCCCCTGCTTTGCCCAGAATCTTGATGGCTCCGACCGGATCGATTCCCTGCCACCACAAGTGGCTTGGATCCAGGTTGGCACCAATGGCATCGCATGTAGCTTCACGAAGTTTCAGCATGGTGTATGGCGAATGCACGAGGAAGCCACCGTGCAGTTCAAGGCCGATTTTCACCCCGTGCGCCTTGGCATATTCCCCAGTTTCCTTCCAGTATGGAATCAGCTTTTCTTCCCATTGCCATTTGTATACATCCCCAAATTCATTTGGCCATGGTGCGACCGGCCAGTTAGGGTACTTGGCTCCTTCGTGGTCTCCTGCTGTGCCGGAAAAGCAGTTCACAACTGGTACGTCCAGCATCTCTGCGAGGAGGATCGTTTTTCTCAAGGTCTCCTGCGATTCCTTCGCAAACGCCTCATCCGGAGACAGTGGATTGCCGTGGCAGCTGAATGCACTGATGGTTAAATCCCGCGATTTCACTTCATGAAGGTATGCTTTTCGGCTCTCTTCATTCTCCAATAATTCATCCAGCGGACAATGGGCATTTCCCGGGTATCCGCCCGTTCCAATTTCCACGGCATTCAACCCAGCCTTTTTGACATAATCAAGCATGTCAGTAAAGGATTTATCTGCAAATAAAACGGTAAATACGCCTAGTTTCATAGAGTTGGCCTCCTTAAAATTTCACACTGCTTTTTGTTTCGCTGCTCTTATAGATTGCTTCGATGATTTTAGAAACCTGATAGGCTTCTTCCGGTTGAACGAGCAGTTCTGCCTCTCCTCTGCAAGCTTCCGCAAAATTCCGCGCCTGTTCCAATCCGTAGTCTTCCTCGCCGGGCAAAAAGGCTGCTGAGCTGTTGAAAAGCATGCCGTGCTTGGCATAGTTTACTCGGAATGGGAAAACTTCCATTCCTCCTTTTTCACCAGAGATGCTCAACATTTCTTTATCATCTTCCACATTGGCTGCCCAGGAGGTTTCAAGCAGGAGGGACACGTTATTTTCAAATTTGATATAGCTTGTTACATGATCGTCGACTTCGAATATTTCATGATCAAAACTTCCCCACATGTTGACGGCATCGGGCTGTCTGCTCAATGTGTTATAGGCAGTCCCGGAAACTTCGACCGGCTCCGGATTTCCAATCAGCCACAACGCGAGATCCAGCAAATGGCATCCGTAGTCGATCAAGCTTCCTCCGCCCTGCAGCTCCTTGTTCGTAAAAACGCCCCAGCCGGGAACCTTTCTTCTTCTGAGAGCCTGAATCCTCACAACAAGCGGCTGGCCAATTTCGTTTTCCATCATTAGTTTTTTCGCTGCCCGTGCTTCCTTCATAAATCGATAATGGAACCCGATTGCTAATTTCTTTCCGCTTCGTTTGGCCGCTTCCATCATCCGTCCCGCTTCATCGGCACTCATCGCCATTGGCTTTTCACAGAAAACGTGAAGTCCTGCCTCTAAAGCAGCGATGGTGATTTCGGCATGAAATTTGTTTGGTGTACAGATGACAACGGCGTCGACTTCAGGAAACATGTCCTCAAATTGGTTAAAGACAAAAGGAATATCAAATTGATCAGCTGTCTGCTGCGCCCTTTCATGGTTGATATCGCTGACTGCCGTTATTTTCACAGTTTCAGCCAGTTTGAGGAACGCCGGGATGTGCCTGCCTGTGGCGATTCCTCCCACCCCGATGATTCCTATTCGCAATTGCTTCATGTATGCTCCTCTTTCCTTAAGGTGTTAATCGTTCAATTTCACATGCTTGCCAGTAAGGCTGGATTCCATAGCAGCCAGGATGACTGCGAGTGATTTTTTCCCTTCCTCACCTGGGATCAGTACATCCTTATCGTGTATGATGGCGTCGATGAAATGATTGATTACGCCGGATGACTGCTGGCCGCCTTCATCATTGGATTGGATTTTCCCTAATTCATAGCGGACCGTCTCGCCGTTTTTATATTGGACGATAAGGGAATAGTTCGGGTCATCTTCGAGTCTGATGATGCCTTTTTCCCCATAGATGATCGTGGAGTTATCCTCACCAGCCGTATAGGACCAGCTCGCCGCCAAGGTTCCGATGATTCCTGTATCCGTTTTCAAAATACAGACTGCGTTGTCGTCAACAGTTGCTTCTTTTGCCAGGGTATCAGCAAATCCGGATACCTCAACGATTTCTGCATCTAGAAGGTATCGGAGCAAATCTGTTTTATGTACGCCTAAATCGCCCATCGCACCGATTGAAGCCTCTTCTTTTTTAAAGAACCAGCTATCTTTTCCATCTACGCTCCAGCCCTCTGGACCACCATGGCCAAAAGCTGTACGGAAGCTGTACACTTTCCCGATGTCCCCGGATGCAATCAAGTCCTTTGCTTTTTGATGTGAACGGACAAAGCGCTGGTTGTGGCCGATCATCAATTTCTTCCCGCTTTCCTTTGCCGCCGCAATCATGGAATCCGCTTCTTCATTGGATACCGCCATCGGCTTTTCGCAAAGAACATGTTTTCCTGCTTTCAATGCTGCTACAGTGATGGGGGCATGAAGGTAGTTCGGTGTGCATACGCTTACTGCCTGGATGTCAGTATCCTTCAAAAGGTCCTCGTAATTCGAGTAAGCTTTTGCCTCGTATTTTCCTGCATGATATTCTGCACGCTCCACTTGGATGTCGCAAAAAGCCGCAAGTTCAACTGCAGGGTGGTTCGCATATTCCGGGATATGGCGATGGGTGGCAATGCTTCCGCATCCAATGACGCCTACTTTGATTTTTGACATAACTATTTCCTCCTTTTTATTTCTCTTTTATGGATTCCAACGGCTGTGCATTTCCATAGACCGGTCTTTTGCGGTCGATAGGTGAAGCCCATTTTACTGCATTGGAAATGACTCTTTGGATTTCTTTGTTGTGATAGGTCGGATAGGTTTCATGGCCAGGGCGGAAGTAGAAAATCTTCCCGTTTCCTCTTCTATACGTACAGCCGCTTCTGAACACTTCTCCGCCTTCAAACCAGCTCATGAAGACAAGCTCATCCGGTGCAGGGATGTCAAAATGCTCCCCGTACATCTCTTCTTGCTGGAGTTCGATATATTCCCCAATGCCATTTGTAATCGGATGGCTTGGATCTACTACCCAAAGTCGTTCTTTCTCGCCTGCTTCTCTCCATTTCAGATCGCAGGAGGTCCCCATCAATTTTTTGAAAACTTTTGAGAAATGTCCGGAGTGCAAGACAATCAGCCCCATGCCTTCCCACACTCGCTCGACCACTTTATCGACGATTGCGTCAGAAACTTCTTCATGGGCGATGTGCCCCCACCAGACTAGTACATCCGTTTTGTTTAAGACCTCATCAGAAAGGCCGTGCAGTTCTTCATCAAGGGTTGCAGTGCCAACATCATATCCATCTTCTTTCAAGGCATTGGCAATGGCGCCGTGGATGCCTTCCGGATAGATTTCACTCACCAGCGGGTTCTTTTTTTCATGTCGGTATTCATTCCAAACCGTAATGTGCATTTTGATTTTCCACCTTTTCTATAGTTGTATGTACAGGTTGACCCACTTTAACTATTCGTTGTGCAAACGGTTTTCTCCTTTGAATATAGGGAAAAAATTGTCGGAAATTCATAGAAATCCAGAACAGATTCACAGATTCCTTTATTCTCCCATATCTTAATGACGAAACTATTTAGGGAGCTGTTCTGAGAATGATTATGGAGCCTCAAAATAGGTCGTTCACCTCATCTAAAGAAACCACCATCACAGTCACAGGTGAAGGATCGATAAAAGCGTCGCCGGATACCGTCCTCCTCTCTTTAGGAGTCATCACCGAGAATAAAGATTTGGCCGCCGCCCAGAGCGAAAATGCCCAGCAGACAACCAGTGTCATCGATGCCATTGGTAAAATGGGAATTCCTCGGGAAAATATTCAAACTAAAGATTATAATATCTATCCTCAATACGATTATATTGAAGGAAAGCAGATTTTAAGAGGCTACCAGGTTAACCACCAGCTTGCAGTCACTATCCGTACACCTGAGATTACTGGCAAACTGATCGACCAGGCTGTTGCTAGCGGTGCAAACACGGTTCAAAATATCCAATTCCTCGTTTCTAATTCAGAGGGGTATTATCAAAAAGCACTGGAGCTTGCCTTGAATGATGCCACTCAAAAGGCGAAAACCATCTCCGCTTCACTCGGGAAGGATACGGCCCCAACGCCTATTAAAATTGTGGAGCAGTCCCGCGCTGTTGCAGAACCGATTCCCATCGCGTTTGCCCAGGCAGCAAAAAGCTCCACGCCAATTGAAGCAGGGAAAAATCTCATTACTGCAACACTATTGGTGGAATATAAGTTGTAAAGAATAAAAGCTGCATGGAAATAGCACCAGCAGCTTTTTGTCTTTCATTCTATTATTTTGAAATATTTCCTTCACTGAACAAGGCAACACTGTAATCAAATAATTGGGGAGTCATGATCCCTTTTTGAACGGCGGGGTCATTTTCCATGATTTCTGCAGCTTCTTCCTTTGATTCGGCTTCAAATACTACGATTCCCATAGTTGATTCATCCATTGGGGACGTCCTACCAGCCATGATCAGTTTTCCTTCTTCTTTTAACTTCACAAGCACACTGAAATGTTCGCTGACAATCTCATTTTCTTTCTCCGTCCAGTTGGCTTCAACCAATAACGAAGGAATCAATTTTAATACATACATATATTGCTGTCTCATATTCTCCCACCCTATCTTTTCTTTTGCTATAGTATGATTGTAAAGATTTTCAATCAATTTCAGCAAATACAAAAGATGATGGACGGAGGGATATTCATGAAAACAGAAAAAGAAAAAATGATTGCAGGGGAAATGTACATTGCTGCAGATCCTGAATTGATCCAAGGCAGGACGGAAGCTCGGAGGCTGACAGCCCTTTTCAATTCCCCATTTGAAAAAGAAGATGGCGAGAACACACGAATCTTGAAGCAGCTGTTTGGCTCAACTGGAGAAAATATTTATATGGAACCGAATTTCCGATGCGACTATGGATACAACATTCATGTCGGTGAAAACTTCTATGCCAACTTTGATTGTGTGATGCTCGACGTCTGTCCCATCACATTCGGCGATAACTGTATGCTCGCACCAGGCGTCCATATTTATACAGCGACCCATCCCCTTCATCCGGACGAAAGGAATTCCGGGAAAGAGTTCGGCAAGCCCGTGACAATCGGCGATAATGTATGGATTGGCGGCGGCGCCATCATCAACCCTGGCGTCACGATTGGAGATAATGCGGTAATCGCAGCCGGTGCCGTCGTAGTGAAAAATGTACCGGATAATGCCGTTGTTGGAGGTAACCCTGCCAAAGTCATAAAAATGATTGATTTGTGATGGCTGTTGGTGCAAGCGATTGCGCATAAAAACCGGGAAGTGACAGTCACGACCCGGTTTTTGTCGAATGAAAGGTCCCTGCACTTTTACAGGCTCCTTCAATTATATTTCGATATCGATTAGTGAAAATTCATTTACGTTTGCCAGTCCCCTATTGGTGATCCGGATTTCCGGGATGACAGGAAGTGCTATGAGGGAGAATGTCATGAATGGTGCATGAAGGGAACAGCCCAGCTGCTTCCATGCCTCTTCCAAGCCTCTCGCCTCTTCCACTACTTGTTCGAGCGGCTTATCGGACATCAAGCCGGCAATCGGCATCGGAATTTTCCCAATGATTTTGCCGTCTTCCACAACAATCATCCCGCCTCTGATCTCTGCAATTGAGTTGGCGGCAAAAGCCATGTCTTCTTCATTCGTTCCCATGACAATCAAATTATGGCTGTCATGAGCGACAGTTGAAGCAACCGCTCCTTTTTTCAATTGGAATCCGTGGACAAATGCATTTGAAATTTCGCCGCTCCCTTTATGCCTCTCGATGCAGGCTAACCGGATGATATCCTGCTCGATATCCGGCTTGATGATGCCTTCTACAACAGATAACTCTGCCTCCATCTTTACCGTTCTTGCACTGTTTTCGATAGCTTTTATCACATTAACCTTAGTATTTTCTTTTTGATATTTGCTCTTCAATCGAAAATCTTCAGGAGTCAGTTTTCTTTTTAACCGGACAGAATCTTTAATATGGGCAGGGTAGTCGAATTGAGGAAAATCAATGGTAATCGCTCCATTTTCCACTACCACCTCCCCATCGCAAATAACTGTCGATGGAACCATATCCTTTAGATCTTCCATTATCAGGATATCCGCGCATTTGCCTGGTGCCAGGCTTCCAATATCTTTTTCCATATGAAAGTATCGGGCAGGACTGATAGTTGCCATGCTGATGGCTTCAACCGGATCGACACCTTCTTCAATCGCCCTTCTTACGACATGGTTCAGATGCCCTTTTTCAACGAGCGTCTGAGGATAAACATCATCGGTGACGAGCGAGATGTTTTCTGTATTGACTCCATCTTCAGTCACCACTTTAATGACTTCCTTCACATCCTGCCATGCAGATCCTTCCCTGATCATAAGATGCATGCCAGCCCGCAATTTTGCCAGTCCATCTTCTTTCGCCACTGTTTCGTGATCGGATGTCACTCCTGCTGCCATATATGCCTGAAGCATTCTCTCCTCTGTACTCGGGAAGTGGCCGGTCACGGTTTTCCCTGCAGCCAACGTTGCTGAAATTTCGCCGCTCATTAAAGAATCCCCATACACTACACCTGGAAAGTTCATAACTTCTCCAAGTCCGGCGGTACGCTCCCATGTCAAACCTTCTTTGATATTTTCCACTCCGAGTGACGCCCCGGCATCCTCTAAATCCAGGGTTGCAGGCACGCACGAAGGAATCGTGGTGAACACTTTCAGAGGGAGCTTGCCGCCTTCATCGTGCATGAGTTTAACACCTTCCATCCCAAACACATTGGCAATTTCATGCGGGTCCATGAAAATCCCTGTGGTCCCTTTTACAAGAGCCGCTTTTGAAAATTCCGTCACACTCAGCATCGTACTTTCAACATGCATATGTCCGTCAAGAAGCCCCGGCACAAGGAACTTGTCAGCCGCCTCAATGACTTTTGTATCCGTCCCGATTGTATGGTCTGCATTTCCAATAAACGCAATTCTCCCCTCGGTTATGGCGATATCCATCCCATCAAGGATTTCCTTTGTATATACATTGACGAGCCGGCCGTTTTGGATGACCATATCTGCCGGTCTTTTACCGATGGCGGTTTGGGCTAACAGATCTTTTACCTCTATGAGTTCTTTACGTTTCTTCCAATCCATGGCTGCATCTCTCCCTATCTCTCCCTTTAGTTAAAAACAAACAAAAAAAGACTGAACCGAAAACCTTCGCATCCTCTAGTGTTTTCAGCATTCCTGCCAATTATCCCGATAAGCGGAAATGACAAGAAAAGAGGTATGGCCGGCTGTCTGGTCCAGTCTTAAAAAGAGAAGAGAATCATGCATAAATAAGCATGAGTCTTCCATTTTTAGTAGTCGGATCATTTACGGAAATCCGGTAGAGACGCCTGAGCCATATCCTCAGGTATATACTAAAACGCGCTATTAAATTTTAATGGCTATTATAACGGGAAATGCTGCCTAAGGTCAATGAGAAAACTCAGGAACCCGCCAGCTCCTTGACTTTTTTCGTGCAGCTTTCCATTGCGGCTAAAACAGCGCCGCGGAATTGTTCTTTTTCCAATGTGGAAACCGCTTCGATCGTGGCCCCGCCAGGTGAGCAGACCTGATCCTTCAGTTCCCCTGGGTGAATGCCTGTATCTAGGACCATTTTAGCGGCTCCGAGAACAGCCTGAGCAGCAAGCCTGTATGCCTGCTGTCGCGGCAATCCCTGTTTCACGCCGCCATCTGCCAAAGCTTCGATGAACATGAAAACATATGCAGGAGAGGATCCGCTGATCGCTGGGATGGCATCCATCAAATATTCCGGCACCAGTTCTGCTTTTCCAAAGCTTTCGAATAAAGCCGTGACAATCTTGAGATCCTCTTCATCGAGAAGGTCATTCGGGCATAGCGCGCTAAGTCCTTCCCCTACAAGAGACGGAGTGTTCGGCATCGACCTGACCGCCTTGATTTTCTTCCCGAAAGCATTTTTCAGCGATCCCAAAGTGATGCCTGCCGCAATGCTGACAATGATTGTGTCACTGTCGACTGCATCCTTCACCTGCTGGATGACACCATTGTATTGGTCAGGCTTCACTGCAAGGAATAGGACATCGGCAAATTTTGCGACCTCTTCGTTATGGGTGGTGACATTTATTTGAAAAGCTCCCTTTACTTTGGAGAGCGTTGTGTCGGTAAATGCGCTGGCCATGATATTCCCGGCAGGCACCGTATTGGATTGAATCATTCCTCCGATCATGGCTTGTGCCATATTTCCGCTTCCGATAAAACCTACTTTTTTATTCAAAAGAATCACTTCCTGTCTTTTCAGTAATCTTATTCTGGAAATCGATAATCATTACGATCATTTCAGTTTCTCTAAGATTGTACATTCTTGTACATTTCATTGCAAAAAAAAGAAAAGAGGCTGTATTGGAAATTTACAGCCTCTTTCGTTAATTAGATTAGCCACTACAGATTTTTAAAATCAGGAATGGCTTTTTCTTCTATTATTTGATAGGAGACTTAGCTTTAAGTCCAGGGCAGCTTTTTCCGGGTTTTTTGCATGGCTGATGGCGGATATGAGTGAGATTCCGTCTGCACCTGTTTCCATTACAGCCGCCGCATTCTCAGCGGTGATTCCTCCAATGCCGACGATTGGAATGGAAATCCCTGCTTTCCTGATTTCTTTGATCAACGCCCCGCCGTTTGGAGGCTTCGCATCTTCTTTTGATTCTGTCGGGAAAATTGGACCTATCCCCAGGTAGTCTGCTCCGTATTCAATTGCCTTGCGGACTTCATCCATCGTATGGGCCGAAACGCCAAGTATTTTATCCCCTATTTTGCGTCTGACCTGATCCGCTTTTTCATCGTCTTGTCCGACATGAACTCCGTTGGCATCGATCGCTAATGCCAAGTCGACATCATCATTGACGATAAATGGAACCGAATGGATTTTACAAAGCTTCATCAGATTCCGGGCAAGCTCCTCTTTCGCTAAGTCGCTTAGGGAGCCCCTCCCTTTTTCTCGGAATTGGAACATCGTGATTCCTCCGCTGATGGCCTGCTCCAATACCTCAAGTGGGACGCTGTTTGTATTCTGGGTGCCCATGATGAAATAAAGCTGGAGCATCTCTTTCATCTTGTTCGCTTGGATTCTCATGAATGATTCTCCCTGCTTCTGTTTTTCCGGTTGAATGCCCAGTGGTTTGTAGGTCCGTGACCTTTTCCGATATCAAGGGAATCCTCGATTGCCGCCTGGATGAAAGCCTTTGCTAAGCGCACGGCTTCCATCGGTGCTTTTCCTTGTGCCAGAAAAGCCGCAATGGCTGAAGAAAATGTACATCCTGTTCCATGGGTATTCTTCGTTTGGATGCGGCTGGTTCTCAGTTCTGTAATCGTATCCCCATCATAGACAATATCCACCGATTCCTCATCATCCGCGTCATGTCCCCCTTTTAAAACAACCATTTTTGGCCCCATGGAGGATAGGATTTTTATTGCATTTATTTTATCTTCATACGTCTTGATTTCCATACCGGTCAACACTTCTGCTTCGGGAATATTCGGGGTAATGACCTCAGCTAATGGAAGCAGGTGTTCTTTTAAGGAGTTGACTGCTTCCTCCAATAATAGGGGAGCTCCTCCTTTTGCGATCATGACTGGATCCACCACGATATTTTTCCATTCATAGTTTTTCAGTCTTCCTGCTACAGCCTCAATAATTTCCGAATTGAACAGCATCCCTGTTTTAATGGCATGTGGCGGCAAGTCCTCCTGAATCGAATCGATCTGCTGAAGAATCCCTTCGACCTCAACAGGGTATACGCCCTGGACGCCGGTTGTATTTTGGGCTGTGACTGCCGTAATGGCTGACATCCCGTATACATTCAATTCCTGGAAAGTTTTCAAGTCTGCCTGAATGCCTGCTCCGCCTCCGCTGTCCGATCCTGCAATGGTCAATGCCATTGTCTGTTTATAAGACATGGGTGAATCCCTCCTATTGTTGTTTTGTGAATATTGCTTTTTGGGCAATTTCTTCAGATGTTAGGTTGGCAAGCTCATTCAAAAACTGGATTTGAAAACTGCCTGGTCCGACCTCACCTGTTTTCTCTGCAGCCAGTTCTGCTGCAATTCCATACGAAGTCAAAGCTGCCACGGCCGCTTCCAAATGGTTTGAATCGACCGCACAGTAGGCTCCTATGACAGAAGTGAGGAGACAGCCGGTCCCTGTCACCTGTGTCATCATTGGGTGGCCATTTTGAATGAGGTACGTATCCTTTCCGTCCGATGCTGCATCGTTTTTCCCTGTTACGACGGCTGCACAGTTCCATTTTTGTGCCGCTTGTAATGCGATTTCTGCTGCGTCGACTTTTCCATCGCCTGCATCCACCCCTTTGATCTGCCAATCGATGCCGAGCAGATTCGCGATTTCTGCTGCGTTTCCGCGGATGACATCAATTTGGACTTCCTCCAGGATTTTATTGGCCATATCTGTGCGGAATCGAGTAGCTCCTGCACCAACAGGATCCAATAGGACAGGAACACCTTTTTGATTCGCGGCTTTTCCTGCAAGGATCATGGATTCAATGACTTCTTTGTTCAGGGTACCAATATTCAAAACAACCGCTCCCGAGATGCTTGCCATTTCTTCCACTTCTTCTTTTGCATAAGCCATCACTGGCGATGCGCCAAGGGCAAGCAGTCCATTGGCGGTAAAATTAGTCACCACAACATTCGTGATATTGTGGACAAGCGGCTTCATTTCTCTTAAACGTTCTAATTTTTCGCTGATAATCATCATTAATTCCCTCTTCCCGTTCGGGGTGTCCAGCTCTGCTTGGTGACAGGCACGCCCCGGTTTTTGTCAAATAGAAAATGAAAACGGCTGCCTCCTGATGGGGGCAGCCGCAGCGAAAATATAGTTAATGGTGCTTCTTTTGTGCAAATAAAAAAACTTTGCACGCAAGCAAAGCATCAATAATGAAATCAATTACTTTCCTACGCTGGCATTACCCAACAGGTTCAGACGGTCTATGACGGAATAATCATACTCTCAGCCCTTTGCCACGGGCTCCCGTTTTCTCTATTCAATTGTAGCTACAGTCTACTATGAAATACTGGATTGTGCAACAGATGTGCCACTATCAGAGGGTCTTATAGCGTTTCTTTTAATCTTTCATTTCTCAACCCTTGTCCATTACCTTCAACTCTCGTATTCCATATAATAGAGTACCTTAATTATGGAAGGAGGTGAGATTAATGGCATTGCAATTAATGAAACTTGTCGTTTCTGCTTCATCCACTATCAATACAACACCTGCATCCGAAAAATTTTTCTATGTAACCACTGCAGTAACAGCTGCTGGAGCAACATTGACGGTTGATGCCGCTTCATTCTTCGATGATGCTGGCGCTGCAGTAACAGCGCTCCCTGCTCTTACTGCCAATAACAGCTACTTTAACGTATATGTGAACGGTGTTCTTCAAATGCAAGGTTTGGCGACTTATACACCAGGTGCAACAGGAGTTGGTTCATTGGAAGTGGATGTTCCGGCAGGAGGAGATCCCATCCTTCAAAATTCACCGGTCGTTTTGGAAGTCATGAACTTTGATCCACAAGCTTCCACTACTGTCAGCACTTAATGTAGTTTAGGCAAATAAAAAAACCGGATGCATGATCGATCGCACTAAACGTGGTCAGCATTCGGTTTTTCTATGGGAAAATGGTGATGTACTGCAGGATGATGGGGACGCCTTCCTGGGGAGCAGTCTCAATATTCAAAGTGAGCTTGCCCGGTTCAACCGTAAACAAAGAAGGCGGCTGCAAGACCCCGTTGATAAAGAGATTGATATAGGTGGCCGTTGCTGGATCAAGAATCCCTCTATCCCCATATTGCGTCAATTCATCTTCATTGGTATAGATTTTTTTCATCCCATCTGAGAGGGCATTGTACTGATAGGTGGCACCTTTCAAGGGGTCGACGGGATCAGGGTTTTGGACGATGTTTATTTTCGCCTGAATTTTCGTACCCATCTGCACCCAGTCATACACTTTTTTTGTCCTTACAATATGGGATTTCTTTCTATTATTCATACTAAATCCCCTTTGCTAGATTTGCTTTCCTCCTATTTTATGCCACTACTCTAAAAAGTTTCATAGCAGTGTCCCCCTTTTAATCTCTTAATTTTGAAAGAATCACTTCCATATTGGCCTTCGCATACTCGTATCCTCTTATGTAGCATTCATTCGTTTTTGAGATTTCAAGGGAACCGATATCATAGATTTCCGGATTCAGATAGATTCCTGATTGATAGTCGTGGTCGTCAATGATGCTCTCCACCATGACATAAATGCTTTGTGATAGGATTTCCATGATTCCGCCTACTTCGCGTGTCTTGCCGGAATAGCCGAGGTCGATGGCAATTACCTTTTCTGCCCCCAATGCATAGGCGATATCGCTGGGGAGATTATTGGTGATGCCGCCATCCACATATTCCTCTCCGTTTACTTCATATGGCAGGTATACGCCCGGGATCGAGCATGATGCGCGGACAAAGCCGCTCAGGTTCTTCTCAAATAAAGGGTACCATCGAAAGTGGTCATCATTGATTTTTGATGGATCGAGGATATCTGAATTGGCAAAAATCGTTTGCTCTCCTGTCAGAATCCTGGTCGCTATAACGGCCAGTTTGACATCCTTGTCACAAACATGGCTGAACTGCCTTCCATCAAATACGTCATCCAAAACCCGATGCAGCTTTTTGCCCTTGGCAATCCCCTTGATTTTACTAGGGGTCACGAGCCCTTTTAAAATATGAAAATAAGCAATATCTATGATACTGCGAACCTTCTTGAACTTTTCAAACGCTTCAATCGGCGTATATCCAAGCGCCAACAGCACCGCTGCGATAGAGCCTGAGCTGGTACCCGTATATATGGATGGCACCACCCCGTTCTCATGAAGCGCCTGCATGATGCCCAAATGTGCAGCCCCGCGTATGCCGCCACCCGAAAAAGCCACTCCAACCTTCACATCCATCCCCCGTTTTTTGTCGATTTATGTTATAGGCACTTCTTTTGGCCCACACTTCCATTTTATGTTTGCTGCTGTCATTAATATTCAGGTGTTCTATCCTATACATTAAACGATTTCCTTCATGTGGAACAAATGATTTACTGCACCTATATATTTCCTGAGGCACCCACAATACAAATTTTGGATATTTTATCATTGACACATTCGTCAACTCATCATATTATTTTAATTGACAAATGTGTTAGTTTAAAAACGAGAGGGGACATTTAGATGTTAGATAATGGATTAAAATCCGCTTTAGTCGTCATCGATGCACAGGTGGGACCTTTATGGGGGACTTATCAAATGGAGCAGACCATCGCTGTCATGCAGCAAATGATTCAAAAAGCAGAGAGCAGAAACATTCCGATTTTCTATGTGCAGCATGAAGAGCCTGAAGGTGGATTCTTGACACGGGGTTCTCAATTCTGGCAGTTCTTTCAGGGGATTTCTCCGGGCTCCGAAGACACTATTATTCACAAGCAAGCATCAGATTCATTTTATGAAACACCGCTCAAAGAAAGCCTGGAACAAAAGGGAATCCAGCATCTTGTCATTGTCGGTGCAAGGACGGAATTCTGCGTGGACACTACATGCCGATCAGCCCTTTCCCACGGATTCCATGTGACATTGGTAGAAGACGGTCATACGACAGTGGATAGTTCACTGCCGGCAGAGTCCATCATCAAGCATCATAATCTAAATTTAAATGCCATCCAGACTCCGCACGCATCCATACAAGTCCTTCCTTCTGAGCTTGCCAATTTTGAAAATGAGAGCCTGTAAGCTTCCTGATCATTGGGATTCCCCTAGTATTCACAAAGAAATTTAGACTTTTCCTTTGACCTTTAATAGATTTCACATTATAATAAAAAATACTTGTCCCAGTAGCTCAGCAGGATAGAGCGACAGCCTCCTAAGCTGTAGGTCGTGAGTTCGAATCTCGCCTGGGACGTTTTTTTATGCCCATTTTTTGATAAAGGGCCATTGTCAACTGCTCCTCTGCCGCTCGATTTATTCTAATAAGGAAGTGTGAAGCATGGAACAGAACAAAAAGATTGCCATTGTACTGGACATTGAAACAACAGGTTTAAGTCCATATAAAAATGAAATCATTGAACTTTATATGATAAAATTTTCGTTTGATAAAGAAACCGGCCAATTGATTGAGCGTTTGGATGAGTACTCCGCTCTCAATGAACCAAATTCACGCATCTCATCGCAGATCACCCAGCTGACAGGGATAACCAACGAAATGGTCAAAGGCCATCTTCTGGACTTTGAAGAGATCCTCGACTTTTGCAGGGACTCAGAATATTTTATTGCGCACAACGCCTCTTTCGACCGGAGCTTCCTGATTCAAGTGCTTCCCGACTTAGTGGATCGGAAGTGGCACTGTTCCATGAGGCACGTAAAATGGAAAAATTACGGGTTTGCTGATATGAAGCTGAACACGCTGCTGCGGGCTCACCGCATCAAAAATGAACATGCCCACAGAGCGGGCAGCGATACCCTATCAACGTTGAAGCTTTTGCTGCAATCCAATCCGGATGGACATACATACTTAAGGGAACTTGTTAACCGAAAGCCAATGGCACCACCTGCCAAGAAGCCTATTCAGAACAGAAGGAATACGATTAGGGATCTGGAAAAGGCAAAGCGGGAGATGGCGGCTTCCCGGGAAAAGGGTCGAAAGAATTAATATATGGACATAAAAAAGAGCGGTTCACTTTGACCGCTCTTTTTGTTATTAAAACTGCTTTACAGAATTATTGTGGCAAGCTTCCGACAGTATGCGTGTAGATTTTTTTGATCATTTTCTTCGTTTGAAGACCTTGCTGGACAAGGAGTGATGTGTAAATGGTGGTCGCACCCAGTGCTATGATGGCGAGCCAAAAGAGTGTAGTGATTTTCTTTCCTAAATTAAACATGGAACTGCCTCCTTTTTTTCAATAGCTTCCTGTCTTTACCCGACTAATCCAATTGCTGAATTCCTTGCTTCTATTTGCTTCCAATATTCTCTCTGCACTTTGAAGGAACTGTCCTATTTCATTTTCACTCAATGGGTTGATGTCAAAAGGAAAAAATGGCATCTCATTAACTGCCATAATCAATCGCTCAATCATATTGGTGCCGGATTCTGTCAGCTTCACTACCTTATACTTCGGCCTTTTATCCGGCAGGACCTCAATCAAGGCTTTTGATTCTAAAGGTTTTATGAGCCGCGTCACTGTCGAGATATGCCAGCAGCCATACTCGCTCAATTGAGAGGGAGACAAAGATTTCTCCGATGACGTATAGAGCAGGAACAATACATGCTGCTGGGCAGGGGTGATTAAATACTTCCTTCCCAGTTCAGCCCAATGCTCTTCCACGCAAAAATACATAGCCCTGACAATGAGCAGCAAATTCTGCTTCAGCAAAAAATCCATCCTATCGCCTCACTTGTAATTACAACTGAGACTATCTTTTGCTATACCTAGAGAAATATTCCTGAATAACGAAAAAAAGCCGGTAAATTTCCTCTAGTTGCTAATCCCACTTAAATCATCCAACTTTCTAAAGATATTCCCTTGTTTGATAAAACCGATTACCTTCATCAAATTTGATATCCGGATAACTCACTTCAAACTTATTGCATATTGGATAAATGGAACGGAAAGACTTCTTCCCATTCAGGTGTATTGGATAAACTTTGAATAAATATCATTTTTCATCACTCTCCAACATAATGTTTGAGTTTAGACTCACTTTTTAACGAGTCATAGCCTGTTTGAAATATTTCTTTGTTTTTTTCATTTTTTTCATATATGTAAATAACATCTTTCTCATCAGAAAATATGACTCCACTCCAGTAGCCAAATTTATTAAAGCCTGTCTTAATTTGATAAATCTCATTCTCATTGACTCCTTCTTTATAAAGAGTCTGCATTACTTTATTTTCATATTTATGTTTTTCATAAAGATAGATAATTTCGATGGATAAACAAATTACTAAGACCACTATTCCTAATGTTCTTTTTATTTTAGCTACCTCCATAATCGATACCTCTATTCGACATTTTCCTATTTTGCAACATTACTTCTAATAAACTCCATTTGGGAATTTTTTGATATTTTTAACAATGTTAATTTATTTACCCACCGGTTAGTTGTATAATTGGTAAAAAGAGGGTGTATATATTTGACACGTTTGGTGAACGATTGAGAGAATTTTAAAAGACATAAACTCTGAAGTCATGGATATCACAAAGAGCTCAAAGCCGCGATAAAATAGCAAAATTAATTTTACACACCCCTGGGATTTCATAACACGCTAGAAATAGCGTGTATTATTTTAACTTTATGTAGATTTTTTCTTTTTCTGTAATTTAATTCAATTTTAGGAGGATTTTATTCATGGAGCAATTTACTGAGCAACTAAAAACTTTATCGAAGCGAGTTAACAACCTCAAAAACAACTTGATGACAGAAGAAGCCACAAAAACATCAATTATCATGCCACTTTTCCAAGTTCTTGGTTATGACATTTTCAATCCAGAAGAGTTTCTTCCTGAGTTTATAGCCGATGTTGGTATTAAAAAAGGAGAAAAGGTTGATTTTGCTATTATGCAAAACGGAGCTCCGTCCATTCTCATTGAAGCAAAATCCATTAATGAGAAACTTCAAAAGCATGACTCTCAACTGTTTAGATATTTTGGGACAACTTCTGCTAAATTTGCAATTCTAACTAATGGATTACACTACAGATTCTACACAGATCTCGAAGAACAAAACAAAATGGATACTACTCCATTTTTCGAGTTTTTCTTAGATGAAATAAAAGATATTCATATAGCTGAACTTGCTAAATTCAGAAAGTCCAATTTTGACTTGGATAACATTCTTAATACTGCATCCGAACTAAAATATACTGGCGAAATCAAAAACTTTTTAAATGAGCAATGGGAAATTCCATCCGACGATTTTGTCTCTTTGATTCTTTCCCATGTTTATAATGGCAAGAAAACAAAAAATGTCATTGATAAATTCCAGCCGCTTGTGAAAAAATCACTTAAACAATTTATTAACGAAATGGTGAATGATAAAATACAAGCTGCAATTAAAAATACAGATAATGAAGAAGAAGTATCAAAACAGGTTGCTGTTACTGTAGAAGTCATCGAACCGGAGAAAAAAGATGAACCTCAAATTGAAACAACCGAGGAAGAGATTCAAGGATTTACTATCGTAAAAATGATGTTAAAGGATTTCGTAGACGAGGATAGGATCTGTTATAGAGACAATCTAAGCTATTTTAATATTTTACTAGATGATAATATTCGGAAATGGATCTGCAGGCTCTGGTTTAATTCTCCAAACAAATCCATTCAGTTTAATGATAGTACTAAAACGCAAATTTCTCTAGAAAAAATATCGGATATTATGAATCTTAGAGAGAAGCTTGAAGAGGTAACGTCTAAATTCTTGGTGAATCAAAAGCATTCATAACCTAAAGCCGAAATAGGTGTCAACAAAAATCAGGGCGTGCCATTGCACGCCCTGATTTTTGTCAATTTATGCGAATTGTTTTTCTTCGTCTTTTTGGAAAAAGCTTTTCATGGAGTGGAAAACGTCTGCTTTCTGCTTCAATATATAATACCGGAAGTTATCGTTCTTGATATTTTTGTAGGCGGACATAAGAGTCGAGTGTCTGTTATACTGGTTTACTTCCCCGTATCCAAACATATTGGAGACTTTCATCAGTTCTTCTACGAGTTTGACGCATCTTACGTTATCAGATGTCAAATTGTCGCCGTCTGAAAAATGGAATGGATAGATGTTGAACCGTGAAGGATTGTATTTCTCATCGATCAGTTCGAGGGCCTTCCGATAGGCAGAAGAGCAAATGGTTCCGCCGCTTTCCCCCTTGGAGAAAAAGTCTTCTTCCGAGACCACTTTTGCTTCTGTATGATGGGCAATGAATTCAATTTCGACCGTTTCATATTTTGTCCGTAAAAACCTAGTCATCCAGAAGAAAAAGCTCCTGGCCATGTATTTTTCCCACAGCCCCATACTTCCTGACGTATCCATCATGGCAAGGACGACTGCTTTTGATTCCGGCTTCGTAATTTCATTCCATGTCCTGAATTTTAAATCCTCAGGGTAGATCGGGTGAAAACTCGGCGTCCCCGTGATGGCATTGCGCTTGAAAGCCGTCATCATGGTACGCTTTTTATCAATATTCCCCATTAGTCCTGTTTTGCGAATATCATTGAACTCTATATCTTCAACAGTAATATCATTCTGCTCTTTTCTTTTCAAATTCGGAAGCTCCAGTTGGCTGAACAATGCCTCCTCCAATTCGAGCATCGAGATCTCAGCTTCGTAATAGTCCTCGCCTGCTTGATCTCCTGCTCCCTGTCCTTTCCCAGGACCTTTCTGCGGCGTGCCGTCGCGCGCCACGACATCTCCAATTTGGCTGTCCCCGTCGCCTTGGCCAACGTGTTTATTCTTATCATAGTTGTATCGTATCTTATATTCATCTAAAGAACGTATCGGAATCTTGACCACATCTTGGCCGTTGGACATGATGATGCTTTCTTCAGTAATTAAATCCGGAAGATTCTTTTTGATGGCTTCCTGCACTTTTTCCTGGTGCCTCTGCTGATCATCATGGCCTTTTCGATGGAGGGACCAATCTTCTTGTGAAATGATAAACTGCTGATTATCGCTTTGTGACATTCTCATTCCCCTCCTTCATTGCTTTCAAAAAAATCTGTCACCAATCGCTTCTCATGGACATATTCTATTCTGGCTGTCTGAAAACACCAAAGACCTGACTGCTAAAAGTTGATTACTCTATCCTATGCACCGAAACTAAATAATTTACTAATAATTGCGACAATAAGACAAAAACCTCAGGCGTGGACAAGCCTGAATTTCCACTGAAAATTAACGGGTTTTCCAATTCAAAAATAATAGAGGGATCATGATAATATCACTTTCAAAGCAAATAAATTCCCAAAACAAAAAGCACCAAATATCGGACAAGGTCGATTCATTTGGTGCTTTCCATGTTATTTAAAGTTAGCCTTATTTCTAATCAGTTTTCTTTCATCAGCATGTTGTCCAAATGCTCAAGTCCTAAAATCCAAGCTTGTTCATGGCCATTTTTAGAATCCTCATCCGGAAACCCTTTATGAGTCAAAGTCATCAGCGTGCCATCTTGGCCAGGTTCAATTTCAATCGTCACGACCGTTTCAGCTCCCTTGGTGCCCCCTTCCCCTGTCACCCAAGTCAATTCTACAAGATGGTCCTTTTCGATCCTGAGGAATCTTCCATAATGGGGATGGCGCTTCCCTTCAAAATGAGTCTCAAAATAGAAAGGCGTATTGACTTCACCCTTCATAAGGACGGTACCAGGAGCAGCACACCAGCGCTCAAAATCTTCTGTCCAAGCTCTGTAAAGCACACCAGGAGAAGATTGCATCAATCGTTCAACCTTCAATTCAAATGGCCTTTCGGAAAGGTCCGGAGATAATTTCTCCATCCATTTCTTCCTCCCTTTATTTTTCTCAGTTTCTCTTCTTTTCTTGAAATGCCCTACACAATCCTCTATTTCCTTAAAAAGAAAATTGAAAAAACCACCAAAACTCATTCGCTTTGATGGTCGCGCCTTGAATATCATTTAGTCGTTAATCCCTTCCTTACATAGATCCCTGACCAAATACATTAATTTTCTAAAACTGCTCTGGATCCGCTTCTTCTCCATACTCTTCAAGCTCTTCCTCTGATCGAAGCTTTTCCATCTGCTTCCCGAGCCAGACAATATCCTCAAAACTATTGGTCATATTTCCGTTCAGCGGAGAATCTGATGAAAGCCGTTCCTTTTTTTCCATCCTGCATCACCTCAAAACTAAGTATGTGCAGTCTGGCCAAGAGTCATCCACTCCAGCTCTCAATGATTTTCCTTAATACAGCTATTCCCGCTTTTATCTCCTTTTCGCTCAACCCGCCGAACCCCAGCAGGATCGTATCTCCAGGCGCATCCTCTTTGTTATGCCAAAATGGCGCCGTCGGGTAAAATTTGATTCCTTGTTTATTGGCTTTCTCTATAATTTCTTCCTCTGAAAATCCGGGAAGCTTAAACAGCATATGAAAGCCCGCATCGCTTCCAAGGATCGATGATGATTTCGGGAATCCTTTCTGCAGCTCTGAAAACAGCAGGTGGTACTTCCTTTCGTACGCTTTCCTTGCTCGATTGAGATGGCGGTGCCACTTTCCTTCCCTTATTAAATAGTAAAGAATGGCCTGCATGAGTCCGGAACTCGTTTGGCCGATGGCACGCAGGTTTACTCTAAAGAGATTGGCCAAATGCTTCGGAAGCACCATGAAACTGATCTTCAGTGCTGGAGATAGAGCCTTCGAAAAGCTTCCCATATAAATGACCCGCTCATTCCGATCCAGGCTCTGCAGACTTGGAATCGGTCGTCCCACATAGCGGAATTCCCCGTCAAAATCGTCTTCAATAATATAGCCTCCTGTCCGGTCGGCCCACTGAAGCAGCTCGATCCTGCGGGAAATCGGCATAATAGCCCCCGTCGGAAACTGGTGTGCCGGAGTTGTATAAACCGCTTTAGGATTGGTCTGCCTTAACTCTTCTATAGACAGCCCCTCCTCATCCACGTTAATGGGAACGGTCTTTACACCCGACCATTGTAGATAGGCACGCACCCCATCAAATCCCGGATCCTCGTATCCAACGCTTGCATTTCCAAGCTCCAACGCATGGACCAAAAGGCCGATCAAATATCTTGTACCTGCCCCGATGATGATTTGGTCTGCCTCACAGTCCACGCCCCTCGTCTCCCTCAAATAGGTGGACAGCAGATTCCGGAGCGGCCATTCCCCGAAGTGATCGCCGTACTGAAAATGAGCAAAATTCGAAAGGGCCCAGCGATGCGCTTTTTCAAAGTCCTTAATTGGAAATAGATCTGGATTTATGAGGCTGTAGTTAAAATCGAGCTCCGGCATCACAGTACTTTTTTTCCATCCATCCCGTGACTCGCCTGAAGTACCTTCGCCATGAAAAAAACTTGTGTCCAATTTTTCAACGAACAGGCCGCTTTTCTCCTTGCTTCTTACATATCCTTCTGCAGCCAGCTGGCTGTATGCATTTTCGACCGTAGTCTTGCTGATCTTTAATTTTTCCGAAAGCGACCGGATGGAAGGCAATTTGACACCTTGCTTCAGCCTACCTGTGATGATTTCCTGCCGAATATGCTGATAGAGCTGCTCATACAGCGGCACTCCGCCTTCCTTAAAAATGATGGGGGCTATCAACGTTTGTTTCTCCATCTGACCTCTCCTCATTCTCTTTATCTGTCTCTCCCAACGAGCCAACTTCTCATCTAAACTAATAGTAAATTGTCATCTTCAATCTGTCTATTTCCATCTAAAATAAAGAGGTCAAAAGGAGCTGCTACTATGGAATTTACAATTAAAAATGCGGAAGAAAAAGACGTGGATCAATTGAAACCATTGATGCTTCAGTACATTGTGGATTTTTATCAACGTCCCAAGCCTGACGAAAAAGATCTGGAAGAATTAATATTGTCTCTAATGCATAACCCGTCTGTTGGGAAACAACTCCTTGCAGTGGAGAACGATCGATTGATTGGGTTTTCTACTTTGTATTTCACCTTCAGCACCACCCGTGTGAAAAAAGTCGCCATCTTGAATGACTTATTCATAACACAAAAATGGAGAGGAAAAGGAATCGGAGAATCTCTCTTCCGCAAAAGCGAACAACAAGCGAGAGAAATGGGGTGTGCGAACATGTCTTGGCAAACCGCAGTTGATAATGTTAAGGCCCAATCCCTTTACCGAAAAATGGGCGGGGTTGATGCAAATGAACAATGGATTCATTATGAATTGAATTTATAGGGAGGGATAAAATGATGATAGATCAAACGATACAGTTAGAAGGCAAATATGTAGAACTCCACCCAATGGGCATGGAGCATCTCGAAGGTTTATACGAAGCAGCACAGGCTGAAGATATTTGGACCTACATGCCGAAAAAAGTGCAGTCAAAATCCGATATGGAGCAGCTGATCAAGCAGGCGCTGATTCGCCGTGATCAAGGAATCGACTATCCATTTGTGATTTTCAGCAAGGAGCAGAATCGAATTGTCGGAAGCACACGTTTTCTCGATATCTCCATTCCTGATAAGAATCTTGAAATCGGCTGGACCTGGTACAATCCGAGCGTTTGGAGAACGGCAGCCAATACAGAGTGCAAATTCCTCTTGCTGCAATATTGCTTTGATAAATTGAAGCTAAACCGCGTCCAGCTGAAGACAGACTCCAGGAATGTCCGCTCACAAAACGCCATTATGAGACTTGGCGCAGCTAAAGAAGGGACACTCCGCAAACATCGGGTCCTAGATGACGGCTACATCCGAGATACCGTTGTATTCAGCATCATCGATATCGAATGGCCAGAAGTAAAACAGCGTCTGAAAGTATTTTTGAATCAAACAAAATAAACAGCCAGGCGAACCTCCGCCTGGCTTTACTCTTCTTCATCATATTGAATGGGATCGGGATCCTTCCCTTCTTCCTGGAGCTCTTCATTCGTCCGGTGCCGTTCCATCTGCTTCCCGAGTTCTTTGACTTCCTTTAAATCTCTCGCCATGGAACCATTTTTTTCTTCCAATTCTTCTTTCTTCTTTTTGGACTCCTGTGACATAATGAAATCACCTCTTGTTTAGAGGATACCCGCAGGTTCAAAATCTAAACAACGAAAGCCGAGGAAGAAACGTGATAAAAAGAGTGAATATAAAAGACCAGTCGATCGCTGAACAAGTGCTGCCGATCCAACTGGCTTCCTATCAAATCGAAGCAGATATCATCCAATTTTATGATATCCCACCACTTAAAGAAACGATTGATGATCTAATGAACGTCAATGAAGAATTCCTTGCCTATTATGATAATGGAGCATTGGCAGGGCTTCTTTCCTATGAAGCAGATGGCCCTTTTACCATCACGATTTGCCGGATGATGGTCCATCCTAATTTTCATCGCAAGGGAATTGCATCCGCGCTTATTAAGGAACTATTCAACCTAACCTCTGAATGTGAACAATGGAAGGTAACCACAGGGGCGAAAAATGAACCGGCCAAGAAGCTTTATTTGAAGCATGGCTTTACGGAAGAAAAAATATTTGAAGTCGTGCCGGGGCTGATGATCAGCGCCTTTTCCCGGACCACGGCCTTCAGTGTCGGCTCTTAAAATACCAATCAACATACGTTTCATCTGTACAAATGATTGCTTCCATATCCATAGAATCTACGATCTGGCATATGTTATCTTCCTTTGTCACGAATAATGTGTAAAGGGAATCAAGCCGGCTCATAAAAGCAAATTCCAGATTCTCATCTGCGATAATGACTTCTCTTAGGGCAATACGGCTAAGATCTGAAGGAGAGAATCCTTCCAAATCAATTC
Organism: Falsibacillus pallidus; assembly: GCF_003350505.1. Taxonomy (NCBI): domain Bacteria; kingdom Bacillati; phylum Bacillota; class Bacilli; order Caryophanales; family Bacillaceae; genus Falsibacillus; species Falsibacillus pallidus. Next base: position 666,253 of record NZ_QQAY01000001.1, read on the forward strand.
TGCCGTTTTTTATACCTATAGGATCATCGTAGGTTATATAACGGGCTCCTTTTGATTGGAGAATGGTCATTATCTTTTGAAATAGCAAAGCTGAAATGACATCTTCATTAGGATAATATAAGTCATCTGTCATAATGGCATTAACTTTTAGATACAAATCTTCCCGGGCATAATCCCTGTTTAATGCATTAATGCCGGTTTGCAATGCAATGCCAAGCTCATCTAGATCCAAGCCGCTCCATTGCATTATTTTTTCCCATTTTACCGGTGTGCCTGACTGGATTATCTCTTCATCAGACAGGAATTTTTTCGACTGTCTATTTTTTGCATATCCTTTTGGCAATTGAATAAACGGGTGTAATAAAAGGGCTGCATGGCTGAAACCAGCAGGCAATTGCTCCAAGATAGGCACACTTCCATTTAACCATTTATACTGCAGCATATTAAACCCCCTTCCTGCACTATTTTACCATTTATTTACTATAACGAAACAGGGTCCAAATCATTTTCGATTTGGACCCTTGCTTATTTCTATTTATCTTCCCCCGGTCTTATCTATTCAACAGGCTTCCCACATAGCGCAGCAGTTCATTCGCTGATGTGGAATTGTAGCCGTGTTCGTCGATGAGCCTTGCGACGACTTCGTTGATTTTCTTCAACTGAAGTTCATCCGGCGTCTTGGTGGATGTCGTGATCTTGACGACATCTTTCAAGTCAGCAAACAATTTCTTCTGGATGGCTTCGCGCAGGCGGTCATGCGAGTTATAGTCAAACCTCTTGCCTTTTCGGGCGTAAGCAGAAATGCGGATGAGGATTTCTTCCCTGAAAGCCTTTTTCGCATTTTCAGAAATTCCGATCTGTTCTTCAATCGAACGCATCAATTTTTCATCCGGATTGATTTCTTCCCCTGTCAGCTGATCGCGTATTTTCGCTTTATTGCAGTACGCTTCAACGTTATCGAGGTAGTTATCCATAAGCGTTTTAGCAGATTCCTCATAGGAGTAGACGAACGCTTTCTGAACTTCTTTTTTCGCGATGTCATCGTATTCCTTGCGGGCAAGTGAAATATAGTTCAAGTATTTCTCACGAAGCTCCTGTGTAATCGAAGGATGCTGATCGAGACCCTCCTTCAAGGAACGCAGGACATCAAGGGCATTGATCGTCTTGACTTCTTTCCGGATAATCGTGGACGAAATCCGGTTGATGACATACCGCGGATCGATGCCGCTCATGCCTTCATCCTGATACTCTTTCTTCAACTCATCCAGATCCGCCGAATTGAAGCCTTCGACACTTTCTCCATCATAAAGGCGCATTTTCTTGATCAAATCGATATCCCCGCGCTTCGGATCTTTCAACCTGGTCAAAATTGTGAACATCGCAGCCACTCTTAATGTATGAGGGGCAATATGCACATCCGATACATCGGACTCATTAATCATCTTCTCGTAAATCTTCTCTTCCTGTGAAACCTTCAGATTATACGGAACCGGCATGACAATGATCCGGGAGTGCAAGGCTTCATTCTTTTTATTCGAAATAAATGAACGGTACTCCGTTTCATTCGTATGGGCCACAATTAATTCATCCGCTGAAATCAAGGCGAACCTTCCTGCCTTGAAATTGCCCTCCTGTGTGAGTGAGAGCAAATGCCAGAGAAACTTCTCATCGCACTTCAGCATTTCCTGGAATTCCATCAATCCACGGTTTGCTTTATTCAGCTCTCCGTCGAAGCGGTACGCCCTTGGATCGGATTCAGATCCAAATTCAGCGATCGTGGAAAAGTCGATGCTTCCCGTCAAATCAGCGATATCCTGGGATTTCGGATCCGATGGACTGAACGTTCCGATTCCCACGCGTTTATCTTCCGAGAAGAAAATGCGTTCCACTAATACATCTTCAATTCTGCCGCTGTAATCCTGTTCAAGCCTCATCAGATTCAATGGCGAAAGATTGCCTTCCACGCGGATTCCATATTCCTTGTGAAAATCCTCACGCAGATTCTGCGGAATCAAGTGGAGTGGATCACCATTGATGTTGTAAATAACCCATAAAGAATTAGTTCCAAAAATATTGATCTACAGGTTTATTGAATTCTATTTTTCCTTTAATTACATTTTTTAAGTAAAAATCCGAATTTTCTTTTTTAAATTCTGCCAAATAGTCAGTTCCGTCATTATATTTCAAATAATAGTATACTGTGTTATTGCTTTCTATTTTTTGTGCAATTTTTAGATCAAGTTCTTGGCGCGCCTCATATTTTAACCACTGTTTATTTTTTATTGAAACGTTTTTGTCATCTAGTACATATGCTAATAACATTACTAGTGATGGGTCTGTTTCTTTATCATAAAAATTTCTTAATTTTTTCTGAATTGGATCTTCCTCTGAATATATATTTATTGAATTAATTATTTTAAACTGATTAATATTTTCTACAACATTTTTAGAATACAAAATGTTATTAATTCCAATAGGAGGAAAAACATAATATGCAAAAATGTACGCTGTTAATGAAAATATTAAGGTTAATTTCACAAATGACTTATTTACATTGGAAAATTTATAAATAATTAACCCGCCAACAATTAAACCAATAGGAATGTGTATGCTTCCCAGATTAAAAGATATAATAACTAAAAAGTACAATACAATTATTTTTAGCCAGAAACTCTTACTTTTATTTTTTTCTTTAAATTTAATAGTAATTACTAATAAAATAAAAATTAATAAGAAAACAATTAACCTCATGTCAGTACCTCATTTTTGTTTAATACAGATAAATCAAAAGGGTAACTTGATTAGTTACCCTTTTGATTAAATAAAGTATTTAATTCTTACTTTTTTCCATTTTCATAGTAACATTAATTTTTTACGAAATGAATGTTTTTTCATTTAACTTCCAATTATTAAGTTAAAGTCTAGCTTGAATTCTTGACATAGCCAGTCAGATGGTACATTTACAAAGGCTTGTCCTATATTTACTCCGCCAGTGAGCGGTAAAAAGGTATGAATATATTTTGCTTCGAATTTAGCAGTTCTATTACTATATTGTTTTGCAACTCTAACATTTTGTGAGGCTCCTCCTAATTCTAAAAAGTGCCCAAGTGTAAAGCTAGCATCAAACCCATATAAAGATTGTTCTAAATTAATGGAACCCTGCCCAAAATTCCCGTCTCCAAACGCATCTAAAAGATAATATCCATCTAAAGAATTAGCAACTCCAATAAAACGCTCATCCCAAGCCAATGCCATATGATCCTTTTGTGCAATGCTTGGAGATTGCATCCAAGAAAAATCTATAGTTGCCAAGTACTCAACTTCAGTACTTGGATTTCCAGAAGGAACCTGATCAAGGTACGCTGTAAAAGATAATTTATCAGTAGAAGTCTGATCTCCACCACTGCTAGATAAAGTAGATACTCTTGATTGCTCAATAGGTTGTCCTAAATACATAATTGAAATTCCAGATTTTTTACTGTATTCCTCAATATCCTTTTGCATAATTTTGTTAATTTCATCTCTATTTTCATCTGTTACTTCATATTTAGTTCCATCAAGACTATTATAATACTCAGTCTCTGTTACCTCGTAATCTGCTCTTTTTCCCCCTGCATTTAACAACTTATTTTTCGTCTGATCTTGCATTCCATTTATTTCGTCTTTTGAAAATCCCATATTACTTAATTGTGCATTTTTACTCGTTGCTGCTTTAACATGTTGAAAATCACCCGTAAAACATAGAATAAATGTTAAAACCATTAGTGCCTTAAAAATTCTTCTCATCTGATATTCCCCTATCTGTTTATAAGCCTTTTTACCTTAACATATTGAAAATTCATGCAATTTATTAGTTATTAAGTATCATTTTTAAGAAAATATCAATATACTCCTAAATTCTTAACATATTGACTTCAGATATAACTTTAAGCATATCTTTATCTATTTCCATCGAATAATTAATAATTTGATGAAAATAAAAAAATCGCCTTTCACTGATACTACCTCTTTCGAGTTCAGCAATACTGGTCCTAACTCGAAAAAAAACTTTCCATTGCTGTTGATGTATCAATACTATCTTTGAGTGGAAAAAATTCAACTTCTTTCTTTTCAAATAGTTCGGCAAGCTCTATTAAATGAACGACCGTTTTTGATAATTAATTAACCTTATGAAACTTCCTTCTGAACAAAAACCGTCTTTGCGTTTTTTTATCCTCGGACAAGTAACTTTTGAAGCAACTAAGACAAAAAGAACGGGATTCTTTTTTAATCTTTAATTGCTTGCAAGATGGACAAGTGAAGTAGGTTTTCATACATTTCCCTCCTGGATCAATTAAAATATTGGCTTTCTGATACTCAATTCTTTTTCAACTTGATTCCTTACAGAAACAAGAGATAGAAACATAGGATTATCACTCACGTTTTCCCCTTGATCCTCTGCCTCCAGGTCTAACTCTTTTACATACCAATCTACAAACGAATGCAGCATGTCCATTTCTTCAAAAGAAAATTCAAATTCATATTCGTCCTTTTGATCCTGGGTAAATGCTGCTTCAAATTTGAATTTAATAGCATCAAAGAGTTTGTTCTTTCTCCGGCCCTCCATAAGCCCGTAATTCGATTTCATCCCCTTGTGAATGCTTTTTACTCATGACATTCAGGTGAAAGATCATATTGGCTAAATCTGATTGAATAAGCGTGATATTCATTTCCATCCTCCTAGCTTATTTTGATTTCCTTTTCTAATTCTTCGTAGAAGAATCTTTCTAGCTTCATTTTCTCGCTCTTGGTCAGTTCCTGGGGTTTCATCAAAAAGAATGATTTCCGTCCGATCTTAATCTTTCTGTCTATCCCAAAGTTTTTTGCCCTTTGCCAGTGAACACATGACCAGGGCAGGAGTTCATATTCTTGACTATGCGATGTGTAACACCCTGTTTATTCCAAATAAAAAGAGTCCAAATCATTTACGATTTGGACCCTCGCTTATTTCTATTGAACCTTCCCCCGGGCTTATCTATTCAACAGGCTGCCCACATAGCGAAGCAGTTCATTCGCAGAGGTGGAATTGTAGCCGTGCTCGTCGATGAGCCTTGCGACGACTTCGTTGATTTTTTTCAACTGAAGTTCATCCGGCGTCTTGGTGGATGTCGTAATCTTGACGACATCTTTCAGATCGGCAAACAATTTCTTCTGGATGGCTTCGCGCAGGCGGTCATGGGAATTGTAGTCAAACCGCTTGCCTTTTCTGGCGTACGCCGAGATGCGGATGAGGATCTCTTCCCTGAAAGCCTTTTTCGCATTTTCAGAGATGCCGATCTGTTCTTCAATCGAACGCATCAATTTTTCATCCGGATTGATCTCTTCCCCAGTCAGCTGGTCTCTCATTTTCGCTTTATTACAGTACGCTTCGACGTTATCGAGGTAGTTATCCATAAGCGTCTTGGCCGATTCTTCATAGGAATACACGAATGCCTTCTGTACTTCTTTCTTGGCAATGTCGTCGTATTCTTTTCTGGCGAGTGAAATGTAATTCAAATATTTCTCGCGGAGCTCCTGTGTAATCGAAGGATGCTGATCGAGCCCCTCCTTCAAGGAACGCAGGACATCAAGGGCATTGATCGTCTTGACTTCCTTCCGGATAATCGTGGACGAAATCCGGTTGATGACATACCGCGGATCGATGCCGCTCATGCCTTCATCCTGATACTCCTTCTTCAGCTCATCGAGATCAGCGGAATTGAATCCTTCGACACTTTCTCCATCATACAGGCGCATTTTCTTGATCAAGTCGATATCCCCGCGCTTCGGATCCTTCAGCCTGGTCAAAATAGTGAACATCGCAGCCACTCTTAATGTATGAGGGGCGATATGCACATCCGATACATCGGACTCATTGATCATCTTCTCGTAAATCTTCTCTTCCTGCGACACCTTCAGATTATACGGAACCGGCATGACAATGATCCGGGAATGCAGGGCTTCATTCTTTTTATTCGAAATAAATGAACGGTACTCCGTTTCATTCGTATGGGCCACAATCAATTCATCCGCTGAAATCAAAGCGAATCTTCCAGCCTTGAAATTGCCCTCCTGTGTGAGTGAGAGCAAATGCCAGAGAAACTTCTCATCGCACTTCAGCATTTCCTGGAATTCCATCAATCCACGGTTTGCCT